>NZ_CP063056.1:1248367-1872550 GCF_015356115.1 Rodentibacter haemolyticus
CCACTAAATCTTCCGGTGTTTTACCAATAAAGAAGAGTTTTTCTACTGCACGCGCATGATGCTGAGAAAAATCAACCACTTCGTACATAAAATTAGAGTCTTGGTGAAATTCTTTTAGAATCGGCACATCCCTATTAATAAACCAACCTTCATCATGATAAGTATTTAAACAAACCCTATTCTCATCAAAGGGGGTTTTATACAATTCAAATACAACATCTTCCGGCAAACTGTTGCTATAAATAAGGTTTCCCTCCAGATCTCTGGCTCTTGCCCCGTTTGATGTGATCATTACAGCACGTTCCGCACCTATTTTTCCTAGAATAGAAGAAACGTCCGTGTGATTTCTTCCTGTTGCAAGAATAATGTCAATTCCCAACTGCTCTAACTTATTTAAAGTATCAATAGTAAAGTTTCCAATCATATGGTTGGTGTTTAATAATGTACCGTCAAGATCCGAGACAACTGCTCGAAAGGGTTGTTTTAACATAGAAAATCCTCTGAAACATTTCTGTACCATAGAAAACGACAGCACCTTTTGATTAAATTCAAGCACTAGTCATTATCAAATAGACAAAAGGCAGATCCTCCGATCTGCCTTCTTATTTAATCACTTATCATCAAATTCATTATTTGATAATTTTCGCAACCACGCCCGCACCTACTGTACGGCCACCTTCACGAATCGCAAAACGTAAACCTTGGTCCATCGCAATCGGGTGAATTAGGCTTACTGTCATTTTGATATTATCCCCCGGCATTACCATTTCAACACCTTCCGGTAATTCGATTGTACCCGTTACGTCTGTCGTACGGAAATAGAATTGTGGACGGTAACCTTTGAAGAATGGTGTATGACGACCACCTTCATCTTTCGATAATACGTACACTTCTGATTCGAAATCAGTGTGTGGGGTGATTGAACCCGGTTTCGCTAACACTTGACCACGTTCGATTTCTTCACGTTTCGTTCCACGTAATAATGCACCGATGTTTTCACCCGCACGACCTTCGTCAAGCAATTTACGGAACATTTCAACACCCGTTACGGTTGTTTTCGCCGTATCTTTGATACCAACGATTTCTACTTCATCACCCGTACGGATGATACCACGCTCTACACGACCTGTTACTACCGTTCCACGACCTGAGATTGAGAATACGTCTTCAATCGGAAGAAGGAACGGTTGGTCAATCGCACGTTCCGGTTCCGGAATGTAAGTATCTAAGTGGTTTGCTAACTCAAGAATTTTTTCTTCCCACGCCGCATCACCTTCTAATGCTTTTAATGCAGAACCGCGCACGATTGGCGTATCGTCACCCGGGAAGTCATATTGAGAAAGAAGTTCACGCACTTCCATTTCTACTAATTCTAATAATTCTTCATCATCTACCATGTCGCATTTGTTTAAGAAGACGATGATGTAAGGCACACCTACTTGGCGACCTAATAAGATGTGTTCACGTGTTTGTGGCATCGGACCATCTGTCGCCGCTACGACAAGAATTGCGCCGTCCATTTGTGCCGCACCGGTAATCATGTTTTTTACATAGTCGGCGTGTCCCGGACAGTCTACGTGTGCATAGTGACGGGTCGGCGTATCGTATTCAACGTGTGAGGTGTTGATGGTGATACCACGCGCTTTTTCTTCCGGCGCATTATCAATTTGGTCGAATGCTCTCGCCGCTCCACCGTAGTGTTTTGCCAATACAGTTGTGATGGCTGCTGTTAAAGTTGTTTTACCGTGGTCAACGTGGCCGATTGTACCCACGTTTACGTGCGGTTTTGTACGTTCAAATTTTTCTTTAGACATTGCTAATATTTCCTAAAAGTGCGGTATAAAACAAAGCCGTTTTACACCGCTGGTTTACAAAAATTATTTTTTACGCGCTTCAATTACTGCTGCTGCAACACTTGTCGGAGCTTCAGCATATTTTAACGGTTCCATTGAGTATGATGCACGACCTTGAGTTTGTGAACGTAAATCCGTTGCATAACCGAACATTTCAGAAAGTGGAACTTCCGCATCAATTTTAACAACGAATTCATTCGCTTCTTGACCGTTAACCATAGCACGACGACGGCTTAAGTCACCGATTACATCACCCACATACTCAGGTGGAGTTTCAACTTCTACTTTCATGATCGGTTCAAGTAGAACAGGGTTTGCTTTTGCGAATGCAGCTTTAAACGCTAAAGAGGCCGCAAGTTTAAACGCTAATTCAGATGAGTCCACATCATGGTATGAACCGAAGTGTAAACGAACACCGATATCAACTACCGGATAGCCTGCCAACGGACCTGATTTAAGTTGTTCTTGAACACCTTTATCAACAGCCGGAATGTATTCACCAGGAATCACACCGCCTTTGATTTCGTTCACGAATTCATAACCCGGACCTTCAGGCTCTAACGGATATAAGTCGATAACAACGTGACCATACTGACCGCGACCACCGGATTGTTTCGCGTGCTTACCTTCAACATCGTTAACACGTGTACGGATTGTTTCACGGTAAGATACTTGCGGTTTACCGATATTCGCTTCCACTTTAAACTCACGTTTCATACGGTCAACGATAATATCTAAGTGCAATTCACCCATACCGGAGATGATGGTTTCACCGGATTCTTCATCAGTATGAACACGGAACGAAGGGTCTTCTTGTGCTAAGCGACCTAATGCGATACCCATTTTCTCTTGGTCTGCTTTTGTCTTAGGTTCTACCGCAACAGAAATTACAGGCTCAGGGAACTCCATACGCTCGAGGATAATCGGTGCTTCAATCGCACACAATGTATCACCTGTGGTCACATCTTTTAAGCCAATTGCCGCTGCGATATCACCAGCGCGAACTTCTTTAATCTCTTCACGTTTGTTAGCATGCATTTGAACAATACGACCGAAACGTTCACGTTTTTGACGTACAGAGTTCAACACTGTATCACCTGAGTTAATCACACCTGAATACACACGGAAGAAAGTTAAGTTACCAACAAACGGGTCTGTTGCGATTTTGAACGCAAGTGAAGAGAACGGCTCATCATCACTTGCATGACGCTCACCTTCGGTTTCATCCGGATTAATCCCTTTAATTGCAGGAATATCCGTTGGTGCCGGTAAGTATTCAACAACCGCATCAAGCATTGCTTGAACACCTTTGTTTTTGAACGCAGAACCACAGGTTACCAAGATAATTTCGTTCGCTAATACGCGTTGGCGAAGACCGAGTTTGATTTCTTCTTCGGTTAAATCTTCACCGCCAAGGTATTTTTCCATCAATTCTTCTGATGCTTCAGCTGCTGCATCAACTAAGTTTTGACGCCATTCTTCACAGTCTGCAACCATATCGGCAGGAATATCTTCATAAGTGAAGGTCATACCTTGATCCGCTTCGTTCCAGTTAATTGCTTTCATTTTGATCAAGTCAACTACACCGGTGAAATTATCTTCTGCACCGATTGGAAGTTGAAGAGGAACGGCATTCGCACCTAAACGGGTTTTTAACTGTTCAACAACACGTAAGAAATTCGCACCGGTACGGTCCATTTTGTTAACGAACGCGATACGCGGAACTTCGTATTTGTTAGCTTGACGCCATACTGTTTCTGATTGAGGCTGAACACCGCCCACCGCACAGTAAACCATTACCGCACCATCAAGAACACGCATAGAACGTTCTACTTCAACAGTGAAGTCCACGTGTCCCGGAGTATCAATAACGTTAATACGATGTTGTGGGAATTGCTGTGACATACCGGACCAGAAGGCTGTCGTTGCCGCAGAGGTAATAGTGATACCGCGCTCTTGCTCTTGTTCCATCCAGTCCATTGTTGCCGCACCATCGTGTACTTCACCGATTTTGTGGCTCACACCTGTATAGAATAAGATACGTTCAGTAGTAGTTGTTTTACCCGCATCAATGTGCGCACTAATACCGATATTGCGATATCTTTCAATAGGAGTTGTACGTGCCATTATTATAACCTTGTTTAGTTTAATATATATTTATATAAGGGTAAGGCTTCATCAATGATGAAGCCCTTTAAATTCAAAAGCTTATTACCAACGGTAGTGAGCAAATGCTTTATTGGCTTCAGCCATACGATGAACATCTTCACGTTTTTTCACAGCTGCGCCTTTGTTATCGGATGCATCCGACAATTCATTTGCAAGGCGTAAAGCCATTGATTTGTCACCGCGTTTACGTGCAGCCTCAACGATCCAACGCATACCTAATGCGTTACGACGAACCGGACGCACTTCAACCGGTACTTGGTAAGTAGAACCACCAACACGACGAGATTTAACCTCAACGGTCGGGCGCACATTTTCAAGTGCGGCTTCAAATGCTTCTAAAGGTTCTTTACCCGTACGTTGAGATAATGTTTCTAACGCACCATAAACGATTGATTCGGCAACGGATTTCTTACCGTCTACCATGATTACATTAATAAATTTTGCAAGTAATTCTGAACCGAATTTCGGATCTGGAAGAATCTTGCGTGGTTCAATACTACGACGACGTGGCATTGCGATTTCTCCGTATTTTAATCTTCAGGATATCCAAAACCCATCAGCAATATTTCTCATTGAGAAACTTTGCAGCGCAAAGCGCTTTTTGACTGGAGTTTATGGTTTAAATTGTTTTGCTAATTTAGACGTTTGGCCTTACTTAACGGAGAACCATTAAGCTTTAGGACGTTTAACGCCGTATTTAGAACGACCTTGTTTACGATCTTTAACGCCTGCACAGTCTAATGCGCCGCGTACGGTGTGGTAACGCACACCCGGTAAGTCTTTAACACGACCACCACGGATTAATACAACACTGTGCTCCTGAAGGTTGTGACCTTCACCACCGATATAAGAAGTTACTTCAAAACCGTTAGTTAAGCGGATACGACATACTTTACGTAGCGCTGAGTTAGGTTTTTTAGGAGTTGTAGTATATACACGAGTACATACACCACGTTTCTGCGGGCAAGCCTCTAATGCAGGAACGTTGCTTTTTACAACCTTTTTCACACGCGGTTTGCGTACTAGCTGGTTGATAGTTGCCATTAAAAAAGCTCCAGTTTAAATGTTATTCAATAATAGAATGTTGTTCAAAAATTCTACTTCCATACAGAAATAGACGGCGAATTTTAATCGCTATACGCCCACTTGTCAATAAGTAAACAGCGGGCAGGATCGCAATAAAGATCCTTGTCGGATCAGAAAAAGAGCGGTCAAAAATAAACAATTTTTTTAAAGAATAGCCTACACCGATTGCCCGATAACTTAACCCGATTTATAATTTCACAAAAACCGATAACCATGATGTCAATGCTACGAACAATCCTCATACGCACACGATATTTCTACCACAAAAAACTCCGCCAAACCCACCGAATATCACGTAAAACCTTGGAATTTGCCTGTCTTATTATCGGTGCCGCACTTGTTGCGTTCTTTTCGCTCGGTTTTGCGAAACTGGCAGATATAGGATTAGAACTCAACGCCCATTGGTCAACCCGATATCCGCTTGCCGTTTGGTTTGTGCTCCCCATCGGACTTGCCTTACTCACTTGGTTCACCGCAAAATTTACGCCTTATGTAAGCGGCAGCGGTATCCCGCAAGTGATAGCTTCCATTAATCTCCCGCACAGTAATTACAAAACCAAACTGTTGGCTTTCGGACAAACCCTATGGAAAATTCCTCTAACTTTTTTAGCCATGCTTATCGGTGCTTCCGTTGGGCGTGAAGGCCCTTCCGTGCAAGTGGGGGCGGCAGTGATGCTTGCATGGGGAAATTTCTGCCGAAAATATAATTTTGCCTTTAAAGGATTAAGCACGAACGAACTTATGGCGACAGGTGCTGCCGGAGGGCTGGCAGCGGCTTTTAACGCCCCCTTGGCAGGTGTTATCTTTGCCATTGAAGAACTCGGTCGCGGTGTTGTGCTGCGTTGGGAACGCCGAGTGTTAATGGGTGTATTGGCTGCAGGCTTTATTTTAGTTGCAATTGAAGGTAATAGCCCTTACTTTCCCACTTATAAAGGTGCAACGGATGTTCCCCGCCTTTATTTGTGGCTTATCGTTTGCGGTATTACTTGCGGGATTCTTGGCGGTATTTTCGGACGCCTATTGGCCAAAGGCATTGCCGGTATTTCTCCTGAAAAATGGCGCGGATGGCTTCGTCGCCACCCGATTTACGTCGCCTTATTGCTCGGATTATTCCTTGCAGCCGTAGGAACTTACAGCAAAGGACAGACTTACGGTACGGGCTATGATGTAGTCGCACGGGCATTAGAAGGGCAACTTATCGATCCCGAAATCGGGATTCTAAAACTTTTCACTACCGTAGCAACTTATTGGAACGGTATTGCCGGCGGTATTTTCACACCTTCCCTCACCACAGGCGCCGGCATCGGCACAATGTTATGGGAGCTCAGCAACGGTGCTGTTGATCAACGTTTCCTTGTCATTTTATGTATGGCGGCATTTTTAGCGGGCGGCACCCAATCACCGGTAACCGCCAGTGTCGTTGTGATGGAAATGACAGGGGCGCAGCCTATGCTCATTTGGCTCTTGATTTCCAGTATTATTGCCGCCATAATCTCGCGCCAATTTAACCCTAAACCCTTTTATCACTTCGCGGCAGGACGTTTTCGTCAGCGTATGCAAGAACTTCAAACACAAGCTCTCAACCGCGATAAACAAGAGAAATAAAAATGCCTCAAAATCAACCGCACTTTTTTTATCGCGGACGTTTTTCCGTTGCTCCGATGCTCGATTGGACAACCCGTCATTGTCGTTATTTTCACCGCCAATTTTCTAAGTACGCCTTACTCTATACGGAAATGGTGACGGCTCCTGCGATTATTCACGCCAAATACGATCATTTAGATTTTGACCCTCGTGAAAACCCTGTCGCATTACAATTAGGCGGAAGCGATCCTGATCAACTAAAGCATTGCGCAAAGTTAGCGGAAGAACGTGGCTACCACGAAATCAATTTGAATGTCGGCTGCCCTTCTGATCGCGTACAAAACGGAATGTTCGGCGCTTGCTTAATGGCAAAGGCGGGTCTGGTGGCGGAATGTATCGCACAAATGCAAAGTGTGGTGAACATTCCCGTTACGGTGAAAACACGCATCGGAATTGATGATCTGGATAGTTACGAATTTTTATGCGACTTTATCGAAAAAGTACAAAATCAAGGCTGCAACGAGTTTATTATCCACGCCCGTAAGGCTTGGCTTTCCGGCTTAAGTCCAAAAGAAAATCGCGAAATTCCCCCTCTTGACTATGAACGCGTGTATCAACTGAAACGTGATTTCCCCCATTTAACGATAGCGATAAACGGTGGCATCAAAACCGTAGAAGAAATGAAACGGCATTTACAATTTGTCGATGGTGTAATGGTCGGTCGTGAAGCATATCAAAACCCGAGTTTACTCGGCACAATTGATAATGCACTCTTTGATGAAAACGCCCCCATTGTTACGCCACGGGAAGCCGTGCTTGCTATGTTACCTTACATTGAACAGCAACTTAGCCAAGGAGTATATTTGAACCATATCGCCCGCCATATGCTCGGTGCTTTCCAAAACTGTAAAGGCGCACGCCAGTGGCGTCGTTATTTAAGTGAAAACGCCTTCAAACAAGGGGCGGGAATTGAAGTAATTGAAACCGCACTAAGCTTTGTCGAGGATTAAAAATCAAACAAAAAATAAAACGAACCTCATAAATTTCAAGTGCGATTAAAAACAAGCGCACTTTTTATCTTCATTTCGGACAACACCTAATCTATGGTATGCTACCCGCCGATTTATTGAGCCTTAATGCACAATTACACAGGAATTTTTATGTATGAAGTAAAACTGAATTATCACAAAACGCACTTCTTAACCAGCGCCCCCAATATCCGTGCAATTCCGCAGGACACAGGGATTGAAATAGCCTTTGCAGGTCGCTCAAATGCGGGAAAATCCACCGCACTCAATGCATTGACGAATCAAAAAAACCTTGCGCGAACCTCAAAAACACCGGGTCGTACCCAGCTTATCAATTTATTTGAAGTCGAACCTAACTGCAAATTAGTGGATTTACCGGGCTATGGCTATGCGGCGGTGCCGGAGCAAATGAAAATCCAATGGCAAAAATCCTTAGGGGAATATCTACAAAAACGTGAATGTTTGGCGGGATTAGTGGTGCTGATGGATATTCGCCATCCCTTAAAAGATCTCGATCAGCAAATGATTGAGTGGGCGGTTTCAGCGGATTTACCTATACTTTTATTGCTTACCAAAGCGGATAAATTAAGTCAAAGCGCACGTAGCAAACAAGTGAAAATAGTGCGTGAAGCCATTCTTCCATTCCAAGGCGATATTCAAGTAGAAGCCTTTTCCGCACAAAATAAAATCGGCATTGATAAACTCGCCGCTAAATTAGACGGCTGGTTTTCACCGATTTTTACCGAATAAAATAAAAATTTTGCGATCCGGATCGCAAAAACAGCCTGTGATGAATGATTTCATCGCAGGCTTTTTTTATAGTGCAAAAAATCCATTAAATACAACCGCACTTTAAATGATTTCGGGTATGTCTCATACGCTTATTCGCATTTCAAGACGATTCGTGCCGTTTCCTACAGATTTACGCATTTAAGGAATCTTATGTCTCTTGCCATTGTTTACAGCCGCGCCTCTATGGGGGTTCAAGCCCCTCTTGTGACCATTGAAGTTCATTTAAGTAATGGCAAACCGGGCTTTACCCTTGTCGGATTGCCGGAAAAAACTGTAAAAGAAGCTCAAGATCGTGTCCGTAGCGCATTGATGAATGCACAATTCAAATACCCTGCAAAACGCATTACCGTCAATCTTGCACCGGCAGATTTACCAAAAGAAGGCGGGCGTTTTGATCTTCCCATTGCCATCGGCATTCTTGCGGCATCGGATCAACTTGACGGCTCCCGTTTAAAGCAGTTTGAGTTTGTCGGTGAACTCGCATTAACCGGCTATTTACGTGGCGTACACGGTGTTATTCCTGCCATTCTCGCAGCACAAAAATCCAAACGAGAGCTCATCATCGCAAAACAAAATGCCAATGAAGCCTCTTTGGTTTCCGAACAAAACACCTATTTTGCGCAAACACTTTTAGATGTGGTGCAATTTCTTAATAATCAGGAAAAATTACCCCTTGCTTCAGAACTGACGGACGAAAGTGCGGTCAATTTTCCCCATAAAAATCCGTTGGATTTAACGGATATTATCGGGCAACAACATGCGAAACGCGCTCTCACAATTGCGGCGGCAGGACAACACAATTTATTGTTTCTCGGCCCACCGGGAACCGGTAAAACAATGCTTGCCTGTCGATTAACCGCACTTTTGCCCGAAATGACCGATCAAGAAGCGATTGAAACGGCTTCCGTTACAAGCCTTGTACAAAATGAACTGAATTTTCACAACTGGAAACAACGTCCATTTCGCGCACCACACCATAGTGCCTCTTTGCCGGCATTAGTGGGTGGAGGCACGATTCCTAAGCCGGGAGAAATTTCCTTAGCACACAACGGCGTACTTTTTTTAGACGAATTGCCGGAATTTGAACGCAAAGTGCTTGATGCCCTAAGGCAACCACTGGAAAGTGGCGAAATTATTATTTCGCGAGCAAATGCCAAGATTCAATTTCCGGCGCGTTTTCAATTAGTTGCGGCAATGAACCCAAGCCCTACAGGACATTACACCGGCACGCATAATCGAACCTCACCACAGCAAGTTATGCGGTATTTAAATCGTCTTTCAGGGCCGTTTCTAGATCGTTTCGATTTATCCATTGAAGTTCCTCTATTGCCGAAAGGCAGTCTACAACATAGCGGCGAACGTGGGGAAACCAGTGCTCAAGTGCGAGAAAAGGTATTAAAAGTACGAGAAATTCAGTTGGCAAGAGCCGGAAAAATCAACGCTTACTTAACCGGCAAAGAAATTGAACGTGATTGTAAACTGAACGAAAAAGAAGCCCTTTTTTTAGAAAACGCACTGAATAAACTAGGGCTTTCCGTTCGAGCCTACCACCGAATTTTAAAAGTCTCACGAACGATCGCCGATCTCAACGGCGAAAAACAAATTACTCAAGCACATTTGGCGGAAGCATTAGGATATCGGGCGATGGATAGATTATTACAAAAACTGGGGAATATGTGACCGCACTTTACAATGCGTTTTAACTATGAGGGGGGCAATACGCCCCCATGTTTTACATCAATAGTAGGAATGTTCCCCACGCTGATGTTCGGTAACATCTTTCGCCCCTTTCAATTCATTTGGGAATAAACCGATTAGTTGTTTTTCAATCCCATCTTTTAAGGTTACATCCACCATTGAGCAACCGTTACATCCACCACCGAATTGTAGGATAGCATAACCGTCATTCGTAATTTCAATCAACGTAATCCGCCCGCCATGGCTCGCCAATTGCGGATTGATTTGGGTTTGAATAACATATTCGACACGTTCGATTAAAGGTGCGTCATCCGCCACTTTACGCATTTTAGCATTTGGTGCTTTGAGGGTGAGCTGAGCCCCGAGCTCTTCCGTTACATAATCAATTTCCGCTTCTTCCAAAAACGGTAAACTCACTTCATCAATAAAAGCGGAAAAACCTTCATACTTTATTTCGGTATCATTTTCTTCCACCGCATTTGGCGGGCAGTAAGATACGCCGCATTCTGCATTCGGTGTGCCGGGATTCACAACAAAAATACGAATATTTGTCCCTTCTTCTTGAGTATCCAATAATTTACGAAAATGCGCTTGCGCCGCTTCCGAAATAACAATATTTTCCATAATATTCCTTAATACTTGATAAAATCTGTCGGAGATGATACGCCTACCGTCGCATTTTTTCCACTTTTTTTATCTGCATTATACTTATCGGTAATTCTGATTAAGCACGTGCCAATCCCCAAACTTGAATTTCCTGTACACCCGATTTACGCAACTGTTTGGAAATTTCATTAAGCGTAGAACCGGTAGTGATCACATCATCGACCAATGCGATACGTTGATAAGGAAAAGGTTTAGAAAAATTCACCTCAAAAGCATTTTTCAAATTCTGACGACGTGCGGCAGCGGTTAATCCGCGCTGGGTAGGCGTATGTTTTACGCGTTTAACAATATGGGACAAACAAGGAATTTCAAGCCATCGGCTTAATATCTTTGCCAATAGATCCGACTGATTATAGCCACGCTGCCATTGACGAAGATGAGATAAAGGGACGGGAATAATGGCTTGCGGAAATGTCAAACCATGCGTACGTCTCGCCTCATAGGCCGCCAATAACAGCAAACGGGCTAAAGTACGGTCAAGCCAGAACTGTTTTTGAAATTTAAAGCGATGAATGAGATAAGAAATCGGTTCGTGATAATAGCCGACAACAACCATTCGATCCCATGCAGGTTCATTCCGCCGACAATTCCCGCAATGGCGGGAAAAATATTGCAACGGCGCACCACAACTTCCACAATAAATATAACGCCGAACCTGCCTTTGACAGGTTGAACATAATCCACTTACACCTTGTTTTAGCGACGACTGACACAACACACAACTAAACCCAAAAAATGTATCGACGAAAGATGACACTTTTAGTAACGATGTTTTGCATAAACTCATACGACTTATCACCCACAAGCGAAAAAAATTTCGTAAAATCTGACCGCACTTTACTTTCTCTTCCCGCTTTTTGTTTTTTGCTTCAAGCTTTCTAGGGTTTCGCCTTGCTTTAGAATATATGGTGTGACGAAAATGACTAGCTCACGTTTTTGATGTCGTTCACTTTCTTTGCTAAACAATCGTTTTACCAACGGAATATCCCCCAGCACCGGCACTTTATCCACCGCTTTGGTGATGGTATCGTGAAATACACCGCCTAACACAATGGTTTCTCCGTCTTTCGCAAAAACTTGCGTGTTGATTTCCTGTTTGTCGATAGACACCACTTCATTGTTTTGTTGCCCGTAAGATACGCGCCTACCCGGTGAATTTTGGCTAACCAATAAATCTAATAAGATATTGTTATCTTTGGAAATATGCGGCGTTACCTCAAGCCCCAGTACGGCCTCACGAAATTCCACCGATTGCGTATCATTTTTACCGCTTGTCACCACATAAGGAATTTCCGTTCCCTGTTTAATACTTGCACTTTTCTTGTTGGTCGTCAGTAACCTTGGACTGGCGATAATTTCTACATTATTTTCACGCTCAAGTGCGGTCAATTCCAAATCTAATAATCGTCCGTTAATCTTTGCCACTTGCAAAGCAAGAGAACCTGCCGGAGTGGAATTGGTAGCAAAATTCACATTGAGATTATCCGTTAAATTGGCAAAACCATTTGCCGCTAAACTCCCGCTCACCGAATGTGCGTTTTCCGTGGGAGTGAAAATCCCCCAACGTACGCCTAATTCTTTTAAACTTTCATCGCTAATCGTAACAATACGTGCTTCAATAGCGATTTGCTCAATCGGTTTATCTAACTCTGCAATAAGTTTCAGCATATTTTTAACGGATTTTGCTTCATCTTGAATAATCAACACATTGCTGCGATCATCAAAAGCAATGCTCCCTTGCGCAGATAAAAGCGACCCGCTTCCCGTTGTAAGGGACTTCATCACCTCCGAAGCTTTGGCGAAATGTAATTTGACGGTACGGCTGATTAACGTAGGTTCGCTCGGTTTCATTCCTTTAAAAGCCTCATTAACGACCGCTTGTGATGTTTCTACATAGGCAGTCGCCAAAGTTTCCCCCGTACTTCGTTTTCTCAAATAATAAATATCATCTTCCACACGTAACGACAGCCCTTTCATTTTTGCCACCGAACGCAGTACGCGATCAAGATCCACATTGTCTAATTGCAAGGAAAGCGACCCCTCGATTTCGTCATCAATAACCAAATTTGTTCCTTGCACTAAGGCTAACTCTTGCAAACTCGAGACCATCGGGGCTTGTTTTAATCGAATGGAAAAGACTTGGTTTTCCTTAAATTCCGCCGTTGACGAAAAAGCACAACAAAAACACAGAAAAAATAAACCGCACTTTTTAAACCCGCTTTTCATCTTTGCTCCTAAAACCTGACTTCCAACTTTTCCGTTTGCTCACACTGCCCTGCTTTTGCACGCAGTAACGCCACGCCATCTTTGCGAATTTGTTGCAACAGATTCCCCTCTTGTGCCAAGCGATAACCCTGCTTGGCAACAATCAATTTTTGATTCGGATCCAAAAATAACGCTTCAGGTATATTCTTATAAAGCACCACGCCCACCAATTTCAACTGCTCAAATGTACTTTCCATGGCAAGAGAAGGTTCATCGAACACACATTTTGTAGAAGGTATTTTAGATTGAGAGATGTTGCTGTCCGCCGATTGCCGCTGCAAGCGATCAAAAGGATCTGCGGCGATACTTTCTAAACAGACAAGAAAACAAAACCCTGAATAATAAAATCTTCGCACACTTATTCCTCTCTTTTAAGTTGTAAAATGACATTGCTTTGCACTTGCCCACGCTCCGTTTTTTGCATTTCTAATTGCACAAAAGAAAGCACCACTTGTTGCTCCGAAAGTGCGGTTAAAAATTTATGTAAATTTTGAAAATGTCCTTCCAACTGAATATGTAAAATCGGACGGCTTGAAAAATCCCATTGATAGTTCAATATCTCAGCCTCACCATTCAACAAATCGTTAATTTGCTGATCTAAAGCGATAATTTGTTTCGTGAGCATTGGAGATAATTCGTGCCGATCAGAATGCCGTTTCAGCGTAATAAGCAATTTTTCCTGATGTGCCAATTCTGCCGATTGTTGTTTCACTTCCAACTTCACTCTTTGCAATTGTTGATAATCTTGCCAATAATCCGAAACGACAGAAAAATTGACCGCACTTAGGCAGACGACAAAAAATGCCCAATGATAAATTTTCGGTAATACCAACCATTTTTCAATAAAAGCGATGCGATGTTTAATAAGGGATTTCATTTTTCACCTGTTTTGATTTCCGAGATCTCAAATTGAAAAAGCAAACGCCCTTGTTCAGGTTTAAATTGCGTGAGTTTGACCGAACCAAAATGTGTACTCAAAAATTCATGAAAGGCTTCAAATTCGGCTTGTTCGATGCAAAACCCATTGAGCCTAATCCCTTCCCTATTAAAATGTAAAGATTCCAGCTCCCCTTGTTGTAAAGGGAATTGCGGTAACAATGTCAAAATCTGCTCAACAGGTTCAGGTGTTAATGCTTTCAATTCGGTAACATTCTGCATAAGTTGCTTGATTTGAGCGGTTTGCCGAACAAGTTGTATCAATTGATTTTTCTGTTGCTCAAAAGTTTGTCGTTGTCGGTTTAGTTCCTCTCGTTGCTGTAGCTGAAACCAAGAAAGCCCAATCCATAAAAATAGCGCCAAAGCCAAGACAACAATCAACCGGATAAAAAACAAAAACAATAATCGCCGATATTGTTCTAATCGCCAAGGCAGTAAATTAACCCCGTTCATTGAAATTCTCACTTAGAAGTGCGGTTGAAAATCCGTTGAGTTTTGATGTAAATCCATTTGCCAAAGCGCGTTTCCAAGCGCAATAAAAGGAATTTGTGTTTTCACCCTTTGCCAGTTTTCAGCCAAGTCGGTTCGTTCAATGCTCTCCGTTTGATACACATAAATATGCTCAATTTCAGGTTCAAAGCGTCGGCAAAATTGCTCATAAAGTGCGGTTAAATTTTCTGATGTTTGCAATAATTGTCGCTGATGAGCCCATTCCATCATCGCAAAACAATCATTTTCATCTTGGTACAGATAAAGTGATTTGTCGCAATCTTTGCCTAAAATAAAGCGAAATGCCCGTAAAATAGCCAAATGAGTAATATCCAATACGTTCAACGATAACTTTCCGTAATCTTTTTGCGTTTCACTCACCACTTGGCGACGCACGGTATGAATATCTAATCGAAAACCTTGCTTTAAAGGTGTTGAAATGTAATCAAACCAAAGTTCCTCAAGTGGTATCGGCAATTCTTTCTGTAACACAAAATGGCATTGTTGTTCACATTCTTGCGCATTCAATAGGTGAGGTAAAAGTAGGGTTTTCGACCAAGTAAAATGAGGAGAAATACTTCCGACCAAACGCAACCGAACATTATTTTGTGGAAAATCTTTTGCCAAACGTGCCATAAGTGCGGTTTCGATATGATGTTCTTCTGCAGATAGGAAAAGAAATTGAACTTGTTGTGCGTCATTTAGCCAAACAAACTGAAATTGATCCTTCTGTCGATGCACTCCAATTTGTAGGGTTTTCCGTCTTTTATAAAGCATTGGCATACGCTTTTCCTATTATTTGGGTGATGAATCTTTTATACTTAGCAACCAAATCATAGTGTGATTTTATTTATTATCATCAATCAAGAGAGAATTTTACGATGCGGATCGCAAAATTAGTATTAAGCAGCCTATTAACCTTATGTATTTTAGGTTTGACGGCAGGTGGTCTCCTTTATTTTCACCTAAAATCCGAATTACCCTCAGTGGAAAGCTTAAAAACCGTTGAATTGCAACAGCCAATGCAAATTTATACGGCTGACGGTAAATTAATCGGTGAAGTGGGAGAACAACGCCGTATTCCTGTGAAATTAGAAAATGTGCCGAAACGTTTGGTTGAAGCCTTTTTAGCCACAGAAGATAGCCGTTTTTATGATCATCACGGTTTGGATCCGATAGGAATCGGGCGGGCATTATTTGTTGCTATAAGCAACGGTAGTGCTTCACAGGGCGCAAGCACGATTACTCAACAATTAGCCCGTAATTTCTTTTTAACACCGGAAAAAACGATCGTGCGTAAAGCACGTGAGGCGGTGCTCGCCATTGAAATTGAAAATGCCTTAAACAAACAAGAAATTTTGGAGCTTTATTTAAATAAAATTTTCTTAGGTTATCGGTCTTACGGCGTTGCGGCGGCAGCGCAAACCTATTTTGGTAAATCCCTTGATGAACTCACTTTATCCGAAATGGCAATTATTGCCGGTTTACCCAAAGCCCCATCCACGATGAACCCTTTGTATTCACCAAAACGAGCTGAAGAACGCCGAAACGTGGTGCTATCACGTATGTTGAACGAAAAATATATTACCAAAGAAGAATATGACACCGCACTCAAAGAACCGATTGTCGCCAGTTATCACGGTGCCAAATTTGATTTTCGCGCAGATTATGTAACGGAAATGGTGCGCCAAGAAATGGTGAAACGTTTCGGTGAAGAAGATGCTTATACCCGCGGCTATAAAGTATTCACTACCGTGCTTTCTAAAGATCAAGCGGAAGCACAAAAAGCGGTTCGTAACAATTTAATTGATTATGATATGCGTCATGGTTGGCGTGGCGGTGCGCCTTTATGGAAAAAGAATGAAGCGGTTTGGGATAATGAACGCATTATTGCTTTCTTGAAAAAACTTCCTAATTCCGAGCCTTTTATTCCTGCAGCCGTATTGAATACAAGCAAAAATGGGGCGGAATTATTATTGGTTTCAGGTGAAAAAATGTCGCTTTCCAACAATGCGATGCGCTGGACCGGGCGTTCAAATCCGGTGAAAATCGGTGAGCAAATTTGGATTCGTCAGCGTAATAACGGAGAATGGGTGTTAGGTCAAATTCCTGCGGCAAACTCGGCGTTGGTTTCATTGAACTCCGATAACGGTGCGATTGAAGCACTTGTGGGTGGTTTTAGTTATGAACAAAGCAAATTTAACCGAGCGACACAATCCTTGGTTCAAGTCGGTTCTTCCATTAAACCTTTTATTTATGCCGCGGCATTGGAAAAAGGGTTAACCCTTTCAAGTGTCTTACAGGATAGTCCGATTTCAATTGCGAAACCGGGGCAACCTGTTTGGAATCCGAAAAATTCACCGGATCGTTACGATGGCCCTATGCGTTTACGTGTGGGTTTAGGACAATCGAAAAATATGATCGCCATTCGTGCATTACAAACGGCAGGCATTGGATTTACCGCAGACTTCTTGCAACGCTTTGGATTTCAACGGGAGCAATATTTTGCCAGTGAAGCATTAGCACTGGGTGCGGCTTCATTCACACCGCTTGAAATGGCACGCGCTTATGCGGTATTTGATAACGGTGGTTTCTTGATCGATCCTTATATTATCGAAAAAATCCAAGACAATACCGGTAAGGATTTATTTGTGGCAAACCCGAAAATCGCTTGTATTACCTGTCATGATATCCCGGTGATTTACGGTGAAACAAAAGACAAAATCGATGGTTTCCAAAACATTGCCAAACCTGATGATTTAAAAACGGCAAAAGGCAATACCAACACCGATACGGAAGAAGATGTTCAACCCGAGAACGTGCCTGATTTACCTGAATTACAAGCACAAGGCGGCGCATTAAATGAAGATGCCGTTGATTTAATGGCAAATGCCAAAGACGGTACGTCAAAAATAGAATATGCGCCACGCGTTATCAGCGGCGAACTTGCTTTCCTGATTCGTAGTGCCTTAAATACCGCCATTTACGGCGAACAAGGTTTAAGCTGGAAAGGCACAAGCTGGAGAATGGCAAAAGAAATCAAACAGCGTAGCGATATTGGCGGTAAAACCGGTACGACCAACAGCGCAAAAGTTGCGTGGTATGCAGGCTTCGGGGCAAACCTTGTTACCACCACTTATGTCGGTTTTGATGATAACAAACGCGTATTAGGACGCGGCGAATCGGGCGGTAAAACCGCAATGCCGGTATGGATTACTTATATGAAAGTTGCGCTCTCCGATATTCCGGAACGGAAACTTGATTTACCGCCCAATATTATGGAAAAAAGCATTGATAGCAATTCCGGCTTACTTTCAGAATTCGGCGGACGTAAAGAATACTTTATCGTTGGTACTGAACCGAAACGGACCTATGCGGCAGAAATGCTCGAACGCGGATATTATGTTCCGCCGGAACTACAACAACGTTTAAACGGCGGTACGGATAAAATTCAAGATGCGATGCCGGCGACACAACCGGAAGAATTATTCTAATCATCACAAAAGTGCGGTTAATTTTGACCGCACTTTTTAACTCAAGAGGCAAACTATGCTCAGTTATCGTCATTCTTTTCATGCCGGCAACCATGCCGATGTACTAAAACATATTGTTTTAATACTGATTTTGGAAAATCTGAAATCGAAAGAGAAAGGTTTTTATTATTTAGATACCCATTCCGGCGTGGGGCATTATCGTTTATCCTCCAACGAAGCGGAAAAAACCGGAGAATATAAAGAAGGCATCGGGCGATTATGGGAACAAACGGATTTACCCGAAGAAATCAGTCGTTATGTCAATTTAATCAAACAGCTTAACCATGGCGGCAAAGCGCTACGTTATTATGCCGGCTCACCAATGATTGCGGCACAATTATTACGCACGCAAGATCGCGCCTTATTAACGGAATTACACCCGAGCGACTTTCCCCTATTACGTAATAATTTCAAAGAATTTAAAAATGTTGCGGTGAAATGTGATAACGGCTTCCAACAGGTAAAAGCAACCTTACCGCCGAAGGAACGCCGAGGATTAATACTTATCGATCCGCCCTATGAACTCAAAGAGGATTACGATTTAGTGGTGAAAGCCGTTGAAGAAGGCTATAAACGTTTTGCAACCGGCACTTACGCGATTTGGTATCCCGTTGTATTACGTCAACAAACCAAACGTATTTTTAAAGGTTTGGAAGCAACCGGTATTCGCAAGATTTTGAAAATCGAATTAGCGGTTCGCCCCGATAGCACTCAACGCGGTATGACGGCAAGCGGTATGGTTGTCATTAACCCGCCTTGGACCTTAGAACAAGAGATGAAAAGCATCTTACCTTATTTGGTGAAAACCTTGGTTCCGGAAGGAACGGGCAACTGGACGGTGGAATGGATTACACCGGAATAAAATAATGCGAAATTTAACCGCACTTTGAATACAAAAAATCCCGATCTTCATCGGGATTTTTTTGTTATTCGGATTGAGCCGTGGTTTTTAGTTTTTCAATGCTTTCTTTATTAAATAAGTAATGGGTGCCGCAACACTCACATTGCATATCGATACTTCCTTTATGTTCCTCTAAGATTTCATCAATCTCTGCATCCGGAATTAACAATAATGCCGCCCCTGAACGTTCCGCCGAACAACCACAGAAAAATTGAATATCTTGAGGTTCATAAACTTCTACGGTTTCCTCATGATACAAACGGTAAAGCATTTCTTCTGCCGGCAAGCCGAATAATTCCTCATTTTTTGCCGTTGCCGCTAAAGTCGCAAGATGTTCAAAATCATCGGGAGAGCCTTCACCATCAGGCATAATTTGTAACAACATACCCGCTGCAACCGGTTTACCCTCATATTCACCGGTGCGAATAATAAGTTGGGTTTGCAGTTGTTCGGAACGGGCAAAATAATCTTCTAAACATTCGGTGATCGTTGGTTTATCCAATCCAATAACGCCCTGATAACGCTCCCCTTCTTTCGGTACAATAGTAATCACTAACACACCCTTACCAATCATTTCATGTAAGCCCATTTCATTAGAAATTTCACCTTCTACACGAGCGAGCGCACGAATTTGTTGCTGATCATTACCATTCACTAAAGCCAAACGAAGCGGACCATCCCCCTGAATTTGTACGGTGATATTGCCCTCAAATTTTAAAGTGGCGGTTAATAAAGCGGTTGCCACCATCATTTCTCCGAGTAAATTTTGTACCGGCTGCGGATAATGATGAGTATTTAAGGTATCCGTAAAACTTTGATTCAAACGAACCCATTCACCGCGCACGGCACGATTTTGAAAAAGGTAACGATAAAGTTTGTCATTGTCTTGAGTGTAATTCATTTGTTATTCCCAGTTAAAAATGAAGTAAAAAGTGTGGTTATAACGACCGCACTTTTAATGTGTGCTGTATTATGGGGACGTTTTAACCAATTACAACCCTAAAGAAAAAGCGAGCCGTTTCCGACTCGCTTTGGGATAAATAATAAGTTAATTACCAATATGCACGTAAACCTACCACTGCTGCATAATCACGTTGTTTCACATTTTCTGCATGCGCAAGATTTCTTACGCGAACCACTTTACCTTCTACAAAAGGTTTCAACTTAATACTTCCGTTCTTGTAAACATAATATTCGGTACCGAGCATAACTTCACTACGTTTTTCAGTTGCGGCCGGGGTTGTCGTATCTTTTAATTTTTTATGACGATAAGCATACATTGCGTAAGCGTTCCAATCTTCATTTAATGCTTGGAACACCAAGGCACGCGCCTCATATTCCGCACGTTTTATGCCATTGCCGAAAGAATTTGAAAGATTCGAGGTATTTCTATGTTCTAGGTCTAAACCTAATGTGGTGTGATCAAAACGGTATGCATTACCAAATGAATAAGCAGTTACTTGACGGCTATTTTCAAACGTTTCACGAGAAAAGCCGGCTGCCGTTGTCCAATCTTGTAAATCATCAATATTGTATTTATAAACTGCACCAGCCCCCCACACATGATTACGATTCGGATTAATACTTAAGCCCTGTGTGTTACGCGGGCTGGTTGCACCATAATAAGCGCCAAATTTTAAATTAGGAACGATGCCGTTGCGGTTAGTATATTGAATAACGCGGCGTGCGCTACTATTTAATAAACCATCACTTAAACTATAAGTATTTGGTAAATCGGTTTGTTTGATCTCATCCGTAAAAGTCGTCATATTACCGTAAACCAATTCACCATAGGTTTTATGCCCGAAACCCGCATAAAGTTGACGGGTATAAATACGACCGAAGTTATTATGACGGTTACTTGCCAGATTCGGCTCCGCACCGTTACCTCTTGCATCAGTGGTGCGGAAACGCCATTCTACACGACCGATCGCATAAAAATCGTTTCCTAAATTTTGTTTAATTTTAAAGCCGAAACGTGAACCGTTATTATCAATATCCCCGTGTGAGATATTTTTTGAACCTGTCGTGTCATCAGGATTTGTCACTTTAGAATTAATATTTTCCCATTTCAAACGGGCAGAACCACTGAAATCAATTTCAGTGCCGGTTTTTTCAATATTAAATTTATAAGCTTGTGCAGAACCTGCTGCGAAAGCAGCTACAGTTAACGCAAGAAGTGCTTTTTTCATAATGCTTCCCTTATTGAGTGAAAATAAAATTGAACTTTTAGGAGTCTATCTATTCACGCTTGATGAATCAAGCGATTTTTCGCATAGCATATAACTCAAAGGCATTAGTCTTCTTAGACGAGGATTGAATTAAATTGCTCAAAAACCTGCTCGGCTGAAATCTCTCTCATTGATTTTGACGATAAATGATACTGATTATTTCCGTAACAACCTATTAATTTGGGATCTGTTGAGCCATAAAGGGTAATATTCGGTTTACCCAATGCCGCGGTTAAATGCGCTAATCCGGTGTCAACGGAAACCACTGCCTTAGCCCCCATAATTTGTTGCGCAAGCTCCGTTAAAGACAAGCGAGGCAATACCTGCACGTTTTCTTTTCCCTCCGCTAAACGTTCCGCACGGGCTTTCTCCTTTTCATTCCCCCAAGGTAAACGAATATCAAAAGAAAGTGCGGTTAATTTTTCGATCAATTTTTGCCATTCCGCTTCCAACCAATGCTTATCTTCACGGGTTGTAGAATGAATAAAAATCACATAAGGGCGGGACGACACTTCATAAGCAAAATGCGTCATAATGCCATAATCCCCCTGTGTTTGTGGCAATGAATAGCCTAAACTTCGGGAAAAAAGCTGACGGATACGCTCAACGGCGTGCTGCTGATAAGAAATCGAATATTTTTTATCGTAGAAAAAGGAAGCCACGGGTTCACGAATACTATGGCGATCATAACCATACTTCACGCCATTCGCTAAACGGGTTGCGAAAAAAGCGCTTTTGAATAATCCTTGAGCATCAATTACCGCATCATATTGCTCTTGCTTAAGCAAAGTGCGGTAGTTTTTCCATTCATTTTGGGTTTGTAAAGCAAAGGGGGATTTACGCCAACGGCGTAATGCAATCGGGATAACACGGCGAACCGCCGAATGCCATTGTGGGATTTCAGCAAAATTTTCTTCTACCACCCAATCAATCTGTAAATCGGAAATCACTCGTTGCGCATCCGTCAGTGCAGGCAAAGTGTGAATCACATCGCCCATTGATGAGGTTTTAACTAGACATATTTTCATTTCATCGAATACCGTTGCCCCAAATGCGTGCCACAAACGCTAAATAAATTGTAAATCGGCACGTGAGCACTCATTTCGCAGCCAATAACCGTTTTAATTTTTCCATTACCATTTCAGGCGTAATATCAATTAAGCTTTGGTGATAACCTTCCGCACTGTCTTTACTTTTCCGCACTTTAATGAGATCACCTTCAATCAAACGCATAATTACCGCTTTACCAGACAATGGCGGTGTATAAGTCGGGCTAGTAGGGCCGTAAACGGCAACCAGCGGGCGATCCGTTGCGGCGGCAATGTGCATTAAGCCGCTATCGTTAGTTACAACTGCCGTGCAATTTGCAATTAAATCTACGGCTTGGCTTAAATTCGTTTGCCCTGCCAAATTTAAGCAAAAGACTTGCTGTTCCTGCGGTAACGCTCGGCAAATTTGCTCACCGACAGCCATATCTTTCGTTGATCCGAATAATTGCACCGCATACCCTTGTGTAATTAACATTTCGGCGAGTTTAGCATAATGATAATGCGGCCAACGTTTTGCCGGCCCAAATTCTGCACCGGGACAAAAACCGATAATCGGGCGATTAGCCAAAAGTGCGGTCTGTTTTTCAAAAGTTTTCAATGTTTCGGCTTGTTGGGTTGACCCTACCGTTAAATAAGGCGTTAATACCGGAATATTCTTTGCGGTTGGCACAGCATTTTTCTCAAAGGCTAAGGCAACATAACGTTGAACCATCATCGGATAATCTTTTTTATCGGTTCGTAAATCATTTAACAGGATATAACGGCTTTCCCCTTTCCATCCTCGACGGACGGCAATTTTTGCGAAGAAAGGAATAAATGCCGATTTCAATGAATTTGGCAAAACAATCGCCATATCATATTGATCGCGCAATGATTTCCCTAAACGATAGCGCGTACCGAGTTCTAATGCACCATGCCCAAGCGGCATTTCAATGGCTTTGCGTACTTCAGGCATACGAGCGAGCAAAGGCTTACACCAATTGGGTGCCATTACATCAATCTGACAATCGGGATATTGAACTTTTAATTGTTGATATAAGCTATGCGACATCATCATATCGCCAACCCAAGACGGGCCAATAATTAAGATATTCATACATTGCCTTATGTATAGTGAATTAAATTTAAAAATGTTTGCGGCTTGTAGCCTTTTATCCATTTTAATTTAATTCACTATTAAAAGTGCGGTTAAAAAACGCTTTGAATTTTAACCGCACTTGATAGGATAAAGAATAGAAGTCAGCCTGAAATTATTTTGCGTTTAACCACGACATATATTCCGCTACGCCTTCTGCCACCGTTTTAAACGGCTTATCATAACCCGTTGCGCGTAATTTGGTTAAATCCGCTTGGGTGTATTCTTGATAACGGGATTTTAAATGTTCTGGGAACGGGATAGTTTCAATTGCGCCTTTACCGTGGAATTTCACTACTGCATCCGCAACGGCACGGAAGCTTTCCGCATTGCCCGTGCCTAAATTATAAATGCCTGAAATGCCATTTTGCCAACACCAAATATTGACTGCGGCAACATCACCGACATAAACGAAATCACGGCGGAAATTTTCACTACCGGCAAACAATTTCGGATTCTCACCCTTTAAGATTTGATTATTCAAATGGAATGCCACGCTTGCCATTGATCCTTTGTGATTTTCACGCGGTCCATATACGTTGAAATAGCGGAAACCACAAACCGGCGATTTTGCTTCCGGTAAGATTCTACGGACATATTGGTCAAACAAGAATTTAGAATAGCCGTACACATTCAAAGGACCTTCAAATTCACGTTCTTCACGGAAAACCTTAGTATCACCGTAAGTCGCCGCGCTTGAGGCATAAAAGAACGGAATTTCACGATCGAGACAATAATGTAACAACTCTTTAGAATATTCATAATTGTTGTGCATAATGTATTTGCCGTCCCATTCCGTGGTCGCAGAACACGCCCCCTCGTGGAATACCGCATCAATTTCTCCAAAGTCATCACCGGCGATGATAGAAGCGATAAAATCATCTTTATCACAATAATCCGCAATATCTAAATCCACTAAATTGACAAATTTTGTTCCGTCTTTTAAGTTATCTACCACTAAAATATCTGTGCGTCCTAAATCATTTAACGCTTTTACGATATTACTGCCAATGAAACCTGCGCCACCTGTTACGATAATCATAATGTCGTCTCCTTTTAATAAACACTGCCTATTGTAATAGATTTTCCAAATAAGGTAAAAACTCTCTTTAATCAAAAAACCGAGTCAAAAACAACCGCACTTTTAAACCCCAATAGCTTGTCCAGCCGGTTGTCGCCAAATCCATTTTTCCTTTATTAAGAATAATGATTGTTGGGGTAACATTTACTTCCCATTGACGCGCCATCACACCTTGCGGATCATTCACCATTGTAAAATCATATTGATATTCTCTTAGATAATCCGCAACCTGTGTTTCATTACCCGACCTTAATGCAATTGATACGACCGGGTACCCTTCCTTCGCCAAAGCATTAATCGCAGGCGAAGTGTAGCGACAGTAACCACACCAAGTTCCCCAAAAATAAATCACGGTAGGTTGACGTTGGGCAAGCTCAGAAAGAGAAAAAGTGCGTCCTTGAAGATCGCGCAACAAGCTTGTATTCACATTTTCAGGTATTGTGGGGCGACGAATAAAGTCAATCGCCACACTCATTACAATCAATGTAAGCACAAGTGAAAATCCGTTTTTTATCCATTTTTTTAGTTTCATCACATCTCACCCAAATAAAATTCAGACGAATTGTAATTGATTGGAAAAGTGCGGTCAAAAATCGACAGATTTTGGTATCATATCGCCGACTTTCACAAAAATATAAGGAGAAAACATGGAGAGTAAAGCGCTCGCGCAATATATTGATCATACTGCGCTCACCGCCGAAAAAACAGAACAAGATATAATTACACTCTGTAACGAAGCCATTCAATATGGATTCTATTCCGTTTGTATCAACTCCGGCTATATCCCCCTCGCAAAAGAAAGACTAAGCGGTACAAATGTTAAAATTTGTACGGTAGTCGGGTTTCCACTTGGGGCAAATCTCACTTCTGTAAAAGTATTTGAAACGAAAGAAGCGATCAAAGCCGGTGCAACGGAAATTGATATGGTGATTAACATCGGTTGGATTAAATCGGGGAAATGGGATGCCGTGAAACAAGACATTCTTTCTGTCTTTGAAAGCTGCGCAGGGATTCCCTTAAAAGTGATTTTAGAAACCTGTCTGCTGACAAAAGAGGAGATCGTAAAAGCTTGTGAAATCTGTAAAGCGATCGGTGTCGCTTTTGTTAAAACCTCAACAGGCTTTAACAAAGGTGGGGCAACAGTTGAAGATGTTGTATTAATGAAACAAACGGTGGGCAATATCGGCGTGAAAGCCTCCGGCGGTGTTCGTGATACAGAAACGGCATTGGCAATGATTAAAGCAGGCGCAACCCGAATCGGGGCAAGTGCAGGTATTGCGATTATTGGGCATTCTCCCGAAATGAAAAGTGATTATTAATCAACAATAAATGGTAGAGAATAAACTCTGCCATTTATTCTTCTTTTTTCACTTCATCCCATAATATATCCATTTCAATAAGTGAAAGTTCACTGAGTTTGCAACCCTTTTCTTTTGCTTTTTGCTCGACCTTTCGGAAACGCTGCTCAAATTTGAAGTTCGCTTTGCGTAAACTATCTTCCGCATTACATTTCAGATGGCGTGATAAGTTCACAACCGCAAAAAGTAAATCACCAATTTCTTCTTGAATTCTACAATAATCTCGTTGAACCTTGTCAAATTCTTCTTTCACCTCTTGTAGTTCTTCTTCAACCTTAGCAAAAACCGGTTCGACTTCATTCCAATCAAAACCAATTTTTGAACAGCGTTTTTGTAATTTTTGCGCTTTCAATAAAGAAGGAAAGGCATTCGGAATATCATCTAAAATTGAAGTATTCGCAGCACTATTTCGTTTTTCTAGCGACTTAATTTCATTCCAACGGGCAAACGCCTCTTCTTCATTTCCGGCATTTGCATTACCAAAAAC
Organism: Rodentibacter haemolyticus; assembly: GCF_015356115.1. Lineage (NCBI taxonomy): Bacteria > Pseudomonadati > Pseudomonadota > Gammaproteobacteria > Pasteurellales > Pasteurellaceae > Rodentibacter > Rodentibacter haemolyticus. Next base: position 1,274,709 of record NZ_CP063056.1, read on the forward strand.
ATGGGGGTGACGGCGAACAATTTTCTTAGCGACATCATTCAACACATCGTCAAAAGTAAAATAATTATCTTCTGAAGCCAACTGACTAAAAAAGACGACTTGAAGCAAAAGATCACCCAGTTCTTCCCGTAAATTAGCAATATCCTTTTTTTGGATCGCCTCAATCACTTCATAGGTTTCTTCTGTAAGGCAAGGGATCATTGATTCATAATTTTGTTTAAGATCCCAAGGACATCCGCCACTCGGGTTACGAAGCTGAGCAATTAATTGAATAAAATCATGAATTGAATATGACATAATAAATCCCCTAAAAAAATTTAGGTTAGTATACGACTTATTTACGAATAATGACATTTAGATTTATATCTGGATGGCAGGGGCGGAGAGGCTCGAACTCCCAACACCCGGTTTTGGAGACCGGTGCTCTACCAATTGAACTACGCCCCTATTGGTATGGAAAGGTTGGCGGAATGGACGGGACTCGAACCCGCGACCCCCTGCGTGACAGGCAGGTATTCTAACCAGCTGAACTACCACTCCGCTAAATATGTTTGGCAGTGTCTTACTCTCACATGGGGAAACCCCACACTACCATCAGCGTTACAACATTTCACTTCTGAGTTCGGTATGGAATCAGGTGGGTCTGCTGCACTATATCTGCCAAAAAATTCTTATTTCTTTAATTCACTTAAAGTTAAAAACGAACTAAAGAAATAAAACCCGGCGGTGCCCTACTCTCACATGGGGAGACCCCACACTACCATCGGCATTACGGCATTTCACTTCTGAGTTCGGTATGGGGTCAGGTGGGACCACCGCACTATCGCCGCCGGGATAATTCTTCGATAACCTTAATTCTCTCTCTTCTCTACCTATCCGTTCTTCATTTCCTTTTCTTCGTCTTCCGTCTTATTTGACTTCATCCGCTTATTAAATTGTCCACAAGCTGAAAAATCTTTCCTGAACGCTCTTAAGCTTTCTTATTTAGTTATTCCGCTCCAAAAACACTTGAGCGTTGTATAGTTAAGCCTCTCGGGCAATTAGTACACCTTAGCTCAATGTCTCGCAACACTTACACATGGTGCCTATCTACGTCTTAGTCTCAAACAACCCTTACAGTCTTAAAGACTGGGAGAACTCATCTCAAGGCAAGTTTCGTGCTTAGATGCTTTCAGCACTTATCTCTTCCGCACTTAGCTACCGGGCAATGCGTCTGGCGACACAACCCGTACACCAGTGGTGCGTCCACTCCGGTCCTCTCGTACTAGGAGCAGCCCCTCTCAATTCTCCAACGCCCACGGCAGATAGGGACCGAACTGTCTCACGACGTTCTAAACCCAGCTCGCGTACCACTTTAAATGGCGAACAGCCATACCCTTGGGACCTACTTCAGCCCCAGGATGTGATGAGCCGACATCGAGGTGCCAAACACCGCCGTCGATATGAACTCTTGGGCGGTATCAGCCTGTTATCCCCGGAGTACCTTTTATCCGTTGAGCGATGGCCCTTCCATGCAGAACCACCGGATCACTATGACCTACTTTCGTACCTGCTCGACTTGTCCGTCTCGCAGTTAAGCTTGCTTATACCATTGCACTAACCTGACGATGTCCGACCGTCATTAGCAAACCTTCGTGCTCCTCCGTTACGCTTTGGGAGGAGACCGCCCCAGTCAAACTACCCACCAGACACTGTCCGAGAACCCGTTTCGGATTCTTCGTTAGAACATCAAACGTTAAAGGGTGGTATTTCAAGGCCGACTCCACGATAACTGGCGTTACCGCTTCAACGTCTCCCACCTATCCTACACATCAAAATTCAAGGTTCAGTGTCAAGCTATAGTAAAGGTTCACGGGGTCTTTCCGTCTAGCCGCGGGTACACCGCATCTTCACGGCGATTTCAATTTCACTGAGTCTCGGGTGGAGACAGCCTGGCCATCATTATGCCATTCGTGCAGGTCGGAACTTACCCGACAAGGAATTTCGCTACCTTAGGACCGTTATAGTTACGGCCGCCGTTTACTGGGGCTTCGATCAGGTGCTTCTCTTGCGATTACACCATCAATTAACCTTCCAGCACCGGGCAGGCATCACACCCTATACGTCCACTTTCGTGTTTGCAGAGTGCTGTGTTTTTAATAAACAGTTGCAGCCAGCGGGTCACTTCGACCGGTTCAACCTTCGTGAGTAAATCACTACAATCTACGCCGGCGCACCTTCTCCCGAAGTTACGGTGCTATTTTGCCTAGTTCCTTCACCCGAGTTCTCTCAAGCGCCTGAGTATTCTCTACCTGACCACCTGTGTCGGTTTTCAGTACGGTTTAGTAAAGCCTGAAGCTTAGTGGCTTTTCCTGGAAGTGTGGTATCGGCAACTTCTTGTCCGTAGACAATCGTCATCAGCTCTCGGTGTTAAGGATGTCCGGATTTGCCTAAACTTCCCACCTACGACCTTAAACAAGGATTTCCAACACCTTGCTTGCCTAACCTGCTCCGTCCCCACATCGCAGCTTTACCAAGTACGGGAATATTAACCCGTTTCCCATCGACTACGCTTTTCAGCCTCGCCTTAGGGGCCGACTCACCCTGCCCCGATTAACGTTGGACAGGAAACCTTGGTCTTCCGGCGAACGGGTTTTTCACCCGTTTTATCGTTACTTATGTCAGCATTCGCACTTGTGATACGTCCAGCAAACCTCTCGATTCACCTTCTTCCGCTTACACAACGCTCCCCTACCCAACAGGATAAATCCTGATGCCGCAGCTTCGGTGCTATATTTGAGCCCCGTTACATCTTCCGCGCAGGCCGACTCGACTAGTGAGCTATTACGCTTTCTTTAAATGGTGGCTGCTTCTAAGCCAACATCCTAGCTGTCTAAGCCTTCCCACTTCGTTTCCCACTTAATATAAACTTTGGGACCTTAGCTGGCGGTCTGGGTTGTTTCCCTCTCCACGACGGACGTTAGCACCCGCCGTGTGTCTCCTGAGTATCACTCTTCGGTATTCGCAGTTTGCATCGGGTTGGTAAGCCGGGATGGCCCCCTAGCCGAAACAGTGCTCTACCCCCGAAGGTGTCCGCTCAAGGCTCTACCTAAATAGATTTCGGGGAGAACCAGCTATCTCCCGGTTTGATTGGCCTTTCACCCCCAGCCACAAGTCATCCGCTAATTTTTCAACATTAGTCGGTTCGGTCCTCCAGTTAGTGTTACCCAACCTTCAACCTGCCCATGGCTAGATCACCGGGTTTCGGGTCTATACCTTGCAACTATATCGCCCAGTTAAGACTCGGTTTCCCTTCGGCTCCCCTATGCGGTTAACCTCGCTACAAAATATAAGTCGCTGACCCATTATACAAAAGGTACGCAGTCACCCCATCACTCAATCCCACTGCTTATTGGGGATGGTTGAATTTTTGCTTCGCAAAAATTAACCATTAAAGTGCGGTTATTTCCTTTGGAATTGCTACCACTCAATACGATTGAGTGATGGGGCTCCCACTGCTTGTACGTACAAGGTTTCAGGTTCTATTTCACTCCCCTCGCCGGGGTTCTTTTCGCCTTTCCTTCACAGTACTGGTTCACTATCGGTCAATCAGGAGTATTTAGCCTTGGAGGATGGTCCCCCCATATTCAGACAGGATATCACGTGTCCCGCCCTACTTGTTGTCAGCCTAGTACCACAATGCACTATTCGAATACGGGACTATCACCCTGTTTCGTTCAACTTCCCAGTTGATTCTTCTTAATACACTGCTATCACTGACGGCTCCTCCGCTTTCGCTCGCCGCTACTTACGGAATCTCGGTTGATTTCTTTTCCTCGGGGTACTTAGATGTTTCAGTTCTCCCGGTTTGCCTCTTATTACTATGGATTCATAATAAGATAGTAGATTCTTCATCTACTGGGTTTCCCCATTCGGATATCTCGGATTATACGCCTCTTATCGACTCATCCGAGCTTTTCGCAGATTAGCACGTCCTTCTTCGCCTCTGATTGCCAAGGCATCCACCTTGTACGCTTAGTCACTTAACTATACAACCTCAAGTGTTTTTACAATTTCCGTTTAACACTTAAGCCGTTACTTAATCTAACTAAACACTTGATTGCTTTTGTTCAATCAAGATTTTTACTACTCAGACTTGCTTGTCTCAGGGCTTTCGCCCCGACAGAAGTCTCTTCAGTTTTTCAGCTTGTTTCCAATTTGTTAAAGAACAGTGAGATAATCTTTTTTCAGTTATCATCGTTAAATAAACTCAAGGAGAAGATAAAAAATATAGGGCAGGACAAGATAAGTTTAGCTAAAAATCAGTATTGCCTACTTATTTTTTCTTTGTCCTTAACTCTCTTTCCCTTCGTATTTCTATCAAAACAATTTACTTAACGATGATAAGTGGTGGAGATAAGCGGGATCGAACCGCTGACCTCCTGCGTGCAAGGCAGGCGCTCTCCCAGCTGAGCTATATCCCCTTTTCATCATTTTGTTCATAAAAACAGTCTAGATAACACTACACCTTGTTACGAACCTTTCCATTACGCCTTTTCACTCACTCTCAGAGTGGTGGGTCTGAGTGGACTTGAACCACCGACCTCACCCTTATCAGGGGTGCGCTCTAACCACCTGAGCTACAGACCCAAGGGTAATGCGATTTTTCTGCTCTCTCTTGTCTACAATCCATCAGCCAATCTGTGTGAACACTTGCTATCGCTCGCTATAGGTAAGGAGGTGATCCAACCGCAGGTTCCCCTACGGTTACCTTGTTACGACTTCACCCCAGTCATGAATCATACCGTGGTAAACGCCCCCCTTACGGTTAAGCTATCTACTTCTGGTACAACCCACTCCCATGGTGTGACGGGCGGTGTGTACAAGGCCCGGGAACGTATTCACCGCGACATTCTGATTCGCGATTACTAGCGATTCCGACTTCATGGAGTCGAGTTGCAGACTCCAATCCGGACTTAGACGTACTTTGTGAGATTCGCTCCGCATCGCTGCCTCGCTTCCCTCTGTATACGCCATTGTAGCACGTGTGTAGCCCTACTCGTAAGGGCCATGATGACTTGACGTCATCCCCACCTTCCTCCGGTTTATCACCGGCAGTCTCCTTTGAGTTCCCGACCAAGTCGCTGGCAACAAAGGATAAGGGTTGCGCTCGTTGCGGGACTTAACCCAACATTTCACAACACGAGCTGACGACAGCCATGCAGCACCTGTCTCTCAGTTCCCAAAGGCACTCCAATATCTCTATCGGATTCTGAGGATGTCAAGAGTAGGTAAGGTTCTTCGCGTTGCATCGAATTAAACCACATGCTCCACCGCTTGTGCGGGCCCCCGTCAATTCATTTGAGTTTTAACCTTGCGGCCGTACTCCCCAGGCGGTCGATTTATCACGTTAGCTACGGGCACCAAGCTTAAAGCCCAATCCCCAAATCGACAGCGTTTACAGCGTGGACTACCAGGGTATCTAATCCTGTTTGCTCCCCACGCTTTCGCACATGAGCGTCAGTACATTCCCAAGGGGCTGCCTTCGCCTTCGGTATTCCTCCACATCTCTACGCATTTCACCGCTACACGTGGAATTCTACCCCTCCCTAAAGTACTCTAGCTACCCAGTATGAAATGCAATTCCCAGGTTAAGCCCGGGGATTTCACACCTCACTTAAATAGCCGCCTGCGTGCCCTTTACGCCCAGTTATTCCGATTAACGCTCGCACCCTCCGTATTACCGCGGCTGCTGGCACGGAGTTAGCCGGTGCTTCTTCTGTAATTAACGTCAATGACTGTGGGTATTAACCACAATCCCTTCCTCATCACCGAAAGAACTTTACAACCCGAAGGCCTTCTTCATTCACGCGGCATGGCTGCGTCAGGGTTCCCCCCATTGCGCAATATTCCCCACTGCTGCCTCCCGTAGGAGTCCGGGCCGTGTCTCAGTCCCGGTGTGGCTGGCCATCCTCTCAGACCAGCTAGAGATCGCAGGCTTGGTAGGCCATTACCCCACCAACTACCTAATCCCACTTGGGCTCATCTTATGGCAAGAGCAAACGCCCCCTTTAGTCCATAGACATTACGCGGTATTAGCTACCGTTTCCAGTAGTTATCCCCCTCCATAAGCCAGATTCCCAAGCATTACTCACCCGTCCGCCACTCTCACGAAAAGAAGCAAGCTCCTTCCCGCTACCGTTCGACTTGCATGTGTTAAGCCTGCCGCCAGCGTTCAATCTGAGCCATGATCAAACTCTTCAATTCAAGTTCAATCGCTCAATAAATACTGACTAAAAAATTATTCACCTTGAAAAATAAGGTAAAAATGAATCTCAAGTTAAGCACCTATTAAGACTTCAAAATTAAAAATTATTTTAAACAAGTCAATCAACAAGTGCCCACACAGATTGTCTGATACATTGTTAAAGAGCCATTCGCCAATTCAAAACAACACGCTCAAAATAAGGCGAAAATAAAACGACGCACTGCAATTTTAAATCCTTCACAACAGTGCGTCGTTGTGTGCTGCGCATTATAGAGATTTTAGAATCCTTTGCAACACTTTTTTGTAAATATTTATTTAAAAGACTAAATTTTACTCATCATCAATCTTTCGATACATTCTAAGCCCGGCTTCATGCAACGCCTTATTTAATTTTTTTAATAAAATTTCCTTTTGCGCCTTAGTTAACTGCTCACTATTTATGTTTAATAACGCGCAAGATAATTTCCAATAAGTTTGTAATGTTGCCGGAATACCTAACTTTTTTAGCCTAACAATCGCATTTTCAGCGCCAACAGCTCGAAAAGTTTTAACATCGTGAATGCCTACCTTCTTTAACATTCTTTCGTGCTTTATAGAAAGGTTAGGAAGATCCTTTAAACGGTTCGCCTTTAGTAATTCAAGCTCATTTTTCCTATCTTGAATCTGTTTAATCGAGATCATTAACAACTTACGTAGCAAGATTTTATCACCGAGTATATTATTAGAAAGCCAGTAATAATCAGACAGAACAAATTTGGCATCCACCTCATTTTTTGTAAATGGTATGCATCCCATACTTATCAATTGCTCAGCCAGTTTATCTTTAGCTTGAAGATAAATTTTTCCATTCAGCCATAAACCGAACATAAGTTCCTGTTTATAGAATAGCCCATAACCGGTGAAAAGGTTTTTTGATGAAACATTTCCAATCAACCCATTAACTAAATTACAAGTTTCAGTAAGGTGTTCATTTTTAATATTTAAGTATGACATAAATACCTCCTTCTAATAAAATTTAATGAACAAGGCAAACTAAAGTGCCACGTTCTCTTATATCATCAATTATTTCCTAGTAAAACTATTTCTTTTTAATTTTGTGAAATAGATCGCAAAAATGAAATTTTCATCTCATAAAACAATCAGATAATATGAAATTAAGTTATATTTGATAACCTTTTGCTACACAACCCCCTATTTAACTATGCAAATACTATTAGAAATTTATACATCATCAAAGAAAATTGCTTATCAAAACTCCATTGTAGACAAAGCATAATCTGGATAAAATTCAATCAAACTTATTAATACAAACAAAATTCTTAACGTAGAGTAGAAAAGAGCCGTGAGCTTTTTAAAAACAAGATCAGCTTTAATGCGAGCATCGTAGCTCATAGTATCGGCTTAGAAATAAGCCATTCAAATGGGAAATGTTACGATAAACCTTATCAAGTACAAGGGATTTACTACTATCAATGGTTTTATTTAAATTTCAAAACAAAAAGTGCGGTTAAAATTAACCGCACTTTTCACTATCTTTTTGATTTTACAAGTTTTTCCGTCATCTCGTAAGCTCGAAGTTTTGCTAACTCTTTGGAGAGTTTTGCCACAAGCAAACGGTGATCTGCATCTACTGCGTGAGACACTATATTTTCTTCGGCTTTACGTTTTGCTTCACGAATACGATCTGCATCCAGTTCACTACCACGAATTGCTACATCGGCAAGTACGGTAACAACCTTTGGTTGAACTTCTAAAAAACCGCCTGAAACATAGATCACATCTTCATTGCCATCTTCAAGGATAAATTTTACAATTCCCGGCTTGATTGCTGTCATCAAGGGAATATGGTTAGGTAAAATCCCCAATTCCCCTTCTACACCAGTTGCTTGAAGTTGTTTTACTTCACCTTCAAAGATTTTTCGCTCTGCACTGACTATTATTAGGTTAAATGTCGCCATTTCTGTTCTCCTTCAAATGACTTGAAGTGATTACATATTTTTGGCTTTTTCCAGCACTTCTTCGATTGAACCAACCATATAGAACGCTTGTTCAGGAATATGATCGTACTCACCGTCTAAGATACCTTTGAAACCACGAATAGTGTCTTTTAATGACACATATTTACCCGGTGAACCAGTAAAGACTTCAGCAACGAAGAACGGCTGTGATAGGAAACGTTCGATTTTACGCGCACGAGCCACCACTAATTTATCTTCTTCGGATAATTCATCCATACCAAGAATTGCGATAATATCTTTTAATTCTTTATAACGTTGCAAAATACCTTGTACGCCACGCGCTACATCATAATGTTCTTGACCAACGACTAGCGGGTCTAATTGACGTGATGTAGAGTCTAATGGATCAACGGCCGGGTAAATACCTAAAGATGCAATTTGACGACTTAATACGACTGTTGAATCCAAGTGAGCAAAGGTCGTTGCCGGAGATGGGTCGGTTAAGTCATCCGCCGGTACATAAACCGCTTGCACAGAGGTAATAGAACCGGTTTTGGTTGAAGTGATACGTTCTTGCAACACACCCATTTCTTCGGCAAGAGTAGGTTGATAACCTACCGCAGACGGCATACGTCCCAATAACGCTGATACTTCCGTACCGGCAAGGGTATAACGATAAATATTATCCACAAAGAATAATACATCACGACCTTCATCACGGAATTTTTCCGCCATCGTTAAACCTGTTAATGCCACACGTAAACGGTTACCCGGCGGCTCATTCATTTGACCGTAAACCAGCGATACTTTATCTAAAACGTTAGATTCTGTCATTTCGTGATAGAAGTCGTTACCTTCACGGGTACGTTCACCAACACCGGCAAATACGGAATAACCTGAGTGTTCAATCGCAATATTACGGATTAACTCCATCATATTTACGGTTTTACCTACACCCGCACCACCAAACAGACCGACTTTACCACCTTTTGCGAACGGACAAATTAAGTCAATAACTTTGATACCGGTTTCCAATAATTCCGTACTATTCGATTGTTCTTCATAGCTCGGCGCAGCACGATGGATAGACCAATTATCTTCCGCACCAATTTCACCACGCTCATCAATCGGCTCACCCAATACATTCATAATGCGACCGAGGGTTTTAGTCCCTACCGGTACTTGAATCGGATTACCTGTATTTTCAACTTTTAACCCACGTTTTAAACCATCAGACGTACCTAATGCGATACAACGAACAATACCGCCGCCTAATTGTTGCTGAACCTCAAGGGTTAAACCGGATTCAACTTTTAATGCATCATAAACCTTTGGTACTGCATCTTGTGGGAATTCAACGTCAATCACCGCACCGATGATTTGTACAATTTTTCCTGCTGCCATTACCGTTCCTCTATTCCTTAAATCGCTGCCGCACCGGCTACGATTTCATTTAATTCATTTGTAATACTTGCTTGACGGGCTTTGTTATAAACTAATTGCAAGTCATTAATTAAATTACCTGCATTATCAGTTGCCGCTTTCATTGCTACCATACGGGCAGCCTGCTCGGAAGCAAGGTTATCCACCACAGATTGATATACTTGAGATTCCAAGTAACGAGTGAGTAAGCTGTCTAATAAAACTTTCGGACCCGGCTCGTAAAGGTAATCCCAAGTACTTTGTCTTTGCTCTAAATTATCGGTTTCTAATGCCGGTAATGGAACTAATTGTTGATAAATCGGTGATTGCGACATAGTATTCACAAATTTGTTGTAAGCAATATAAATCGCATCCACTTCACCATTTTTATAGGCATCAAACATTCCGTTTGCCACCCCAATTAAATCTTCCATTGCCGGATTATCACCCAAACCTGAAAGTTGTGCGCGAATCGGTAATCCTAATGAACGGAAAAAATTAATACCTTTTGAGCCAATTAAGCCCAATTCTACGGTAATTCCTTTATCCTTCCATTGTTTGATTTCCGTCATTACGGTTTTGAATAAGTTGATATTCAAACCACCACACATTCCACGATCAGTCGAAACCACTAAGATCCCAACTTTTTTCACCTCTCGTTGAACTAAAAACGGATGTTTATAACCGACACTGGCTTTAGAGACGTGGCTGATAACATTTCGTATTGTTTCAGAATACGGACGAGAAGCTGCCATACGATCCTGTGTTTTACGCATTTTCGATGTAGCCACCATTTCCATTGCCTTAGTAATTTTCTGCGTACTCTGCACACTGGCAATTTTGGTTTTTATCTCTTTTGCACCTGCCATCTTTTTTCTCCGTTACATTACCACGCACTATTGGCTTTAAAGTTATCCAAAATCGTTTTCAATGTGTCTTTAATATCATCATTGTAGTTACCGGTTTTGGTTAATTCCGCCATAAAATCGCCGTGGGTGCGGTGAGCATAATCTAAAAGAGCGCTTTCAAAACTTGCAATTTTTTGTAATTCCACATCTTCTAAATAGCCGAATTCAACCGCAAAAAGCAATACGGATTGTTCTGCCACGCTAAGTGGTGCATATTGTTTTTGTTTCAATAATTCAGTTACTTTTTCACCGTGTGTTAGCTGTTTGCGGGTTGCATCATCAAGATCAGATGCAAATTGTGCAAAAGCGGCTAATTCACGATATTGTGCCAATGCGGTACGAATACCACCGGCTAATTTTTTCACTACTTTAGTTTGAGCGGCACCACCTACACGCGAAACAGAAATCCCTGGGTTCACCGCAGGACGAATACCTGAGTTAAAAAGATTAGACTCTAAGAAAATCTGACCATCGGTAATAGAAATTACATTAGTAGGTACAAATGCAGATACGTCACCGGCTTGTGTTTCGATGATCGGAAGTGCGGTTAAAGAACCGGTTTTCCCCTTAACTTCACCTTTAGTAAATTTTTCTACATATTCTTCATTTACGCGGGCAGCCCGTTCAAGCAAACGTGAGTGCAAGTAGAAAACATCACCCGGATAAGCTTCACGACCCGGTGGGCGGCGTAATAATAATGAAATTTGACGATAAGCAACGGCTTGTTTTGATAAATCATCATAAACGATTAAAGCATCTTCACCACGATCACGGAAATATTCTCCCATAGCACAACCTGCATAAGGAGCAAGGTATTGTAACGCAGCGGATTCAGATGCGGATGCAGCAACAACAATAGTATTTGCTAACGCACCGTGTTCTTCTAATTTACGTACAACGTTTGCAATGGTCGATGCTTTTTGACCAATCGCTACGTAAATACATTTAATGCCTGAATCACGTTGGTTGATGATAGCATCAATCGCTAATGCGGTTTTACCGGTTTGACGGTCACCGATAATTAATTCACGTTGACCACGACCAATCGGTACCATTGAGTCCACAGCCTTATATCCGGTTTGTACGGGTTGATCAACAGATTTACGATCAATAACGCCCGGTGCAATAACTTCTACCGGAGAGAAACCATCATTTTCAATTTCACCTTTACCATCAATCGGTTGACCAAGCGTATTCACTACGCGACCTAATAAACCACGACCTACGGGCACTTCAAGAATACGTCCGGTACATTGTACTTCCATTCCCTCAGCTAAATCTGCGTAAGGGCCCATTACAACTGCCCCGACAGAATCGCGTTCAAGGTTAAGTGCCATTGCATAGCGATTTCCCGGTAATGCAATCATTTCACCTTGCATTACATCACTCAAGCCATGAACGCGAATAATGCCATCACTTACGGAAACAATTGTTCCCGTATTGCGGGCCTCACTCACTACATCAAATTGAGCAATGCGTTTTTTAATCAATTCACTAATTTCAGTTGAATTTAGTTGCATTTTCTATTCCTCTTTTATTGCAACTCATTTGCGAGACGGGAAAGCTGCCCACGGCTGCTACCATCAATCACAAAATCTTCGGTACGAATAATCACGCCGGCAATTAACGAATCATCCACGTTGCAATTAACTTTCACTTTGCGATCTAATCTTTTTTCCATTGCCGCTGCAATCTTTTCAATTTGAGTTGCATTTAATGGTTGCGCTGAAATAACACTTACTTCCGCAATAGCTTGATGCTCTTCCACATATCGGGTAAATTCGGTGAATACCATAGGAATTGCACTCAAACGCTTATTTTCAGCCATTAACCGAATAAGATTTTGCCCATATTGATTTAGCTGTTCACCACAAATTGAAATCACAGTATCTGCAATTTTTTGCGCAGAAAACGAACTTGTTAAAAATTCCTTCATTTCCGCATTTTCAACAAGTGCGGTCAAAAAACCCAGCATTTCCGCCCATTTTTCTATCGCGCTTTTGTCATTCGCAGATTGTTCTATCGCAAAATCAAATGCAGCTTTAGCATAAGGGCGAGCTATTGTAGTTAATTCTGACATAAGCCAAAGCCTCTTATAGTTCTGCAACTAATTTATCTATAATGTCATTGTTTGCCGCTTCATCAATAGTGCGACCTACAATTTTCTCAGCACCGGCAATCGCCAAAGAAGCGACTTTAAGGCGTAACTCTTCTTGAACACGTTTACGTTCCGCTTCAACTTCCGCATAACCTTGTTCAATGATTTTCGCTTTAAGTTCCTCTGCTTCGGCTTTTACTTCGTCAAGTACTTCATTACGTCGCTTGTTTGCAGCATCTAAAATTTCTTGAGCTTGAACTTTTGCTTTTGAAATTTCTTCTTCTGCAAGCATCTTGGTATCTGCTTGTTCTTTTTTCGCAGCTTCCGCTGATGCTAAGGCATTAGCAATCTGGCTTTGACGTGTTTCAATTGCTTTAATAATTGGCGGCCATACAAACTTCATACAGAACCAAACGAACAGTGCGAATGAAATAAGTTGACCAATTAATGTTGCATTTAAATTCACAACGTCCTCCTTAAAATGCTTTTTTTACGTTGATAAGCAAATAAAGGATTATTGTAATAAACCGATAAATGGATTAGCAAAGATGAATAGTAAGGAAATACCAACCGCAATCATCGCAATCGCATCTAAAAGACCTGCCACAATAAACATTTTAGTTTGCAAACTTGATGCAAGCTCAGGTTGACGCGCTGAAGATTCTAAAAATTTGCCGCCTAAGATAGCAAAACCAATTGCGGTCCCTAATGCAGCAAATGCAAGAAGAATCGATGCCCCGATGATTGTAGCTGTAATTACAGTTTCCATAATGTTCTCCAATAGAAGTTAAGTTTTAGCCCTAGGGCCGGTTAATAAAAAATGGTTAATGATCCGCTTTATTGTAAGCAATACTTAAATAAACAACGGTTAACATCATAAAAATAAACGCTTGTAACGTTATAACCAATATATGGAAAATAGCCCAAGCAAGATGTAAAGGAATCCCTAATGCCGCAATAGCCATATTAGCGGAATACATCACAGCAATAAGAATAAAGATCAATTCCCCCGCATACATATTACCAAAGAGACGAAATGCGAGAGAAATAGGTTTAGCCAGTAAAGTTACCGTTTCCAAAATAAAGTTAACGGGAATAAACGCCCAGTGATTAAACGGATGAAGCGTATATTCTTTTACCAGCCCTTTAAAACCTTTGGATTTAACGGTATAGAAAAGAATTAAGAAGAAAACACAGATAGACATACCAAGTGTTGCACTAATATCGGCTGTCGGTACGGCTCTTAAATAATGAATATTAAACAGTGCGGCGAATTGAGGTAGAAAATCAACGGGAACTAAGTCAATCGCATTCATTATAAAGACCCAGCAGAAAATTGTTAACGCCAGCGGTGCGATCACATTACGCGGCCCGTGAAAATTTTCTCTAACAATACCATCAACCCATTCGACTATAATCTCAACCAAGCATTGCATTTTTCCGGGAACGCCGGCTGTAGCTTTTTTAGCTACACGAGAGAAGATAAAGAGAAAAATAACGGCAGATAAAATAGAAAAAAATAAGGTATCCACATGAACATGCCAAAACCCGTCCCCCGTTTTAAGAAAGGATAGATGATGACTAATATATTCCGATGTTGTTTGTCCAGACATAACGAACCCTTAGTATAAAAAATCAAATTCGACGAAGCAAAAATGGAACTAAATTATTCAACATTAAGGCTATAAAAAAACCACTAAAGAAAACCACAAAATTTGTGACCGAAAGCCATTTAAACGATGTGATAATCAATATAATCGTGAATGCAAACTTTATTGCCTCGCCTTTATAAAGTGCGGTTAATTTTGCAGATAAATTTCGATAAAACACGATATAAACAAAAAGACCGAAAGGAAGTAATGCAGAAAGAAATCCATACAGAAAATCAAGTGCGCTTCTTATTTGTCCAAAAGCCAAAAAACAAGCAAACACCAACATAATGACTATTTCAATTTGAATCGCTTTTTGGTACTGAATTTTCGCTTGTTGGATAACTTTTGACATCACTTTCAATAACCTTAAATCCCGTTAATTATACTCTTGAAAAAATCAGATTCAACTTAAAAGCTATTAAAAAACGTTAACTAAATCACACTTTTAAAAAATAATTTACAAAAATGTAATCATTTAACGCAGAATGATCAAATGTCGTTCACCCACAAGTTCCGGCACATCTAATTTTATCACTTGTTGAATCGTATATTTTTTATCTAATTCTTGAACTTCATCTTCTTGATAAAGTCCTTTTAGCGCATAAAAATGCCCATTTTCTTTCGGTAAATGATGACACCAATCCGTCATATCTTTAAGTGAAGCGAAAGCACGGCTTAATACGCCGTCAAATTTTTCTTCAGGCTGATATTCTTCTACACGACTCAACACGGGAATAACATTGGTTAGTTGTAACTCACGTACTGCATTACGAATAAAACTGATACGTTTACCAAGGCTATCCAATAAGATAAATTGCTTATCAGGGTTTGCTATAGCCAAGGGCAATCCCGGTAAACCGGGGCCTGTACCTACATCAATAAAACGTTCACCTTGCAAATAAGGGCTTACGACAAGGCTATCTAAAATATGCTTTACCAACATTTCCAGCGGATCCCGTACGGAGGTTAAATTATAGGCTTTATTCCATTTATTCAGTAAATTAACAAGATCTATCAGCTGTTGTTTTTGTTGATCCTTTAATTGAATATTTACTTGCGCAAGAAGACTGTCTAATTTTACTTTCATTGATCAATGTCCTTTTTTAAGAAAGCCGCTATTTTACTTGAAAGTGCGGTCAAAATCCTTTTTGTTTTTTAACCTTATTTTTATTCAGTAAAATGCTTGGTAAGTTTGTTTCCAACCAATCTACCAGCTCAAGTATTTTTTGTGATGCCTGCACTCCAAATTCCGTTAAAGTATAATCCACGTGCGGAGGCACGGTATTATAAGATTTGCGAATTAACATACCATCCTCTTCCAACTCTTGTAATGTTTTGGTTAACATACGTTCACTTATTCCATCAATTTCACGACGTAATTCACTAAATCGTTTTGTACCCGAATGGAGTGCAACAAGCACCAATACTCCCCAACGGCCGATCAGATGTTGCAAAATTTGACGAGAGGCGCAATCAGATTTCAGTACATTTCCCCGTTCATACATTTTTTCCATTTTTTAACCTTTAAAAATCAATTTGTTATAAACCTTTCACAAACTTACATTTATGTAAGTACTTCCTAAAAGTAAGTTAATGGATATAATACGCCACATTGAACCGATAATCAAAGACTCAATTTAACTAACTTTAAGAGGACAATACTATGATGAAACAAACTATTGCTATTACAGGTGCAACCGGTCAGTTCGGTGCAATCGCATTAGATTTCTTAAAATCAAAAAATGCCAATGTTATTGCGCTTGTGCGTAATCCTGCAAAAATTTTAGATACAGAAGCGCGTGCATTTGACTATTCAAAAAAAGAAGGTCAAGTGGAAGCATTACAGGGGGTAGATACCTTGATTTTAGTTTCAAGTAGTGAGGTGGGGCAACGTACTCAACAGCATACCAATGTGATTGAATCTGCCAAAAAAGCCGGTGTAAAACATATCATTTATACAAGTTTATTAGGTGCGGATCAGGTCAACACAATAAAATCATTAGCCGATGAACACCTAGAAACGGAATCCGTACTCAAGGATTCAGGTATAACCTATACGATTTTACGTAACGGATGGTACACTGAAAACTATACCGCCTCAATTCCCGCTGCAATTGCAAACAACGCATTCTATGGTTCGGCAAAAGAGGGAAAAATTTCCTCGGCATTACGTGCGGAATTAGCTGAAGCAGCGGTGAATGTAGCATTGGGTGAGGGTCATGAAAACCAAACCTATGAGCTTGCAGGTTCAAGTAGTTATACCCTTGCCGAACTCGCTGCTGAAATAAGTAAACAAACAGGAAAAGAAATTCCTTATATTGATCTTCCAACTACGGATTACGCTAAAGCATTAGTACAAGCCGGTTTACCGGAAGAATTAGCTAAATTTTTAGCCGAATGTGATGCTAATGCCGCAAATGGTGCATTATTCTCGGAAGATAAAACTTTAGAAAAATTACTGGGTCGCCCAACTGCGGGATTAGGTGTGGCGATAAAACAGGCTTTATAATGAGAACAAAAAGTGCGGTCATAAAATCTCTAGATTTTGAACCTTAGCTTACCAACAGTGCCGTAAGGAATAACAATCGCTTAAAGCGATCATGTAAAAATTCGATATTGTGTATCGTTGCAAAAAAGCTGTTTTTTAATTCAAATGTAGGGGGGAGTTAGGGGTTCCATAAAGCACCAAACTTGAGTTTAACGGTGCGTTGAGCCTTTGGCTAACACACCCTACTCTGTTTTGTGCAACTGATACACAATACCGTAAAAATTGACCGCACTTTTTTCCTAAGCTAACAAAAATTTATTCCCCACGTTTTAACATTCCTTGTTTTTTTAAATTTACTAAAATAATGGAAATTGCTGCCGGTGTAATACCGGAAATACGGCTTGCTTGCCCGATAGATACAGGGCGATGTTGTTCCAACTTCGCACGCACTTCATTTGATAATCCGGAAACTTTTGAATAATCAAAGTGCGGTGGAATCACCGTATTTTCATGGCGTTTTTGTTTTTCGATTTCTTCTTGTTGATGTTCAATATAGCCTTGATACTTAATCGCAATTTCTACTTGTTCTACGGCTTCTTTATCTTCCATTGCCGGCTGATAAGGCGTAAGTGAAGTTAAAATCTCGTAATTCATTTCCGGACGACGCAATAAATCTTCTCCGTTCGCTTCACGAACCAACGGACTACTCAAAACATTATTAGCCTCTTCCAAATATTCTGAATGCGGATGTAACCAGATGCTGCGTAAACGTTGGCGTTCAAGTTCAATATTTTCCATTTTTTGATTAAAACGTGCCCAACGCGTCTCATCAATTAATCCTAAATCATGCGCGATCGGCGTTAAGCGAATATCGGCATTATCTTCACGTAGCAATAAACGGTATTCTGCACGAGAGGTAAATACACGGTAAGGCTCTTTTGTACCTAATGTACAGAGATCATCAACAAGTACGCCGATATAGGCCTGATCACGACGTGGAAACCAAGCTTCTTTTTCCTGTACATAAAGTCCGGCATTAATTCCGGCAAGTAAACCTTGTGCCGCCGCTTCTTCATAGCCTGTTGTTCCGTTGATTTGACCGGCAAAGAATAAACCCGATATGGATTTGGTTTCTAAAGTAGGTTTTAGATCACGCGGATCGAAATAATCGTATTCAATCGCATAACCCGGTTTGACGATCCTTGCATTTTCCAATCCTTTCATTGAATTGACGATCTTCATTTGCACATCAAACGGCAGACTGGTAGAAATGCCGTTCGGATAAACTTCATTACTGGTTAAGCCTTCCGGTTCAAGATAAATTTGGTGGGAATTACGATCGGCAAAACGCATCACTTTATCTTCAATAGACGGACAATAACGTGGTCCAATTCCTTCAATCACACCGGTATACATAGGGCTGCGATCTAAATTATTGCGGATCACTTCGTGAGTTTGCTCATTAGTATGCGTGATATAACAAGAAATTTGTTGCGGATGCTCGGAAACCGATCCCATAAAAGAAAATACCGGTAATACGGCGTCACCATGCTGTTTTACCAATATATCGAAATTAATCGTACGTGCATCAATACGTGGCGGTGTACCGGTTTTTAGACGATCTACACGTAATCCGAGCTCCCTTAATCGATGAGAAAGGCTTACTGAAGCAGGATCTCCCGCACGACCACCCTCGTAATTTTCTAAGCCTATGTGGATCTTACCGGCTAAAAACGTGCCTGCCGTTAAAATGACGGATTTTGCACGAAATGTCAGCCCCATTTTAGTGGAAATACCGGTTACACGATCTTGCTCGATCAAAATATCCGTGGCTTCTTGTTGGAAAATATCAAGGTTAGGTTGATTCTCAAGGGCTGTGTGTACAGCCTGGCGGTATAACACACGATCCGCCTGTGCCCTTGTTGCTCGTACAGCAGGCCCTTTACTGCTATTTAATGTGCGAAATTGGATCCCGGCTTTATCCGCAGCATGGGCCATTAAACCACCCATGGCATCTACTTCTTTTACTAAATGGCCTTTACCGATTCCACCAATCGCCGGATTACAAGACATTTGTCCTAAAGTATCAACATTATGTGTTAATAAAAGGGTTTTTAATCCCATACGTGCCGGTGCAAGTGCGGCTTCTGTGCCGGCATGTCCGCCACCGATAACAATCACATCGTAAGTTTCTGTATAAAACATTATTTTCTCTATTTATTCGGATCTAAAAATTAGCGTTATTCTACAAAAATTCGGTTTTGCTTGAAAGTAAGAATTGGGATCGACAGCTAATAGATCTAAGATCTTTTTTTATATATAAAGATCTTATTATTGTTACTATTAGGATCACCAGATCCTGTGAGTAAGATCCTTTTCTTGTTACAAATGAAGAAGTTAGATCTTATCAAAGAATGTTGATCTGTTAGATCAATGAGGTTTATTTGTTGTGGATAATTTGCATTTTTATCCACAGAACATAAAATTTTCTATTTTACTCAGTGAGAAAATACAGCTTTTTGACAGGTTTATGTAAAGTTATCCACAGATGACAAAAAACGATGATCGTGAAAATCATCGTTTCTAAACAAAAATCAAGCAAGACTTTGAGTAAATTGAGGAAGCCATTGTTCACTGTAATTTTCCGGATCTTCTACATTTAGCACGTCAATTTTTAAAGTATCACAAATTTTGACCGCACTTTTTTGTATTAAGATTTCTTCTATCTGTTTTGCGGCATAACAGAACGTGTCGTAATCAGAATTACCTAAAGCCACGATAGCAAAGCGCAACCGAGCAAGATTGATTTCCGATTTTTCGATTTTTTCAAAAAGAGACCGTAAGTTATCAGGTATTTCACCCGCACCATGGGTAGAAGTGACGATAAGCCATAACGGCTCATTGATCACTTCATCATAATTTGCGCTATGAAAAAGTGCGGTCGAAAATCCTTGTGTTTCTAAAATATTTTCTAAATGTTCCGCAACATATTCGGCAGTCCCTAATGTACTGCCGGAAAGAATACAAATTTTCATAAATAATCCCTAAAGAAAAAGGCTTAGATTTTCTAAGCCTTTTAGTGTGATTAAACGTTGTCGAATTTACCAAGTAATGAACGAATGTGTTCTTGCCAGTTACGGTGCTCATTTTTTAATTGCTCGTTTTCATTTTGTAATGATTCAACGGTTTGCTGAGCTTGGCTATTTTGTTCTTTTAATTCTTCCACTTCAAGTTGAAGTAATTGAATGGTTTCTACCGCTTGTTTAATTTTATCTTCAAGCTGGTTTAAAATTTCTAATGACATAGTGATTTCCTTTTAAAATAACGTCCGAAATGATCTTATTGTACCCACTTCATTTTTCTTTTTAAAGCCTTCCTTAAAAATTTATTATGCAAACGTTTGCATAGTGTTAGAATAGCGCAATTTTTGCTTGGAACGAAATGGAGATGAAGAATGAATCGTGCATTGGCTATTGAATTTTCCCGTGTAACGGAAGCTGCGGCATTGGCGGCACATACTTGGCTTGGGCGGGGTAATAAAAATGCAGCGGATGAAGCGGCGGTAAAAGCAATGCGATATATGCTGAATTTGATCCATATGGATGGTGAAATCGTCATTGGCGAAGGTGAAATTGATAAAGCACCGATGCTTTATATCGGCGAAAAAGTCGGTTCGGGTAATGGTGAGCTTGTTTCGATTGCCGTTGATCCTATTGATGGCACGCGTATGACCGCAATGGGACAATCCAATGCGATTTCCGTTTTAGCCGCAGGAGGTAAACGCACCTTCTTAAAAGCACCGGATATGTACATGGAAAAAATTGTCGTAGGGCCTGAGGTGAAAGGCATGATAGATCTGAATTTACCTATCGAACAGAACCTTCGCCGAACCGCTTCCCGTTTGGGTAAATCTTTATCTGATTTAACCGTTATGGTGTTGGCAAAACCTCGTCACGAGGTCGTTATTCAGCAAATGCATAATTTAGGGATCCGTGTTATGGCGATCCCCGATGGTGATGTTGCCGCTTCCGTATTATGTTGCTTGCCTGATGCCGAAGTGGATATGGTATATGGCATTGGCGGCGCACCGGAAGGCGTGGCTGCGGCTGCGGCAGTACGGGCGTTAGGCGGTGATATGCAAGCGCGCTTGATTCCGCATAATGAAGTAAAAGGCAATACGGAAGAAAATCAAAAAATTGCCGCAGAGGAAATCCGGCGTTGTGAAGAATTAGGTGTAAAAGTTAATGAAGTATTGAAGCTGGAAGATTTGGTTCGAGATGATAATTTGGTTTTTGCCGCCACAGGTATTACGCACGGTGAATTGTTAAAAGGCATTTCACGTAAAGGAATGCTTGCGACTACAGAAACCATTCTGATTCGAGGGAAATCGCGAACTATTCGTAAAATTCAATCGATTCACTATTTGGATCGAAAAGATACTGAGATTTATAAAATATTGAATAACTAATTTCCCCTTCCTAAAAATCTCATTTTGGTGTTTTACCTTTGAGGATTTTCCTAAAGTGCGGTCGAAATTCAGCAGGAATTTTCGGTATTATGTATTAATCGCACAAATTCAATCTTTATCGGGGACAGGGTGCGTTAAGCTTTGCGTAACGCACCATTAAATCTTGTTACTTGGTGCGTTACGGCTTTGCCTAACGCACCCTACGATGATTTGTGCAAGTGCTACATAATACTGGGAATTTTAACCGCACTTACTTTCTTCAAACCTTTCGCCAATGCTCCTATTTTTTGCTATAATCTCGCACAATTTTCACTTACAAACAGAGATAAATTATGTCAGAAACAACCGTGACCGATAACTATGGCGCATCCAGTATTAAAGTATTGAAAGGACTTGATGCCGTACGTAAACGCCCGGGTATGTATATTGGTGATACTGATGACGGCACCGGCTTACACCATATGGTGTTTGAGGTGGTGGATAATGCCATTGATGAAGCTTTAGCAGGTCATTGCTCCGATATTATCGTAACGATTCACGATGATAATTCCGTATCGGTACAAGATGACGGTCGCGGTATTCCTGTAGATATTCATCCGGAAGAAGGTGTTTCCGCCGCAGAAGTGATTATGACCGTTCTTCACGCAGGCGGTAAATTTGACGACAATTCTTATAAAGTATCCGGTGGTCTGCACGGTGTGGGGGTATCTGTCGTCAATGCCCTTTCCGATAAATTACAACTTACTATTCGCCGTCAAGGTCATGTGCACGAGCAGTTTTATCATTTGGGTGAGCCTCAATCTCCATTAACGATTATTGGTGATACGGAAATGACCGGTACGACAGTGCGTTTTTGGCCAAGTACGGAAATTTTTGCAATCACTACATTTGATTATAAAATTTTAGCAAAACGTTTGCGTGAACTTTCATTTTTAAATTCCGGCGTATCTATCCGTTTGGTGGACAAGCGTGATGGCACGGAGGATCACTTTCATTACGAAGGCGGGATACAGGCTTTCGTTGAATATTTGAATAAAAATAAAAATCCGATTCATTCTAAACCTTTTTATTTCGCCGCTGAGAAAGATGGGATAGGAGTAGAAGTTGCATTGCAATGGAATGATGGGGTAAATGAAAACGTGTATTGCTTCACCAATAATATTCCGCAACGTGACGGCGGTACGCACTTAGCCGGTTTTCGTGGTGCATTGACCCGTAGCTTAAATAGCTATATGGAAAATGAAGGGCTGCTAAAGAAAGAAAAAGTCGCCACTTCAGGTGATGATGCCCGGGAAGGCTTGGTCGCGATTATTTCCGTGAAAGTGCCGGATCCTAAATTTTCATCGCAAACGAAAGACAAGTTAGTTTCTTCCGAAGTAAAAAGTGCGGTGGAATCTGCAATGAATGAGAAAATGCAGGAATATTTATTGGAAAACCCTGCCGATGCAAAAATCATTGTAAACCAAATAATTATGGCGGCCCGCGCCCGTGAAGCGGCTCGTAAAGCGCGTGAGATGACTCGCCGTAAAGGGGCATTGGATATTGCCGGATTGCCGGGTAAACTTGCCGACTGTCAAGAAAAAGATCCTGCTCTCTCGGAGCTTTACTTGGTGGAGGGGGATTCTGCAGGTGGCTCTGCCAAAGTAGGTCGTGATCGTAAAACCCAAGCGATTCTTCCGCTAAAAGGAAAAATTCTAAATGTTGAAAAAGCCCGTTTCGATAAAATGTTATCTTCGCAAGAAGTCGGAACGCTTATTACCGCACTGGGTTGTGGTATCGGACGTGATGAATATAATCCGGATAAATTGCGTTATCACCATATCATCATTATGACGGATGCGGATGTTGATGGATCACATATTCGCACGCTTTTACTCACTTTCTTCTATCGTCAAATGCCTGAACTTATTGAGCGCGGTTATGTGTATATCGCCCAGCCGCCGCTTTATAAAGTGAAAAAAGGCAAACAAGAGCGTTATATCAAAGATGCGGATGAAATGGAGCAATACGAATTAACCCTCGCTTTAGATGGTGCTGCGTTATATGTGAGTGAAAATGCGCCGGCAATGAATGCTCTTGTGTTTGAAAAATTAATGGCGGAATACAATGCGGTACAAAAACTGATTGATCGTTTAAGCCGTTATTATCCAACGCCATTGTTACAAGGTTTGATTTATCAATCACCGCTTTCAATTGAGATGATGAAATCAGAAAGTGCGGTTGAAAATTGGGGTAAATCTTTCGTTCAACAACTTGAAGAAAAAGAAACGGAAGCACATCAATATTCCGTACGTACCCAATTTAATGCTGAACGTCAAGTGTATGAAGCGGTCATTACCGTACGCAAACATGGTATTGATAGCGATTATTTCATCAACTTTGATTTCGTCAATGGTAATGAATATACAAAAATTATTTCTCTCAACAATCAATTAAACGGCTTGTTGGAAGAGGGAGCATATGTTTCCCGTGGGGAAAAGGTGCAGCCGGTTCGTACCTTTGAACAGGTGGTGGAATGGTTGGTGAAAGAATCTCGCAAGGGGTTAGAAGTTCAACGCTACAAAGGATTGGGTGAAATGAATGCGGATCAGCTTTGGGAAACCACAATGGATCCGAATGTGCGCCGAATGTTGAAAGTCTCAATTAAAGATGCGGTGGCGGCAGATCAGCTTTTCACCACCTTGATGGGAGATGAAGTTGAACCGCGCCGAGAGTTTATTGAGCTTAACGCATTAAGAGCGAATTTAGATATTTAATCTAAAAAAACAGAATAAAAAACCGCACTTTGAAATGATGTGCGGTTTTTTGTAACAAAGTGCGGCTAAATTTGGCATTATGTTGCAGTCGTACAAGAGAATTTTATATCTAATATTTATCGAGGGTAGAGTGCGTTAAGTTTTGCGTAACGCACCTTACAATGATTTGTGAACTGATACATAATACTGATAAAATCGACCGCACTTTTGTGATATTTTACCGATATTTCATTGTTAAATTGGATCTATTATGGAAAAGATTATTATTGATGAAAATCAGTTTCAACGGACTATTTCCCGTATTTCTCATGAAATTATTGAAAAACATCCGCGTTTGGATAATGTCGTTATTGTCGGAATTAAGCGTCGTGGTGCGGAAATTGCCGAGTTAATTAAGCGTAGAATTGTCGATTTGGCTCAAATTGAGATTCCTTCAATGGCGTTAGACATTACATTTTATCGCGATGATTTGCAGCATACTGAATCTGAAAATCCAATGCCGGTTTATAGCGGTACATCGCAGTATCTTAATGTGAAAGATAAAGAAGTTATTTTAATTGATGACGTGTTGTTTACGGGAAGAACGATTCGTGCCGCGATGGACGCACTTACTGATTTTGGTCGTGCGGCAAAGATCGAGTTAGTGATTTTTGTCGATCGTGGCCACCGTGAATTACCTATTCGGGCGGATTACGTAGGAAAAAACGTACCGACCAGCCGTGAAGAAAAAGTGCAGGTTCGCACTCAAAAATATGACGGTTGTTATGAAGTCGCATTGCTATCGAAATAGTTATCAAAATAATTCTAAGCTATTGTGAACCTTATCTAAAATTGATACTCTAACAAGGGTTATCAGCTTATTTGAAGATAAATAATTATGAAAAAATCTGTACTAAAATTTCTTTTGTTTTCCGTATTGGGTGTGTTCGTGTTTTCTTCTGTTCAGGCGGAAGAACGAGTGGTTGCAACCGTAGATGGCTTTCCTGTATTAGAAAGCCAAGTACGTGCTGCAATGGGTAAAAAAGGTGATTATCAAGCCGCATTGAATAAAGTCATTGATGATATTTTGGTACAGAAAGCCATTCAAGAATCCGGTATAAAGATAAATCCGAAAGAGTTGGATCTTATTGTGGAAGACATTGCGGCGAGAAACGGTTTAACTTACGGACAATTTTTAGATGCTCTAGATTATCAAGGGATTTCTCTTAAAGCATTCACCCAACAAATTGCGAACCAAATGATAATGTCCGGTGTTCGTGATCGTGCGATTAGCAATAGTGTGCAAATTACACGTGAAGAAGTGGATGAACTTGGCAAAAAAATGCTGAAAGAAGCAAAAGCTAACGGCACAGAGAAAAAAGTGACGGGTAAAGAATATGAAGTTCGTCATATCCTTTTAAAACTTAATCCGTTATTAAATGATGCGCAGGCAAAATCAGAACTTACACAAATTCGAGCGGATATTATTTCCGGTAAAATGACTTTTGCTGATGCCGCATTAAAATATTCTAAAGATTATTTATCCGGTGCAAATGGCGGTAGTTTGGGTTATGCATTTCCGGATGCTTATGTAGGGCCTTTCGCAAAAGCGGTACAAACAACAAAACAAGGCGTAATTTCTGCGCCGTTTAAATCAGAGTTTGGTTGGCATATTTTAGAAGTCACCGGTATTCGTGATGGTGATCGCACAGAAGATGCGTATCGTCAAAAGGCTTATGAAAAAATCGTGAATAGTCAATTACAAGATGTAACGAAAGACTGGGTAAAAGCTTTACGTAAAGTGGCAGATATTCAATATTTTAATAAATAAATTGATATTTTGTATGAGAGGGGCGATAGCCCCTTTTGTTGTTTTTATTTCATTATCTGTTTTGTATGAAAAAATTTTTTATTAGCTTAATTATTCTTCTTTTAATTGTTGCAGGTAGCGGTTTCTGGGGTTATCAAAAACTGAATGCTTTTCAGCAAGAAACTGTCAATGTCCAACCTGATCAACTTTTGGTTGTAGAACGCGGTACAACAGGGCAAAAATTAGCCGCACTTTTTGAGCAAGAAAAACTATTGGACAATGCACAGTTACTTCCGTATTTGCTAAAGTTAAAACCTGAATTAAATAAAATTAAAGCGGGCACTTATTCTTTAAATGGTGTAAAAAATGTACAAGATGTATTAGATCTGCTTAATTCCGGTAAAGAGGCTCAATTTAACGTACGATTTATTGAAGGGAAAACCTTCAAAGAATGGCGAAAAAATCTTGAAAAAGCACCGCACTTAAAACAAACCCTAACAGGTAAAAGCGATAAAGAAATCTTTGGATTACTAAATATTCCCGATGATGTAAAAGCCGTTTATGAGTGGCGAAATATAGAAGGATGGCTATATCCGGATACTTATAATTACACACCGAATTCTACGGATTTAGAATTGCTCCAACGCTCGGCAGATCGTTTGAAGAGAGCATTGGATAAAGCTTGGCATGAACGTGATGAAAATCTTCCGTTAGCAAATGCTTATGAAATGCTAATACTTGCTTCTATTGTAGAAAAAGAAACGGGCATTGCGGCGGAACGAGCCAAAGTTGCCTCCGTATTTGTTAACCGCCTTAACGCGAAAATGAAATTACAAACGGATCCGACGGTGATTTACGGTATGGGAGACAGTTACAACGGCAATATTCGTAAAAAAGATTTAGAAACGCCCACGCCTTATAATACCTATGTGATTGACGGCTTACCGCCAACCCCTATTGCAATGGTGAGTGAAAGTGCATTACAAGCGGTTTCACACCCTGAAAAAACAGATTTTTACTATTTTGTCGCAGATGGCACGGGCGGGCATAAATTTACCCGCAATTTAAACGAACATAATAAAGCGGTACAAGAATATTTGCGTTGGTATCGTAGTCAGAAAAATGGAAAATAATATGACCGGAAAATTTATTGTCATTGAAGGTTTGGAAGGTGCGGGAAAAAGCACGGCACATCAAGCGGTTGTGGATATTTTAAAAAAACTGGGTATTCATGATGTCATCGTTACCCGAGAACCGGGCGGTACGCCTTTGGCAGAAAAGTTGCGTCAGCTTATTAAGCACGAAACCGAAGAACCGGTAACCGATAAAGCGGAATTATTAATGCTTTATGCCGCTCGAATCCAATTGGTAGAAAATGTCATAAAACCGGCGCTTGCTCAAGGAAAATGGGTGGTGGGTGATCGTCACGATATGTCATCTCAGGCTTATCAAGGCGGAGGACGTCAGCTTGATCCGCATTTTATGCAGACGTTAAAAGAAACGGTTTTAGGTCATTTTGAACCGGATTTGACCATTTATTTGGATATTGATCCTGCGTTAGGATTAGCGCGTGCGCGCGGACGTGGTGAGCTGGATCGTATTGAACAAATGAATTTGGATTTTTTTCACCGCACCCGCTCACGTTATTTGGAATTAGTAAAAAATAACCCGAAAACCGTTACGATTAATGCTGAACAAAATATTGAAAAAGTGCGTGCAGATATTGAAAGTGCGGTAAAAAATTGGTGGAAATATAACGAAAAATGACCGCACTTTATCCTTGGCTTCATCCTACTTACGTAAAAATAGCTCAGACTTTCTCGGAAAAATTAGGGCATCACGCCATATTGATTAAATCTGATCAGGGATTGGGCGCAGAAATGTTATTTGATGCGCTTTCCCGCCGAATTATGTGTATTAACCCACAAGGGAGTAAAGCTTGCGGAGAATGTCATTCCTGTCACTTAATGCAGGCGCATAGCCACCCGGATTACCACGAATTACGTTCTATCGAAGGTAAGGATATCGGCGTGGATCAAGTGCGTGAGATTAACGAAATCGTTGCTCAACATTCGCAGCAAAACGGCAATAAAGTCATCTATGTAGAGGGCGCGGAACATTTAACGGAAGCCGCCGCTAACGCATTATTAAAAACCTTGGAAGAACCTCGTCCGAATACGCATTTTTTGCTGAAAACGGATAGCTCGGCGAGTTTGTTAGCCACTATTTACAGCCGTTGCCAAGTATGGACATTACCTATACCGGACGAAAAAACGGCACGGGATTGGTTACAAAGTCAAGATATGGGAGAAAGTGCGGTCAATTTTGATGATGTTTCTACCGCACTTGCTATGAATTTAGATCGTCCCCTGCTTGCGTTGGAAACGTTACAACAAGGTTTAATTGAACAACGTAAAAACTTTCTTCGACAATTTTGGATCTTTTATCGTCGCCGTTCGCCTTTAGAACTTCTTGCGCTATTCGATAAGGAACGTTATATACAGCAAGTGGATTGGATTTTAGCGTTTCTTGCCGACAGCTTGAAACACAAACTTGAAATTAATAGTCATCGCCAAATTGCTGATTTGACCCGTGGTGTGGCACAATTCAGTAATGAACAAACCGTACCGGGTTTATTGCAAGCCGTCAAAATTATGCAAAAAGTGCGGTCGGATTTGCGTTTGATTAATGGCGTAAATGTAGAATTAATGCTGTTAGACGGATTGACCAAATTGGTAACGGATGTGTTTGAAGCAAATAATTAGCTCAAAATAAAAATGATTTAGTCGTGGCAATTTTCCACGGCATACTGAAATATAAGGAATAAATAATAGATGTTTATCGTTGATTCCCATTGCCATTTAGATGCGTTAGATTATGAAAACCTGCATAAAAATATTGCAGATGTCGTTGAAAAAGCTTACGCGCGAGATGTAAAACACCTGCTTGCTATCGGTGTTACTTTAAGTCGTTTTGAAAAAGCCTACGAAACACTGGGTCAATTTGACAATATTTCATTGGCTTGTGGCGTTCATCCGTTAGATTTTGAAGAGGAACCTTATGACGCTACACGCTTGTTACGTTTAGCACAGGATAAAAAAGTGATTGCCATCGGTGAAATCGGTTTAGATTACTATTATAGTGCAGATAATAAAGCGGAACAGCAAAGCGTATTTGCCAATCAAATAGAGATTGCAAATCAACTGAATAAGCCCGTGATTATTCATACACGCTCGGCAGGTGAAGACACGATTTCAATGTTGCGTGAAAATAAGGCGGAAAAGTGCGGAGGCGTCATTCACTGTTTTACGGAAACCTTAGATTTTGCTAAAAAAGCTTTGGATCTAGGATTTTATATTTCTTGTTCCGGCATTATTACGTTTAAAAATGCCGAAGCGCTTCGTGAAGCGATTCGTTATGTGCCGGCGGATCGTTTGCTAGTAGAGACGGATTCACCTTATCTTGCACCGGTGCCGTATCGCGGTAAAGAAAATCAACCGGCTTATACACGTGAGGTCTGTGAATATGTGGCAGCATTAAAAGGGTTTTCCACAGAAGAATTTGCACAGATTACCACGCAAAATTTTGAGCGTTTATTTAAAATTCGTGTAGAATAAATAAACAATTTTTAAAGGAGATATGATGCGTAAATTTTTTAAATACTTTTTATTTCTAGTGGTCTTTATTTTCCATGGCTTTATGTTTTCCGTAGTGAACTATGTTTTTCCTCACTACGATGTGACTCGTGTGACCGGTGTGGAAGTAAAACGTGTAGATAAAGACGGCCCGATTACCAAATCAAATCCGGCGGACGGTCCCACACGTGATGTGTACTACATTAATACGCAAAATGATGACGGAAAAATTATGGTGTACCGTAACGAAGATACCCGTTGGGGTTTTCCGTTCTATTTCAAATTCGGTTCGGCGAATTTACAGGCTGAAGCCCAAGCGATGGGCAATGAAAACAAGTTAGTTCAAATAAAATACTATGGTTGGCGTTTAACGATGTTTGACGAATTTCGTAATGCGGTTTCTGTGAAAGAAATCAGCGGAGATGTTACCCCAAGTCATCCTATTTTATCTTGGGTGTTTTACGCATTCTTATTGATCACATTATTCCTTTCTATTCAATTTATCCGTGGCTGGTTTGATAGCGAAAACTAAATCGCTTCTTTCTAGAAAAGTGCGGTTAATTTGACCGCACTTTATCAAATAAACAAATCTATCTATTTAACGAGAATATTATGAGTTTATCCGCAGCAATTTTAGTGTTAATTCTGTTAATCATTATTAGTGCAGTCGTATCAGCAGCCGAAATATCTTTAGCGGGGGCACGCCGTATCAAGTTGCAAAATATGGCAAATGAAGGCAACTTAAAAGCCGCACAAGTATTGAAGTTACAAGAACAACCGGGAAGTTTTATTACGGTTGTTCAAATCGGTTTGAATATGGTTGCCGTATTAGGTGGGATGATAGGTGAGGCTAACATTAGCCTTCATTTACAACATTTTTTGTATGAATACACGCAAGCTCATTGGGTAGAGCCCGCGTCTTCTTGGATTGCTTTCTTTTTGGTAACCTGCTCTTTTATTCTTTTTGCGGATCTTATGCCGAAACGTCTTGCTTTGATTAATCCGGAAGCCGTGGCATTGCGTACCGTTGATATAATGCAAGTGTTAATATTCTTGCTAAAACCGATTGTTTGGGTGTTTGATGGTTTATCTAATATGCTTTTCAAACTGCTTGGTGTTTCTATGTTGCGGAATGACAATATCTCCTCCGAGGATATTGTTGCCGTGGTGGAAGCCGGGGCGGAGGCAGGGGTTTTAAAAACCGAGCAGCATTATCTCATTGAAAATATTTTTGATATGCAGGAACGTACCGTCACTTCAACAATGACAACGCGTGAAAACATCGTGTATTTAGACCGCACTTTTAGTCGACAAGACGTGATGGATACCCTTTCCCGTGATTCCCATTCCAAAATTGTCATTTGCGATAATGGGCTTGATAAAATTCTCGGTTATGTAGAATCTCATACATTATTGACGATGTACTTGAAAAATGTGGATGTTTCATTAACCGATCCGAAACTTTTACGTAAGGCATTGTTCGTACCGGATACCCTTTCTCTTTATGAAGTTTTGGAATTGTTTAAATCAACCGGTGAAGATTTTGCCATTATTGTGAATGAATATGCTTTAGTGGTCGGGATTGTAACCCTTAATGACGTAATGAGCATTGTAATGGGTGAACTGGTATCTAATGAAGAAGAGCAAATCATCAGCCGTGATGAAAATTCTTGGCTCATTGATGGCGCAACGCCACTTGAAGATGTAATGCGGGTATTAGATATCGAATTTCCGGATGAAGAAAACTATGAAACAATCAGTGGATTTATGATGTATATGCTACGTAAAATTCCGAAAAAGACCGATTCATTGGTTTATGGAAAATACAAATTTGAAGTGATTGATACTGAAAATTTTAAAATTGACCAAGTTTTAGTGTCATTGGTGAAAGAAAGCGAATAGGTGCTTTCTTGCGTAATCTGCCGCAGCCAGTATAATGGCGCCGGTTTATTTTATATTTAACAGGATAACTATGTTAAAAAAAGTATCTGTATTTTTATTTTCTATTATGCTTGCAGCTTGTTCTTCTATCACATCACATATTCCTTTTATGGGGAATGATAAAAAAGTGATTGATTTGGATAAAGATAAAATTGATCAAAAATCTTATGCGGCGGCTTATGAGGCAACAGTGGCAACTTATAAAGGTCGTGTAAACGAAAATTTCTATGTAGATAATTTCGCCAGTGGCGTAAATGATTGGTACTTAGGTCGTATTTTAGTTCCGATTAAACAAATTCAAGACAAACTTTATACCGGTGGACATGATTCCGATGTGTACGCTTATTACAGCGGTGTATTGCACGGAGAAGCATTACAAAGTAATTTTAACCGTTTAAGCCCAAGCTGTTGGAGTAAACTCGATTCACCGAGTATCACTCAAGGGATCTACGATGCGATGCGTGATCTGAAAAAAGGCAAAGAACGTGGCGAAAATGATGAATATATCGCAAAAGGCAGTGATGAGCTGCTAAAGGTTTGCACAGCTAAATAATATATAAAACTGTTGAGGATCACTCTATCAACAGTTTTTCTTTTTCTAAATCTTAGACAGAGGAGTAAGGATGTTAGAACTTTCGGAAAGTAACATTCACTTAAATGTTAGCGCAGAAAACAAGCAACAAGCCATTGAAATGGCTGCTGGAGCTTTGGAAAATGCGGGTTATGTGGAAAGCGGGTATTTACAAGGTATGCTCGATCGTGAACAGCAGACCTCTACTTTTTTAGGTAACGGTATTGCAATTCCGCACGGCACGTTAGAAACCCGTTCAATGGTGAAAAAAACCGGGGTGCAAGTGTTTCAATTTCCCCAAGGAATTGAATGGGGCGAAGGCAACATCGTTTATGTAGTGATTGGTATTGCAGCCCGCTCTGATGAACATTTGGCATTATTGCGTCAATTAACCCACGTACTTGGTGATGAAGACACCGCAGCGAAATTAGCCGTAATGACAGATGTTGAGCAATTCCGCACGACTTTAATGGGCGAATCCACAGAAGCCTTTACGATCCCTGAAGAAAATATTCATCTGGATGTAAACACACAAAGTTTATTTACTTTAGTAGCAATGAATGCGGGTCAATTAAAATCGCAAAGTGCGGTTGAAAACAGCTTTGTTTCCGAAGTCATCGGTAATGCCGCACTTCCGTTAGGCAAAGGATTATGGGTTACCGATGCGGTTTCCGGAAATTTAAAAAACGCGTTGGCGTTTAGTCGTGCGAAGACCATTTTCAGTCATAACGGCAAGCCGGTTAAGGGCGTTATTACGGTAGCTGCTGTAAATGAGGCGATTAATCCGACATTAGTCCGTTTATTGGAAGATGACGCGCAAAGCGCTTTATTAAACGGAAATTCTACCGATATTTTGACCGCTCTTTTAGGGGGGGAATCTGCACAAGCTGCGGCAACGAAAAGTGTTAGCGGGGCGGTTGTCGGAACCTTCACCGTTCGTAACGAGCATGGTTTACACGCCCGTCCAAGCGCTAATTTAGTGAATGAAGTGAAAAAATTCGCTTCAAAAATTACCGTACAAAATCTTACACGCGGTGGCGAGCCGGTAAGCGCAAAAAGTTTGATGAAAATTGTGGCGTTAGGCGTAACCCAAGGTCATCGTTTACGTTTTGTTGCAGAAGGTGAAGATGCCAAACAAGCGATCGAAGCACTTGGTAAAGTGATTGCGGAAGGTTTGGGTGAAAGCGTTTCGTCCGTACCGCCTGCTCAACCGGATACCATTGAAGTGATGGCTGAACAGGGTTATGCGCCGGCAATAGCAGAAGATAATAGCCTACCTTCCGATGCCATTGAAGCGGTATTTGTGATCAACAATGAACATGGTTTACACGCCCGCCCGAGTGCAGTACTGGTGAACGAAGTTAAAAAATATAATGCTTCGGTTGCGGTGCAAAATCTTGATCGTAATTCTCAATTAGTCAGTGCAAAAAGCTTAATGAAAATCGTCGCATTAGGTGCTGTAAAAGGCTCCCGTTTACGTTTTGTGGCGACCGGTGAACAAGCGAAAGAAGCCGTTGAAGGAATTCGCATCGCTATTGAATCAGGCCTTGGCGAAGGGAAAGGTGAATAGTTATGGCGAGAGTTGCAACTATTACGCTAAACGCGGCTTATGATTTAGTGGGGCGTTTGGCACGTATTGAATTAGGTGAAGTGAATACTGTTGAAACCCTAGGGCTTTTCCCTGCCGGCAAAGGCATTAATGTGGCAAAAGTGCTGAAGGATTTAGGCACGGATGTTGCCGTAGGCGGTTTTTTGGGTGAAGACAATGTAGGCGATTTTGAACAAATGTTCAAAAAACAAGGCTTGGAAGATAAATTTCATCGTGTTGCCGGTAAAACCCGTATTAATGTAAAGATTACTGAAACGGAAGCGGATGTTACCGACTTGAATTTCCTTGGTTACGAAATCAGTCCGACGGCATGGCAACAATTTGCCGCCGATTCTTTGGCGTATTGTTTGGATTACGACATTGTCGCAGTGTGCGGAAGTTTGCCGCGCGGTGTTACACCGGAATTATTCGCCGACTGGTTAAATCAATTACATCAAGCCGGCGTGAAAGTTGTGCTGGATAGTAGCAATGCGGCATTGACTGCCGGTTTAAAAGCGCATCCTTGGTTGGTGAAACCGAATCATCGTGAATTAGAGGCTTGGATTGGGCATTCACTAAATACGGTAGAAGAAATCGCCGATGCCGCACAACAATTAAAAGCACAAGGTATTGAAAACGTGATTATTTCTATGGGTGCAGAAGGGGCTTTGTGGCTTAACAATGAAGGCATTTTGAAAGCACAACCGCCAAAATGTGAAAATGTGGTCAGCACCGTAGGTGCAGGGGATTCTATGGTAGCAGGTTTAATTTATGGCGTTGAACAAGGGTTCTCAAAAGCGGAAACCTTGGCTTTTGCCAGTGCGGTTTCTGCTTTTGCCGTATCGCAAAGTAATGTCGGCGTAAGTGATCCTGCCCGCCTTAACCCTATTTTAGACCAAGTAAAAATCACTGTGATTGAAGGATAATAAAATGAAGTTATTTTTAACCCAATCAAACAATGTAGGCAGTGCAAAGGCCTATTTATTACGCGAAGTGTTTCGTGAAGCGGCTCAGAAAGCAAATGTTGCATTGGTAGAAAATGCCGAAGAAGCCGATCTTGCGCTTGTATTCGGTTCACAGCTGCCGAACAATGCCGCCTTAACAGGCAAAAAAATCTTTATGGTGGGGGTTGATATTGCCATGACCTCACCGGAAGTTACCTTAGCAAATGCGATGGCAAATGGCGTTGACTATTCACCAGAAAGTGCGGTTAATTTTGCCGCTGTTTCCGGTGTGAAAAATATTGTAGCGGTTACCGCTTGTCCTACGGGAGTAGCGCATACTTTTATGTCGGCCGAAGCCATTGAAGCCTATGCGAAAAAACAAGGTTGGAACGTAAAAGTGGAAACACGCGGTCAAGTGGGTGCCGGCAATGAAATTACACCGGAAGAAGTGGCGGCGGCAGATCTTGTGTTTGTTGCGGCGGATATTGATGTGCCGTTAGACAAATTCAAAGGTAAACCGATGTATCGCACTTCTACCGGATTAGCGTTAAAGAAAACCGAACAAGAATTTGATAAAGCCTTTAAAGAAGCAAAAGTGTTTGAAGGCGGTAATGCGAAAGCGAATACTGAAGAAAACAGAGAGAAAAAAGGCGTATATAAACACTTGATGACCGGTGTATCGCATATGTTGCCGTTGGTGGTAGCTGGTG
The DNA here is from genome assembly GCF_015356115.1 of Rodentibacter haemolyticus. NCBI lineage: Bacteria > Pseudomonadati > Pseudomonadota > Gammaproteobacteria > Pasteurellales > Pasteurellaceae > Rodentibacter > Rodentibacter haemolyticus. The sequence continues at coordinate 1,309,884 of NZ_CP063056.1, forward strand.
GTTTATTAATCGCAATTTCCTTTATGTTTGGGATTGAAGCTTTTAAAGATGAAACCATTTTCCACGGTATTCCTAAAGCCCTAATGGATATTGGGGGCGGTGCAGCGTTCCACTTAATGATCGCCGTATTTGCCGGTTATGTGGCATTCTCCATCGCAGATCGCCCGGGACTTGCTGCGGGGCTTATCGGCGGTATGCTTGCAACAACGGCAGGTGCCGGTATTCTAGGCGGTATTGTTGCAGGTTTCCTTGCCGGTTATGTGGTGAAAGGATTAAATGTCATTATTAAGTTACCGGCGAGTCTAACCTCATTAAAACCGATTTTAATTCTACCGCTCTTAGGTACGTTAATCATTGGTTTGGCGATGATTTATGTAATCAATCCACCGGTTGCTCAAATAATGAATGCGTTGAGCGAATGGTTAAAATCCATGGGTGAAGTAAATGCAATGGTGTTGGGGACGTTAATCGGTGCAATGATGTGTATCGATATGGGCGGGCCGGTAAACAAAGCGGCATATACTTTCTCTGTAGGAATGATTGCATCACATGTTTATACTCCGATGGCTGCGGCAATGGCAGCGGGTATGGTGCCGCCAATCGGTATGGCGATTGCCACTTGGATTGCACGCAGTAAATTCACGACAAATCAACGTGATGCGGGTAAAGCCTCTTTCGTATTAGGTTTATGCTTTATTTCAGAAGGTGCATTACCCTTTGTTGCAGCGGATCCGATTCGTGTCATTATCAGCTCTGTTATTGGTGGTGCGGCAGCCGGTGCGATTTCAATGGCTTCGGATATTACCTTACAAGCGCCACACGGCGGATTATTCGTGATCCCGTTTGTTTCCGAACCTGTGCGCTATTTAGCGGCGATTGCGGCAGGTGCTTTAATTACCGGCGTTATTTATGCAGTGATTAAACCGAAACCGGCTACAGAATAATCAACAAAAGTGCGGTTATTTTTTTTAAAGTTTTTAAAACATCGGAAAATTTAACCGCACTTTTGCTTGGAGGAAATATGGAAAAATACAACAAACTTCGTATTGAATGGGATTGCCGACGTGGAATGTTAGAGTTAGATAAAATTATTATGCCATTCTATAAACAGCATTTTGATGAATTACCTAACACACAAAAAGATATTTTTATTCGTTTACTTGCCAGCACGGATTTGCAGTTATTTTCTTGGTTTTTTAATCGTGGCAAAGCAGAAGATGCCGAATTACAGAGTATGGTGGAATATATTCAAACAAAACAAAAGATTTCCACAATTTAAAAAACAAATTTATTTTTAACCTTTGAACTTTTTTAAATCACTTATGTCAGATAAAGCGACAAGAGCTTGCTGTCTTAAATATTAAGGCGTGTTAGACATAGCATTAGGAGAAATATGGCTGAACAGCTAACGGATCAAGCTTTGGTAGAAAGGGTACAGCAAGGCGATAAAAAAGCCTTTAACTTATTAGTTTCGCGTTATCAAAATAAAGTAGCAGGGTTACTTACCCGTTACATCTCGCGTAATGATATTCCTGATGTTGTGCAGGAATCCTTTATTAAAGCCTATCGTTCCATTGAATCCTTCCGAGGCGATAGTGCTTTCTACACTTGGCTATATCGAATTGCCGTAAATACGGCGAAAAATTATTTAACGGCGCAAGGGCGTCGTCCGCCGAGCGAGGATATTTTGGCGGAAGATGCCGAAAGCTATGATGTGGGAACCCATCTTCGTGATGTGGATTCACCGGAAAATGAAATGTTGTCCGGAGAATTGGAAAAGATCGTTTTTGATACGATCAAAAATATGCCGGAAGATTTAAAAACAGCTATAACGCTTCGTGAACTTGAAGGGTTAAGTTATGAAGACATCGCCGGAATTATGGATTGTCCTGTAGGCACTGTACGTTCTCGAATTTTCCGTGCGCGTGAAATTATCGAAAACAAGATACAACCGCTTATGCAACGTTAAAATACAGTCGGAGTTTAAAATGCAAAAAGAGTTACTTTCAGCCTATATGGATGGCGAACAAGTGGATGTTTCATTCACAGAAGAATTATGTAACGATGAAGCTTTGCAACAGTCTTGGGCAAGCTATCATATGGTGCGTGCCGTTATTCGTAAAGAAAGTGATGTTTTATTAGGCACAGATTTTACGGAAAAAATGGCCGATTTAATTGAAAATGAAGAAATCGAGAAATTAGCGATTACCGAGTTTCAACCGACTATTGAAGAAGTTCAACAATTGCCGTTTATGCGTAAATTCAAATCTTTTTTCGCACCGATGGCTCAAATTGCAGTAGCTGCGAGTGTATGCTTAGTGGCGGTAATCGGCGTTCAATCATTTAATGCTAAAAACGATGTAAATAATGCTCCGGAGACACCGATTTTACAAACTTTACCGTTTAATAATTCTGTTCAGGAAGTTAGCTATAATGCTCCGACAAAAGATGTAGCAAACACCGAACAAATGGAACAAAAAAATCGTCGTATCGGTGCGATGTTGCAAAATTATGAATTACAACGCCGTATGCATGCAGATGCACTAAATGTTGGTACTAACCAAGCAAAATAATAGTCCAATAAGAACGAATAAATTCACCACCTGATCAGCCTCGATGAGGTGGTGATTTTTTATAAATAGTCAAAACGTTTATGAAAAAAATATCTCTAAAATCAACCGCACTTTTACTCATTTCCCTTTTTAGCGTTTCTGCTTTTGCAGAGGATAGTTCTGTGAAGAAAGCGTTAGAGAAAATGACGTATGCAGTCAATAATCTTAATTATGAAATTGCTTTTGTTCAGACTTCACCGAATAATATGGATTCTTTTCGTTATCGCCATATCAAGCGCGATAACAAAACCTATGCACAATTAGTTACCCTTGATGGTGAGCAGCAAGAAATTATTCAGCGGGATAATTTAGTCAGTTATTTTCAACCGAATTCTCAAGCATTCACATTGAACAGCGGAAGTATTGTCGATGCGCTCCCTGCAATTATTCGTAGCCATTTTGATAAACTGGAAGAAAACTATGATTTTATTCCTTTAGGGAAAAATCGTGTCGCCGGACGTTTTGTCGATACGATTCGGATTGTGCCGAAAGATGATTTCCGTTATCAATATTTGGTTTTTGTGGATGAAGAAAACGGTTTATTACTTCGTGGCGATATGCTTGATCGTGATGGGAAATTGTTAGATCAATTCCGTGTCGTTACGCTTTATATTGACGATAGCTTAAAAGGCTTAACGAATTATTTAAATAAAGTTTCTATGCCGCCATTATTAAACGAAACGCAAAATGCAGTTCTCTCTCTGGATTGGGAACCCGGCTGGCTACCGCAAGGGTTTGAGAGTGTTCGACGTAGCCAAGATTTATTTGACGGCGAAATTATTGATAGTTCTTTGTTTAGTGACGGATTATTTACTTTCACCCTATATGTTACAAAAGCGGAAAGCCAGCAACCGAATCAGGATAAAACGTGGAAACAAGGCGAATTTACTTTGTATAGTGAGGTGATTGGCGATAAAGAAATCACGTTTATCGGACAACTTCCTATTACCACAGCGAAACGAATCGTGCAAGAAGTGAAATTTACCAACCATTAAAAATCGGTATTATGTATCAGTTGCACAAAAGGTTGTTTTTAATTCGAATGTAGAGTGCGTTAGGCTTGCCGTAACGCACCAAACTTGGGTTTAACGGTGCGTTACCTTTGGCTAACATACCCTACTCTGTTTTGTGTAACTGATACAGAGTACCGCATTTTTTTATACAGGGTTTCTTAATAATGAAAAATTTGTAAAAAACATTCAAAGAACCTGACTTTATAGGTAAACTAGCACATTGTTAGGAATTGATCTTTTTACTCTGTTTAGCTAAAAAAATGAAAAAAATCCCCTTCAAATTAACCGCACTTTTGCTTTTCCTTTCTGCGTTCTCCGCTTTTGCCGAACAAACCGTGGATATTGAAATTCGTGGAATTAAAGGTGAACGAGCAATTCGTAATACGGAGCTTAATGTTGAACTTATCGAAAAAGAAGAAATGGATGGTTCCGATCGTTATAAACGCTTGGTTACCGAAGCTGTGGATAAAGGGCTGAGGGTATTTGGTTATTATGATTCTTCCGTTACTTTTGAATTGAAAAAACGCAAAGGCAAAGATTTATTAATCGCCAATGTTACCCCCGGTGAACCGACACGTATTGCCGGTACGGACGTGAAAATTGAAGGCGAAGCCGCGCAAGATAAGGAATTTGAAGCATTGCGTAAAAATTTACCGAAGGAGGGCGAATTAGTCGAACATCAAAAATATGATAATTATAAAAATAGTATTTCTACCCTTGCCCTTGCGCGCGGCTATTTAGATGGCGAGTTTACCATCTCCCGTTTAGAAATCAGCCCTGAAACTCACCAAGCTTGGTGGCGCATATTATTTGAGAGCGGCGTGCGTTACCACTATGGCGAGATTAAATTTAATCATTCGCAAATCCGTGAAGATTATTTACAAAATATGCTGAAGATTCATTCGGGTGAACCTTATTTAGTAAACCGGCTTTCTGAGTTTAGTAACGATTTTTCTTCTACCAACTGGTTTAGTTCCGTGTTATTGCAACCTCAAGTTGATGAGCAAAAAAAAGTCGTCAATTTAGATGTGCTACTTTATCCGCGTAAAAAAAATGCGATGGAATTGGGGGTTGGTTTTGCAACGGATACGGGTCCGCATTTACAAATCGGTTGGACCAAACCTTGGATCAATGATCGAGGACATAGCTTTCGCACAAATCTTTATGTTTCCTCCCCAAAACAAACGCTCGAAGCTACTTACAAAGTGCCGTTGCTAAAAAATCCGTTGAATTATTACTATGAATTTTCCGGCGGTTTAGAAAATGAAGATAAGAATGATACTAAAACGACGGCTATGACCCTCGCAGGGTTGCGTTATTGGAATAATGCCGAAGGTTGGCAATATTTTGCCGGTGTGCGGGCTCGTTACGATAAATTTACTCAAGCGGATGTAGAAGATAAAACGTTGTTGGTATATCCGACCGGTGGTTTTAACCGAACCCGTTTGCGTGGCGGAATGTTCCCGACTTGGGGGGATACGCAGAAAATCACTGTGGATGTCGCTTATAAAGGCTTATTTTCCGATGCCGGTTTTTTTAAAGTTCAAGCCTCCACCGGATGGATCCGTACTTATGCGGAAAATCACCGCATTATCACCCGTGCCGAAATCGGTTATTTGAATACCAAAGATATTAATAAAATTCCGCCGACGCTTCGTTTTTTCGCCGGCGGTGATCGTAGTGTACGCGGGTACGGCTACAAAAAAATCTCACCAAAAGATCGCAATGGTAAGTTGGTGGGCGGTTCTCGTTTAGTCACGGGATCATTTGAATACCAATATCAAGTTTATCCTTCATGGTGGGCTGCAACCTTTGTCGATACCGGTCTTGCCGCAAATCGTTTCAGCCAAGAAGAATTGCGCTATGGTGCAGGTGTCGGCATACGTTGGGCATCGCCGGTGGGCGCAATCAAATTTGATATTGCCACACCGGTTCGTGATAAAGACAACAGCAAAAACATTCAATTTTACATTGGCTTAGGTACAGAGATTTAGACGGAATGATAAAGCAAGAAATTAAACAAGAAGAACCTCAATCTGAGCAGCCATCGAAATCAGACAACGCTAAAAAGAAAAAAGGCTTTGTCCGTAAAGCTTTTTGTGTGGGAAGTGCGGTCGTTTTTTTGCCTGTTTTTGCTCTCGTGGGAGCCTTGTTTTTTGAACAAGGTCAGCGAGGCTTGATTGAACTGGCGGATAAATTTCTTGATAGCCTTTCTATTGAACAAGTTAAAGGTGGTTTGCAGCGCGGTTTAGTGTTACACAATGTGCGTTATCAAACGGCAGGGATTGACACCCATATTGCTCAGGCTCGTTTGCAGATGGATTTGGGTTGTTTGTTCTCACGCAAAATTTGTGTGGAAGATCTTTCCGTAAAAGAACCCGTCATCTTGATTGATACCGCTCAATTACCACCCTCGGAAGAAAAGCAAACCGAATCTTCTCCAATGGAAAAAATCAATTTGCCCATTTCTGTGCAGGTGAAAAATATTGCGCTGGATAAATTGAATCTGAAACTTGATCAAACCGATATTACTCTCGAACGTTTTCAAAGTGCGGTCAGTTTGGACAATGAATTTGGTTTAACCCTTGCACCGACGGAACTGAAAGGTCTTGATGTTCTGCATATCCAATCTTCAGAATTAAAGACAAAGCCGAGCAAAGAGGAAAATAATCAACCCGTAGATTGGACGGCAATTGAACAAAGCCTTACTCCCGCATTTTTAGGAAACATCGGTGAGATCAATTTACCTTTTGATATTCACGTTACCAACTTTGCTGCAAAAAATTGGCAATATGTCGCACAAAATGAACAAAGCGAAGAATTACAACGTATCGCTTTGCCTTCTCTACTCTTACAGGCGGATGCCACAGGACATTCTGTCCGGTTACAGAAATTGGATATTGAAAGCTCACTCGGCACATTAAATTCTCAGGGGGCATTACAGCTTAACGCTGATTTTCCGTTAGATTTAACTTTAACTTTAACTTCTTCACTGAATGCTTTTCTGTCTCAAGGCAGAGAAATTTTTCCCGCAAGTGATGTGAATTTATCCCTTTCAGGATCGTTGAAAAAAACGACCGCACTTTCCTTAAAAACCAAAGGAATGCTGGATGCGGAACTGGACGCTGAAGTAAAACTTGCCGAAGATAAAATGCCGTTAAACCTCACACTTAAAGTCGCCAAAGGGCAATATGCTTTCGCGCAGGCATTATCACCGTTGAAAATTAATGACGTTGCTTTGAAATTAACAGGGAATTTACTGGATTACCATGCAGAGCTTGTGGGTGGTGTGGAAGGAATGGATCATATTCCATCAACACATTTAGCGCTGAATGCAGACGGAAAATTATATGCGGTCAATATTCATCAATTAAGCTTGGCGGCATTAGAGGGGACAGCAAAGCTAACCGGTTCGGCAAATTGGAAAAAAGGGGCGCAGTGGAATATTGAAGTGAATTTAAACAAAATGAATATTCGCCCTTATGTACCGGCAATGCCTGCCGTATTGTCCGGTAAACTTATCACTTCCGGTGAGGCGGGTAGCCAAGGCTGGCAGGTGGATATACCGACTGTCGATTTAGCCGGTACGCTTTCTCAGCGCCCATTGAGTTTGAAAGGGGATGTGGCGTTAAGCGATAAAACATTACTCAATATTTCAAATTTATCGCTCAATTATGGTGATAACAAAATTCACGCCAAAGGCATATTGAGTGATGAATCGGATTTAACGCTTGATATTAACGCGCCGAACTTACGCGGTTTATATGCTGATCTGTCGGGGGCTTTGGTGGGGAAAGCGACAATTCAGGGGAAATCGGCTGAACCGAATGTCACACTTGATCTTAATAGCCGACATCTCCATTGGCAGGTTTTAGATATTGCTAATGCCACCGTTAAAGGCCATATTTCCGGCTCGCCGATTTTGAAAGGCAACCTGAATGTAAAAGGCGGTAACATTCGTTATGGCGATTCGGTCGCAATGCAAAGCGTCAATTTGAGCATATCGGGCGATGAAAAAGACCATCAACTCGTTTTAGCTTCTCAGGGAAAACCTGTGGCGGCAGATTTCAAAATCTCAGGCAATTTCGACCGCACTTCTCAGCAGTGGAAAGGGTTATTGAGCCAAGTGAAAATAGACTCGCCGATAGGGGATCTGAAGCCGGATCAAGCGATTTCCGTATCCTACGACAATAAAAAAATACAAGCTGCGATCAGCGCACATTGTTGGCAAAATATCAACGCGGATTTATGTTTCCCGAAACCTTTTACGGCAGGGGAAAACGGCGAAATTCCTTTTAATATAAAGCGTATTAATCTTGATTTGGTGAATCAATTTATCGGGCAAGAGAGCTTGAAAGGTCATCTTCGTAGTGAGGGAAAAGTGGCATGGTTTAGTGATAAACCCTTTACCCTGAATCTTACTTTGAATGGTGATAATTTAGGCATTGCACAAAAATTGGATTATCGCACCTTTAAACTTGATATTCCGAAACTCAGGCTAAATGCGGATATTCAGAATAATAATCTCAGTTTGAAATCCGACATCAATGTGCAAAATCAAGGGCGTATTAATGCCGATTTAAAACTGAATGATTTAAATGGTACGCGCAATCTTGGCGGTAGTTTCGGTATTGAACGTTTAAATCTGGCGTTGGCAAATCAGCTGTTGACAAATGGTGAAGCGATTAATGGTGAAATTATTTCTAAACTCACTTTAGGCGGAAATTTGGAAAAACCTTTATTGGCCGGTTATTTTGATATTCGCAATGTGAAAACCAAATTGAAAACCTTACCTTTTGAAGTAACAAATGGTGATGTTGCCCTTCGTTTTGAAGGAACAGGTTCGACCTTGCAGGGTAAGGTTCAAACACCTGACGGAAATTTGAAAATGACAGGTAGCGCAAATTGGGCGAATTTAGACAATTGGAGCACCGAAGTGCGGGCGGAAACCGAGGGCTTTAAGCTCAGTTTGCCTTCAATGGGGAAAATACAGCTTTCAACCAATGTGGTGGCAAAGGCTACGCCAAAACTGTTGGATTTATCGGGTAATGTGGATATTCCGTGGGCGAGAATTAAAGTGGATTCATTGCCGGATAATGCCGAGCCTGTGAGTGAAGATGAAGTGATTTTAAACGGGCCGCGCAAAAGCAAGGAAGAATTAATTAACCGTGAATTTGCGGCGACCACAAAATCAGGTATGGAAATTCGTTCCGATTTAAAAATAAAAATCGGTGATGATGTACATTTTGACGCTTACGGTTTTAAATCAAACTTAGCGGGTTTGCTTTCCGTAAAACAAGAAAAAGGGCGTTTAGGTTTGTACGGTCAAATTGATCTAAAAAACGGTCGGTATGCATCTTTCGGGCAGGATTTATTGGTTCGTAAAGGGCAAATTAATTTTTCGGGCTTGCCTTCACAACCGATGCTAAATATTGAAGCGATTCGTAATCCGGAAGCGATGGAAGATAGCAAAGTTACCGCCGGTGTGAAAGTGGTCGGTGTTGCAACAAACCCTGAAGTAACGGTTTTTTCTAATCCGAGTAAACCGCAAGATCAGGCGCTTTCTTATTTACTTACCGGACGTTCTTTAGAAGACAGCGGCCAGGCAGGCTCGGGTGGTTCTGTCGGTGCGGCACTGCTTGGTATGGGATTAGCCAAAAGTGGTAAACTTGTCGGCGGTATCGGCGAGGTCTTTGGGATTCAGGATTTGAATCTCGGTACTGCGGGGGTAGGTGATAGTTCCAAAGTACAGGTGAGCGGTAATATCGGTAAACGATTACAGGTAAAATATGGTGTAGGGTTATTCGATGGGTTAGCAGAAGTCACTTTGCGTTATCGTTTGTTACCGCAGCTTTATTTCCAATCGGTTTCCGGCACGAATCAAGTGTTTGATTTACTTTATCAGTTTGAATTTTAGGAATGCTTATTTATGAATAATGAAGAGGATATGCTACCGCACACCAGAACGAACGTGCGTGAAATTGCTGCGATTGATCTTGGTTCAAACAGCTTTCATATGATTGTCGCACGTATTATGAACGGTTCGATTCAAGTACTGTCGCGTTTAAAACAAAAAGTGAAATTAGCGGAAGGCTTGGATGAAAATGCCGTATTAAGTCAAGATGCGATTGAGCGCGGCGTAAATTGTTTAGCGTTATTTGCCGAGCGTTTACAAGGTTTTGCACCGGAAAATGTGAATGTTGTCGGCACTTATACTTTGCGAAGAGCGGTCAATAATGATGAATTTTTACGCCAAGCCGCAAAAGTTTTTCCTTATCCGATTAATATCATCAGCGGTCAAACTGAAGCCAAAACTATTTATGCCGGCGTGTGCCATACGCAGCCGGAAAAAGGGCGAAAATTGGTGGTGGATATCGGGGGCGGTTCTACGGAAATGATTATCGGCGATGATTTCACGCCGATAGTGGCGGAAAGCCGTCATATGGGATGTGTGAGTTTTGCGGCAAAATATTTTCAAAATGGCGAAATTTCCAGAGAAAACTTTGAAAAGGCGTATCAAAGTGCGGTCAATAAAATTGAAGATTTAAGCTGGGAATACCGTAATTTGGGGTGGCAATCCGCATTGGGTTCTTCCGGCACAATTAAAACCGTGCATCAAGTCATTACCGCAACATTAGATCCGAACGGTACCATCACAAAATCACGTTTAGAGGATTTGATTGAACAAACCTTGCACGCCTCACATTTTGATAAATTGAATATTGTGGGCTTGAATCCGGAACGTGTGGATGTTTTTGTACCGGGGTTGGCGATTTTAAGTGCCGTATTTGATGTTTTTCGTATTGACCATATGCGTTATTCGGACGGCGCGTTGCGCGAGGGCGTTATTTACAGTATTGAGAAAAATTTTCAAGTGGCGGACATTCGTGCGCGTACGGCGTGGGGGCTGACGGAACAATTTGACATTGATACCGAGCAAGCGCACCGCATCGCCGGCAGTGCAAATTTATTGGTGCATCAATATACGCAATGGGTAAAACCGGAAATGGCGGAAGAAATGCAAGATCTATTGCATTGGGCGGCGCGTTTGCATGAGGTGGGTATTGTAATTAATCATAAAAGTATGCAAAAACATTCCGCTTACATTTTGCAAAATATGGAATTACCGGGCTTTGATCGTGAACAGCAACGTCTGCTTACATTGCTGGTTCGTTCACATATCGGTGTGCTGAAAAGCGGTGATTTGATTAAGTTTGCCCGCTATGATGAACAGGATGTAATGACATTAATTCGTTTATTGCGCCTTGCGGTGATTCTCAATAAATCACGCCAAGCTACGGAGAAAACCGGACAAATTACGCTTAAAATTCACCGCTCTTGTTCAAATTGGACGTTAGAATTTGAGCCGGGTTATCTTGATCGTAATCCGCTGGTTTGGAATGAACTTCGCCAAGAAAGTAATGGGTTGAAAGAGTTGGAATTGGGGCTGGTGTTTAATTAGGATTTATTTTTCCCCTCTCTGTATAAGAGAGGGAATTTGTTTTTGTATTGATGGTTGTTCTAACAACAACGAATATACATTCGCCAAAAAATAAGTTTGTTCTGCCTGAGGAATCTCAAAAGGTATAAGGGAAAGTAAATCTTCGTGAATGATTAAAACTTGCGGAAAAACGACCGCACTTTGGATTTCTTCAAACATATCCTGATAAAGCGGGGAGGCACAACCGCCGCGTTCAATGCGCCCTAGACTACATGCAATGTGAAATAATAGCATATCGACCAAGGCGGAATTTACGTCCGCTTTCCAGTCATTTTCAAGACGATCACGTAATTGAAATACGATGTCAATAATAGGCTGATTAATCTGTTCACGTAATTTCCAGCGTTCAAGTTGATCAAGCAGTCGCATTTTAGTTCCCGTTCCTCTAGAATAGCCCTTTATAGTGAATTAAATTAAAAACGGCGACTGCATTGCGTACTTCGTCACACTCACTCGTACCGTCTTCGGATTGTGGCTTTGTATCCATTTTTAATTTAATTCACTCTATAATCTAACGCACTTTATCCGAAGAGAATAGTGCAGAGATCACAAATTTGTAACAAGCGCCCTTTAAGGAATAAAAAAATGATAGATAACAGGCTTTTTAGCGATTATGACGGATTAATTTTCGATATGGACGGTACTTTGATTGATACGATGCCTGTTCATGCGAAAGCGTGGGGGATTGTGGGCGAGCAATTCGGCTATGATTTTGACAGCCGGATTATGTATCAACTCGGCGGTGCAACGGTACGAACAATTGCCGCTGAGATTATGAAAAAAGCCGGTATGCCGCAAGATTATCTTAATGATGTGATTGAGGCAAAACGCGCCCTTTCCTATCAGCTTATCCCTACTGAATCGAAATTGCTTCCGACTTTTGAAATTGTTCGTCATTATCATCAAAAAAAGCCGATTGCTCTCGGTTCGGGGTCGCATCGTCATTTGATTGATATGTTGATGGCAAAACTTGATATCGCCCCTTATTTTAATGCGATTGTCAGCGCAGATGATGTGAAAGCCCACAAGCCTGATCCGGAAACCTTTTTACGCTGTGCGGAATTAACCGGTGTTAATCCGACCAACTGCATCGTGTTTGAAGATGCGGATCTCGGCGTGCAAGCCGGATTAAGTGCCGGAATGGATGTTTTTGATGTACGTACACGCGAAATTATTAAGGCATAAGTAATGACTGAATATGAAAAAATGATGGCGGGTTTAGCCCATTTACCGGCTAAAAAAGAGCTAAAAGACCTTCGCAGGCGTGCGCGTGAAATTTTGTTTGAATTTAACCGCACTTCGCCGAACGACGATGAAAAACAGAATGCGTTGCTTAGAAAATTATTCGGTCAGGCAGATGAAACGACATCAATTAATGCACCTTTTCATTGTGATTATGGTGTAAATATTAAAGTCGGGAAAAATTTCTTTGCGAATTACCACTGTGTGATATTGGATAATGGGGGCATTACGATTGGTGATAATGTAATGTTTGCACCGAATGTAAGTCTTTATACGGTGGGTCATCCCCTTGATGCGGATTTGCGTAATGAGGGCTGGGAGCAAACGAAACCGATCACGATTGGCGATAATGTATGGATTGGCGGCAATGTAGTGATTTTACCGGGCGTAACCATTGGGGATAATGCGGTAGTGGGTGCGGGATCGGTGGTCGCGAAAGATTTGCCTTCAAATGTACTGGCATTAGGCAACCCTTGTCGGGTTGTGCGTGAAATTACCGAACAAGATCGAACACATTATATTCACACTTATCAGCCTGATTTATAAATGGATTGGCTTTCTTTTGATTTTTGGGCGGAGTTTTTACAAAACCACGCATTGTGGTTGATGTTCGCCAGTGCTTTTCTTAGCGCAACGGTCTTACCCGGCAATTCGGAAGTGGTATTCATTTCCCTTGCAATACCGAAATTGGCGCTTGGTTCCGTATTTAGTACGGATATTTTTTGGCTTGTTTTTATCGCTACATTGGGAAATGGCTTGGGTGGTTTAACTACCTATGCTATCGGGCGTTGGTTACCAAAATTTGAAGGAAAAAATGACCGCACTTTGGGGGCGATGGAAAAACTTCAGCGCTATGGTGCGGTGGCGTTATTATTGAGCTGGTTGCCTGTTATCGGTGATTTATTTTGTGCAGTTGCGGGTTGGTTACGATTGAATATTGTCGCAAGTTGTTTGTTTATTTTTCTTGGTAAACTGGTTCGTTATGTGATGTTATTGTTTTTCAGCTCGCCTTTCTTATTATAGAATGCACGAGTAAAAAAAGCCCTTCAACGAGTGAAGGGCAAATAACCTAAGGAACCAATTTTATTAAAACAACTGCAAGTTGCCTGTTCTATAAGACAGAGTGCTTTGGGGAAAGTTCATAAGAAATTGGTAATTTCTTAAAGAAATTTATAACACAATGATTTAAGAGGAAAAATTTATGCCGTTACTTGACAGCTTTAAAGTCGATCACACAAAAATGAATGCGCCCGCTGTGCGTGTTGCCAAAACGATGAATACACCAAAAGGGGATAACATCACCGTTTTTGATTTGCGTTTTTGTATTCCGAACAAAGAAATTTTGCCGCCTAAAGGAATTCACACTCTTGAGCATTTATTTGCCGGATTTATGCGTGATCATTTAAACAACGATAGTGTGGAAATTATTGATATCTCGCCAATGGGTTGTCGCACCGGTTTTTATATGTCATTGATCGGCACACCTGATGAGCAACAAGTGGCGAAAGCATGGTTAGCTTCTATGCAGGATATTTTGAAGGTAAAAGATCAAGCTGAAATTCCGGAATTGAATATTTACCAATGCGGCACATATACCGAACATTCTTTAGAGGAAGCGCACGATATTGCCAAAAATGTCATTACTCGCGGTATCGGTGTGAATAAAAATACCGATCTTACGCTTGATGAATCATTGTTAAAATAAGGAGACAATATGACAACCCTCGGCACGGCATTAACCCCGAATGCGACAAAAGTGATGCTGCTCGGTTCAGGCGAATTAGGTAAAGAAGTTGTGATCGAATTACAACGTCTGGGCGTGGAAGTTATCGCCGTGGATCGCTATGAAAACGCACCGGCACAGCAGGTGGCGCATAGAGCCTATACCATTTCTATGTTAGATGGTGAGGCGCTTAAAGCTTTAGTTGAAAAAGAGAAACCGGATTATATCGTGCCGGAAGTGGAAGCGATTGCTACCGACACCTTGGTAGAACTGGAACAAGCGGGTTTTCATGTTGTACCGACTGCAAAAGCGACCCGACTTACAATGAACCGTGAAGGGATTCGGCGTTTAGCTTCTGAAGAATTGAGTTTGCCTACCTCACCTTACCGATTTGTCGATAATTTTGCCGATTTCCAAAGTGCGGTAGAAAAAATCGGGATTCCTTGCGTGGTAAAACCGATAATGTCTTCTTCCGGTCATGGTCAGAGTATTTTGAAATCAAAAGAGGATTTGCAAAAAGCTTGGGATTACGCACAAGAGGGCGGACGTGCCGGTGCGGGTCGAGTGATAGTGGAAGGGTTTGTTAAATTCGATTATGAAATCACGCTACTCACCGTTCGTCATATTAACGGAACGAGTTTCCTCGCACCAATCGGACACCGTCAAGAAGATGGCGATTACCGCGAATCTTGGCAGCCACAAGCAATGTCGGATATCGCGTTACAAAAAGCACAGTCAATTGCAGAAAAAATTACCGATGCTTTAGGCGGTAGAGGTATTTTCGGGGTTGAAATGTTCGTTTGTGGCGATGACGTGATTTTCAACGAAGTTTCACCGCGTCCGCATGATACCGGTATGGTTACCCTGATTTCCCAAGAATTGTCTGAATTTGCCTTACACGCACGTGCAATTTTAGGTTTGCCTATTCCGGAAATTACTCTCATCAGCCCGTCTGCTTCTAAAGCCATTGTGGTGGAAGGGAAATCGAAAAATGTTCAATTCGGTGGTATTGAAAAAGTGCTTGCTGAGCCTCACACAAACCTCCGTTTATTCGGCAAAGGTGAAGTGAATGGTCATCGCCGTTTAGGTGTGTTGTTGGCGCGTGATATTTCCGTAGAAAAAGCCTTAAATAAAGTAAAAGAGGCTTATGAAAAGTTAGAGATTAATTTATCCTAAATTAATTTGGGTACTGTAATGTTAATATTTTCTTTATTTATACAGTACCCAAATATTAATTAAGTTAATTCTATTAAATTAATTAAATGGAATGAAATCTTTCAGATAATTAGTTTTTTAATTTTTGAATATATAATTGATAAACCGGCAAGTTTTGTAAAACGCTAATTTTTTGTTGATAAGTATTTACATAATGATCCACTGCGGGTTTTACTAATAAGTAATGATCATCTTCCGTAGCTGCTTTTGGAGACCAAAGGTAATCATCAAAGGCAATAACGCCTCCCACACGCACTAAACGATGTGCAAGCAATGCATCAAACAAAACATCAGGCGCTTCGTGAGAGCCATCAATATAAATAAAATCGAAGTAGTTTTCATATCCCTTCGCCAGTAATTCGATCATTTTTTGATGCGATGTCCCTTTGTGTTTAACCATACTCACACCGTCAAAACAATTTAATGCAATAGCGATATTGTGATCAAAATGTTGCTCTACGGTTTTCATATTATATTTACCGATATGTTCAAGTGCGCCTTCCCAGGTATCGATACAATGTAGCTCTATTTGTGGATGATGTTTTAAACTGTTTTCAATAAAAAAGACGGTCGAACGCCCCTCAAAAGAACCGACTTCTAGAAGTTTGGTCGGTTTAATAAAATTAATAATTGCTGTTAGACTTGGAGCATTGTGGTTGAACCAATCCTCTTGGAATTGATATTCTATTGGTTGGTTAGACATAGGTTTTTCCTTATCGTAATTATCAGATTATTTGCGCGTCGTACTCTAGCACACTTTTATCAGCCGGTACAAAGTGCGGTTAAAATTAACTGCACTTTTTGTTTATATTAATGGATTGCCGTAAAACTAAATTGGGATTAAGCGTGATAGTTTGATAATGGCTATCAGGTTCTTTTATACGTTGCAATAAAATTTCTACGGCGAGTTTGCCTAATTCTGCTTTTGGCTGACTTACGGTTGAAAGAGGCGGGGAAAGATAGCGCGCCAATTCAATATCATCATAACCAATCACGGAAATATCTTGCGGAATTTTCAGCCCTTGCTGATGAATCACCTGATAAGCACCCACAGCAATGGTATCGCTGCAACAGAATACGGCTGTCGGGCGATTAGGTGTTGCAAGCAATTTTTTCATACCGACAAAGCCCCCTTCAAAATCGAAATGGCTTTCTATAATCCAAGCCGGATTGGGTTGAATATTCGCTTCAAGTAAGGCTTTTTTATAACCTTCCAAACGATTAACCGCCAAGGATTTTTTTAAATTACCGGTAATAATTCCAATCTTTTTATGATTGGCATCAATCAATGCTTTTGTCGCTAAATAACCCCCCAGTTCTGAATTTTCTAGAATTTTATCGGCATTTAACTCCGTAAACCACCAATCCATCACAACTAAAGGAATCGATGTGGTGATACTTGTTTCCGCATTAAAGCGGCTATCACCGCACATTAGCAATAATCCGTCCACCTGTTTATGGATGAGTGTTTGCAGATTTTGTTGGAGTCGTTTGTTATCACCGCCTGTTGTGGCAATAATGAGATTGTATTGGTGCTGCTGGCAATATTTTTCCACACCTGCCATCACTTCTGCAAAAAACGGATTATTTGTCGCGGTAACAAGCAAACCGATTGTTTTTGTTTCTCTCACCTTTAAACTACGCGCTACGGCTGAAGGCGTATAGTTTAGCTCTGCGACTACCCGCATCACTTTTTCACGAATTTCATCACTCACAAAACGTGAGCCGTTTACTACGTGAGAGACGGTGGAAGTGGAAACCTGCGCTAATCGTGCGATATCTTTCATTGTTGCCATAAAAATATTCCGTTTTTTGACCGCACTTTAGGCATTTGCAAGAAAATTCAGGGTTTCTTGTTTGGTTGGAATAGAAGGCTGTGCGCCTTGTCGGGTCACGCTAATAGCCGCTGCGGCTTGGCCGAATCGAATCGCCTCTTCAAAAGGTTGCCCTTCTAACAATGCGGTAATAAAGCCCCCGTTAAAGGTATCACCTGCGGCAGTGGTATCCACCGCTTGCACGCAAAAGCCTGAGATGATTTTACTTTCATTTTTTCGGCTGAAAAATACGCCTTTTGCGCCAAGTGTAATCATCACGCAATCAATGCCTTTTTGATGAAGAACTTGTGCCGCTTTTCTCGCACTTTGCTCATCTGTTACACAAATGCCGGTAAGGATTTCCGCTTCTGTTTCATTTGGCGTAATAATGTCTATCTGGCTTAATAAATCATCAGATAAATGTTGTGCAGGAGCAGGATTTAAGACGACTTTTACGCCGTTTTTCTTGGCGATTTTCGCAGCAAGTTCTATAGCCGGAATCGGTGTTTCCAATTGCATAAGCAAGCAATCGGATTGCGCAATTTGTTCTTCGCTTTGTTTTACCATTTGTTCATTTAAATAAGCATTTGCGCCGCGGGCTATCACAATACTATTTTCACCGGATTGTGCGACTTGAATAAAGGCTATGCCTGTCATTTCTTGTTCGATGGTGGAGATGTGTGCGGTATCAATACCGTCCTGTGTAAAAGCGTTTTTCATGGCTTTCCCGATAGCATCGCCACCGATACAACCGATAAATGAGACATTCGCCCCTAAACGCGAGGCGGCTACAGCTTGATTTGCGCCTTTTCCACCATAAGCAATGCGATAATTTTCACCGGTTAAGGTTTCTCCCGGTTTGGCGAAATAAGGCACAGAAATAATATGATCAACGTTAATGCTGCCGAGAATGGTGAGATTTTTTTTCATATTGAAATCCTACTTTAAACCTATGTTGCACGCTTCTTATATTATAAAGGGCGCATATAATACGCCCATTAGGTATGATATAAAAATAAACTATTCGCTAATTACTTTCAAATCTACGGGAATTTTCGCTTCAACTTTTTCGCCTTTTAAAACTTTGTCGGCTGTAACAACACCAAGTGAACCGATTAAATCCGGTTGCTGCGCTATGGTCGCTGTCATTTTTCCACTTTTCACCGCTTTCACCCCGTCTTCCGTACCATCAAAACCAACCACAATCACTTTTTTGTTTGCCGCTTTAATGGCTCGTAATGCACCTAATGCCATTTCATCATTTTGAGCAAAAATAGCTTGTACATCGGTTTTGCCTGCGAGTAAGTTTTCAGTAACATTCAACCCCTTAGTGCGATCAAAATCTGCCGGTTGACTGGCAAGCACATTGAATTTGTGTTCATCAATGGCTTGTTTAAAACCTTCACCGCGTTCACGTGCAGCCGAAGTACCGGCAATGCCTTCCAGTTGAATGACTTTTGCGCCGTCACCTAATTTTTGTGCGATAAAGTCTCCCGCCATTTTACCGCCGGAAACATTGTCAGAGGCGATATGACTTACCACTTTACCTTTTGTCGCACCGCGATCTAAGGTTATAACCGGAATATTATTACGGTTTGCAATAGCAACGGCATTGCTGACCGCTTCGGAATCGGTTGGGTTAATCAAGAGTACTTTTGCACCTCGAACGGTTAAATCTTCCACATTAGCGAGTTCTTTTGCCGGATCGTTTTGAGAATCCAACACCACGAGTTTATAGCCTAGCTCATCGGCCTTTTTCTGAGCGCCGTCTTTTAATGTAACAAAGAACGGATTATCTAAGGTAGAGACTGCCAAGGCAATGGTATCTTGGGCGGAAGCCGAACCGGAAACGGCTAAACCGAATAGCACGGCGGAAGTAAGTGCGGTTAGTTTTTTCATAATTTCTCCTTGAAGTGAGTTATGGTTTTTTCGTACCAAGATAGTTATCGGCTAAAACGGCAACCAGAATAACTAACGCTTTTGCTATCATTTGATAATAGGATGAGATATCTAATAAATTCAACGCATTATTTAAGAAACCGATAATTAATGCTCCGATCAGTGTTCCCATTACCCGACCTTTACCGCCCATCAAACTGGTTCCACCCACTACAACGGCAGCGATAGCATCCAATTCATAAGATACACCGGCTGTCGGTTGGGCGGAAGAAAGGCGGGAAGTTACAATTAACCCTGCAAGGGCGGATAAGAATCCACTTACGGCAAAGACAAAAACTTTAATTTTATTAACATTGATCCCTGAAAGCTGCGTTGCGGATTCATTGCCGCCTAAGGCATAAATATAACGACCGATTGGGGTGTGTTTTAAAATGTACCACGCAATAGCAAATACGGCGGTCATAATCCAAATTGGCACGGGAATACCTAGAAAGTAGCCTGTACCGATGGCGGCAAACACATCCGCATTGTCAGAAAAACCGGTTGTGATTGGACGACCATCAGTATAAACCATCGTTACACCGCGCAATAATGTCATCGTAACAAGGGTTGCAATAAAGGCCTGAACTTTGCCTTTCGCCACAATCACACCACTTGCTCCTCCCAGCAACGTACCAATCAATAAGGTAACGGGAATCACCAATAAAATCGGCAATTCACGACTTACCATGGAGGCGGCGATCGCACCGGTAAGCGCCAAAATTGACCCCACGGAAAGGTCGATTCCTGCAATGAGAATCACGAAAGTCATTCCCACCGCAATAATGGCGTTTACGGAAGTTTGGCGCAAAATGTTCAAAATATTATCCACACTGAAGAAATCCGGATTTATCATTGAAACGATAGCAATAAGGATAATCAGTGCAATAAATGAACGTTGTTCAATTAAAAAGTTACCTATTTGGAAACGGGAAGTCTTAGTTTTCATCATATTTTTTACCTATTTATCGTGAACTAAGTTAAAACGGATACAAAATCGCAAACCGAAGATTTAATTCACGCTATGTTTACCGACGGCGGCAGCCAATAATTTCTCTTGTGTTGCTTCTTCACGGGAAAATTCCGCACTGATTTTGCCTTCTCGCATGACTAAAATACGGTCGCTCATACCCAAAACTTCCGGCATATCAGAAGAAATCATCAAAATACTTAAACCTTCTTTTTTAAATTCATTAATAAGCTGATAAATTTCTTTACGGGCACCTACATCTACACCGCGTGTGGGTTCATCTAAAATCAACACATTTGGGCGAGTCATCAAGCCACGGGCAATCGCTACTTTTTGTTGATTTCCTCCGGAGAGCAAGCCTACCGGCTGATTGCGACTCGGCGTTTTAATATTGAACATTGAAATAAAATCGTCCACCGCCATCGTTTCCGCTTGATGACGAATGTGTCCCTTTTGAGAAAAATGTTCAAGGGAAGTAAGCGACATATTTTCTTTAACCGACATACCTAAAATCAGCCCGTCACCTTTGCGATCTTCGGAAATATAGACAATGCCGTTGTCCAATCCGTCTTGTGGGTTGCGATTTTCAATCTCTTGATTTTTTAACCGCACTTTCCCCGCTGTTTTCGGCAATGCCCCATAAAGTAATTTTCCGAGTTCTGTTCTTCCTGCGCCCATTAAACCGGATACGCCGACAATTTCACCTTCATATAATTTGAAGGAAACATCATTAATGCCGCTACCGCCTAGCTGTTCCACATCCAACACGCACGCCCCCTTCGGTTGGATTAACTGCGGATATTGTTCGTCTAAACGGCGGCCTACCATCATTTCGATTAAATCGTCTTCGGTGATGTCTGCGACAGCACGTTCGCCGATAAATTGACCGTCACGTAAAACGGTCACATCATCACAAATTTGAAAGATTTCTTTTAAACGGTGTGAAATGTACACAATGCCTCGATTTTCAGCCTTAAGTTCTTCAATGACTTTGAACAAGGCTTCGGTTTCTGTATCCGTAAGGGCATCGGTCGGCTCATCCATAATGATGACGCCGGATTCAAAGCTTAACGCCTTGGCGATCTCTACCATTTGTTGTTCACCGATAGAAAGTTCGCCGCACAATTTTTCGCTGCTATGGCTCATACCTAAGCGGCTCAAGAGTTTATCCGCCTCTTGGTGCATTTTTTGCCAGTTGATTGCGCCCCATGGCGTTTTAAATTCACGACCTAAAAAAATGTTTTCGGCGATCGTCAAATTATTCACCAAATTTAATTCTTGGTGAATGATACTAATCCCCGCCTCTTGTGAATTTTTCGGGCCTTTAAATGCCACTTTTCTACCGAGATACTCAATCGTACCGGCATCTTTGCTATAAATACCGGTGAGCACTTTCATTAAGGTAGATTTACCCGCGCCGTTTTCACCCATCAATGCCATCACACGCCCGGCATAGACTGATAAACAAGCATTGTTTAATGCCTTTACACCGGGAAAAGATTTATCCACACCGCTAATCTTAAGTAGAGTTTCCATATTTTTACCTTTAATTAAAACGGCACGCCGGAATATAAAATCACGTTGGCGTAAGGCGAACATTCACCGCTACGCACAATGGCTTTACTATGTTGAGAATATCGTTTGAAGGTTTCGTGTGGTACAAATTCCACTTGAATATGATTGCCCTGATTCACTTCGAGATTGCGAAGTTTTGTCAAAAGTGCGGTCAAAATTTCAGGATTTTTTTCTTTGATTTCTTCTGCAATAACGGCACGTTCAACAAACATTTCACTGATAACGCCTTCTAAGGTTTGGAGAAAACTTGGAATACCGGCAGTGAGAGCAAGATCTATCCGTTCCATATTGACAGGAATCGGCAACCCCGCATCACAAACAGTTAAACTTTCCGTATGTCCCAAGGTGGCAATGCAATGAGAAAGTCGGGCATTTAATAAAGCTGTTTTTTTCATTCTAAACCTCTTTTCATATCATCGAAACGTTTCGATATTTACTAAAAGGATAATAGAGACATAAACGGAAATACAACCACTAATTTTCAAATTTGAGATAATGATCACAAAATTTTTGAATGAAGTGCGTAATCAGAGTGTATTATTTACCTTTACGATGGTATAACGGAACAGGAATTTGTGAATAAATATTGCATATTAATTCAAAAATTAATAATATATATTCAGATTTATGGTGTTGTGTAGCAGTTGCACGAAGAGAAATTTATATCCAATGTTTATCTGGAGAGGGTGCGTTAGCCATAAGCGTAACGCACCTTTCGATCAATTCATCAATAATTTCATTACGGTGTGTTACGGCTTCGCCTAATGTCTCTCTACGACGATTTGTGCAACTGCAACATAATACCGCAAAACAGAGGTCAGATATGCAAACACAGGAGAACAGATGATGAAAAAACAACTTTTACTCGGAATTTTAATCGGTATGGGAATGGCTGCAAATGCCGAAGAATTAACTTTTGGTACTGAACCAAGTTATCCGCCGTTTGAAGCGACAACCGAAAAAGGTGAGCTTGTGGGATTTGATATTGATATTGCACAGGCGATCTGTAAGGAAATTCAAGCGACTTGCCATTTCAAAACCCAACCTTTTGATGCTTTAATTCCAAGTCTAAAAGCAAAACGTTTTGATGCGGCAATGTCGGCAATTGATATTACGCCGGCACGTGAAAAACAGGTTTTATTTAGCGATCCTTACTATGACAGCTCCGCAAGCTACATAGCATTAAAAGGAAAGGGAAATCTAACTACCGCAAAAAATATCGGCGTGCAAAACGGCTCTACTTTCCAACAATATACGGTGACGGAAACGCCCCAATACACACCGAAATCTTATGTAAATTTACAAGATGCCGTTTTAGATTTACAAAACGGTCGGATTGATATTGTGTTAAGTGATACAGCATTGTTGGCGGATATTATTGCAAAAGAACCCAATCTTGAATTTGTGGGTGAGAAAGTAATGAATGCAAAATATTTCGGAAGCGGTGTCGGCATCGCCCTACATAAATCGAACAAAGCACTGCAAGAACGGTTAAACCAAGGGCTGAAAATTATTAAAGAAAACGGTGAATACCAAAAAATCTATGATAAATGGATGAAAAAGTAAGTTAAAAAAACGCTTTGAAAATTATACACAATCGCTTTGAGCGATTGTTATGCCTTACGGCACCGTTGGCAAGCCAACGTTTAAAATCTAAAGATTTTGTGACCGCATTTTGAGGCTAAAGATCAAAGTGCGGTTTGTTTTTAGTAGAAATTTGGTAAAGTTGATTTCTTAAATCGCAAAGGGGACAGGTAAGCGACCTAATTTTTGATTTTATTTTTGCGCTATTATGTTGCAGTTGCACAAATCATCGTAGGGTGCGTTACGGCTTCGTCTAACGACACCCAACCCTAAGAAACCTCGAAGATAAAATTCCCTTTGTGCACCTGATACATAATACAGAATTTTTGTAAAATAGGCGTTCAAATTTCACCGCTTGTTAGCAATTCTGACAACAGTGGCTTATGAATCGGGATAACTCCCATCTCAAGTCCCATCGGACGAAAGATTTGGTTTAGTGTCTCTACACTGTAATTGCCTTTATCATTTTCAATCTCTGAGAGGGTAAGACGTGAAACTTTCACCAGTTGGCAATAGCGTTCTTGGCTAATGCCCAGCACCTCTACCCGTAATTTCCGCAACGCTTGCCCTTGGGTAATTTTCCCTTGCAAGAGCTGTTTTAAAATAGCATTTCGCATTTTTGTGCGTTCAATAGGCTGTGCTTTTTGCCCTTTTTTCCGTGCCGTCATAACAGTTTCCACCGTTGTAATTTTTCGGGTAAATAATCAAAACCTATGGCAGGGAAAGTTAAAATAGCTTGCGGAACTCCACGTTTGGTGAGACGAGCTTTTAAATCCACTAAATCCAAAGCTAATTGTTGTAGCGATCGGAATAAGATTTCAGGGGAGGCAAGATCCGCAAAAAGTTCGCAAATCCCTTCAAAGTCATATTCCCCTGCTTGCTCCCATTTTCTCCCCCACGTCATTGTGCGGATAATTCCATCCGGGTCAGCTCGCATTGGCGCAAAATCATAAATTGGAGCAAGCCAAATATGGGTTTCGTTTCTTAAAAAGGACGTATTTCGTCCGTGATTATCACTATTTCCAAAAGCAATATTCAATAAATCTCGCTTAAGCCATTCTGTAATAAAAGCCTCAATATCCGGCATCACTAAACCGGATAACACCATTTTTTGAATCAACTGACGAACCGTTTTTTCTTGATCTAATTCCCCCCCACGCTTTTGAAGCATTGAATAAACCGATTCTACCGCCAAGCGGTCTGTTTTTTCATTTTTTTGCACGCTATCAAAGCGGGGAAGCCATAAAGAAGGGTAGCGATCGCCTTCTTCTAATTGCATTTTGTGAGTATCTATTGTTGAAAACCCCATTGAGGCGATTTCTTGATAATAGTAAAATTCTGCCCGTAAAATATCACAATCAAGTGGCGTCCGTTTCCCTCGAGGGAATTTTACGAGATAGTAATCATCGTTTTCCTGCCCTGTTTGTAAATTATCAATCCATACCTGTTGAGCTTTTCGCCGTAGCAATAATTTAGGGGCTTCGCCACCCGCTCCCGTAGCACCTCCGACTATTGCCCCGCTTTGATGAGCATATTCAAGGAAATCACTCTGCCGATTTAACACCGCTTCTAAGGGAAAATCACGCTTCTCTATTTCAGGTGGCAGTGCCTCTTTAATTCGCAAATTTCCAATCGGTGAAATAGCTCCATGCTTTAACAAAAGATAATTTTGCTGATGACTTGATAAATCCTGAATAGCTAGTGCTTCTAGCCAATAGCGGCGACTTGCTCCTGCCGGAACAATATCATCTAAGAATGTATGCCAATCTAAATGACGTTCGATAAAAAAATCAACAGGATAGTTTATCGAAATAGCACTAGAGCCTGCTTCGTCAAAAAAACGGAGTACGTAATCATTTTCGTACTGGATATCTATTAATTTATAATCGGTGTCAAACCTTAAAATAGCTACATCAACCCATTGCGATTCTGAAAAAATTTGAAGTGTGAGATTATTCATATTGTTAGATATATCAAACAAAATTGTCCTTTTTTAGCACCATTTGAAAGATATATCAAACAATTTTTTCAAAAATTATCATAAAATTTGACCACCGACATTTGGGTAAGCCTATTTTAGCTACCGCAAAAAATATTGGCGAGCAAGACGGATGGTGAATACCAAAAAATCCATGACAAATAGATGAAAAAGTAAGTTAAAAAACGCAGTGAAAATTATACACAATCGCTTTGAGCGATTGTTATGCCTTACGGCACCGTTGGCAAGCCAACGTTCAAAATCTAAAGATTTTGTGACCGCACTTTGAGGTTAAAGATCAAAGTGCGGTTTGTTTTTTGGTAGAATTTTGATGAAGTAATATATCGAAATATTTGCTTTCTTAATCCGCTTTTGAATTATTGATTGATTTTTCATTAAAATTTATAATCTTGCCCGTAATTTATTGACAACAAAACGGTACAATTAATAATGATGAACACGCACGCACGCACGCACGCACGCACGCACGCACGCACGCACGCACGCACGCACGCACGCACGCACGCACGCACGCACGCACGCACGCACGCACGCACGCACGCACGCACGCACGCACGCCTAGCCTAATCTTTCCTTTCTCTGATTGCAAAGGGTGTCTCCAAACAGGAGGGCAGCCCAATGCAAATTAAATCCAAACGACGGGTTGCCGATTTCGGCGAAGTTTACACCAACGAGCGAGAAGTTAATGCAATGCTCGATTTGGTGAAACACCAAACGACCAATCCCGATAAAACTTTCTTAGAGCCTGCTTGTGGCACGGGCAATTTTCTGGTGGCGATTTTAAACCGAAAATTGACCGCTCTTTCGCACAAATACAAAAAACTTCAATTTGATTATGAACGCTATGCTGTCATTGCCGTTGGTAGTTTATACGGCATTGAGCTATTAGCCGACAACGTCGCTACCTGCCGTCAGCGGTTGCTGGATTGTTTCGTTCAGCATTATCAAACACTTTTCCCTAATACTTACAAAACCGACTGTATCCGCACGGTTGAATTTATTTTAAGCCGAAACATTCTCTGTGGCGATGCCCTTTCCCTTAAAACCGGTAATGGGCAGCCGATTATTTTTAGCGAATGGAAAATGCCCTTTGGTAATGAAATCAAACGGCGGGATTTTGTGTACCGTGATTTGGTGGAGAACCTAAGCGATCTCCCCCTCTTTTCCGATGAGGGCGAACAAGCCTTTATTCCCGAACCTATCTGCGACTATCCCCCTATTCATTTTTTGGCACTCGGTAAGGAGCTAGGCAAATGACCGATTTATCCCAACTCAACTACAACCCTGATGTTTTAAATTGTTTGGCGAATTTATCCAATGATGAGGTCTTTACGCCACCGGAAATGGTCAATCAAATGTTGGATCGATTGCCTGAGGATTTGTGGACGAACCCCAACGCCAAATTTCTTGACCCTGTGTGTAAATCGGGCGTGTTTTTGCGGGAAATCGCCAAGCGGTTAATTGATGGCTTAAAAACGCAAATCCCTGATTTACAAGCACGGTTAGACCATATTTACACCCAACAACTTTACGGTATTGCGATTACCGAACTGACCGCCTTAATTTCCCGCCGTAGCCTCTATTGCTCCAAAAAAGCCAATGGTGAAAATTCCATTTGCCATGAATTTAATGATGAAGAGGGCAATATTTTCAAACCTCAAAGTGAGCATAGTTGGGAGGGCGGAAAATGTACGGAATGTGGTGCAAGCCAAGACGTTTACGACCGCTTAACAATGGAAAACCACGCCTATGGCTTTATTCATTCGCAAGCCAGACAACAACTAGGATTAGAAAATATGCAATTTGATGTCATTATCGGTAATCCGCCGTATCAATTAAACGTTGGAATAGAAAATAAAAGTTTTGCTATTCCTATATACCATAAATTTATTCAACAAGCGAAAAAACTCAAACCAAATTATTTAATAATGATTGTTCCATCGCGTTGGTTTGCTGGTGGAAGGGGATTGGACGAATTTCGTGATGAAATGCTGAATGACAAACGCATTAAAGAAATTCACGATTTTCCTAATGCAGCGGATTGTTTTCCGGGTGTAGAAGTTAAAGGTGGTGTGAATTATTTTCTTTGGGAAAAGGATTATCAAGGAGATTGTCTTATTAGTACTTATGATAAAGGTGTATTAACATCAAAAATGATCAGACCTTTAAGAGAGGAAGGGGTTAATGTATTTATAAGGGATAATGAGGGTATAGATATTTTTAGAAAAATTAGGGCTGTTAAAGAAAAATCATTTTCTGATCTTATAAGTGTTCAAACACCTTTTGGTTTATTAAGTTCGTTTAAAGAGTATTCTAAGATGAAATTTAATGGAGCTATAAAAATATATGGAAATCAATATGTTGGTTATATAACTAAGGATAGGGTTGTAAAAAATCAACAATGGATAGATAAACATAAAATATTTTTTCCAAAAGCTATTGGTTCAGGAAATACAAAAACAGATAGGATAAATGCTATTTATTCAGAGCCTAATTCTGTATGCACTCAAACTTATTTGGTTATAGGACCGTTTGAAGATAAATCAATATGCGAAAATGTTATAAGTTATGTAAATACTAAGTTTTTTCATTTTATATTAGGTTTAAAAAAGAATACGCAAGATGCTATGAGAGGTGTTTATGAATTTGTACCAATACAGGATTTTTCTAAATCCTGGAGTGATGAAGAACTTTATCAAAAATATGGATTAACACAAAATGAAATTGAATTTATTGAAAAAATGGTGCGACCTATGGAGATCGAAAATGTGTAATACTGAAAAAATTTGTTCTATTGCAGATCTATCAAATAAATTAAAAGAGTTAGGAGAGCCAAAAGAAGGCTATACAAGATTTTTTCGTGGGCATTCTGATGAAAGTTATATTTTAGTACCGAGCATTTATCGCTCTAATCTTATTGGGAGTGAAGATAAAATTATTAAAGAAGCTTTTACAAGATGTTCAAGTAGTTTTTTACCGTACGAAACCCTATTTGAGAAATTAACTAAGTTGCAGCATTATGACTATAAAACTCGTTTATTAGATATAAGTAGTAATGTACTGGTTGCTCTTTATTTTTCTATTGCAGAGCATAAAAAACAAAGTGTGGCAAATGCTGATAAAGATGGTGAAATTATAATTTTAGATATTCCTAATTCTGAAATTAAATATAGTGATAGTGATCTAGTATCTATTTTAAGTAATTTAAGTTTAATGAAAAAAGATTTTAATATCAAAAAATGTGAAGATGAAGCAAGGTTGTATGCGATTTGCGAAAAAGTAATGTACGAATCAGAAATGGAAGATAAACGTCAATCCTTAATTAAAGCAGGTAAATCAATACCAGAAACTTATACTAAGTTTTTAGAAATAGGTAAAAAATCAATAGAGGATAAATCATTTATAGAAAAATTTAACCAACAGCCTGAAGTTATAGAGTTGTTAAATTATACTAGACGTGAAAAGCCTAGTTTTAGTCCAAATATAGAACCAGAAAAGCTACATAAAATAGTCGCAGTAAAAGCAAAAGAAAACAATCCTAGAATAATGAGACAGCAAGGTGCTTTTCTTTTATTTGGTATAAATGAAGAAAAAGCAAAACATGTTGAAGTTAATCCTGATTGGATAAGAAAAATAAATGATAAAGATAAACTATTAGTTGATAAAGATTTTAAGGATAAAATTTTAAAAGAACTAAAATCCTTTGGCATTAGCCACCAAGAATTATTCCCCGAATTAGATTCACAGGCGAATGATATTATGGATAAATATAAATAATTACCAATAATAAGTGGTAAATTTCCCCATATTTTTTATAAAACAATCCGCATAACCTACGGATTTAAAATAATGTAATGGGTAGGTACGCCACGCTGGCGTCCGCAATGGTTATCCCATTGATATTATTGATATTTTCAAGACGGACGCCAGCGTGGCGTCCCTACGAAAGATCAGGGAAATACATAACAAGCGGTAATTTTTCCCATATTTTTACAACCCAATCCACAACATTCACAGAGAGAAACACGATGACCGAACCAACCCAAACTTCGCCCCAATCTGACAAATGGGCATTTGATACCCTCAATAAACCGAAAATCTACGCCTATTCCGACCGCACTTTTCCGAATTGCTTGAAAATCGGTTACACCACCCGAACGGCGGCGGAGCGGGTGCGGGAGCAATATTCTACCAAGCGTCCGGAGCAAACGTGGAAAATTGAACTGGAAGAGGTGGCAATTCGGGAGAATGGCTCGCTGTTTAAAGATTTTGATGTGCATAAAGTGCTGAAAAAGCAAGGCGTTCGGCAGATTAACGGTGAGTGGTTTGAATGCGATTTGGCAACCTTAAAAGCGGCGTTAATTGAGGTGAAAACAGGCGTGAAAAACAGGGAAAAACGTACGCTGAATTTTGCAATGCGTCCCGAACAAGCTCGGGCGGTGGCGAAAACACAAGCCTATTTTGAAAGTTTTAAAGGTGAACGGCTCAATCAGGGCAAAGCCCCCCGCTTTTTATGGAATGCCAAAATGCGGTTTGGAAAAACCTTTGCAGCATATCAATTAGCAAAAGCAATGGGGTGGAAGAAAATCCTGATTTTAACCTTTAAACCGGCAGTGCAAGATGCGTGGCAGACAGATTTGCTTAATCATCGAGATTTTGAAGGCTGGCAATTTGTGGCAAAAGAGAGCGATTTGCAAAAAATTGAAGGAAATCGACCGCTTGTGTGTTTCGGTTCGTTCCAAGATTATTTGGGTAAAACCAAATCAGGTGCAATTAAGCCCAAAAATGAGTGGGTGCATACCACAAATTGGGATTGTGTGATTTTTGATGAATATCATTATGGGGCGTGGCGGGAAAATGCCAAAGATTTATTTGATGGTGAAGAAGACAAAAAAGAGCGGAATTTTTCTGAAAGTGCCGAATTAAAAGAGTTTGACGAAGAGTTGTTGCCGATTACGACTCACCATTATCTCTACCTTTCAGGCACACCGTTTCGTGCCATCACCTCTGGGGAATTTATTGAGGAACAGATTTTTAACTGGACGTATTCGGATGAACAAAAAGCCAAAGCTGAGTGGCGGGTAGAGCAGGGTAAAAATCCTTATTTATCTTTGCCGAAAATGGTGATGATGACCTATCAGCTCCCTGATTCGATTAAAGACGTAGCACGCAAAGGCGAGTTTAATGAATTTGATCTAAACCTGTTTTTTGAGGCAAAAGGGCAGGGCGAACAGGCTGTGTTTACCTATAAAAACGAAGTGCAAAAATGGTTGGATTTTATTCAAAATAAATTGCCTGAATTAACGGTTGATACGTTGAAAATGGGGGCGAAAAAACCGCCGATGCCTTTTTCTGATGTGAATTTATTGGGCTGTTTATTGCACACTTTTTGGTTTTTGCCGAATGTGGCAAGCTGTTATGCAATGCGAAATTTGTTGGCGGAAAAACAAAATCAGTTTTTTCATCAATATCAAATTATCGTGGCAGCGGGCAGTGAGGTGGGGATTGGTTTGGCAGCGTTGCCACCCGTGCAAAATGCAATGACAAATAACCCGCTTGCGACCAAAAGCATTACCCTTTCTTGCGGCAAATTGACCACCGGTGTTTCCGTGCCGCCTTGGACGGGGATTTTAATGTTACGCAATGCCAACAGCCCTGAAACCTATTTTCAGGCTGCCTTCCGTGTGCAAACCCCTTGGGTATTGCGAGGCTATGATGATTCAGATCCCAATAATGAAGAGATTTTGAAACAACAATGCTATGTGTTTGATTTTGCCCCCGACCGAGCCTTGCGACAAATTGCCGATTACAGTTGTCGGCTGGATACGGAGCATTCCAATCCGGAACAGAAAGTGGCGGAGTTTATCCATTTCTTGCCTGTGTTAGCCTATGACGGCAGTTCAATGAAACAAATTGATGCGGCAGGTGTGTTGGATATTGCAATGAGTGGGACAACCGCCACGTTACTGGCACGCCGTTGGGAAAGTGCCTTACTGGTAAATGTGGATAACGATACGCTAAAACGCTTAATGGGCGATGAAAAGGCGATGAAAGCGTTAATGAACATTGAGGGATTTCGTTCATTAAATCAGGATATTGAAACCATTATTAATAAATCGGAAGCGGTGAAAAAAGCGAAAAAAGAGAAAGGTGAAGATCTAACCGACAAAGAGAAAAAAGAGCTAAGTGCGGAAGAAAAAGAGTATAAATCGCTGCGTAAACAGGTGCAGGAAAAGCTGATTAAATTTGCGACACGTATTCCGGTGTTTATGTATCTGACTGATTATCGGGAGCATTGTTTGCGTGATGTGATTACTCAACTAGAACCCCGATTGTTCTATAAGGTTACGGGTTTAACCCAAAAAGATTTCGAGTTACTGGTTAATTTGAATGTATTTAATGAAAGTTTGATGAATGATGCGGTGTATAAATTCAAACGCTATGAAGACAGTAGTTTGCAATATTCAATACGTCCTAAAAAAATGGGGCTATATAGTACAGTAATAGAATGGTAAAGAATTATAAGCAAAATAAAGTTAGGGAATTATAGATTAAAAACGATTAAATTCTGCGTTAAAAGGACATTCAATTAACGACATAGTAACTATTAAACAAAAAAGCCCACAATAATGTGGGCGAATGGAATAAGAGAAAATTATTCTTTAATGGATTTATGAAGATCAAATTTATAGGAAACAACCCCATACAATGTCCAACCGATAAAGGTGGCGATGGAACCATATAACATAGCCTGTTCACCGGCGGCGTAAAGAGCATATATGCTGTATATTGAGCCGATAAATGCAACGAATACGGTTGTTTTGTATTTTTTGGTAGGAACCTGTTCTGCTTTTAGTAGAACAGCTAAAGCGGCCATTGAAAGTAGATATGGGATAACATTAGTCACAACCGCTAAATCGACCAATATGTTAAATTGTTTGTTTAACGATGGGCTGATTGTCGTTAAAGACAATAAGGTTTGAATCGCTGTGATGGTTATCATACCAACAATCGGTGCGTCTTTGCTTGTCACTTTTTTGAAGAATGCAGGGAAGTAGCCCTCTTCCGCAGAAGATTTGAATACTTGTGCAATGGTAAATTGCCAGCCTAATAAAGAACCGAAGCAAGACATTACCATTAATCCCATAATGACTTTACCGACGGTTTCATTAAACATATGAGCAAAAGCCAAACCGAACGGTGCGGTAGATTGCGCAAGATCCATATTTGGTACGATACCTGCAATGACGTTGGTTGATACAATATAAATAACTGCAGCGCCTAGTGTTCCGCCCAAGACCGCGATTGGTACGTTTTTCTCCGGGTTTTCAACGGCATCTGAGTTTGCACAGGCCGATTCTAACCCTAAGAACGCCCATAAGGTCATAGAAATGGAGACGCCGATCGCTTCAAAGGTTGGTACATTGTGAGGGTTCCAAGAGTTAATATAGAGTGATCCGTCGAACCAATACCAACCTACGATACAAATCCCTACAACAGGAATAATCACGCCCCAAATCGTGAATGAGCTTATATTCCCCGTGATTCTTGCTCCACCAAAGTTAAGGACGGTAGCAAGCCATAATGTAAAGATAGTCCATAATGCGATGGATAAAGGTGAAAGCGTTGCGCCGAATAGTTCCGAACCGTAACCTACGGCAGAAATTGCAATCGCCGTATTGGCAATAACCAAAGAAACACCGTATGTGTAGTTGGCCATAAAATTACCGGCTTTACCGAAAGAATATTCGGCATACCCGCCCATTCCACCGGATTTTTTGCTAAACATACCGCATTGCGCAAAAGCGTAAGCAAGTGCGGTAGAACCGACTGCGGTAACTAACCAAGATATAACGGAAATAGTGCCGATTTCCGCTAATTTTGTCGGTAACATGATTATGCCTGAGCCCATCATATTAACCATAGTGAGAATGGTAAGTTGTACCACACCGATTTTATTACTTTTTGTAGTCATAATTTATTCCTCAGCGTGCGGTCAAAATTCTCGTAGAAAAACGACCGCACTTTTTTAGCTATTAATGTTCATTTAATACATAACCGTATGCACGGATGCGTCCGTCAGGATCTTTTTGTAAATAGACCCCTTGGATTTCCGGTGCGAAGCCCGGCAGAGTATTAATCCCTTCTTCTAGCGCTAAGAAATATTGTTGAGCGGTAGTACTCCATCTTTCCCCCGGTACTACACATAAAACGCCGGGAGGATAAGGAAGTGCGCCTTCAGCCGCAATTCTGCCCACAATGTCCGTTAATGAAACTAATTCCACATTGTTACGAATTAATTCGATATTGGCATCGCGAGGGTTCATTGCGTATTCAGGTAAGGTTGCTTTACGGAATAAATCTTTTTGTAATTGTTTTACATTACGGCTTACATAAAGATCGTGCATTTCCTGACATAATTGGCGAATGGTATAACCTCTGTAACGTTCTTCGTTATTTTGGTAAACCGTTGGTAATACGTCTTGTAATAGGGAGTTTTGTTTGATATGTTTCTCAAACAATGCGATTTGGGCGACTAAGGTTTGCATTTTTGTTAAGGTTTCAGCAGGCGTTAACAAAAATAGGATAGAGTTCAAATCGCATTTTTCCGGAATAATACCGTTTTCACGCAAATAGTTGGCTAAGATGGTGGCAGGAATACCGAAAGACTCATATTCGCCTGTTTCTAAGCTAATACCCGGTGTGGTTAGCAAGAATTTGCAAGGATCAACGAAGTATTGCTCGTCTTCATAACCTTCAAATTTATGCCATGTGTCGGTTGGGTGGAATTTGAAAAATTCAAGATTCGTAGCGATTTCTTCAGTATCGTAATCTTGCCATTTTTTACCTTTTATTGTTGTTGGAATAAACGGACGAATAAGTTCGCAATTATTCAAAACAAGTTTACGGGCTTCGATCCCCACTTTTACACAGTCATGCCATAAACGGCGACCGGCAGCGCTACCTTGAATTTTTGCGTTCACATCAAGTGTTGCAAATAATGGGTAGAACGGACTGGTTGATGCGTGCAGCATAAAGGCATTGTTAAAGCGTTTATGGTTAACATAGCGGCTTTGACCTTTGATATGTTTATCTTTTTTGTGAATTTGAGAAGCTTGTGAGAAACCGGCTTGTTGTTTGTGAACGGATTGTGTCACGATAATACCAGGGTCGTTTTCATTTAGTTCCAACAAAAGAGGAGAACAATCTTTCATCATTGGAATGAATTGTTCGTAACCTACCCAAGCGGAGTCAAATAGAATGTAATCACAAAGATGACCGATCTTATCCACGACTTGACGTGCGTTATAGATCGTACCGTCGTAAGTTCCCAATTGAATGACCGCCAAACGGAACGGGCGTTTTTTATCTGCGCTTTCAGGTGCGGTTTCTTTGATTAACGCTCTTAAATAGCTTTCTTCAAAACAATGGTTATCAATACCACCGATAAACCCGAACGGATTACGTGCGGTTTCAAGATAAATAGGTGTCGCACCGGCTTGAACTAACGCACCGTGGTGATTCGATTTGTGATTATTACGATCGAATAAAACAAGATCACCCGGTGCTAAAATAGCATTTAATGCCACTTTATTTGCTGATGACGTACCGTTTAATACAAAATAAGTTTTGTCCGCATTAAATACTTGTGCCGCGTGTTTTTGCGCATCGCAAGCCGCGCCTTCGTGAATGAGTAAATCGCCCAATTTCACATCGGCATTACAAATGTCCGAACGGAAAATATTTTCTCCGTAGAAGTCATAAAGGAAACGACCTGCCGGGTGTTTACGGAAATATTGACCGCCTTGATGTCCCGGACAATCGAAAGCAATATTCCCCATTTCCACGTATTCGCTAAGCATTTTGAAGAAAGGAGGAAGCATTTTTTCTTCGTAAAGTCTGGCTGCGGTTTCAATTTGGCGACTATAAAGTTGAATGTCATAGCCATTAAAATCTTGGATATGATAAACCGAATTATAAAATTCAGTTGAAAGCGGCTGTTGGTTCGTTTGAACCACAAAAACAGGAATATTAAATTCCGTTGCTTTAATTGATTCAATAAACTGAGCAACATCAGTTGAACTTAACACAATAGCGCCAACATCAGTGAAATCTGTTTGTGTTATTTCCACCATATTTCTTTCAGTAAAGAAATATTTAGTTACAGCCGGACTATATGCAATTTTTAAATTAGGCATAATTAACTCCTTATTTGTTTTTTGAGAAAAAAAGAACCGTAACATTATTAAAAAATAATGCATGACTTTGTTTTTTAAATAACAAGGGGATATGTCACTAATATAAAAATATTAATGATTTATTCTTATTGATTTAAAATGAATTTATCAGCCCTAAGGTTAAAGCAATAACTTTTTTAAGGTTATATTTTTTATTTAAAGCTAAGCGCTCTCTGAACAGTGTTAGACTATCCAGAGAGTAAAAAAGGATGGCTTATTTTGAGATGCAAAAACAGAATAGGAAAAACATGAACGATGCGATGGCATCATGATATGTCTTGTTCGGCGAATGTGCGCCATTAAGGAACGCCCTTTTATTGGATTAAACGTCAAAAGGCGTACAATTCTTGTATGTATGTATGTATGTATGTATGTATGTATGTATGTATGTATGTATGTATGTATGTATGTATGTATGTATGTATGTATGTATGTACTTGCATAGAACCCTCCTTATATCTATACAATCCAACAAATTTACTACTGCCGATATTCTGCGCCTTCCTAAAAATGGAATCAATAATAAATATTTAAAAATGTGATCTCTGTCAAAATAAAATTAAACTTATTTTATTTTTAACATTTATTTAACATTAAATTTTCTTATTTTTGTTTTTATTTAAATGATTTTTTATATCTATTTTCATTTTCTCTAAGTATAATGGTCATAAACCATAACTTAAAAGGAGATAAAAATATGAAAAATATATTATTACTTAGTAGTTCAAAATATAAGGAAAGTAGCTATTTAGCACATACACTCCCTTTATTAAAACAATTTTTGGCAGATTATCATGGTAAGAAAATTGCCTTTGTGCCTTATGCCGGAGTGAGTCGTACTTACGATGAGTATGAAAAAACGGTTAAAAATGCATTGGCGGAGCTCGGTATGGAAATTATTTCCGTTCATCGCGGCAAGCAACATCGCGATATTATTGAGCAAGCCGATGTGATTGCGATTGGCGGTGGCAATACGTTTTGCTTGTTGAAGCAACTTTATGAACATCATTTGATTGAAGTGATTCAAGAAAAAGTCAATAACGGTACGCCATATTTTGGTTGGAGTGCCGGAGCAAATGTAGCAGGGTCATCCATTATGACGACTAACGATATGCCAATCACCTATCCGCCTTCCTTTTCCGCATTGCAATTATTCCCTCATCAAATCAATCCGCATTTCATTTCCGGCAAAATGCAAGGACATAATGGCGAAAGCCGTGAAGAACGTTTGGCTGAATTTTTACTGGTTAATCCGACCGCACTTGTATATGCGCTTCCGGAAGGTACGGCATTGCACATTCAAGGCTCGTCAGCTACGGTGTTGGGGGAAGCTCCTATTCTGCGTTTTAGTAAAGGTATGCAGTGTGAGACCTTTGCTGTGAATACGACTTTTTCTTATTAACCTAAAGGAATATTTTATGGAATTATTTAAATCTGCTGTGGCGGTCATCGGTATTCTTGCCACAATTTATTTTTTGATAAAAAAAGCGGAAACGCGAACCGTATTAATCGGCATTGGTTTATTGATGTCAATTTTAACGCTAAACCCAATGGGAGCACTTGATGCTTTCGCCAAAAGTATGACATCAAGCGGCTTGATTATGGCGATTTGTTCCAGTATGGGGTTTGCTTATGTAATGAAATACACCCGGTGTGATACCCATTTAGTGCATTTGTTGACTAAACCGTTAAGCGGATTAAAATTTTTCTTAATTCCTATTGCCACCATAATTACCTTTTTCATTAATATTGCAATCCCCTCTGCGGCAGGTTGTGCAGCTGCGGTAGGGGCAACCTTGATTCCGGTGTTAAAAAGTGCCGGTGTTCGCCCAGCCACTGCCGGAGCGGCAATCTTAGCCGGCACTTTCGGATCAATGATGAGCCCCGGCTCTTCCCATTCTGCAATGATCAGTGAAATGTCAGGGTTAACCATTACGCAAGTCAATCTTTCTCACGCACCTTACAATATGATTGCCGGTGCTATCGGTGCGATGGTATTGACGATTTTAGCCCTTGCCTTCAAAGATTATGGCAAAGCACACCGAGAGGCTTATCTTGCAGAACAAAAAGAAAGCGAAACTCAAACCGTTCAAGGTGTAAATATTCTTTATGCTCTCGCCCCTTTATTACCGCTAGTGATTTTAGTGATTGGCGGAACTTCCTTACAGGAAATCCCCGGGCTTGAATGGACAAAAATGGGAGTACCGCAAGCAATGCTCATTGGTGCTATTTACGGCATTATCGTCACTCGAATTTCGCCGGTAAAAATCACTGAAGAATTTTTTAACGGAATGGGCAATTCTTACGCTAACGTACTCGGCATTATTATTGCCGCCAGTGTATTTGTCGCCGGTTTAAAATCGACGGGGGCAGTGGACGCTGCGATTTCATTTTTAAAGGAATCCAACGAATTTGTGCGTTGGGGCGCGACTATAGGGCCTTTTTTAATGGGATTGATCACCGGATCGGGTGATGCGGCTGCCATTGCATTTAATAGTGCTGTTACACCGCACGCAATTGAGCTTGGTTATACTCACGTTAACCTCGGTATGGCAGCTGCGATTGCCGGTGCATTAGGGCGCACGACCTCACCTATTGCCGGTGTAACGATAGTGTGTGCCGGTCTTGCCATGGTTAGCCCGGTTGAAATAGTAAAACGCACCGCGCCGGGCATGGTACTTGCGGTTTTATTCCTCGCATTATTTATGCTGTAAAACTACTCAAAATCGCACCGCACTTTTTAAATAAAGTGCGGTTGTTTTTACCAAACTTTTTAAGGAAGAAAAAATGAACTTAGATCTACAGCAACTTATTCAATGGCGCCGTGAATTTCACCGTTTTCCTGAAATCGGCTGGAGTGAATTTTGGACAACCTCTCGTATTGCGGATTATTTAGAAACTTTAGGTTGTTTTGATATTTTACTTGGTAAACAAATCATTAACCCGGATTTTGTTCGCGGGCGGAAACAAACCGTGGTCGATGCCGGTTTGGCTAATGCAAAGGCTTATGGCATAAACGAAAAACGGCTTGATAAAATGGACGGCTACACCGGCTGTGTTGCGGTATTCGATTCCGGCAAACCGGGCAAAACCGTTGCTTTGCGTTTTGATATTGATTGCGTAAATGTTAGTGAAACGAGCGCATTGGATCACATTCCTAACAAAGAAGGATTTTCTTCTCTAAATGATGGTTTTATGCACGCTTGCGGCCATGATGCGCATATTGCTATTGGTTTAGGTACGGCATTTTGGATTGCACAGAATCAGGACAAACTTACAGGTAAAATAAAAATCGTCTTTCAACCTGCAGAAGAAGGTGTGCGTGGGGCGGCAGCCATTGCGGCAAGCGGTATCATTGATGATGCCGATTATTTTGCCGGCTCGCATATTAGCTTTTGTGCTAATTCCGGTACGGTAATTGCTAATCCGAGAAATTTTCTTTCTACCACTAAAATTGATATTCGTTATCACGGTAAACCGGCACATGCCGGTGCTGCGCCGCATTTAGGGCGTAATGCGCTATTAGCTGCAGCACACGCCGTCACACAAATGCACGGTATAGGGCGTCACGGTGAAGGAATGACACGTATTAATGTAGGCGTGTTAAAAGCCGGTGAGGGACGTAACGTAATTCCGGCAAAAGCGGAATTGCAGCTTGAAGTGCGTGGTGAAAATAAAGCGATTAACGAATATATGGTTGAACAAGTGATGCAAATTGCTAAGGGGATTTCTATTAGTTTTGATGTTGCTTATGAAACGGAAATTGTTGGTGAAGCAGTGGATATGAACAATGATGAAGAGCTTGTGCAACTTATTGAAGAAATCGCTTTACAGCAGCCGCAGGTTCATAGCGTAAATACTGATTATGCATTTAATGCGAGCGAAGATGCAACGGTTTTAGGCAGACGAGTGCAAGATCACGGTGGTAAAGCCATCTATTTTATTCTTGGTGCAGATCGTACCGCCGGACATCATGAAGCCGAATTTGATTTTGATGAAAATCAATTACTGACAGGAGTGAGCATTTATGCCGGATTACTCCAACGATTATTAGCTTAGATAATGCCGGATTTTAAAGCGGTTTTAAATGTGAATATTGTCAATCATCAGCGGTTGCAATAAATTTACGACAATATTTAACCGCACTTCTTTTAAAGTTTTTTTCATTTTCTTACAATAGGGTCCAATTCACCCAACTGAGGATTTTATTATGAAACGACGTCATTTTATTCAAATCGGTGCTGCAGGTATCTTTATGCTAAGTGCAAGCCGTTTGACGGTAGCAAAGGGAAAAAGTGATGTGGATTTACGGATTATCGCCACCACCGATATTCACAGTTTTTTAACGGATTTCGATTACTATAAAGATACACAGACCGATAAATTCGGCTTTACTCGTGCTGCGACCTTAATTCGTCAGGCTCGCTCCGAGGTAAAAAATAGCGTGTTAGTGGATAACGGAGATTTAATTCAAGGTAATCCGATTGCCGATTATCAAGCTGCGTTGGGTTATAAAGAAGGTAAATCCAACCCCGCGGTGGATTGTTTGAATGCTATGAATTATGACGTAGGCACGCTTGGAAATCACGAGTTCAATTACGGTTTAGATTATTTAGACGATGCAATGAAACAGGCTAAATTTCCGATCATTAATGCGAATGTAGTGAAACCGGGTACTGATGAGCCTTACTTTACGCCTTATATCATTCAAGAAAAAGAGGTGGTGGATAACAAAGGCGAAACGCACAAATTGAAAATCGGTTATATCGGCTTTGTTCCGCCACAAATTATGGTATGGGATAAAGCGAACTTGCAAGGTAAAGTGGAGTGCCGGGATATCGTGAAAACAGCGCAAAAGTATGTTCCTGATATGAAGAAAAAAGGGGCGGATATTGTGATTGCTTTAGCGCATACTGGTCCTTCCGATGAACCTTATAAAGAGGGCGCGGAAAATTCGGCTTTCTACTTGGCGGATGTGCCGCATATTGATGCGGTGATTTTCGGTCATTCACATCGTTTATTCCCGCACAAAGAATTTGCGAAATCTCCTAATGCGGATATTGTAAACGGCACAGTGAAAGGTGTACCGGAAAGTATGGCGGGTTACTGGGCGAATAATATCAGCGTAATTGATTTAGGTTTAACCGAACACAACGGCAAATGGATTGTGACTTCCGGCAAAGCGGTACTTCGTCCGATTTTTGATGCGGAAAACAAAAAATCTCTTGTAAAAAATGATCCGGAATTGACCGCACTTTTACAACCTGTTCACGAAGCAACACGTAAATTTGTGGCGCAGCCGATCGGCGAGGCAAGCGATAATATGTATAGCTATCTGGCACTGGTGCAAGATGATCCGACCATTCAAATCGTAAACCAAGCACAAAAGTCGTATGTGGAGAAGGTGGCAGCCAGCGTGCCGTCTATGGCTGGGTTGCCGATTTTAAGTGCGGGCGC
Organism: Rodentibacter haemolyticus; assembly: GCF_015356115.1. Classification (NCBI taxonomy): domain Bacteria; kingdom Pseudomonadati; phylum Pseudomonadota; class Gammaproteobacteria; order Pasteurellales; family Pasteurellaceae; genus Rodentibacter; species Rodentibacter haemolyticus. Next base: position 1,350,765 of record NZ_CP063056.1, read on the forward strand.
ACCATTCAAAGCCGGAGGACGTAAAAATGATCCGGCAGGCTACACCGAAGTGAATAAGGGTGAATTGACATTCCGTAATGCGGCAGATTTATATCTTTACCCGAATACTCTCGTGGTGGTAAAAGTAACGGGTGAGCAGCTTAAAGAGTGGCTGGAATGCAGTGCGGGAATGTTCAAGCAAATTGATCCAACCAGCGATAAACCGCAATCTTTACTTGATTGGGAAGGTTTCCGCACCTATAACTTTGATGTGATTGACGGTGTGAATTATGGATATGATCTGACTCAACCGGCTCGTTATAATGGTGAATGTCAGTTGATCAACCCGAATGCACACCGAGTTGTGAACCTCACTTATCAAGGTAAACCGGTTAAGCCAAAAGCGGAATTTTTAATCGCAACCAATAACTACCGTGCGTATAGCAATAAATTCCCGGGTACGGGCGATCAGCATATCGTGTATGCTTCACCGGATGAAAATCGCCAAATTTTAGCGGATTACATCAAAGCAACGAGTGAAAAAGAAGGCAGTGTAAACCCAAGTGCGGATAAAAACTGGCGTTTTATGCCAATCATCGGCAACGATAAATTAGATGTCCGTTTTGAAACTTCCCCAAGTGAGCAAGCGGCAAAATTTATCGCCGAAAAAGCGCAATATCCAATGAAACAAGTGGGTATTGATGAAGTAGGTTTTGCGGTGTATCGTATTGACTTATCCAAGTAAGAGAAATAAGGTGGGCTGTCTCCCACCTTTTTAATTTCGAGTTGTGGAATTTAATCAATAAGTGCGGTCAATTTTTGCATTGATTATTAAAAACCTCTTTCGCAACAAAAATTGCATTGAGGACTTTAGGAAAGCCAAGATAACAAATGCAATGAATAAAGGTTTCCACTATTTGCTCACGGCTTAATCCTACATTTAATGCGGCGTGAATATGAACACGTAATTGTTTTTCACATCCCCCTTGTGCGGCTAAGGCTGCTAAGGTGATCAATTCGCGCTGTTGTAAGTCTAAGTGCGGGCGATGATAGATTTCACCGAAGGCGAAACCAATGATGTACTGCCCTAAGTCGGGTGCAATATTTTCCAATGCACGCATTACCGCCTCCCCCTGTTTGCCGTCAATACGGTTAAGCATTTTTAAACCTCGTTGTTGCAATTCTTCATTTAACATTATTTACTCCTTACTTTCGTTTTGTGAAATTGCAAAAGCAGAATAAATTCTGGAGTAAACTCCAATGCAAGGATTTTTTATGAAAATTAAAGAATTTTCCCAAAAGTGCGGTTTATCTATTGATACTTTACGTTATTATGAGAAAGAAAACCTTTTAAATCCGTCGAGGGATGTCAATGGCTATCGAATGTATGGTGAAAGGGATATTGAATGGGTCGGTTTTATTTTACGATTGAAAGAAATGGGGGCATCAATTTCTCAAATTAAAGCCTATGCACAGTTGCGCCATTTAGGGAGCTGTACAATCCCTCAACGTTATGAATTACTGCTTCAACATCAGAAAAAACTGCAATTACAACAGCAAAAACTAGCAGAACACCAAATTTATTTGGAAAAGAAATTGAAATTTTACCGAGAGATGATGGGATGAATTGTGATAGAAGTAGAGGAATTTCGTTTGTGGTATAAATTATAGACAGCTCATTAAATAAAAGTAGTATAAATCAAGATTTTCCAACAATAGTTAAACGGAGAAGTTTCTCCTGTAAGCCAATAAGCAAGCGGTCAGACTTTTAGATAAATCTGACCGCTTTTTAGAGGGAAATTATAAATTTCTTAATGCTTCGATGCGTTTTTCAAGTGGTGGGTGGCTCATAAAGAGTTCTTTTGTTCTTGCCCCATTGATCATAAAGGCGGCGAGTGAACCTTCCATTTGTTGTGGTTCGTGTACTCGTTGTAAACGTTGAAGCGCGGCAATCATTTTCTCTTTGCCGACTAATTGGGCTGAACCTGCATCCGCTCGAAATTCACGCTGACGGGAGAACCACATTGCAATCATTGTGGCTAATACGCCAAAGACGAGTTGTAACACAATATCCACCACCCAGAAAACAAGCGTGTTAGTGCCGGAGTTGCCGTTTTGATCTTTAGAACTGGCAACGGCTGTTGAGATCATTCGAGAAAGGAAAATCACAAAAGTATTGAGTACCCCTTGTAATAAGGTCATCGTTACCATATCCCCGTTGGCAATATGAGCAATCTCGTGAGCAACGACGGCTTCGGCTTCCTCTTCGGTCATATTATTTAATAAGCCTGTGCTGACGGCGACCAACGAATTGTTTTTCGTTGCTCCCGTGGCGAAAGCATTCACATCTGCCGAGTGGTAAATCGCAATATCGGGCATTGGGATATCGGCTTGCTGTGATTGGTGTTTCACCGTATCAAACAGCCATTGCTCGGCTTGGTTGCGAGGCAGGTTAATCACTTCAGCCCCGACTGAGCGCAATGCCATTGATTTTGACATAAATAGGGAAATCAATGAGCCGGCGAAGCCAAACACCATCGACATCATTAAAATCCCTGCGGTACTTGTGCCTTGAATACCGGTAAGGTTGAAAACAATGTTCAATACAATCCCTAAAACGAAGGTGATTGCTAAGTTAGTGAGTAGAAAAAGGACAAGACGTTTTGCCATTGATATGAAATCTCCAATAGATTGATTGCAAAAAACTTCCCCAAAAGTGAGGACGTGGTGAAAAATTTCAAGGTTTTGACCGCTTGATTTTATTATCATTCCCACAAATTTAACGATTTTTTCACATTTTTTCAGGAAATTACATTCGACTCACTGAACAGCGTACTTTTTGCCTTATAATACCGGAGCTTTAAGATAACACCCGTAACAAAACAAGCTGAAATTCCGTTTGTTTTCCTAATTTTCGCGTATGGCTTTTTACGAAAAGGAAAGCGAGTGCTGTGGTAAGGAAAATTAATACGGCACGAATTATTTCATTTTCACTGATATAATCGGAAAGCAATGTTGAAAGAAGTAAAGTGAATAGTGGAACGATATACATTAACAAAGCGGAAAGTAGCATAGACTTTTCTTCCAAACCGATCTCAACTATTTGACCTTCTCGTAACGGCATCAGCGTTTCTATGTTGAAAATATGCTCCCCGCGTTTGCCATTGAGTTCAGAAAGGCTGGATGTACCGCAGCTGTTTTTTGCCGCACATTGCCCGCAAGCACTTTGTGATTGACATTTTACTTTCGCCATACCGTTTTCATAACCGATAACGACCGCACTTTCTTTTAACATCAAGCCTCTCCCATATAAATATCAAAGCGATGATTTTTCGTTTCGCGACTAAAGTGCGGTTGTTTTCCACAGAGAAATTCCGCATAGTCGGGACGTTTCACCACAACCCGTTTTCCGGCTAATTGTTGTGCGGGGGCAAGCAATTCATTTGCGTCTAAATCCGCACCGACCAAATGCTGAAATACGCGCATTTCTTTTTTCACCAAAGCGGATTTTTGCTTATGCGGATACATCGGATCAAGATATACCACATCCGCATAATCCGTTTGTGGATTGAGTTCATTAATATGACGAATCTTCAACAAACGCAAATTCCGCTGCAACATTGTGCCGATTTCTTCATCTTGATAGGCTCGTTTCAAGCCGTCTTGTAATAATAAATGCACAACGGGGTGCCGCTCCACCAAACGAACTTGGCAACCGAGGCTTGCCAGTACGAATGCATCACGCCCAAGCCCTGCAGTGGCATCAATCACTGTGGGTAATTCGTTGCCTTTAATACCCACGGCTTTTGCCACCGCTTCCCCCCGACCGCCGCCGAATTTTCTACGATGAGCCATCGCCCCGCCGACAAAATCCACATATACCGCACCAAGTTTGGGTTCATCAAGTTTGCGTAGTTCTAAACGTTCGTTCGTTTGCACTAAGGCAAGCGGGCTTTGAGCATCATATTCAATGTCGAACTCTAGGCAAAGTGCGGTCAATTCTGCCAAGGTTTTTTCCGTAGATTCTGAAATCAGTCGAATTTTTACTTGCGAACCAGCCATACGCCGCTTTCCATATGATCAGTGTAAGGGAATTGATCGAACAACGCCGCTTTTTCAATGCGGTGGGTTTTCGTGAGTTCCGTTAAATTATCGCACAATGTATGGGGATTGCAGGAAATATACAAAATACGATCATAATTCTGCACTAAATTTACGGTCTCTGGATCCAACCCTGCACGTGGTGGATCGACAAAAATCGTATTGCATCGGTAAGCGGTTAAATCAATGCCTTTCAGCCGATTAAATTTACGCACACCATTGATAGCTTGGGTAAACTCTTCCGCTGACATTCGGATAATTTGTAAATTATCCACCGCGTTTTCAGAAATATTAAATTGTGCCGCCGCCACAGAAGGTTTGGCAATTTCAGTGGCTAAGACTTTACGGAAATTTTGCGCCAATGCGATAGAAAAATTGCCGTTTCCGCAATAGAGCTCCAATAAATCGCCCTCGCTATTTCCGGTACAATCAATCGCCCATTCCAGCATTTTACAATTCACCACGGCATTAGGTTGCGTAAAACTGTTTTCCACTTGTCGATACACATAATCACGCCCTGCAACCGGCAAAATTTCATCAACATAATCTCTATCCAAGCAAATTTTTTGCTTGGCTGCCCGCCCGATAAGTTGTACATCAAAGCCTTGTTCGAGCAGTTGCGTTCTCAAGTTTTGCGCCGCTTTTTGCCATTCTTCCGAAAGGGATTTGTGATAGAGCAAGCTGACAATGATTTTGTTGCTTAAGGTGCTGAGATAATCGATTTGGAACAATTTTTTATACAGAATCTCCTGTTTTTTGAGCTGAGGGAGTAGAGCTTTCATCATTCGATTAATGAGTTGGCTTGCAATCGGAAAGCTATCTACACGATAGCGTTGGCGTGTAGTTTGATCGAACATAATATGATAAAAATCATCTTGATCGTGCCAAATACGAAATTCCGCACGCATACGATAATGGGAGACCGGAGAATCAAAAACTTGAATTTTCGGCGCATTAAACGGCTGTAAAAGTGCGGTCAGTTTTTCCTGTTTTTTTTGAAGAAGTTCTGTGTATTGGGAAACGGGTAGTTGCATCTTGATTGTATTATGTAGGGCGTATTGCATACGCCCCGATAAATCCTCTTACGAAATTGGGCGTATGTAATACGCCCTTATAAACATAACGAAAATTCTCATGTGAAAATTACATTTCGTATTAAAACAAAAGGCAGACTTTTGCCTGCCTTGCTCATTTTCTTATTCGCCGGAGTAATCTTCACCGCCGGAGGCTGCATCACTCACATCACTTGATAAAGTGTAAACGCGCTTGGTGGTGTTGATTCGGGTGCGGTATTTATTCCAAGTTTTTTCAAAGAAAGTTTCCGGTGTCCGCTCACCGCGACAGAAAGCAGCAAATTCTTTTTCTTCTTTTGTCACGGGTTCACGTTCGCCTAAGTCTAACGCTTTGAATGCTTGACCGTATTGTTCAAGCACTTGTGATTCTTTAATGGTGTAATCACCGTGACGTGAAAATCCGCGCGGATAGTTTTTGTCGTCAAAAAAACGACGGGTAACACTGAAACTTGCAGCCATGATCATCTCTCTTTTTCATTTACTAAAAACGGCGGGCATTAAACCAATTTTTCGTTATTTTTGCAATAAACCTTTTACAGTATCCACATAATCTTTGACGAAATCATCATAATTCAATCCTTCCGGATTAACACGGAATTTACCGTTTACGTAAAAATCAGGCACGCCACGTACACCGAACTTATCCGCTGCGTTCACTTGTTTATTTACTAAGCCATTGACGGCAAAGCTGTTAATGCCACCATCAAATTGTTCTGCGCTAATGCCGTTATCTAAGAAAATCGCACGAATATCCTCCATTGATGTTAAACGATCTTTTTGTGCCGCTTCAAATAATGGGGCTTTTACTTTATCTTCTGCACCCAATGCCATGGCTAATGCCCAAGCACGGGTTAAATTTTCCGATTGACGACCTAAGAAATTCACGTGGTATTGTTTAAATGCCACCTCTTTAGGTAAGCCGTCTTTTACCTGTTGTGGAATTTTATATTCCATTTCAAAGCTATAACAATGCGGGCAGTAGAAAGAGAAAAATTCAATCACTTCCTGTTGTGGAGAGGCTTGCTGACTGACTTGAATGTATTGTTTGCCCTCTTGTAAATCGGCAGCGAATGTGTTGACGGAAATAAATGCACCTAATGCGAGTAAAAATTTTTTCATTTGATCCTCTTAATTTATTTAATGATACCGCGCGCTTTTAAGATCGCAGTTTTAAAATCATCTTCGTAATCTTTTTTGATGCCTGGAATCGGTTCGTGTTTGTCCGTACCGTCCATTTTCAACTGATAAATAATGACTTCATCGGTTAATTCATTTAAAGGCTTGTTAAAGCCCGATTCATCAGCGATTTTTTGCAAAATTTGCATCAGACTTAAGTCCGGCGACTTAGACCAATAAGGTTGTAAAAGTTCCAGAACTTCATTTAAACGCTTGCATTTCATTGCTATTTCCTTTCCTATGTAGAAAAATAAGGCTAAATCATACTTGAAGTGAACGGTATTATGTAGCCGTTGTACAAACCACCGTAGGGTGTGTTAGGCGAAGCCGCAACGCACCGTTAGGTGAAGTGATGAGTTACGCAAAGCTAACGCACCCTACCATAATAAATACTGGATATAAAATCTCTTTGTGCGATTGATACATAATACTGGAAATAAAAACGGAATAAAATATGACAATCACAATAAGTGCGGTTATTTTAGCCGGAGGAAAAGCACGTCGAATGGCGGGGCGTGATAAAGGTTTACAGCTTTTAGACGGAAAACCGTTAATTTTGCAGATGATTGAGCGTTTGCAATTACAGATTCAAGAAATTTCGATTAATGCCAATCGCCATCAAGAAGAATATCGTCAATTTGGTTTTCCTGTTTTTGCCGATGAATTACCGGATTTCCAAGGACCGTTAAGCGGAATGCTGACAGCGCTGGAAAAATCGAACACCGATTTCGTATTGTTTACGCCCTGTGATAGCCCTTTTTTTCCGAGAAATCTACTTATAAAATTGAAAAGTGCGGTCGAAAATGACCGCACTTTGATTGCTTATGCGTGCGACGAGGATCGTGATCATCCGACTTTTTGTTTAATGTCCGTTGCATTAAAAGATAAACTCCGTGATTATCTTGTTTCAGGAGAACGCCGTTTATTACGCTTTATGCAAGAAAACGGCGGTGTTGCAGTGAAATTTACCTCCAATGAGGGAACGTTTGTGAATTTTAATACGCTGAAAGATTTGTGCTAACCTATTTTCGTTACGCGATATTTATCGTCAAAAATTTATTTAGAGAAGTTTTATTTTATGCAGAATTTGAAGTTATCCCGTTATTTCACGCCTTTGCATCTCATTACCGCGATTTGCATTGTGGTATATATCCTGCAACAGTCGGGGTTTGAAGAAGACATTATGGAAGCCTTTCATTATCCGATTTATCCCGACCAAGAAAGGGAGTTGTGGCGTTATGTAACACATTCGTTAGTACATTTATCAAACATTCACATTATTGCAAACTTATCGTGGTTTTGGTTGTTTGGCGGTGTGATTGAACGCTATTTCGGCGGTTTCAAACTTTTCTTACTATTTTTGCTTTCTGCGCTGATAAGCGGCATCGCGCAAAATTATTTTTCCGGTCCTGATTTTTTCGGTTTATCTGGTGTGGTGTATGCCGTGTTGGGTTATGTCTTCGTGGTGGATAAGCTTAACGCCAACCTTTTTGATTTACCGAAAGGTTTTTTCACCATGTTATTAGTCGGCTTGGCATTTGGATTTATCAGCCCTTTATTCGATATTTATATCGGTAACGCAGCTCACATCTCAGGGTTGTTGGTGGGATTAGTTTGGGGATTTGCCGATAGTAAAATTCATTTGAATCGGGTAGGGTAAACACATTTTTTATTAAAGGAAGAGGATAATGAAGCAATCCATTCGTCATCAAAAAATTATTGAGTTAGTAAGCCAGTATGGTTATTTAGGTACAGATGATTTAGTGAACCATCTTGAAGTAAGCCCTCAAACGATTCGCCGTGATTTAAATATTCTTGCCGAGCTTGATTTAATCCGCCGTCATCATGGCGGTGCCGCCTCCCCTTCCTCTGTAGAAAATTCCGATTATATCGATCGTAAGCAATTCTTTTCTTCGCAAAAAAATCGTATTGCACAAGAAGTGGTGAAACTTATTCCAAATGGTGCGTCTTTGTTTATCGACATCGGCACGACACCGGAAGCGGTGGCAAATGCGTTACTTGAGCATGAGTATTTGCGTATTGTGACAAACAATCTCAATGCCGCCCATTTATTACGTCAAAATAAAAGTTTTGATATCACTATGGCAGGCGGATCATTACGTATGGACGGAGGAATTATCGGTGAAGCCACGGTCAATTTTATTTCTCAGTTCCGCTTGGATTTTGGGATTTTAGGGATTAGTGCTATTGATCCAGACGGCTCTTTGCTTGACTATGATTACCATGAAGTGCAAGTAAAACGGGCAATTATTGAAAGTTCACGCCAAACTTTATTGGTTACCGACCATTCAAAGTTTACCCGACAAGCTATTGTGCGTTTGGGGGAGCTGAATGATGTAGAATATCTGTTTACAGATGACGTTCCCCCTTCCATTAGCCAATATTTACAAAGCGCAAAGACGAAATTAGTGGTGTGTAAATAGTGAAAAAATGCGGTGAAAATTCACCGCACTTTTAACAATGTCCGGTATTATGTATCAGTTGCACAAAGCGCTTTGACATTTCTTGGGGGAGGGGTGGCAACTAGTTGCCCACCATTGAAATATCGTAATTAGAAAGGTGGGCAAAAATTTGCCCACCTTAAATACCGCAATATCTTATTTATTCCGCATCTTCCTTCGCCCACTCTAAGGAGCGTTTTACCGCTTTTTTCCAGCCTTTGTAACGGCATTCGCGTTTTTCGTTGTCATTATCCGGAGTAAAGGTGCGTTCTACGCGTGCTTTATCACGGAGTTCGTCTAAATCTTTCCAGAAACCTGTTGCAAGCCCTGCAAGGTATGCGGCCCCCAGTGCGGTTACTTCTTTTACGACAGGACGCTCCACGTTCACATCTAAAATGTCTGCTTGGAATTGCATTAAGAAGTTGTTGTTTGTCGCCCCGCCATCTACACGAAGATATTGTAAGCGTTCGCCGGAATCCGATTGCATTGCTTCCAATACGTCACGGGTTTGATAGGCGATGGATTCTAGAGTGGCACGCACGATATGGTTACGGTTAGCACCACGTGATAAACCGAAGATCGCACCGCGCGCATAAGGATCCCAATAGGGTGCACCTAATCCGGTGAAAGCAGGTACGACATATACCCCATTGCTGTCAGAAACTTTTTGGGCAAAGTACTCGGAGTCGAAACTGTCGTGAACGATTTTAAGTTCATCACGTAGCCATTGAATAGAGGCTCCGGCAATAAATACTGAGCCTTCTAAGGCGTATTCCGGTTCTCCTTTGGCATTACAGGCAATGGTAGTGAGCAGGCCGTTTTTAGAGGTAATGGCTTTGTCGCCGGTATGAAGTAACATAAAGCAGCCCGTACCGTAAGTATTTTTTGCCTGACCTGCATGTACACATAAATGACCGTAAAGTGCCGCTTGTTGGTCACCGGCAATACCTGCAACGGGAATACGTACACCGCCTTTACCTCCGATGTTGGTTTGCCCGTAAATTTCAGAAGAATTACGCACTTCCGGCAACATTGAACGCGGGATATTCAAGATTTCAAGCATCTTGTCATCCCATTGTTTGGTGTGAATATTGAATAGCATCGTGCGTGAAGCATTGGTGTAGTCGGTAACATGCACACGACCTTGAGTTAATTTCCACACAAGCCAAGTATCTACCGTACCGAATAAAAGTTCACCGCGTTCCGCTTTTTCACGCGCGCCTTCCACGTTATCCAAAATCCATTTCACTTTTGTGCCGGAGAAATACGGATCCACCACAAGCCCTGTGGTGTGGCGAATGTAGTCTTCATAACCATCGGCCTTGAGTTTATCGGTGATATCGGCGGTACGGCGGCATTGCCAAACAATCGCATTGTAAACCGGTGTACCGGTAGCTTTTTCCCAAACGATCGTCGTTTCACGTTGGTTGGTGATCCCGATTGCCGCAATTTCATCTGATGTAATGCCGGCTTTTGCCACCACTTCATTTAACGTAGAACTTTGGGTCGCCCAAATTTCCATCGGATTATGCTCAACCCAGCCTGCTTGAGGGTAAATTTGGGTAAATTCGCGTTGAGCGATTTCGACTACATTTGCATTATGATCGAGCAATACGGCTCTTGAACTGGTCGTGCCTTGGTCTAAAGCAATGATGTATTTTTTGTCGGTCATAGAAACACTCCTTTCTTAGCGGTACGTTTTTTAGTTGTAAACGAATATTTTGAACTTAAAACGAACAAATTGCGCGCACAACCTAATAAAAATTACTCCAAATGAAAATACCTATTTTGCGATTTTGTGATAGATATCACAGAATTTTTTTCTTTTTCGCTAAATTATGTGATCCGCTTCTCATTTCTGAAATTTAGTTGTAATACCTGCTTGAAGTGTAGGGTTTTTAGAAGATAATGACTGCGCTCGTATTGAGTATTTCATATTTTTGAATAACGAACATAATTGCCAGTCTTATAAAACCGTTTTCAAATACTCATTGTATGGAGGTTCTCTTATGAATGCTTATTTCGCAGAGTTTTTCGGCACCGCACTGTTGATTCTTTTGGGGAACGGTGTGGTTGCTAACGTTTGTCTTGATAAAACGAAGGGACAGAGTTCCGGTTGGATAGTGATTACTACCGCATGGGCGTTTGCAGTATATGTGGCGGTTGTAGTGACGGGGCCTTATAGCGGTGCGCATTTGAATCCTGCCGTCACCTTAGGGCTTGCGGCAAAAGGGGCATTTGATTGGGTGGCTGTACCGGGCTATGTTATCGCACAAATTGTGGGCGGTATGACGGGGGCATTGTTAGTTTACACGATGTATCGCGATCATTTCCTCGCAACAAAAAATGAAGGCGCAAAACGTGCTTGCTTTTGTACTGAACCGGCTATTCGTAATTATTCAAGCAACCTTATCAGTGAAATTATCGGTACTTTTGTACTTGTTTTCGTTATTTTCTATCTTGCCGGCGCAAATATCACTTTCCCAGGGGCAAGCGAAGCCACACCGATTGGGTTAGGTTCTATCGGTGCGTTACCCGTAGCGATTCTTGTTTGGGCAATCGGTTTAAGTTTAGGCGGTACAACAGGTTATGCTATTAACCCGGCTCGAGATCTAGGTCCACGCTTATTCTTAGGGCTTTTCTTAAGCCGTAAATTAAATACTGACGCAGATTGGAAATACGGCTGGGTTCCTGTTGTAGGACCAGTGGTCGGTTCATTACTGGCGGCAGTAGTTTACGCCGTAGTGATGTAAGATTTTATTGTACGGGCAGGGTTTATGCCTGTCTCGCCTATATTATAAAAAAACAACACAAAAATTAACCGCACTTATTCGTAATGAAAAAGAACTCTGCTGATATCATCGGTTGAGTTCTTCTCTTTTATGCTAAGGAACGTTTTTTATTTTTCAACTTTTACTTTTTAGTCCGTTTCTATATATTCTTTTCCCGATTAAAAATAAAAAAAGAGATCCATGATGAACATCATTCCAAATTTACGCAATCAAATTAAAGTTGTCTTTTTTGATATTGATGAAACTTTAATCGTTAAACATAAAGACTTCTTGCCTGAAACGGTTTTACCGGCACTGAAGGCTCTCAAAACCAAAGGTATCATTCCGGCTATTGCCACAGGGCGCTCCCCTTGTAGCATTGCATTAAAAGTACAGCAATTGATCAACGAAGTGGGAATTGAATTACTGGTTACGATGAATGGACAATTTGTCAGCTATAACCAAAAGGTGATTGAAAAACATCCTATTTCAACGGAAAAAATTACAAAGATTGTTAATTATTTTGATCGGCATAATATTGCTTATGCTTTTGTTTCACAAGATGATATTTACGTTTCGGCAAAAACATCCGAAGTGTGTTCGGCACTTGATCCTATTACCACCAATTATTATGTAGATAAAAATTACTATTTACGTCACGAGGTATTTCAAATTCTTCCGTTTTACCGTGAAGATAAAGATGAGCAAGTGGTGCAATCCGGCATTTTAGATAATCTAAAAGTTGTTCGTTGGGATGCAGATTCAGTTGATTTATTTGATGCACAAGGTTCAAAAGCACGTGGCATTCAAGCCGCGGTGAATTATTTAGGTTTAACGATGAACAATGTAATGGCATTTGGTGACGGTTTAAATGATCTAGAAATGATGGAGGCGGTGGGAGTAGGCGTTGCAATGGGAAATGCACATAATGATTTAAAGGCGAAAGCTGATTTTATTACGGATCATATTGAAGAACATGGCATCGCTAATTTCTTACGTAAATCGGGATTAATCGATTAAAAACGCTTTCTCGATCACCGAGAAAATACCTAAAATTTTAACCGCACTTTTGATAGAAAAACGGTATTATGTATCAGTTGCACAAAGGGAATTTTATCTCTGAGATTTCTTAGGGTAGGGTGCCGTTAGGCGAAGCCGTAGCGCACCGTTTCATCATTAAATCTTGTTACTTGGTGCGTTACGGCTTTGCCTAACGATGATTTGTGCAAGTGCTACATAATACCGTAGAAAAAGAACCCAATCTTTATCGGATCGGGCTCTGTGTTTTGATGTTAGAGAATTATTTCTTGCCTTTTAGAAATTCCACTCCGGTGTCTGGAAAGTCTGTGAATACACCGGTTGCGCCGGATTTATTCAATAAAGCATCGTACATTTGGTTTACATCGGTGAAGAATTCCGGTAGCGCATCTTTACGCACGGTGTACGGGTGTAATTCCACATTATATTGTGCCAATTCTTTTACTAAAGGAGTGTATTCAATATTACCCGCTTTGGACTTTTCCTTATCGATTAACATATACCAGCCGGGGCCTACGCCGTCTGCGTATTTCACCACTTCCGCCATTGCGCCCGGTTTAAACATCCAATCATAATCGTAATTCACCCATCTGCCTTTCGCATCTTTTTCCTCGGTTTCATGCCAATCGGTGTAAGCGACAAGTTGAACAAGTTTTAAATCCATACCCATTTGAGGGAGAAGCTCGGTTTTAATACGTTTGAGTTCATTAAAGTCGAAAGTTTGTAAGTAAACGCTATCGGTTTTCTTATCGTAACCGTATTTTTTCAGCACTTTAAGGGTTTCGAGCGCAATATCTTTGCCGTTTTGATGATGGAACCAAGGGGCTTTAATTTCCGGGTAGATCCCCACTTTTTTGCCGGTAGATTTTTCTAAGCCTTGAATAAATTCGATTTCATCTTCAAATGTGTGAATTTTGAAGTGTGATTTCCAAAGCGGAAAGCGGTTCGGATATACGGCGGTTTGTTTGCCGTCTTTGGTTTCAAAATTTTCGGTCATATTTAAACTTTGAATTTCTTTTAAGGTGAAATCAATCACATAATAGCGACCGTCTTTACGATGACGATTTGGGAATTTTTTTGCCACATCGGTTAAGCCGTCTAAGAAATGGTCGTGAATAACCACTAAACGCCCGTCTTTCGTCATAGCTAAATCTTGTTCTAAATAATCGGCTTGTTGTGCGAAGGCAAGGGCTTTGGATTCAAGGGTGTGTTCCGGCAAATAGCCGCTTGCGCCTCTGTGTGCGATGATAATTTTTTCTGATTTCATATTACTTGTTACCATTGAAGATTGGCTACTGCAACCGGCTAATATGCCTGCTGCCAATAAAGAAAAGGCTAATGTTTTTAGTTTCATCACTATTCTCCTTGAAAGTGCGGTTAAAAAATCTTTAGATTTTGAACGTTGGTTTACCAACGGTACCATAAGGTATAACAATCGCTTTAAGCGATTGTGTATGATTTTTTGAGTAATTACATTATTATGTATCAGTCGCACAAAGAGAATTTTATCTCCAATATTTATCGAGGGTTGCGTTAAGTTTTGCGTAACGTACCATTTCATCATTAAACTTTGTTAATTGGCGTCGTCTAACGGTGCCCTACATTATTGCTATAATGATTTGTGAAACAGCCACATAATACTGGTAATTTGCAAGGCGGGATAAATCCTACCATGCCTTTATTAAATTTAGATGACAAAAAAGGCGGCAAGTGATGTTCTTGTCGCCTTTGTTAAATCAATTATTTAGAGCCGTAGGTATCACCTAATTTTGCTTTGTGTTTGCCTTCTTCAATCATTACATTGAGAAGTAGTAACACAGCTAAGATACCGCCTGCAATCATCACGTAGAAACCACCGTCCCAGCCGTAGTATTCAGCCGCCCAGCCGACAACCGCAGAAGCGGACACCGTTCCGCCTAAGTAACCGAATAAACCGGTGAAACCTGCAGCGGTGCCTGCTGCTTTTTTCGGTGCAAGTTCAAGCGCGTGCAGACCAATTAACATCACCGGACCATAGATTAAGAAACCGATTGTCGTCATTAAAATGAAATCTGTTAATTGATATGGATTTTGATACCAAGCCGCATAGTTGGCAATTTCCGCCTCAGGCGTTGCCGGATTCTTCCATAACGCTATTACCGCAAGGGTTGTTAAAATCATAAAGATGAAACCGGTTAAACCCCGTTTACCTTTAAACACGTGGTCGGACACCCAACCGCATAATAATGTTCCCGGAATTGCCGCTAATTCATAAATGGTATATGCCCACGCAGTTCCTTTAATGTTGAAGTGTTTTACTTCGCCCAAATAAACCGGCGACCATTTCAACACACCATAACGGATTAGATAAACGAATACGTTAGCAATGGCGATGTACCATAATAATTTGTTTTTTAATACGTAAGTCATGAAGATTTCTTTAGTAGAAAGTTCATGTTCATAGGTTTTTTCGTTATAGTCGTCCGGATAATCATTGCGCCATTTTTCAACCGGAGGTAAACCGCAAGATTGCGGCGTGTCTTTCATGACAAGATAAATAGGAATTGCGATGATCATCGCAGCAATACCCGGATAGTATAGCGCTTGCTGCCATACATCTTTTGCTGTGGCTTCCACACCGTGCGTGCTGAAGTAAATTGCACCGGCCAAAAGTACCATTGCGCCCGGCACCATACCACCAAGGTTGTGAGCGGTATTCCAAATGGAAACAATTGTTCCGCGTTCGGATTTAGACCACCAGTGAACCATAGTTCGACCGCACGGAGGCCAACCCATGCCTTGAAACCAACCGTTTAAGAAGATCATAATCCACATGATGACGATACCGGATGTCGCCCAAGGGAATAAACCCATCATCGTCATACATAAACCGGAGAGTAATAACCCGAATGGTAAGAATACTTTCGGGTTAGAACGGTCTGAAAGCATTGCCATAAAGAATTTTGACAAGCCGTAAGCAAGACCTGCAGCCGTACCCACAAGGCCTAATTCTGCCTTGTTGTACATACCTGCTTCAATTAAACCTTTTTGTGCTAAGTCAAAGTTTGCCCGCACAAAATAATAAGCGGCATAGCCGAAGAAGATCCCCGCAAATACTTGCCAACGTAAGCGTTTATACGTGGAATCTATTTTTTCCGCCGGAAGTTCCGCAATATGCGGGGCGGGTTTAAATGGTCCGAACATAATTTTTCTCCAACATTTTTACTCATAATATCTCCTTAATCGGTCAGAAAGAAAGGAGCTTAGCGGGGGATAATAAAAGAAAATAAAAAATAAGAAAGAAGGATTATTCAAAAATGTGAACTAATTCACAAAATTTTGATATTTATTTGAGTGAATTTGAAAATTTTGTGATCCATTTCACAAAATCATTTTCTTTTTCGCTCAAAATGTTGTTAATTTAAGCGTTATTCTCTACAATCAATCTGATTTTGTATTTTCTTTTATGTATTGTGGGAGTTGGGGGTAAACATGGGATTATCACCTAATTTATATCGAAATGTCGGAGATCTTTCTCCCTTATCAACGGATGTGATTATTATTGGTGGTGGAGCAACCGGTGCCGGTATTGCACGCGATTGTGCCTTGCGTGGCATTGATTGCATTTTATTAGAACGCCGCGACATCGCAACCGGAGCAACGGGGCGAAACCATGGTTTGCTGCATAGCGGCGCACGCTATGCCGTGAATGATCAAGAATCTGCGCAAGAATGTATTAAAGAAAACCGCATTTTGCGGAATATTGCGCGCCACTGTGTGGATGAAACGGAAGGTTTATTTATTACGCTTCCCGAAGATTCCATGGATTACCAAAAAACCTTTCTTGAAAGCTGTGCCAAATCCGGCATTGAAGCGGTGGCTATTGAGCCTGATTTAGCCAAAATAATGGAGCCCTCCGTCAATCCTAACCTTGTCGGTGCAGTGGTTGTGCCGGACGGCTCTATTGATCCATTCCGCTTAACCGCTTCTAATATGCTTGATGCCACGGAAAACGGCGCAAAAATGTTTACTTATTGCGAAGTCAAAAATTTGATTCGTGAAGGTGGTAAAGTCATTGGCGTGAAAGTTTATGATCATAAAAATAAAACAGAACGTCAGTTTTTTGCACCGCTTGTGGTCAATGCCGGGGGAATTTGGGGGCAAGGCATTGCCGAATATGCCGATCTAAAAATCAAAATGTTCCCGGCAAAAGGTGCATTGCTTGTAATGGGGCATCGAATTAATAAAATGGTGATTAACCGTTGCCGTAAACCGGCTGATGCGGATATCCTTGTGCCGGGTGATACCATTTCTGTTATCGGCACAACCTCCAGCCGTATTCCTTATGATCAAATCGACAATATGAGCGTTACACCGGAAGAAGTGGACATTCTTTTCCGTGAGGGCGAGAAGCTCGCACCAAGTCTGCGCCATACCCGTGTGTTACGTGCCTATGCGGGCGTTCGCCCGTTGGTGGCGACCGATGATGACCCGTCCGGACGTAATGTGAGCCGTGGTATTGTATTGCTCGATCACACGGAACGTGACGGCTTGGACGGTTTTATTACCATCACCGGCGGTAAGTTGATGACTTATCGTTTAATGGCGGAATGGGCGACTGATCTCATTTGTAAAAAACTCAATAAAAACGCCCCTTGCGTGACGGCTGAACAATCATTACCGGGTTCAAATGAAAGTCGTCAAGAAACCAACCGAAAAGTGATTTCATTGCCAAGTACTATTCGTTATTCCGCCGTGTATCGTCATGGTTCACGGGCAACGCGCTTGCTTGATAAAACACGTTTAGATCGCTCTATGGTGTGTGAATGCGAAGCGGTAACCGCGGGAGAAGTTCGCTATGCCGTAGAGGAGTTAGACGTAAATAATTTGGTGGATTTACGCCGCCGCACCCGTGTAGGAATGGGAACCTGCCAAGCGGAACTTTGTGCCTGTCGGGCTGCCGGTTTAATGAATCGTTTTGAAGTGGCGACACCTCGGCAATCTACCCTTCAACTTTCCTCTTTTATGGAAGAACGCTGGCGTGGTATTGAACCGATTGCTTGGGGCGAAGCGATTCGCGAAGCCGAATTTACCTCTTGGATGTATGCCAGCGTATTAGGCTTAAATGATGTAAAACCACTTGAAGAACAGGCACAACAGGGAACGGACAGCAATGAATTTTGATGTAGTCATTATCGGTGGCGGGCTGGCGGGATTAACCTGTGGCATCGCCCTTCAACAACGTGGTAAACACTGCGTGATTATCAACAATGGTCAGGCTGCAATTGATTTTGCATCAGGTTCGCTTGATTTATTAAGCCGTATGCCTTCAGGAAGTGTGGTCGAAAATTTAAAAGAAAATATCGCCGCACTTTGCAACATATTGCCGACACACCCTTATAGCTTATTGGGTGCAGAAAAAGTGCTTGCAAAAGCAGAAGCATTCCAAATGTTGGCAGAATCATTCAATTTGGATTTAATCGGCTCTTCCGAGAGAAATCATCTGCGTGTAACCGGTTTAGGCGGCTTGCGCGGATCATGGCTTTCACCTAATAGTGTACCTATAGTGCAAGGTGATGCTTTTCCGCATAAACGTATTACGGTTCTTGGTATTGAAGGCTATCACGATTTCCAACCGCAATTATTAGCGGCGAACTTGGTACTTAACCCACAATTCAGTCATTGCGAGGTGAATAGTGGTTTCCTGAATATTCCGCAATTAGACGAACTCCGCCAAAATGCCCGTGAGTTTCGTAGTGTGAATATTGCACAACTTTTAGAACATAAATTAGCCTTTGACGATTTAGTGAAAGAAATTGTGGAATCTGCTCAAGGTGCGGAAGCAGTATTCTTACCTGCCTGTTTCGGATTGGAAAATCAGGAATTTATGACCGCACTTCGTAGCGCGACCAAACTTGCTCTTTTTGAATTACCGACTTTGCCGCCCTCATTACTTGGTATGCGCCAACGTATTCAATTGCGCCGTCAATTTGAATCGCTCGGTGGCTTAATGATGAACGGCGATAGCGCACTGAAAGCCCGTTTTGAGGGGGATCACGTACAGTGCATTATGACCCGTTTACACGAAAATGAAGAAATCACTGCCGACAATTTCGTGTTGGCATCGGGGAGTTTCTTCAGTAAAGGCTTAGTGGCTGAGTTTGATAAAATTTATGAACCGGTGTTTGAAGCCGACATTATCGGCGTGGAAGGCTTCAACGATAAAGATCGTCTCAGCTGGACGGATTCCCGTTTTTCCAATCCTCAGCCTTATCAATCCGCCGGTGTGGCGATTAACCCTCATTGCCAAGTGCAAAAGAGCGGTCGATTTTTAACGAATTTATATGCTGTCGGTAATGTAATCGGCGGTTTTAATGCCTTGGAACTCGGTTGTGGCTCCGGAGTGGCGGTGGTAACGGCACTTTCCGTTGCGGATGAAATTTTGGCGAAATAAGGGGGAGATATGGCTATGAATATTCAGCGATTAATCGACAGTGCAAAACAATCTCTCAATTCACCGGCAAGCCATCAATATATTGATGAAAGTTTTGAAAGCTGCATTAAATGTACGGCCTGTACCGCCGTCTGTCCTGTTTCACGTAATAATCCGCTTTATCCCGGTCCAAAACAATCCGGCCCTGACGGTGAACGCTTGCGTTTAAAATCTGCCGAGCTTTATGACGAAGCCCTGAAATATTGCACCAACTGTAAACGTTGTGAAGTGGCTTGCCCGTCCGATGTAAAAATCGGCGATCTGATCGTACGTGCACGCAACAATCATTTGGCGCAACAGAAAAAGCCGCTAATGCACAAATTGCGTGATGCTATTTTGAGCAATACGGATATGATGGGCAAACTCAACACACCGCTTGCGCCGATTGTAAATACAATTACAGGGTTGAGTGCCACAAAGTTTGTATTAGAGAAAACGCTTAATATCAGTAAAAAAAGAACGTTACCGAAATATTCATTCGGCACGTTTCGTAGCTGGTATATGAAAAATGCGTTGGAGGAACAGAAAAAGTTTGAACGCAAAGTGGCGTATTTCCACGGTTGTTACGTGAACTACAACAATCCGCAACTGGGTAAAGCGTTTTTGAAAGTCTTTAATGCGATGAACATCGGCGTAATGTTGTTGGTAAAAGAAAAATGCTGCGGTTTACCCTTAAGCGTGAACGGCTTTCCCGAACGGGCGCGTAACATTGCGCAATTCAACACGGATTATATCGGTAAAATGGTGGACGAAAACGGTTTGGAGGTAATTAGCGAAGCCTCGAGCTGTGCTTTGAATTTGCGTGATGAATATCATCATATTTTAGGTATCGATAATGCAAAAGTGCGTCCGCATATTCATATGGTAACGCCGTTCTTGTATCAATTATTTAAAGAAGGCAAAACCTTACCGCTCAAACCTTTGAAATTACGCGTAGCCTATCATACCGCTTGCCACGTAGAGAAAGCCGGTTGGGCACCTTATACCCTTGAAGTGTTAAAACAAATTCCGAATTTGGAAATCATTATGTTGCCGTCTCAATGTTGCGGTATTGCCGGCACTTACGGCTTCAAAACGGAAAATTATGATGTTTCCCAATCCATTGGTAAACACCTGTTTGAGTATATTAACGAGGGCGGATTTGATTTCGTTATTTCCGAATGTCAAACCTGTAAATGGCAAATTGATATGTCGTCCAATGTAACCTGTATCCATCCGCTAACTTTGCTTTGTATGTCAATGGAGGCTTGATGTATTTAAAAAGTGCGGTTGAATTCCCTTTTTTAACGGCAAGGATAACCTGATATTTAAATTCGGCGGAGTAAATTCGTTTACGGTGCAATACGGCAAGCCCTGCATCGCCTGAATGTTGATATTGGGCAATCCAACGTCTTAAGGTGCTATCGGAAAGTTGAAATTGTTTTGGGTAAGCGAAACATCTAAGTGATTTTCAAGATAAAAATTGATGACTTGTTTGAATGTTTGATTGTATTTGGTCATAAAAACCTGCCCCTGACTGAGTTGGTTTATTGAGTCCAACTTTTCGGGGGCAGATCAGTTTTTTTAGCTGTTTTATTTTCGGTATTATGTAGCAATTGCACAAAACATCGTAAATACCATCGTTCCTATAAGGTGGGCAAATTTTTGCCCACCCTACCCCAAGAAATATCAAAGCGCTTTGTGCAACTGATACATAATACCGTTTATTTTTCATAGTTGATTTACACTATCTTATTCTATATTGGTCTTGTTTTATTGTATAAAAGAAACACCATGCTTGGTGTTTCGGTTTTATATGTTGTAGTTAAATTTCATACAATCTGTTTTTATTTAGCAAGAATCTCCTATGACCAATGGACAGGGTAATTTATGGCAATCTACATCTTGACGTTCTTCAATTAAATGTAAGGCTGCCTGTTCTCCCATTGTGTAATGTGGTAATTCTATGGTGGTGAGTGAAGGGATAAATAAATGTGCTATCCCTATCGTATTATCATATCCCGTTACTGCAATATCTTCAGGAATACGATATCCATAACGTAAGAGTAATTGATATACCACAAAAGCTATTCGGTCATTTCCACAAACAACGACATCATAGTCCAACTTTTTTTGATGTAGCAGCATTTCCATTAATGGTTTTGCACCTTCAAAATAATTTTCACCATCTTCCTGCATAAAATAATAGTCCGTTTTTATTTTATTCTCTAAGCTTTGAGTAAGAAATGCTTGCTCAAAACCTGCTTTACGTTCTTTTGTAGCAATATAATTGTGCGGAATATGTAGAAATAATGGCTTTTTATATCCTTTTTCGGCTAATAATTTTCCAATGTCATATTGTCCTTGGAAATCATCGGGAATGTAGCTGGCAAGAGGGAAATCGTCTGTCACACAATTTGCCAAAGCAATAGGGAATTGACGCAATTTTTCAGGTATTTTCACGGTCTTTAAGCCGTTACGTGCAATAATAACTGCGTTCGGGCGGTGAGATATGAGCTGTTCAACCGCTTGCTCCATTTCTGTTTCATCATTTTCAAAAGTATTAATGACATAGGAATGCCAGCCAAATTTACGAACCGTTTTTTCTATGGCCAGTAAGATGTCAACAGAAAAAGGTGTCGTTGCCGTGCCAAGTGAAAATACGCCGATCGTTTTTCCTGCCGAACCTCGAATATTTTGTGCGGCGAAATTCGGTACATAACCTAGTTGCTCGATAGCTTGTTTTACCTTTAAATAGGTTTTTTCCGATAGTTTGTCAGGATTATTAAGTGCACGTGATACTGTCATAATCGATACTTCGGCTAACTGCGCGACATCTTTCAGCGATACCATAAAATGCTCCTACCGTTAAATCAGAGAAAGGATTTATTGTTAATTATCTGGTTGTTTAATTCTAGATCATATCTTGTTTTTAGAGAATTGTTAGCGTTAACTATGAAATATATCCCTTCACTTTATTAGTTATTAAATGTTAACGTTAAAATTTGTGATTAATATCACAAATTTGAAAAATATTATTTGTTAAAAACAAATGATAACGTTAACATATGGATTAATGAGAACAATACTTTTAAAGGTTAAGAATGGCAACGAACGATACAACTCAGACTTATTACTTAACGAATCGTAATTACTGGATCTTTGGTAGTTATTTCTTTGTTTTTTTCTTTATTATGGCTACCTGCTACCCTTTTCTTGGAATTTGGCTTGGGGATATAAATGGATTATCAGGTGAAGAAGCGGGTATGGTATTTGCGATGATGTCATTTTTTGCACTTTGTTTTCAGCCTGTATTTGGTTATGTATCGGATAAACTTGGCGTGCGAAAACATTTACTTTGGATTTTATCCATTACCCTTGTTTTTTATGCACCGTTCTTTATTTATGTGTTTGCTCCGCTACTTAAAATCAATATTTGGCTTGGTTCGATTGTCGGAGGTGCTTACATAGGATTTATATTTCAAGCAGGTTCACCGGCATCTGAAGCCTATATTGAGCGAATAAGTCGATGTAGTCGATTTGAATATGGTCGGGCAAGAATGTTCGGAATGTTCGGCTGGGCAATTTGTGCCGCTATCGCGGGTAATCTTTATGGCTCCAATCCCGATTATGTATTTTGGCTCGGTTCTGCGGCATCACTTCTGCTACTTTTGTTGGTTTTTCTTGCAAAACCAACGGAGAGTTCAACGGCAAAAGTAGTTGAACAATTGGTTAATAGCAAAAATTCCGTTACCTTACAGCAAGCATTTATCATCTTCAAACGGCCAAAATTCTGGGCTTTACTCGCTTATGTGATAGGTGTTGCTTGTATTTATGATATTTTTGACCAGCAATTCGGCAACTTTTTTAATCGTTTTTTCGAATCTAATGCCGAAGGCATCAAAATGTTTGGTTATGTTACGACAGCCGGTGAAATGCTTAATGCGTTGATAATGTTCTTCGTGCCTCTTATCATCAACAGAATTGGGGCAAAAAATGCTTTGCTAATTGCCGGTTCTATTATGAGTATCCGCATTATTGGATCTTCTTTCGCCACAGAAGCGTGGCATGTTGTGGTGCTCAAAACGTTACATATGTTTGAAGTACCATTTTATCTTGTAGGTACATTCAAATATATTGCGAATACTTTTGAATTACACTTTTCAGCAACGATTTATCTTGTTGCTTGCCACTTTACCAAACAAATTGGTAATATGATTGTTTCACCCATTGTTGGCGCAGGCTATGATTTATACGGTTTTCAGCATACCTATTTTATTTTAGGCTGTATCGCCGTAACATTTACTATCATTTCTATGTTCACATTAACCGGAAAAATGCCCGTTAATGAACGTTACCAATTACATAAAAGTAATTTGCGTTCAAATTAAGAAATTGCGAAGGAGTAACAGCTATGATTTTACCGCCATATTTTGAAAACCCTGAGATTTTGCAGGTCAATCGCCAACCTCATCACGCTTATTTCGTACCATTTGCAATTGATCAAGAACCGATACAACTTGCACGGGAAACATCCCGATTTTTCACCGCACTTTCGGGTTCAAACTGGGATTTTAGTTATTACCCGAGTGCGCAATGTTTACCTGAAACCTTTTTAACTATACCGCTCCAAACACAAATTCCTGTTCCGTCTAATTGGCAAAATCATGGCTTTGATCGCCATCATTATACCAATATCAATTACCCTTTCCCTTTTGATCCCCCTTTTGTACCCAAAGAAAATCCCTGCGGACATTACCGGCATCAATTTGATTTCATGCCAAAATCAGGTAAACGTTATTTACTGAATTTCGAAGGGGTGGATAGCTGCTTATTTGTCTATGTGAATCAACAGTTTGTCGGTTATGGTCAAATCAGCCATAGTACGAATGAATTTGATATTACCGAAAATCTCCTATCCGGTAAAAACCAGCTTGATGTGGTGGTATTAAAATGGTGTGACGGCAGTTATTTGGAAGATCAAGATAAATTCCGTATGTCGGGAATTTTCCGTGATGTGTATTTGTTGGAACGTGATAGTCATTATTTGCAGGATTTCTTCATCAAAGCAGAATTAAATGATGATTTCAGCCAAGGAACATTAAATATTGAAACCCAATTTATCGGTGAAAAACAGGCGGTTGAATTTGTCCTTTATCATCCTCAAGGTGAGGAAATCGCCCGACAAAGTGCGGTTGATTTTTCACTTGATTTACCGAATCCGATTTTATGGAATGCGGAAAATCCGCAGCTTTATCGCTTAACAATGCAAATCGGTAGTGAAATTATCGAACAAAAAATCGGTTTCCGAAAAATTTATGTGGAAAATGCCGTCTTAAAAATTAACGGTCAGACTATTAAGTTTAAAGGGGTAAACCGGCACGATAGTGATCCTAAAACCGGCTATGCGATTTCGCTCGAACAAGCATTGATTGATCTTAAATTGATGAAACAACACAATATCAATGCCATTCGCACCGCACATTATCCTAATGCGCCTTGGTTTAGCGAGTTGTGCGATCTATACGGCTTTTATCTTATCTCGGAAAGTGATATTGAAAGTCACGGTGCGGCAATGCAATATGTCGCCTTGCCGGAACAAAGCATTTTCTTAAATGAAAAACGTATCAATCAAGATGAAGAAATTCGCCGACAAACGATTGATAACTTTTGTTATTTTGCGCGCTCACCCGATTATAAATCGGCGATTTTAGACCGCACTTTTGCTAATGTAGAACGCGATAAAAATCGAACTTCCATCGTAATTTGGTCACTGGGTAATGAAAGCGGTTATGGAGAAAATTTTGAAGCCGCCGCCGCTTGGATTAAACAACGTGATACAAGCCGTTTAGTGCACTATGAAAGTGCGATTTATCAACACCAAGATCATCAAAATAATCTGAGCAATCTTGATTTTTATAGCGAAATGTATGCGCCGACACAGTCCTTGGATAACTACAACCAAAGCACTGCAATGAAACCTTACGTATTGTGTGAATATTCTCACGCAATGGGTAATTCCAATGGTGATGCGGAAGATTATTGGCAAGCCTTTGAACGCAATGAAAAATCCTGCGGTGGATTCGTATGGGAATGGTGCGATCATGCCCCTTATTTACCTGATGGATCTGGTCGAGTGGGTTATGGCGGGGATTTCGGTGATACACCAAATGATGGAAACTTCTGTATGGATGGTTTGGTGTCGCAAGATCGCATACCACACAGTAATTTACTGGAATTAAAAAATGTGAATCGCCCGGTGCGGGCGGAATTTACGGCTGATCAGGTAAAAATAAAAAATTATTGGGATTTCACGGATCTTAAAGACAATCTCTCTATTCGATACGCATTCATCGCAGAGGGTAAAACCTTTGAAGAAGGGGAATTTGAGATTTCTTGTCCGCCTAAAAATAGCGTATTTTTATCCCTTACCATTCCCCCTTATCAAGGAAAATTTTTAACGCTGGATTTGCATTATATCAATCAAAAACCAAGTGATCTGCTACCCAAAGATCATTCCTTTGGCTTTGATCAACTCATTATTTATGGACAAGATTTAGTTCACCCACAAAAAACTCAATCAAATTTGACCGCACTTTCAGACTTTGAAATAGACGAAACGGAAACACATTTATGCTTAACTAATAACCAATTTCAATTTGTTTTTGATAAAAACAAAGGTATTTTCAGTGAAGTTAGGAAAAACGGACAAGCGATAATTCAACAACCGCTGGATTTCAATATATGGCGTGCACCAACGGATAACGATCGCCTGATTCGGGAATTTTGGCAAAACGCAGGTTATGATAACGCATTCAGCCGGGCATATCAGGTAAGTTGGAAGCGTTTGGAAGAGCAAGTGCAAATTGATGCTGAAATCGGCATTGTCGCAGTGGCAAAAACGCGGATTTTGCTGCTTTCCGTACGCTATTTGCTTTCAAAAGAAGGAAAATTGACCATTCAAGTCAATGCCAAACGTTCCGCCGATTTGCCTTATCTACCACGCTTCGGTTTACGGTTTTTCTTGCGTAAAGATTGCAATCACGCACAATATTTCGGCTATGGTGAACAAGAAAGTTATATTGATAAACATCATCTCGCCCGGCTTGGCAATTACTTTGTAGATGTATCGAATTATAAAATGCCGTATGTAAAACCCCAAGAAAACGGAAGTCATTACGGTACGCACTTTGTTTCATTAGAAGATTTAACGATCTCCGCTGATGCGCCCTTTAGTTTTAATCTTTCACCTTATACTCAAGAGGAAATGACGCAGAAAACTCATTGTTATGATTTACAGGAATGCGCTTCAACGATTCTTTGCGTGGATTATAAAATGAGCGGTATAGGTTCTAATTCTTGCGGACCGATATTGAAAGAGCAATATCGTTTGAAGGCGTCGGAATTTAATTTTCGTTTTTATGTGCAGTTTTAACTAAACTGACCTGCCAGTAAAAGTGCGGTGGAATTTGACCGCACTTTTATATGGGGGAATTCTCGTCTTGGCAACGATTCTTTATCTTATTTCGATCTAAGAAATGATGTTTTTATATTAATTTTAAGTAAGGAATGGGCTTTAGCGAGGGTTCTCTAGTTGCAATGGTTAGGACATAAATACGAAAAATGCCGTTAATTTTAATATATATTAAGATCTTATTAACTTGTCAGACCAGTTTTGATAAGGCTATTTTATTTTTGAAGAAGTATATTAATTATTTTTTGATTCTGAATAAGTGTTAAATTAAAATATATTTATCTAAAATTTAAATCAAACTATAGAAAATATATAAAATCTTTAGTAAAATCAAATAAATAAATAAATAAATAAATAAATAAATAAATAAATAAATAAATAAATAAATTGATTGATTGATTGATTTCGTTCAAAGCGTTTATTTCTATTTTTTGAAAATAGAAATCGAATTTTTATATTTGAGTTATTTCTATTGATGAATTATCATTCAAGATTGCCTTTTATTGGATAAAAAATCGTCTAGTTGTTTTTTGAAGTACCAATAGCTTAATTTTTGATACTTAACTAAAACTAAGGAGCTTTTGTATGAATAAAGTTTTTAAAGTCATTTTCAATCATGCCACTCAAACTTGGGTTGTTGTATCTGAGCTTGCTAAAGGGCATGTTAAATCTTCTTCAAAATCAAAAACGCTGAATGAGTTATCGAAAAGTTTATTATGGCTATCAAAGCCGGTTACTGTTGGTCTAGTTGCTTCTTTTTTAACAATAGATTCATTCGCTGCAGTATATAAGAGAGCAACTTTAGATGCTGAAAATTATTATACTCCCGGCAATATGGGATCGGGAGGAGCCCATCACACAACAAAGATTTCCGGAGAAGTTCAAGGTGATGGCAATCAACCAACTGGGAACGGTACTACGTTATATGGAGGTAAAACCAGTGGTGCAGGTACGTCAGTTGCTATTGGTGCTGCCGCGAATTCCGGTGGTGTGGGTTCCGTTGCTGTCGGTACTACAGCAAGATCTACTGGACGGAATTCTTTGGCAATCATGCGACAATCCTATGCTGGAGGGGACTATTCCATTACTCTAGGTACTGCAGCCTCTACTCATAAAGCGGGGGCGATTGCTATTGGTAAGCATGCTTATGGCGGTGGAGAACGTGCAATCGTTATTGGGGCAAATACTGACGGAGCAGGAAAAAATGACGTTTATAACGCTAATAAAAATGCTCAAGTAAGTGCTGTAGACGGTATCGGCATTGGTACAAAAGTTAGAGTGAGCGGACAAACTGGTGTTGCAATTGGTCGGGAAGCCAATGTATCTGGAGAAGGTGGTATTGCAATTGGCTCATTAAGTATAGTAACCAAAGCAAGTTCCGCCGCTCTTGGTCGTAATGCACAAGCTACAGCTGATACAGCAACGGCGATTGGTTCGTCTGCCTCCGCTAGCGGAGAATCTTCCTTTGCTGGAGGTTCACTGGCCTCAGCTTCTGGACGTGATGCTGTTGCGCTTGGTTTAAACACCCAAGCAACTGGAGAGGATTCAACTGCGATAGGCGCATTTAGCCGTGCCTCTGCAAATAATGCTACTGCGGTGGGGATGAATACTTCGGTTAGTGGTGATGGTAGCTCTGCATTTGGTAGTGCGTCAACATCAACAGGTCCTCGTTCTTTAGCCTTAGGATATGGCGCAATTGCAAGCAATGCTGACTCAGTGGCATTAGGCAGTCACTCCAAAACAGAGTCTGCCCGCACTCAAAATGATGCAAAACAAATTTCTTTTAATTCTAAAGATAATGGTACTGCCGAATATTTTAATTTTACAGGTAATCATGATTTAGGTGTGGTTTCAGTTGGTAATTCCACTGCCGGTCGTCAAATTATTAATGTCGCTCCGGGACGAGTGAGTGCCGATTCGACCGATGCGATTAATGGCAGTCAGCTTTACTATGTTGCGAAAAACGGTGGCTTCAATATTCAAAAAAACGGTACGGAGACTTCCCGAATTAACAATAACGGCAAAGTGAATTTCCAAAATGGTACTTATACAACGGCGGTTGTTACGGATGGAGATAATAAAGCCGATGTGAAATTTGATGTCGTTACTCAAAATATTACGACAAATAATAGCGGTGTAACCAGCGTATCGGGCACAAGCGGTTTGGCTACGGCTAAAACGGTTTCGGATGCTATTAACAATGCACTCAATAATTCCGGTTTTATCCTTAAAGCGAATGGGGATAGCGGCGTACAGATTAAGCGGAACGGCTATATTGACATACAAAAAGGTAAAAATATTGATGTCACTCGTAATGATAAAACGATTACGATCAAAACCGTTGACAGCCCAAATTTTACCTCTGTCACCGCAACAGGTAACGTGCAAGCCGGCAGCGCGACTGTTAGTGGTGCTTTAACCGTGAACGGTCAATCTAACCTGAAAAATGTAAATGCAGAGAATTTTACCGCCGCAGGGAATGTAAATTTAGGCGGTAACGGAAAAACAATTAGCTTAGCAAGCGGTTCAACAATTAATGCTAACAATAATAAAATCAGTGGTATAAAAGCCGGAGAATCCACAACGGATGCGGTAAATAAAGGGCAATTAGACGCATTGGGAACCAGTTTAAATTCCAGCATGACAAGTTTGGCATCAAATTTGACCGCACTTAGTGCGAATCAATCGCTGAGCTTTAGTGGTGACAGTGGGAAAATTACCCGTAAAATGGGCGAAACATTGCAAATTGCAGGCGGTAATGGCACCGGCAGTTATTCAAATAAAAATGTGAAAACCGAAGCGACTGGCGGTAAGATTGAAATTAAAATTTCAGACAATCCTGAATTTACTACAATTAATACGACCGGCAATGCCAATATCGGTGGTAATTTAAACGTTAATGGTAGTACAACTTTAAAAGACCTGAATGCGAGCGGTAATACAACCCTGAAAAATGTAACCTTAGCAAGCGGATCAACATTTAATGCCGGAGGCAATCGTTTAACAAATGTAGGAACGGCGACATCAGATAATGATGCGACCACGCTGAGCCAGGTTAAAGGCTTAATTACTAATGCAACAACCAACGCTACAAATTTAAACAGTTCTAATTTAACAACCGGAAATGCAACCATTACAAATGGTACGATAGCCAACCTAAATTCAACTAACGGCACGATCACCAACTTGAATTCAACTAACGGCACGATCACCAACTTGAATTCAACTAACGGCACGATTACCAACTTGAATTCAACCAACGGCACGATTACCAACTTGAATTCAACCAACGGCACGATTACCAACTTGAATTCAACCAACGGCACGATCACCAACCTGAATTCAACTAACGGTACTATCACCAACCTGAATTCAACCAACGGTACGATTACAAACCTGAATTCAACCAACGGCACGATTACAAACCTGAATTCAACCAACGGCACGATTACAAACTTGAATTCAACCAACGGTACGATTACCAACTTAAATTCAACCAACGGTATGATTACCAACTTGAATTCAACCAACGGCACGATTACTAACTTGAATTCTACGAACGGTACAATCACTAATCTGAATTCAACCAATGCCACAATTGGTAAATTGAATGCAGGCGATATCACAGCAAATAATGGCACTTTCAACACAACCCTCGTATCTAAAGGAGAAACCACCTTATCGGGCAATACGACTATCGGTGGGGCAGGAAAAACCTTTAATATCACGAATGGTACCGCTGTGAATATGGGCGATAATGTGATTTCCGGTGTGGCAAATGGTACCAAAGCGACTGATGCGGTAAATAAAGGACAACTAGATGAATTAGCTAACAAACCGTTGAATTTTAGCGGAAACAGCGGCAACACAAGTAGTAAATTAGGTGAAACCTTAAATATTAGTGGTGCAGGAACAACAGCCGGTAATTACAATTCGAAGAATATTAAGACTGTCGTTACCAATGGCAAAGTAGAAATTCAAATTGCAGAAAATCCTGAGTTTGAAAATATTACGGCGAAAAACGCGAACGTTACAGAAACCTTGACTGCAAAAGATGCGAATGTAACCAATAACCTAACGGCGAAAAACGCGAACGTTGCAGAAACATTAACCGCAAAAGATGCGAATATAACCAATAATCTAACGGCGAAAAATGCGAACGTTACAGAAACATTAACCGCAAAAGATGCGAATGTAACCAATAACCTAACGGCGAAAAACGCGAACGTTACAGAAACCTTGACTGCAAAAGATGCCAATGTAACCAATAATCTAACGGCGAAAAACGCGAATGTTGCAGAAACCTTGACTGCAAAAGATGCGAATGTAACCAATAATCTAACGGCGAAAAATGCTAACATTACAGAAAAGTTAACCGCAAAAGATGCTGAAGTTACAGGAGCATTAAATACGAATGATCTAACCGCAAAAGGGAATGTGACTTTAGGTGGAGCGGGTAAACAAATTAAATTAGCGGATAATACAACCTTTGATGCCAATGGCAACCGTTTAACTAACATTGGTAATGCAACTGCGGATACCGATGCAACAACCTTAGCTGATGTTAAAGGCTTGATTACGAATGCAACAACCAATGCAACGAATATCAGTTCAACAAACGGTACGATTACCAACTTGAATTCAACCAACGGTACCATCACCAACCTGAATTCAACCAACGGTACGATTACTAACTTGAATTCGACCAACGGTACGATTACCAACTTGAATTCGACCAACGGTACGATTACAAACCTGAATTCGACCAACGGTACGATCACTAACCTGAATTCAACCAACGGTACGATTACCAACTTGAATTCGACCAACGGTACCATCACCAACTTGAATTCAACTAATGCCAATATTACTAAGCTCAATGCCGAAGATATCGTGGCAAATAATGGTACATTTAATACAACCCTTGTTTCCAAAGGTGAGACCACGCTATCTGGTAATACAACTATTGGCGGTGCGGGTAAACACTTTAATGTTACGAGCGGTACTACTGTCAATATGGGTAACAACGTTATTTCAGGCGTAGCGAATGGTACGAACTCAACTGACGCAGTTAATAAAGGTCAGTTAGATAAAGTAGCGGAAAATCTGACCGCACTTTCTAATAACCCACTAAACTTTACCGGAAATGACGGTAATACAAGTCGTAAATTAGGTGAAACCTTAAATATTACAGGTACAGCAAGTACAAAAGGTGATTATAGTTCGAAAAATGTGAAAACCGTTGTGACTGACGGTAAGGTGGAAATTCAAGTTGCTGAAAACCCAGAGTTTGCAAACATTACTGCGACAGGTAATGTTTCAGTTGGTGAGCAGTTAACTGCAAAAGATGCCAATGTAACTAATAACCTAACAACGAAAAATGCAAACGTTACAGAAACCTTGACTGCAAAAGATGCCAATGTAACCAATAACCTAACGGCGAAAAACGCGAACGTTACAGAAACCTTGACTGCAAAAGATGCGAATGTAACCAATAACCTAACGGCGAAAAACGCGAACGTTACAGAAACCTTGACTGCAAAAGATGCGAATGTAACCAATAACTTAACGGCGAAAAACGCGAACGTTACAGAAACCTTGACTGCAAAAGACGCTAATGTAACTAATAACCTAACGGCGAAAAACGCACAGGTTACGGGAACATTAACGACTAACGATTTTATTGCGAAAGGTGATGTAACCTTAGGTGGTACAGGTAAAACAGTCAAATTAGAAACGGGGAGTAAATTTGACGGCAATGGTGTTGTTTTAAGCAATATTGGCAAGGCTCAAAATGATACAGATGCAACAACTTTGGCTGATGTTAAAGGCTTGATTACGAATGCAACAACCAATGCAACGAATATCAGTTCAACAAACGGTACGATTACCAACTTGAATTCAACTAACGGTACCATCACCAACCTGAATTCAACCAACGGTACGATTACTAACTTGAATTCGACCAACGGCACGATTACCAACTTGAATTCAACCAATGGTACGATTACCAACCTGAATTCAACTAACGGTACAATTACCAACTTGAATTCGACCAACGGTACAATTACCAACTTGAATTCAACCAACGGTACCATCAGCAACCTGAATTCAACTAACGCCAATATTACTAAGCTCAATGCCGAAGATATTGTGGCAAATAATGGCACATTTAATACAACTCTCGTTTCCAGAGGTGAAACAACATTATCCGGTAATGCAACTATCGGTGGAGCGGGTAAAAATTTCTCTGTTGTGAATGGTACAACTATCAATATGGGGAATAATGTTGTTGGCGGTGTGGCAAACGGAACAAATGCAACTGATGCAGTTAATAAAGGTCAGTTAGATGCGGTATCAAAGAATTTAAGCAATTTAACAAATAACCCGTTAAGTTTTGTTGGTAACGAAGGTAATACTAGCCGTAAATTAGGTGAAACCTTAAATATTACCGGCAACGCAACAACAGCGGGAACTTATAGCTCGAAAAATGTGAAAACCGTTGTGACTGACGGTAAGGTGGAAATTCAAGTTGCTGAAAACCCAGAGTTTGAGACTTTGAACACAACAGGAAATATAAATATCGGTGGAAACCTAACTGTTGCAGGAGATAGTTTAACGAAAGGCAACGCAACCTTTGAGAAAGACATGCTAACCAAAGGTAATGCAACTTTCGAGAAAGATGTCACTGTAAATGGCACAACAACTACGAAAGAGTTGAATGTGACCAACAATGCAACAATCAATGGTGAGTTAACGACTAAAGGCAACGCAACCTTTGAGAAAGACACGCTAACCAAAGGCAATGCAACTTTCGAGAAAGATGTCACTGTAAATGGCACAACAACTACGAAAGAGTTGAATGTGACCAACAATGCAACAATCAATGGTGAGTTAACGACTAAAGGCAACGCAACCTTTGAGAAAGACACGCTAACCAAAGGCAATGCAACTTTCGAGAAAGATGTCACTGTAAATGGCACAACAACTACGAAAGAGTTGAATGTGACCAACAATGCCACAATCAATGGTGAGTTAACGACTAAAGGCAACGCAACCTTTGAGAAAGACATGCTAACCAAAGGCAATGCAACTTTCGAGAAAGATGTCACTGTAAATGGCACAACGACTACGAAAGAGTTGAATGTGACCAACAATGCAACAATCAATGGTGAGTTAACGACTAAAGGCAACGCAACCTTTGAGAAAGACACGCTAACCAAAGGCAATGCAACTTTCGAGAAAGATGTCACTGTAAATGGCACAACAACTACGAAAGAGTTGAATGTGACCAACAATGCAACAATCAATGGTGAGTTAACGACTAAAGGCAACGCAACCTTTGAGAAAGACACGCTAACCAAAGGCAATGCAACTTTCGAGAAAGATGTCACTGTAAATGGCACAACGACTACGAAAGAGTTGAATGTGACCAACAATGCAACAATCAATGGTGAGTTAACGACTAAAGGCAACGCAACCTTTGAGAAAGACACGCTAACCAAAGGTAATGCGACTTTTGAGAAAAATGTTACGGTTAACGGTACAACGACAACTCAAAATCTCAATGTAACAGGTAGTACAACGATTGGTAAGGATCTCACGGTTCAAGGTAACACAACTCTTGGAGGTACTAATACCAGCTTTACCATAGCCAACGGTACAAAAGTCAATATGGGCGGTAATGTTATTAGCAACATTGGTGAAGGAAATATCACGAGTGGCAGCTCTGATGCTGTAACGGGCGGTCAACTTTATACCACAATTCAAAACTTTAACAATATGACAGATAAAGGGATGAATTTTACGGGTAATGATGGTGTCATCGTTAATCGTAAATTAGGTGAGACCCTAACGATTAAAGGTAGCCTTGCTGATTCGAAGGAAGCAGATAGTAGCAATATTCGTACGATTTCCAATATAACAACCGGTGCTATTGAGATTTTGATGTCGAAAAACCCAGTATTTAATAATTTAACCGCAACAGGTAATGTAAGTATTGGTGGCGATTTAGGTGTAAATGGCACAACAACTACGAAAGAGTTGAATGTGACCAACAATGCAACAATCAATGGTGAGTTAACGACTAAAGGCAATGCGACTTTCGAGAAAGATGTCACTGTAAATGGCACAACGACTACGAAAGAGTTGAATGTGACCAACAATGCCACAATCAATGGTGAATTAACAACTAAAGGCAATGCAACCTTTGAGAGAGATACGTTAACCAAAGGCAATGCAACTTTCGAGAAAGATGTCACTGTAAATGGCACAACAACTACGAAAGAGTTGAATGTGACCAACAATGCCACAATCAATGGTGAGTTAACGACTAAAGGCAACGCAACCTTTGAGAAAGACATGCTAACCAAAGGCAATGCAACTTTCGAGAAAGATGTCACTGTAAATGGCACAACAACTACGAAAGAGTTGAATGTGACCAACAATGCAACAATCAATGGTGAGTTAACGACTAAAGGCAACGCAACTTTTGAGAAAGACATGCTAACCAAAGGCAATGCAACTTTCGAGAAAGATGCCACTGTAAATGGCACAACGACTACGAAAGAGTTGAATGTGACCAACAATGCCACAATCAATGGTGAATTAACAACTAAAGGCAATGCAACCTTTGAGAGAGATACGTTAACCAAAGGCAATGCAACTTTCGAGAAAGATGTCACTGTAAATGGCACAACAACTACGAAAGAGTTGAATGTGACCAACAATGCAACAATCAATGGTGAGTTAACGACTAAAGGCAACGCAACTTTTGAGAAAGACATGCTAACCAAAGGCAATGCAACTTTCGAGAAAGATGTCACTGTAAATGGCACAACAACTACGAAAGAGTTGAATGTGACCAACAATGCAACAATCAATGGTGAGTTAACGACTAAAGGCAATGCAACCTTTGAGAAAGATACGTTAACCAAAGGTAATGCAACCATTGAGGGAACGACCACAACCAAAGACTTAAACGTGACGAATAATGCCAATATTGTGAAAGATCTCACCGTTGGCGGAAATAGCACGGTTAAGGGTAATTCAACGATTGAGGGTGATAGCTTAACCAAAGGCAATGCAACTTTCGAGAAAGATGTCACTGTAAATGGCACAACGACTACGAAAGAGTTGAATGTGACCAATAATGCAGCAATCAATGGTGAGTTAACAACTAAAGGCAACGCAACTTTTGAGAGAGATACGTTAACTAAAGGTAATGCAACCGTTGAGGGAACGACTACGACCAAAGACTTAAGCGTGACAAATAATGCCGACATCAAGAAAGATCTCACCGTTGGCGGAAATAGTACGGTTAAAGGTGATTCTACTGTGGAAGGTAATAGTGTGGTCAGCGGTAGTGTTACGGTTGGACAAAATCTGACAGTACGCGGTTCCACAGTATTAGAAGACGTGACAATTAATAAATCGCTTAGCTTAGCTGATGGAGCGAAAATTGATTTAGGTAATTCCGATATTGAGGGTAACTTCAATATCTATGGAGAAACAAATAAGAAAACGCTCAGCAATGCCTTGGATCAATTACAGATGTCAGGTCCGTTAATTTATGTTGATCCTAAAACCAACAAAGATGTTCAAAAACGGACTGAAGTTCTGAGATTAAATAGCGGTTCGAACAAACCGGCTCGTCTAACGAATGTTGCTGATCCAATTGCGGCTAACGATGCGGTAAACTTAGGCTACTTAAATAAACAATTCTCGTTGAATATGGGAGAAGTACATAAGCGCATCAATAAAGTAGACCGTCGCTTACGTAGTGGTATCGCTTCTGCTGTAGCAATGAGTCTGTTACCACAATCCAACCGCGCCGGCGAAAGCATAATGAGTGTAGGGGGAGGTACTTATCGCGGAGCTTCGGCAATTGCCGTTGGTTATTCCCGTGTAAGTGATAGTGGTAGAATGATCATTAATGTCGGAGGCAGTGCTAATAATTCCGGTGATTATGCCGGCGGAGCAGCCATTGGTTGGAAGTTCTAACCCTTGTGAAGTGCGGTTGATGTTTTGATGTTTTCCGCACATCTCCTTAATGAAAATCCGGTTGGTTTAAACCAATCGGATTTTTTTATCTTCTTCCTTAGGTCTAATCCACTTGGGCTACGTGGCAATATCGACTTGATAGAATCCCAAAAAATACGGCGAATTTTGACCGCACTTTTTGTAAGGAGGTTAATTGTTGAATGCTTGGTTTATAAATTCACAGATCTATCGGCACTCTCGATAGTTGATTTTCTGTGAGCGACAGTCACCCTGGTTATCGCTAATTGAGCGATAGCTTGATTGATCTTTTTCTCATTGTCTTCATCTAAATGGCTAGTCGCTTCATCCATAAAGAGATTTAGTATCCGTATAAATTTTACGGTTCTTGTCAATTTGTTTGGTTAAATTTCCCAATGTTTCCTGTTGGTTGTCTTTTACCGGTTGAATAATATTATCTAACTTTTCAATTTGATCTTTAATCGCATTGATGGAATTAATCCCAACATTACCGCTATCGGTAATACGGTCAAGGGTAATTTTAAAAAGCGGGTCGCCTTTTTTTATCGGTTGATTAATTGTCACATAACGTTCGGAAATATAACCGGATTTTGATGCTGATAGGATAATTGGATGGGGTTGCATCACCACCTCACCTAAAATAGTTTCTCGGCGGGTGTAGCTCCCAAAGGTA
Organism: Rodentibacter haemolyticus; assembly: GCF_015356115.1. Taxonomy (NCBI): domain Bacteria; kingdom Pseudomonadati; phylum Pseudomonadota; class Gammaproteobacteria; order Pasteurellales; family Pasteurellaceae; genus Rodentibacter; species Rodentibacter haemolyticus. The sequence goes on from NZ_CP063056.1 coordinate 1,387,983, forward strand.
ATATAAATAATAAAAGAAGCCGTTATCAAAAAAGAGAAGAAAAATACAACCCATGCCGGTATTGATGACAATAGTACAGCAGTGCTTTTCCACTTTTGATGATCTAGGACCTCTTTTCTAAACATTTTTTTATTTCTATAAAAGCGAGGAATAGTATATTCCTAATATAAAGGTAATAACTAATAAAATATTAAAAAAATCTTAAAAACTGTTCTATTTTTACCATATCTATTAAAAAGGATCTTGGTAATAAAGAGAGAAAAGATGGATAAACTAAATAAAATGGGAGAAACACCTTGTAGCATAAACAAGGTGTTTATAAAAATAAATAGAGCAATAAAAAGTTTCCAATTTTTCACTATAATAAAACTATTTCTTATCAGCGATTCCAACTGTTGCACCACCTAAAAAACCAATTCGTGGCACTAAATATTTTGCAGCAGCGGAGCCTATTGGTCCGCCAACAACCTCGGATGTAGCTCCAACAGCAACACTGGTAGCAAATCCAGACCAAGTGAAGTTCCCTGATATTACAGAATTTCCAAGATAATCGGCTCCACCAATAAAAGCTCCTATTCCAGCACCAGCAGGACCAAAGGAACCTGAAACGACATTAATTTCTTGAGATGTTAATTCTTTCGTAATTTTATCCTCTATATTTATACAATGCCATAAAAATACCATAATGCTGAATATAGCAAACATACTGAAAGGTCTTGCAAAATCCTTCAACATAAAGGCAATGATAAATGCTACAACGCCAATGGTAATTTTTAACATTCTTTTACTATTACTAATTTTATCCTCCTTTTTATTTTACATAAGATAAATTTATTTCGTTAAGAATAGATTTAGGAAATTTATTGATTATAATAGATAAAGCTTTCCCAGAGTTAAATCCTTTATTATTAAATAACTAAATTTACTATTGACTAATTGCATGGACACGAAGGTTCTAACATAGTTATTAAATTAAAAAAGTGATCTACGTCACAAAAATATAATTTTTACAAATAAAATACAGTATTTCTTTACTGTTACATTCTAGTTTTCGGTTTCAAAAAGTATTTTAAAGACAATTCTAGATAATGATTTTGAGCCTATTGATGACACAACCAGTGATTTTTCGTGAGTCTCAGTTGAAATATAGTATTCGTATAATTTAAGCTGGTAGCAGGTTCTTCATCCAAAATTGTTTCCCATCGAGTGTAGCTCCCAAAGGTTATATAAAGAATAAAAGAAGCTGTTATCAAAAAAGAGAAGAAAAACATAACCCGAGCCGATATTGATGACAGCAGTAAAGCTGTGCTTTTCCACCTTTGATGATCTAGGGCTTCTTTTCTGAACATTAATATTAAAAATAACTATGGAAAAATATGTCTTCCCATTTTAGGATCAATATTCTTTATATGATTGTAAATGTCGCTTACCACCATGCCTCTTCCAACCTAATCAATAGTTTTGATGATACCACCGAAAAAAACCACCGCTTATATTTTGAATTTAATGATGACTTAACTCTTTCATTTTTTCTCCGTATTTTCTTATTAGACTCCATAAAATACCTAATGGTAAGCACCCCAAAAAAGCAATTAATGGACCATATTTGTTTAACAAGATAATAGCTAAAAATAATGCTACTATTTCAATTGCTCGCATTATATATTTAATTTTCATCAACTATCCTTCTTACTATAAATATCAATTTATAACGATTTTACTATACTGGTAAAAAATAAATATGAAACAATTTATTTTCACTTTTGTGATATTTGTCATAAAAAATCTACACTTCATAAATTAGAACCTTAGGTGTAGATTTAATACCCTCTCTAACAATTAAATCATCCCCTGTTATATTTATCTTTTTTCACGCATAGCTTTTAGCATTGAAAAACAAAATAAAATAAATATAGGTATAAACTTCACTGATAAACCAATAATAACTAAAGAAAAAATAACATCTATTAATGGATGAACAGTGAAAGTTACTGTATCCCTTATAAAAGATAAAAGCTTCAGGGCAATAAGACAGCTAAATGTATTTAAAAGCCAAATTGATATTTTCATAATTAGTCCGCCGGGATGTTACCGTTTTTTAACTCGGACGTAACATATCCTACATAATTATTTCCTACTTTATTGTAGTCAATCGAATCGTAGAAAACGTATCCGGCAACACTTCCAGCAACAGAAGCTGCCCATCCGAATTTATTTCCAACTATTCCTCCCACTGTTGTTCCTGGACCACCAAAAGGACCAAAATTGACAGGGTTCTCATATTTATAATCAGATTTATTTTGTTTGCTAGGATCAGGATCATCGCATTCTTCACACCAACTACCGCCGGAAACATAGACTAAGTCTTTTAGTGCTAATTCTTTTATATAAACCTCCTTAAGGTTTTAGGTTAGCAATAAATATAACCCTTATGATGAGAATCATTATCGTTTTATGTGAGTGCGGTTGTCAATTGGATTTGTATATTTTTTGTTAAAAGTTTGAGGTGCGTTACAAAATTGACTGTCTATTCAGCTAAATGAAGGTACAAAGTATTATTGTTCTAAGTCAGTTACCGCTATTTGTATTTCTGAAAATCCGATTGAATTTAACCGCACTTTGTATTTTTAAATAAAGAATTAGTTTTATGTTGATATTGGAAAGGTGAATATTTTAGCTTTGTGCTTTTGCCAAAATCGCTTTATGCTCTTTAATTAACGCCATAAAAGGTTGGGCGAAGCGTTCAAGTTTGATCGAACCCACGCCGTTAATTTGTAGCATTTCAATGTTGGAGGTGGGCATATATTGTGCCATTTCTTGCAGTGTGGCGTCATTAAATACGATATAAGGCGGAATGTTTTCTTTGTCGGCGATTTGTTTGCGTAAGAAACGTAGGCGCGCGAATAAATCTTTGTCGTAATTTGCCAATGTTACGCGTTGTGGGTTGCGGGCGATTTGGCGGATTGCAGAAATGCGTGGCTGTGCAAGTTCCAAGGTGGTTTCGCCTTTTAATATGGGTTTTGCACTTGCAGTGAGTTGGAGTGTGGTGTTGAAATCACCAATCACTTGTTGTACAAAACCAAGGTGAATGAGTTGACGAATCACAGATTGCCAATGCTCTTTGCTTTTATCTTTGCCAATACCATACACGCTGAGTTTGTCATGTTGGCGTTCAATAATTTTTTGATTGTGCATTCCCCGTAGTACGCTGATGACATATTGCGTACCGAAACATTGCCCGACACGATAAATCGTGGACATCACTTTTTGCGCATCCACTAAGCCATCATAGGTTTTTGGCGGATCGAGGCAAATATCGCAGTTATTACAAGGTGTTTGACGGTATTCACCGAAATAATTAAGTAGTACCAAACGGCGGCAGGTTTGGCTTTCGGCAAACTCACCGATTGCCTCTAATTTATGTTGCTCAATTTGGCGTTGTGCGCTTTCCGGTTTTTCTAACAGGATTTTTTGTAGCCAGGCATAATCCGCCGGTTCATAAAATAATACGGCTTCTGCCGGGAGATCATCACGTCCTGCTCTACCGGTTTCTTGATAGTAAGATTCAATGCTGCGTGGCAAGTCGAAATGCACCACAAAGCGTACATTCGATTTATTGATGCCCATTCCAAAGGCAATGGTTGCCACCACAATTTGCACGTTATCACGCTGAAAATCTTGTTGTACCCGTTCACGTTGGGCGGTTTCCATTCCGGCGTGATAAGCGGCAGCAGAAATGCCTTTATTGCGTAAACTTTCAGCGATTCGTTCCACCTTGCTACGGCTGTTGCAATACACAATGCCGCTTTTGCCCTTTTGAGCCGATACAAAACGGGTGAGTTGCTCCATTGGTTTGAATTTTTCTTCTAAGGTGTAACGAATATTCGGGCGATCAAAACTGCCGATATATTTATGCGGATTTTTGAGTTTGAGATGCGTGAGAATATCTTGCCGCGTGGCATAATCCGCCGTGGCGGTTAGTGCCATAATCGGGGCATTCGGAAAGCTGGCTTTTAAACCGCCCAGTTGGGTATATTCCGGGCGAAAATCGTGCCCCCATTGAGAGATACAGTGGGCCTCATCAATGGCGATAAAACTCACTTGGCGATAAGAAATCAGTTGAAAAAAGCTGTTTGTCATCACTTTTTCCGGTGAGACATAAAGTAGCTTGAGCTGTCCTGAAATAAGTTTATTTTGTACCTGTTGCTGCTGTTCCGCCGTCTGACTGGAGTTGAGAAAATCTGCCTCAATACCATTGGCTTGAAGTTGATCCACTTGGTCTTTCATTAAAGAGATTAAGGGAGAAATTACCAGCGTTAACCCGTCAAAACAGAGCGCGGGAATTTGATAGCAAAGCGATTTTCCATTCCCTGTCGCCATTACCACCAGCGTATCTTTCCCGTTCAGTGCGGCATTTATCACTTCTTCCTGCCCTTTGCGGAAAGATTGATAGCCGAACACCGAATTTAACACGGAAAGTGCGGTCGATTTTTCAGGTGTTTTTGGTGAGGGGGAAGATGCAAACATTTTAGAATCGAATGTTTTCGCCGTGAGCTGCACAGGTTTCGGTTAAGCGATCCCAAAAACGTTTTCCGTCATTAGAAATCCATTCGCCATTTTGAAAAGAAAAATGAAACCCTCCTAACTTGCCGGCAAGCCAAAGCTCAAGTAAGGGTTCTTGCTTATTAATCACGATTTGTGTGCGGTTGCCGAAAGTGATGGTGAATACCGAGCCTTGGATTTCACAATCCGCATCAGCGTCTTGTTCTTCTAATTCTTCTTCGATTTTTTGCCAAACTTGTTCAATATTTTGGTGAAATTCTGCAACATTCATAAAGTTTTTCCTTGTAAATCTGATAGAATGCGGCGGATTATAAAGCCTTTCGGTGGCTTTTTCCAACAATCCCGTAGGGTGATTGAATTATAAATTTACGCAAATTTTTATAGAGAATACACTCTACTTAAATGGAGAACTCAAAATGAAAAAATTACTATCCGTTTTATTGTTAAGTGCAATTTGTGTCTTAGCGACAGGTTGCGGTGTAAAAGGGCCGTTATATTTCCCTGAAAAAGAACAGGCACAGAAAAATCAATAATCAGATATTCCCTCATAAGGACGAGCAATGAATTTTTTCCAATATCAAGATGACAAACTCTATGCCGAGCAACTGCCGGTGCAGCAACTTGCGGAACAATTCGGCACGCCGCTTTATATTTATTCCCGTGCGACATTAGAACGTCACTGGCACGCCTTTGATTCGGCATTAGGAAATCATCCGCACTTGATTTGTTTTGCGGTGAAATCTTGTTCCAATATCGGAGTATTGAGCGTGATGGCGAAATTGGGATCGGGTTTTGATATTGTGTCGCAAGGGGAATTAGAACGAGTGCTTGCTGCAGGCGGAGATGCCTCAAAAGTGGTGTTTTCCGGTGTGGCGAAATCCCGTGAAGAAATTATGCGCGCTTTGGAAGTGGGGATTCGTTGTTTTAATGTGGAATCGGTTTCCGAGCTCAAACATATTAACCGAATTGCCGCCGAAATGGGGAAAATCGCCCCGATCTCGCTACGTGTCAATCCTGATGTTGATGCACACACTCACCCTTATATTTCCACAGGGTTGAAAGAAAATAAATTCGGCGTAAGTGTAGATGAAGCCCGTGATGTGTATAAACTGGCAGCCGATTTACCGAATGTGAAAATCACCGGTATGGATTGTCATATCGGTTCACAACTCACCGAATTACAACCTTTCTTAGATGCTACGGATCGCTTAATCCTATTGATGGAACAGCTCAAACAAGACGGCATTGTATTAATGCATTTAGACTTAGGCGGTGGCTTAGGGGTAACTTATACGGGTGAAAATCCGCCACACCCAAGCGAATATGCAAAGGCGTTGTTAGAAAAATTGAAAGATTATAAGGATCTTGAAATTATTCTTGAGCCGGGACGGGCGATTTCCGCTAACGCAGGGATTTTAGTGGCAAAAGTGCAATATCTAAAAAGCAACGAAAGCCGTAATTTTGCCATCACCGACACGGGAATGAACGATATGATTCGTCCGGCATTATACGAAGCCTATATGAATATCGTGGAAATTGACCGCACTTTAGCGCGCGAAAAAGCCGTTTACGATGTAGTCGGTCCCGTATGTGAAACCTCGGATTTCTTAGGTAAACAACGTGAATTAGCGATTGCCGAAGGGGACTATATTGCACAATGTTCTGCCGGTGCTTATGGTGCAAGTATGTCTTCTAATTATAATTCCCGCCCCCGTACGGCGGAAGTTTTGGTGGACGGGGATAAAGCACATTTAATTCGCCGCCGTGAAAGTTTACAAGAGCTTTGGGCGTTGGAGTCCGTTATTTAAACCAATTCGTAAAATTAATCACAGAAAAGTGCGGTCAAAAAACAGAGAGATTTTTTGTTATTATGAAGCGGTTACACAACGTGAAAAGCAGGGGACACAACTTGTTGCCCACCAGAAAATGTCAGATTGAAACGGTGGGCAAAAAATTTGCCCACCCTACAAAATCGTTATTTAACAATATTTGTGTAACAACTACACAATAATGAAAAAATAACTAAAATTTCAACCGCACTTTCCGTTATTCTTGATGTTTAAACTTCAATAAATCCCGCCGTTCTTTTTTATTTGGGCGGCGATCAGGGTGAGGCATTGAAAGCGCATTATTTTTTCTTGCCCACGCGGTTTCCTCACGTTTTTTTACGCTTTGTTCCGTTTCACGATAAAGTTTTTGGGCTTCGGGTGCACCGCGACGTTGATCGCTTAGTGCCAATATTTCTACTTCTTTTTCTTCGTTGCCTTGGCGTAATTTTAGGGTTGCACCCACTTCAACAAGTTTACTCACTTTGGCACGTTGTCCGTTGTAATGTACTTTTCCGCCTTCAATCATCGCTTTGGCGATACTGCGCGTTTTATAAAAACGGGCTGCCCAAAGCCATTTATCAAGTCTAACTTCTTTTTCTTCCATTCAAGATAGCCCTTTACGTAAAGTGAATTAAATTAAAACGGATGCAAAATCGCAAACTGAAGGCAATGCGCTGGACGTTTTTCAACTTAATTCACTATAATTTGTGGTAAAGTTTACGCCCATAATATCACAAAATAAGGAAAGCCTATGTCATCCAATGTTCAAAAAGCCTTACCCAGAATTTTATCTCAGCATACGGTGGCAAAATCACGCTTATTTGAAATTCAATCGGTGGAGTTAACATTTTCCAATGGTGAACAGCGTATTTATGAACGCTTTAAACCGAGCATTCGTCAAGGCGTAATAATGATCCCGATCGACGGTGAAGATTTGTTGATGGTGAGAGAATATGCGGTGGGTACGGAGCGGTATGAACTCGGTTTTCCAAAAGGTGGAATAGATGAAGGGGAAACACCGGAAGAAGCGGCAAATCGTGAATTGAAAGAAGAAATCGGTTTGGGTTCAAAAAAGATCCATTTTTTACGCACAGTAATCACTAACCCAAGTTATATGCGTAGTATTATGCATATTGTTATTGCTGAAGATTTTTACCCTTGTAAACTTGAAGGTGATGAGCCTGAGCCCTTGGAAATAGTACGTTTCCCATTAACAAGATTAGATGAGTTGCTTGCCGATCCTCATTTTAATGAAGCTCGAAATTTGACCGCACTTTATGCGTTAAGGGATTATTTAAACAATCGAGTATCTGTTAGTTAATGATTTTCAGTAAACCAGTGATTTATTGAATATTTTCTAAAATACTTTAACTAAATCAAAAAAACCTTAAACAATTCTTGAATTTTTCATTATTTTTTGCCAAGGTGAGTACCTTTATTTAACCTAGGAAAAAATTATGCCTCATTCAAATTTAAAAGAACTCACGTTTCGTGGGATTATTCTCGGGGCGTTAATTACGGTGATTTTTACCGCCTCTAACGTCTATTTAGGTTTAAAAGTCGGTATGACTTTTGCTTCCTCCATTCCTGCCGCCGTCATTTCTATGGCTGTGCTGAAATTTTTTAAAGATTCCGGCATTTTGGAAAATAATATGGTACAAACCCAAGCTTCTGCAGCAGGGACGCTTTCTTCCGTTATTTTCGTTTTGCCCGGTTTATTAATGATGGGTTATTGGAATGATTTCCCATTCTGGCAAACAATGCTGATTTGTGCCTCCGGCGGTACGTTGGGGGTGCTGTTTACCATTCCACTGCGCCGTGCGATGGTGGTAAATAGCGATTTGCCTTATCCTGAAGGTGTTGCGGCGGCTGAAATTCTAAAAGCCGGCAATCATGAAGAAGGCGATAGCGGCGTTAAAGATATTGCTTATGGCGGCGTGTTAGCCGGTTTAGTGGCATTTTTAACAAATGGTTTACGGGTTATCGCAGACGGCGCAAGCGCATGGATTCAAACAACTAAAGTGGCGTTCCAATTGCCGATGGGGTTCTCATTGGCATTGCTTGGCGCAGGGTACCTTGTCGGTATTGTAGGCGGTATCGCAATATTAGTCGGTATAATGTTGACTTGGGGTGTTGCCGTGCCGTTTTTTATGGTATCAAGCGATGTACCGGCAGATATGAGCTTGATTGATTTCGCCATGAATATCTGGAAAACGAAAGTGCGCTTTATCGGTGTCGGAACGATTGGGATTGCTGCGATTTGGACACTGTTGGTGTTAATGAAACCAATGGTGGAAGGAATGTTGCATTCATTCCGTATGTTAAAAGGAGAACGTGCGGAATCCGAACATCGTATTGATATCGATCTTTCTCCGAAAACGATGATTTATATTTTAATCGCAACGGTCGTATTAATTGTGATTTCTTTACATCACTTTATTGCCGGCGCACCGATTTCACCTGAACTTTCTATTTTATTAGTGGTAGTTTGTACATTCTTAGCCGTATTTATCGGTTTCTTTGTTGCTGCGGCATCCGGTTATATGGCAGGTTTAGTCGGTTCTTCATCCAGTCCGATTTCGGGGATCGGAATTATCTCTGTGATCGTCATTTCCCTTGTATTGCTCTCTATTGGTAATGCCTCCGGTTTGTTTGAAAGCGTGGATGGACAGAAATTTTTGACCGCACTTACGCTCTTTACCGCATCCATCGTACTCACAACGGCGACCATTTCTAACGATAACTTACAAGATTTGAAAACCGGCTTGCTGGTTGAAGCAACCCCATGGCGTCAACAAGTCGCCTTGATTATCGGCTGCTTTGTAGGTGCGCTTGTGATTGCACCGGTATTGGAAATTTTATATCACGCTTACGGTTTTAGTGGTGCGTTACCTCGTCCGGATATGGATCCGAGCCAAGTGCTTTCAGCTCCTCAAGCCACTATTATGACAACTATTTCACAAGGTATCTTCACCAATCAATTGGAATGGACCTATATTTTAACCGGCGTAGGGCTAGGGGCCGGATTGATCGTGATTGATGCCTTCTTGAAAAAAGTAAGCCGTAATGTTTTTGCATTACCGATATTGGCTGTGGGGATCGGTATTTATTTACCACCCGCTATTAATATGCCGTTGGTTATAGGTGCATTCTTAGCGTGGTTTATCAATCGACATATTGCTAAACAAGGCGATAAAGCCGTTTCCGCTAAAGCGGAGCGTTTCGGCACGTTATTTTCCGCAGGATTAATTGTGGGTGAAAGTTTAATGGGAGTAATTTTGGCTTTCATTATTGCCGCTTCGGTAACTTCCGGCGGTTCTGAAGCTCCGCTTGCACTTAATCTTGAGAACTGGGATACCATCGGCGAAGTATTAGGTCTGAGCGTGTTTATCATCGGTATCGTAATTTTTGCATTTCGTGTATTACGCGCGAAAAAATCTGATTAATCAGTGATGTTATGCAATCCTAAACTTTAAACTTTCAGTATTACATTTCTTACTACTTATATTTAGCCTGGGTTTAGGTTAAATCTCAGCAAAAAATCCACCTTCAGTGAAGGTGGATTTTTTGCTATCGCTCCCAATAGAGTCGTTATAAGTAAGCCTTACTCAAGGTGTCTATATCACGTTTTTTTCATCATACTTAAATTTATTTATAAGGTTTATCCATATCATATTCCTTTAGTTTAAAAAAAGACAATTTTAAACAGGTAGTTTTTCTTTTATATAAGGTTTTTATATAAAAAGTTAAAAAATCCCAAAGAGTATACTCTTTGTTGTTATCTCTTTACAGAGATAACAACACCCTTTGCTAAACTTTTTTTAAGGAATATCTGAGGGTGAGGAAATGGTATTAAAACTTCGTAATTTCAATGAGTTAATGGCTATTCCTAGCTTTGGGTAACGGGATCTATTTGATCGTATTTCGATCGGGTGGGGTGACTGTGATCTAGAGTAATAAGGTTTAACGTCGTTTGAGTTAACGAATCTTTAATATCAAGAAAGATTAAGAGAAATATGGATTTTTCTTTTTCTAAAATAAGAATACGTGCTTTACTTTCAATTATTTACATCACAGTGAGCACAGTTTTTAATTAACTATGATTTAATATAGGTACCTTATATGAACAATTTAATTAAATTTAGCTTAACTCTTGTTGCTGCAGGTATTTTAGCTGCTTGTAGTTCATCAGGCGGTTCAAGCAATGCAGAAGCAGAGAAAGCTGCACAACAGCAAGCGGAAGCTGCAAAAAAAGCAGAAGCGGAAAAAGCTGCGGCAGAAAAAGCTGCTGCAGAAGCTCAAGCAAAAAAAGATAATGCAGTTGTTAACCGCGGTGGTAAATTTGTAAATAAAAATGGTTCAGACCTTATTTTAGATAACGATGCTAAAGGTGAACATTTGGATCGTTTGTCTAACACAGCTGAAATGACCGTTCCATTCGAAACTTATAGTGATGGTAGTGCTTCTGCTTCAGCCCGTTTAGATACGGTTGTGGTTGGTACACCTAATCCGAATCAAAAATCTTCAAAATTAGGTTATGTTGAGGATTTTGATTTTGTAGGCAATACGGCAAACAACGGTGAAACCACTTTATCAACAATCTATCTTGTAAATGAAAACGATACGACCGATGCATCTAAAACTACAGTCGGTGGAACTGCTCGTGCTAAAACTGAAACCAAAACAGCAACTGCGGGAACAGAAGCCGGTAAAGCGTTTGTTTATGATAACCAAGACCGTGTAGATTATACCAACCACGGAACAACCGGTGGACGCAGTGATGTTGTATTAAAAGACTCTGTAGCCGAAGTTTATGGACACCGTACTTTCGCTCAAGATTATACGACAAATACCGAAAATGGTACTAAATATGGTAACAAAGCAAATCAAAGCAACTTACCTTTAGTTACGGCTAAAACCGACCGTTTAGGTAATACTTATTTTGAAGCTCATCAAGTGAGCACTAAAGATGGTGTGACAACAGTAAGAAACGCATTAGGACACGAAAATACAGGTACAGCGGATAGCTATACCGGAGCGACATTACAACGCGTTCAATACGGTCGTGTTACTTCTTCATTAAATGATTCTGCTTATTTAGAAAATCAAAGACTTTATAAAGACGGTGTTGCACCAAATAGCTTCGTTGTAAATTATGGTGAATACGGTGATAGAGGTACAGAAAATAACTACTTCTATCGTGGTGTACAACCAACAACTAAAGAAGAGTTAGCAAAATTATCCGGTACTTTAACTTACCAAGGTCACGCTGTTGCATTTGGTTTACATAATCCGGCAACAGACGGTGTAACCGGTCCTGTTACTACAACAACTGATGGTGCAGATAACCCGGCTAACGCAATCTCAGCAAAACCTTCTGTGACTACAACGACTCCTGCACCTGAGAATTGGGCATTAAAATCAGGTCACCACGTACAAGCAACAGTTGATTTAGCAACTAAAGCGGTAAGCGGTAGCGTTTATGATGTTTATCAAAAAGCAAATAATGTTGACCGTGTTCAAACTTTAGCAACCTTCAAAGGTGATGTTGCTGCACAAGGTAATATCGCAGGTACTTCTGCTAAAGCATACGGCGATAAATCAACAGGTTCTTTCCAAGCTAACTTATTTGGTCCGCAAGCTCAAGAGTTAGGTGGTTCTATTGTTTCTGATGCGAAAGATGCGAATAAATGGGGTGCAGTATTCGGTGCGGTTAAAACCGGCGGTCCTGCTACATTAGACAATCCATTTGCTGCATCAACAGATAAAAATAAAACTTCTAACTAATTTGGGGTTTTTATTCGTAAACAGTCCACTTTAAGGTGGGCTGTTTTTTTCTATAACATAAGAAGGTCGTTATGAAAAAATATTCCCTCTCCATTGTATTTGGTATGTTATTAACATTGCCTCATTTTAGTTATGCTCAAACCGTTAATATACGAGATGTTGAAAAAACAAAAATTGAAACGGATAAAATTAATACTAAAACGGTTAAAGAAGATCTACTACGACAAGAAACGTTAAGTAGCGATCAAGAATTTAAATTATCTGAAAATGCCAAAGCAGATTTAGTGAAAAATTCAGAACAATTAGAACAAGCGATTGTTCAAGCGCTTATTTATCGTAATACGAAAGCATTACCTGAATTAATTTCAGTATATCGTCAGGTTAGTGATCGAGATGATTCATTAATTGAATGGGCAGATGCTATTCTAGCAATTAATAATGATCTTGACGAATCTATAAAAATTTACCGTAAACTTATTTCGGCTTTTCCTGATAATTCTTTTATTCGTTATCAACTTGCCGAAACTTTATTCTTTAACCAAGAATATGAAGCTTCAAAAGCTCAATTTGAAAAAATTAGAACAACAGTTTCTAATCCTCAAGATGTAGAAGTTATCAATCGCTATATTGATGTGATTAATTCTAAAGAACAATGGAATTTTTCATTCGGAACAACTTTTTTAAATGACCCTAATCTTGCCAATGCTGCTGATGAAGGCACGCAAATGATTTTACAAAATGGCGCGGTGCTTACCTATAATACACCAAAGCAAAAGGGACAGGGTATTTCGGCTTGGTTCGGAGCGGATAAACAATGGGCATTATCTAATGGAAAATATTTAAAGCTTAGCTCGGGAATGAGTGGGAAATATTATTGGGATAATAAACGTTATAATGATTTAGATGCCAATATAGGTCTAGGTTTAGGATATTCAAATGCTAAGTTTAATATTGAATTTATGCCGCGTATTTATAAAAGATGGTATGCAGGTGGATATAATTATGGCAATGCACTTAAGCGTTATTCAACCAATTATGGGGCAAGTTTAACCACCAATTATTGGTTAACACAAAAATTAAAATATACTTTTAGCTATAGTTTTGGTTATGATAAATATGATAGGGAAGTGAATGCTAATCAATATGATGGTCCGGCTCATTATCTTACGAATGCCTTATCTTATTTACCAAGTGCAAAACAATATTGGATGCTTGCATTAGATCTTTCTCATAAAAAGGCTAAAGATCGTAGTAACGCTTATTCCCGTTATGGAACGCGTTTGGTTTGGGGGCAAGAATGGCCGCTAGGAATATCCAGCTCGATTTCTTTAGGTATAGCAAAACGTAACTATAAAGAAGCGAGTTTCCTAGGTAAACAAGAAAATAAAGAATATTCATCCGGCATTTCTTTGTGGCATAAAGAAATTCATTATGCGGGTTTTACACCTAGAGTTACTTGGAATTACACGAAAACCGATAGTAATATTCCATTTTATAGCTATGATAAATCTCAGGTATTTATTGAAGCAAGCAGAACATTTTAAGTTTTAATATATAAAACAAGCGTTTCCTAAGTAAATTTAAATAGGAAACGCTTGTTTTTTTGTATCTATTATTTTTATCATAATCAAACATATTTATAGAATGAATCAATCATTCTCTTTGAACTATTTAAGGATGTAAATAAATTACAAATCGGTAATTGATATCATTATGGGAAGCTGGTAGAACATCACATATCTTGAAAAGATAGCGGTATAAATATAACAAAAACAACCTGTTATTTATCTATTTCTCATTTGATATGCCACAAATAATCATATAGAATCCGAACTCATTGATTAAGTGAACCGAATATAAAATTATGGGCTTTCAACAAAAATTCCTTAGCATACTGTTTTCCGTTGTCTCAATTACCGTTTGGGCGAATCAGCCTCCGAGTTTATCAGAATTAAACCGACTTGATGCGAGCCAGCAACAGAGGCAACAGCAGTATCAACAATCGAAAGATCAACAATTACAGCGGCAGACCGATATTCGATTAGATAATGATGTTAAAGAACCCTTCTCATTTTTAAAACAAGAATCACCTTGTTACCCTATTTCCCAAATCTCTTTGAGCGATTACGGCTCAACATCATCAACAAGCCGATTTCAATGGGCATTAGATAAAGCTTCGAATGACTTAAAATTGACCTTACCTCACTGTTTTGGTGGTGAGGGATTAGGTATTTTAATGAAGCAAGTTCAAAACAATATTATTGAGAAAGGTTATGTGACAACGCGAGTCGTTACAGAGGAACAGGATTTGCGTGACGGTAAGCTAAATTTAACCGTAATTTTAGGTAAAGTGCGTAATACGATTGTTGCTGATAGTAGCATTGTTATCTCACCATTTACCAAACTTCGTGCTTTGACAGGTTTTACCTTTGGAAAAGGTGATCTTTTAAATGTGCGTGATATTGAACAGACTCTTGAAAATCTAAAACGTGTGCCTACGGTAGATGCTAATATTGAAATTTTACCAAGTGAAGATGATTTTGCTTCAGTCGGTGAAAGTGATCTAAAAATCAGTTATACACAACAATTTCCTTTTCGATTGAATTTAGGGCTGGATGATGCGGGCTCTACCTCAACAGGAAAGTTTCAAGCCGGCGGTACGTTATCCATTGATAATATTTTTTCAGCGAATGATCTTTTCTATACTTCTTTCACTCATAGTTTAAAAACAAATAATGATGATAAAGGCAGTCGAGCCAGTAAAAATCTCACTTTCTATTATTCCGTTCCGTTCGGTTATTGGACGTTATCCGCTTCACAAATATATAACCGCTATCATCAAGCTGTTTTTGGTGCCTTTGATAATATTTATATGTATTCAGGTAAAAGCAATACGACTAAAGCAACGCTTTCCTATTTACTTTATCGGGATAGTAAACGTAAAACGTCAGTATCAGGGGGTTTTTGGTCCCGCCAATCAAGAAACTATGTCGATGGTGGCGAAGTTGATGTACAAAAACGCCGTATGGCCGGTTGGGAAGCCGGCTTCTCTCATAAAGAATATATAGGGGAGGCAACCCTTGAATTATCCGCAAACTATAAGCGAGGAACAGGTGCAAGGAGGGCATTATCCGCACCGGAAGAACTTTGGAACGAAGGAACATCACGCCCACGTATTATCACTGCATCAATTAATTTCACCCGGCCTTTTATGCTGGGGAAACAGCCGTGGCAATTTAATACAAGCTGGAACGCTCAATGGAATAAAACGCCGCTTATTCCACAAGATAGATTTAGTATCGGTGGGCGTTATACCGTACGTGGATTTGATGGAGAATTAACTCTTTCGGGCGAACGTGGTTGGCTATGGCGAAATGAATTGGCTTGGAATGTGAATTCGCTTAGTCATCAACTCTATACCGCCTTAGATGGTGGTCGAGTGATGGGGCGATCTGCTCAAGAACGGTTAGGACATCATTTAATGGGAGCGGCGTTAGGTTTGCGTGGTAATATTCACAACTTATCTTATGATGTTTTTATCGGCACACCTATCAGTAAACCGAATGGATTTAAAACATCCCATACCGTTGCCGGCTTTAGTTTAAATTACGCTTTTTAGTATCGGACAAACGTCCTTACTTGTTAACAATAGTAATAAATAAAATAGGATTAAATATGAATAAACAATGCTTCCGTGTCATTTTCAGTAAAACTTTACAACGTTTAGTAGTGGTATCAGAACTTGCTAAATCGGAAGGTAAATCTACCGAACAAACCTCACTTGGTTTTCCGCAAATCTTTGCCAAAATTCGACCTCTTACTTTTAGCCTGTTTTGTGCCTTAGGCTTTGTGGCATTTTCTGAGAATGTGCTTGCGGAAACCTTGATTATTCAAGCGGATAAAAGCGCACCGAAAAACCAACAACCCATTGTGTTGCAAACTGCCAACGGTTTACCGCAAGTTAATATTCAAACCCCGAATGATAAAGGGCTGTCTCATAATAAATACAACCATTTTAATGTGGATACCAAAGGCGCAATTCTAAACAATAGCCGCACCAATACCCAAACACAACAAGGTGGCTGGATACAAGGCAACCCTTATCTTGCTCGTGGTGAAGCCAAGGTGATCTTAAATGAAGTCACTTCCAATAATCCGAGTCAGTTGAAAGGCTATCTGGAAGTAGCGGGTAAAAAAGCGGATGTGATTATCGCCAATCCTAACGGTATTTATTGTGAAGGTTGCGGCGTAATTAATTCTGACCGCACTACCTTTACTACGGGGAAACCACAAATTCAAAATGGTAACCTTGAAAGTTTTGTGGTGGAAAAAGGCAAAGTTAAAGTTTCAGGTAAAGGATTGGATAACAGTCGTGTAGATTATACGGAAATTCTGGCAAGAGAGACGGAAGCCAATGCTGGAATCTGGTCGAAGAAAGAAACAAAAGTTATCACAGGTAAGAATACGATTAAGCGCTCAAGCAGCACTGAAGATTTACAAATTATTCATACTTCCCAAACGCTTGCTGAGGAAAATCAACCTAAATTTGCCGTGGATGTCGGTGAATTAGGTGGAATGTACTCGGGAAAAATCCATCTTATCGGTACGGAAAAGGGTGTTGGAGTGCGTAATGCAGGGCATATCGGTGCGAGCGCTGAAACCTTAAAAATTGATAGTCAGGGACGTATTGTAAACACCGGTACGCTTAATGCGAATAAATCCGTTACCCTTACGGCAAGCCAAGATATTGAGAACAAAGGGAAAATAGAGAATAAACAAGGCGATATTCAACTGACGACCCCGGCCAATATTCAAAATGACGGTACTATTGTCGCTCGTGGCGGTAATATTCTGAAAAATGCGGCACAAGATATTACGCAGCAGGGTGAAACCCTTGCACGTGGCGAAGTTATCTACCAAGCGAAAAATGTGAATGCTTCAACCGGCTCATTAATTGCGGCGGATGTTGATGTTCAAGACACGGCAAAGGGCGAAGCACGAACACTCGCAAAAATGTCCGCTCAGGGTAAAAATATCAGGATTAAAGCCTCACAGAAAGCGACTTTACAAGGTAAAAATATCGCATCAGGTAAAATCGATGTAGCTGCTTCAGAAGCCGATTTAGATCATAGTCGCACCTTAGCCCGCTCAATCTCTGTTGATGCTTCTCAAGGTAAAATCCAAGCCAATCAAGCCGAACTTATCGCAGAAAAAGATTTAAAATTAAATACGCCGACATTGCTTGAAACACAGGAAAGTTATCTAAAAGCAGAACGTATTACGACCACTCAACCTTCCCTTAATACAAGAAAAGCTACTTGGGAACAAACCGGCTCAAGTGAGTTGAAGCTTGAAGTCAGGGATAAACTCCAAAATCAAGGCGGTACCTTTAAAAACCAAGGGGATATCACGGTTAAAGCGAAAGGGATGGATAGCCGACAAGGGCGTTTCATTGCCAAGGGTAAACTCCATATTGATACCGCAAAAGAGAAAGTGGATTCCACCTCAGGGGTGATGTTTGCCAATCAAGGGATTCAGATTGCCGCAGGGGAATTACTCAACGATGAAGGTCTGATTCAATCAAATCAAAATATAACGATTAATACTCAGGGGCAAGCTCTCTCGAATCAACACACTTTAACGAAAGAACAAGATAAAGGGATTGTGGCTCTGGGCGAAATTAATATTCAGTCGGCTGATTTATCCAATCAACAAGGCCGTATCGTTAGTGCCGGCAAACAGCATTTAAATACCACCGCAGAGATTAACAACCAACAAGGTTTAATTTATACGCAAGAAGATCTCGATTTAAAAACGACTAACCTGACGAATAATCAAGGTCAAATATATGCCATTAAACAGGCGAAATTGACATTATCCGGCAATTTAAATCAGCAAAGTGCGGTCATTAATGCGGATAAAGTTACGCTCTCAGCCCAAAATATTAAGAGTACGAACAAAAGCCAAATTGTTGCAAATAGCATAACATTAACGGTTGCTCATCAATTAGAAAACTTGAACAGCCTTATTCAAGCGGATACGGATTCTTTAAAGATTTCAAGTCAGGCAGTGGATAATACAAAAGGTGAAATCGGTAGTTTACAAAATAAGGTGGCGATTGATACCCGTCAGCAAAACCTCGCTAATCAGGATGGGGTAATTTATGCCGGCACGGATCTCAATTTAAATTCAGGTATTCTCAATAACAATAATGGTTCGATTGTTGCAAAAAATAACTTGAATGCCACGATTAGCCATCTTTACCAACAAAAAGGCACGGTTAAAGCGGAGCAGTCATTAAATGTTTCAGCAAGTAGTGAGATTGTTTCCACTCAACACAGT
The DNA here is from genome assembly GCF_015356115.1 of Rodentibacter haemolyticus. Taxonomy (NCBI): domain Bacteria; kingdom Pseudomonadati; phylum Pseudomonadota; class Gammaproteobacteria; order Pasteurellales; family Pasteurellaceae; genus Rodentibacter; species Rodentibacter haemolyticus. The sequence continues at coordinate 1,406,504 of NZ_CP063056.1, forward strand.
CAATTGGCCGGACAGAACATTAACATTATGACAGCCGGGCAATTAGATAATCAACAAGCTGAAATTATTGCCGGAAATAATGCCGTCATTCGTAGTAAACAGTTAGATAATACCCATGCGGCGATTATTGCAGAGCAAGGTAATCTTGATATTGATACGCATAAACAGACATTTGCCAACCGACAAGGTAAGGTCAGTGCCGGGGCGAATCTGACTCTTCAAAGCGGTCAATTAGACAACCAAGCCGGCTTGATCCAAAGCCGTCAGGATATGCTGATTAACACCCATCAGGGCAACTTAAATAACCAAGAAACGAAGGGTCAATCACAATTTACGGATCAGGCACAAAATAAAGGCCTCATTTCATTAGGTAAATTGGTTGTAAACACACAACAATTGTTGAATCAACAAGGCTATGTGTTAAGCCAAGATCATCAAACCATTTTGGCACAAGCTATACAAAATGATTCGGCCGTGCTGTCTTCGCTTAGTTCTCAAAAAGTGGCAGTCGCTCAAGACATCAGCAATAAACAAGGCAGAATAAGTGCCGAATCTGCAACCATTACAGCACAATCTATTGATAGCACATCAGGCTTATTACAAGGCAATTCGTCCCTTAATATCCAACTTTTAGGTGATTTAAATAACCAAGAAGGGCGGATTAAGGCAAATGATAAGGTTGAAATTCAAGCAAACCGCTTAAACAACCAAAAAGGAAATGTGAACGCCATTACAGGTCATTTATTGCTTTCAACGGTGGAAAAACTCAATAACACCTTTGGTTATCTCACTGCTAAACAAAGCATAAATATTCTTGCAAATGGAATAAATAATTATCAGGGTACTGTATATAACGAACAAAGTTTACTTCACCTCAACTTAAAACACCAAGCACTGGAAAACCAACAAGGTAAGGTGATTGGCAAAGAAAATCTACTTATTGAAAGTGGAGTAATCACGAATCACAACGGGGCGATTTATGCAGAGAAACAGGGAAGCCTTCAAGTTATCGGTGCGATAGATAATCAACAAAACGGCAAAATTCATGGTTTAGGTGAAATATCTATTCAGGCGAATCATGTAGATAACCGTGGTGGAGAGGTTCGCACAACAGATCAGCTGACGTTAAATGTCACAACCGGTATCAACAATCAAAAAGTGGGTACAACGGGTTCATTTATTGAAAGTGGCAATGTTTTAAACATAAATACCAATACGCTTGATAATAGTAATACCAAAGCAACATCGGAAAAAATGAGCCAAGGTATTTTAGCGGCAAAATTGAACATTTCCGCTCAATCTATTGATAATCGACAAGGACAACTTCATAGCCACGAGCAGAGCCACTTCGCCGTACAGAAAAACTTAGATAATCGCCAAGGTAAAGTGACGGGAAGCGGAGCGGTTTCAATTGAAGGTGAAAAACTACAGATTGATAACCAAAAGGGACGTTTACAAGCCAAAGACAGCCTGTCAATTGTTGCCGATGAAGTGACGACCAATGGACATATTGAGGCGAACACCGTCCGCATTCAGCAACAACAAGATTTTATTACCGGCAACGCCATTAATGCGAACAGTCATCTTGCGATTACAACGAAAGGCAATCTTATTAATCAACATCATTTGTATGCCGATGAAAGTGTTGTCTTGAAAGCGAATCATATTACTAACAATGTTGATAGCAGAATAAGCAGTGCAAACACTCAAATTACCGCTCAAGGCAATCTCATCAATGAGGGGCTGATTAATAGTGTGAGTCCGACAGACAATGCCCAAACCGTGGTGAAAGCGGGCGGACTTCTACTCAACACGGGTAAGGGGCGTATTTATGGTGATAACATTGCCTTACAGGCGGATAGGATTGAAAACAGGGACAAAGATTACGGCAATGGCGAAATAAAATCTGCCGTTGTTGCTTCCCGTGGTCGTTTGGATATTGCCGCCCGTGAGATTGATAACAATACGGCACATTATTTATCCGACCATCAAGTCGGTGCAACGCTATTTAGTATAGGTGAGATGACCTTTGGGCGTATCTTAAATGCAGAAAATCGTGCCGAGGGCAATGCCGAGGTATTACGCAATAACAGCAGTGTATTGGAATCCGAAGGACATATTCACCTCAACATCAACCGAATCCATAACAATAATACGCACTTTGTGGTGGAGCATGTGAAAACCGGTAATCCGAACAACGATATCACCTTAATAAAAGATAAAACCAAATCAATAAATGCACACTATATTATCCCTAAAGGGGATGGAAAGTTGCCTAGTAAATTCATTAATACATCCGATAAAGAGAAAGGAGAACTTTCAAATAGTCCGTATATTCCAATGAAATTTCTTCGCTGGGCGGGATTTAGCCGTGCTGGGCAACTCGTCTATGAAAGTGATGGTACCAAACCAACCGAATTGAAAGCAGGCGATAAAATCACACCGGATATGGTATTGGCTACCCGTAATCAAATGGACTGTAGAGAATATACAGAGGGTAAAACAAGCTGTAGTTATGCGCCTGCCGGTCAATATGGACCTGATAGCCCTATTTGGGCGCATTTCAATGCTACCGCACCGGCAGAAGCAGCACCTGCATTCCCGTTTGATAAATTAGAAGCTCAACCTTGGTATCGGGAGGAGGACTGGTTTTCATTTGATAGCTCCACGGAAGAAAATGATACCTTTATCCCTCCTAAAGATCCGGGCGGTCCTCCGGTCAAACCGGTGAAAAGGTTTTTTGAAAGTGAAGCTAAATATCAAAAAAGATTGGCTGAATATGAAGCCCAACTTGCCGCTTATCCATTAGCAAAAGAAAAATGGGAGTTTTATCAACAAAATATTGCACCTTATACTCTTTGGGAAGAAAAATACAAGAAAGATATTGAAAAAGTTGATAAAGGTATTTTAGAGCATAACCAAGCACGGATGAATAAATTAGGTCTCCCGTATTATCGTAACTTTTGGGATATTAAATTTACTCATCATCGTGAAGATGAAAGTAAAGTGCTGAAAACCGTACCTGGACAAATTTTAGCCGGTGGCACGTTATATTCGAACAGCCATGACTTTAAGAATGAACGCAGTACGGTCATTTCCGGGCAAGAAATGCGTTTAGCGAGTAACGTGAGTAATAAAAGCGAAGAGGGTTTGCATCGGGTTACGGATACCGGTACAAGTCAATATACCTATAGCCGTTGGCGTGGCGGCTTCAAACGTTATCATCAACGTAAATGGGATGGAGTAAATGACTATACCCGCATCATCGAAACCCCATTTGATATGGATGTTGTACGCCTTGAAGAAAACGTCAGCTACCAAGACAACAAACGTACTGATGATAACATTAAAGCTCGTACCGCACATCAACTGAGCTTAACCGGTGTGGAGCAACATCATAGCAACACCTTATTCGGAATCAATGCACAACCATTGGGGCAGTTGGAAAAGAAAGATAATGCTTTATTTACAGCATTAAACGGTGATAACAGACAGGTTAATCCCCATGAAGCTTCAACCCGTAAGTTAGAACGCATTAGCTTAGCGAATAATATAGAAGTACGAAGTATTCAGCCGAACCTAGCCGTGCCGCAAAATGTACTTTATCGAGTAAACCCTGATCCGAGCAGCAAAGTATTAATCGAAACCGATCCGGATTTCACCAACCGAAAACGTTGGTTAAGCAGTGATTATATGTTCAATGCCTTACGTTATGAGCCGAATCAAATGCAAAAACGTTTGGGTGATGGGTTTTATGAACAGCGATTGGTGCGAGAGCAAATCAACCGTTTAACCGGTAGAAACTTTGTCGGGAATTATCGGGATTTTGACAGCCAGTACCGAGGTTTAATGGATGCGGGGGTGACGTTTGCGCAAAAATTTAATTTACGCCCGGGCATTGCGTTATCGCCAAGCCAGGTGGCACAGCTTACCACGGATATTGTGTGGTTTGAACCGCAATCGGTACGTTTGCCTAATGGCACGGTTGCTCAAGTACTTGCGCCTAAAATTTATGCGTTAGCGAAAAAAGGCGATATCACAGGCAACGGTACGCTCCTTTCCGCCAATAAAATTACTCACACCGGTGGTGAATTTATCAATAGCGGAACGGTGTCAGGACGCGAGTTGGTAAAATTTGACAGTGAAGCGATTCGCAACACAGGTACGTTAAGCGGTGGGGCGATTGTGGGGAATGTTTCGGGTGATGTGGAAAATATCGGCGGCACGATTGAAGCCGACCGAGCGATATTGCTTGACGTTGCCGGTAATTTCACCCACCGAAGCACTTTACATACCACGAATGTGAATGAAAAAGGCTACCGACGCAGGGATACAAGAATCGGGCGGAAAGGTTTGTTACACGTCAAAGGTGAAAACGGCGTATTACAAATCGGGGCGAATAACATTGATATTAGCGGCGCCGATGTGATGAATGACGGCAAAGGACAGACCTATTTATCTGCAAAAAATCAGCTGAATCTGACCGCACTTTCCGTGGGATTTGATGAAAAGATGGGCGGCGGTAATCATTACCGTAATGAAAAGGTGGATGATGTGGTGGTAAGCCGCGTGTCGGGTAAGGGGGATGTGACATTACAGGCGAATACGATTTTTAGTGAAGGCGCTGAGTTAGGGTCAAAAACCCGTTTAACTGCGCTGGCTGAAAATGATTTGGTTTTAGGTACGGCATTACGTTCTCGAGAGTTTGAGGAATATCATAAATATAAAAAACGCAATATTTTAGGCTCCTCAAGTTTAGAGCAAATGCAAACTCAGGAAACAGCAACTCACAAAGGTAGCGTGCTTGCAGGGAACGATGTTTATTTAGCCTCACGCAAAGGCAATATTCATTTAACGGCGGCAGAAGTGGTTGCGTTAAACGATATTAGTGCATTTGCGGCGAAAGATATCCTTTTAGATGCGGCGGTGAATACCGAGACCAACAGTTCACAAGAAATTCGTAAGAAGAGCGGATTGTCCGCTTCGGCAAGTCGGGGGATTGCGTCTGTCGGTTATGCCAAAAATAAATCGGATATGAGAGACAAAAATGCGGCAACGAGTGTTGCGACAACCGCTTTAAATGCCGCATCCGGTAATCTTATCGTCTCTGCCGGTAATGGTGATGTCATTAGTCAGGCAGCCCGACTCAATGCCGGAAAAGATATCATTGTTGATGGCAATAACGTTCAGTTTAATGCCATGACAGAGCATCAGAATAACCAATTCAGTCATCAGGTAAAATCTGCCGGATTTGGGGTAAGTGCGGTTTATAACCCGCTCCAAGTGGCAAAAGATAATTTTGGCGAACAGGCAAATCAAGGCTCTGCGGTCGGGATTATCGGCAAGATTTTAACGGCTGCGGAAGCGATGGGCAAAACCACCAACCAAATGGCAAGCCCGGGTAGCCCTTACCTGAAAGCCCAGAAAAGCACACTGAATAAAAACAGTGAAGCGCACACGGCGGTTGTCGGACAAGTCAATGCCGGCGGTAATTTAACCATTGAAGCAAGAGAAGGTTCAATTCGCACGCAAGGCACTCAGCTTTCGGCAAAAGGTGACGGCAGCTTATGGGCGAAGAAAGACATTGTGTTGGATGTTGCTCGTTCGACCACCACACAAAATAACCGTTCAAGCCGTAAAGGCGTATCATTCGACAGTTCTAAAGGGGCGACTTCAGCGGCAGGCGTATTCAGTGAAAAAGAGCTTGGTGCGGGTGATACGGTTACGGAACAGGCGAGTGTTTTATCCTTTGGTGGCAATAGCAAACTTACTGTACAACAAGGTGATGTGCGTTTGAAAGGCACGCAATTGGTGAGCGAGGGCGACAACCGTATTTCCGCAGGCGGCAACGTGTTATTAAGCACGGCAGAAAAACGGACGGGGCATTCTACTTCTAGTGAAAAACACCGTATCGGAGAAGCGGTGGTGTCGGAAACGGAACGTTTCTCGGGTTACCATCGCCAGCTAGGTAGCGAGAATGCAGAGAGCGTGAGCCACAGCGGCGCAATGGTGGCGAGTTTGAAAGGGAACGTTGAGATAAATGCCGGCAAGGATTTTAACCAAAAGAGCGGTCAAATTTTAGCGAAAAAACGCATCGACATTGAAGCGGAAAACGTCACCTTTGACGTGGCCCACAACACGGGCGAAAGTGCCAGCCATCAGAGTGACTTAAAAATGGGTACTTTTGCCCGAGTGGCTTCGCCTATTATCGACTTAATTCAAGCAGTGGAAAGCGCTGTCGGGAATAAAGAAGCGAACGACCGAGTGAAAGCGGCGCAAGCCTTAGGCGTGGCGGCAAAAGCGTACTCGACTTACGCCAATGCAGCCGCAGGCGGTGCGTTATTACGGGTTGAAGCGGGCACGGGCTACAGCCATAGCCGAGAGAGAGTTGAATCGAAACAGGCAGAAGCACAAGGCAATCAGCTTAATGCACAACATATCCACATTCAATCCCGCCGTGGCGATATTCAAGCGAAGCAAACGGACTTCACCAGCCGAGATGCGGAAGGCAAGCGGTTAGCGGACAGCAGCATACACCTAAACGCAGCGAAAAACCTCGTGCTTGAATCCGGTCAAAGCACGGCAACACAAAAAGGCAGACAACAAAGCAGTGGTGTAGAAGTGGGCGCCGGTGCTGCGATAGGTGCTCAAACGGGTGTTTACGTTTATGTGCAAGGCGGCTTTACCAATGCGAAGCAAGATGAACGACATCTTATTCAAAACAACAGCCATTTAGACAGTGAAAGTATCCGCCTCAAAAGCGGTGGCAACACCACTTTATCGGGAGCGGTTGCCAAAGGGAAAGCGATTCACACCGAGGTGGGCGGCACCTTGAAGATAGAAAGCCGCCAAGATGAACATCACTCGAAAAGCAGCAGTGCAGGCGCAGGCGGACGGATACAGGTGGCACTGGGAACGGCTTGGGGCGGTAGCGGTTACGGCAATGCCTCAAGCGGAAACTCGAGCAGCAAACAGGTGGTCGAGCAATCGGGCTTATTTGCAGAGGAGGGCGGTTATCATATTAATGCGAACCACGTAGCGCTTAAGGGTGGTGCGATTGCAAGTACTAATCCGAACAATAGTGAACTGAGAACCAACAGCCTGACGTTTAGTGATATCAAAAACGAAAGCCAAAGCCGAGCGGTAAGCGGCAGCATCAGTGCTTCAGCCAACCTCAATAAATTAGGTGGCGTGGAAGCCAAAACCGATGAGGAAGCCAAACAACAGGCAAAAATCGCTAAACTGACCGGTACGCCACAGAGCAACGGCATTAACCCGACTATCCCCTTATATGCAAGCGAAAGCGACAGCAGTGTGACCAAAGCGACCTTAACGGAAGGCAAGATTATCTTAAATAAAGACAGCCAACCGACCGAAACCACCGCGAAGGCATTGGGGATAAACACCGAGCTCAGTCAAGCCAACGAACAGACCAAAAACACCTTTGACGTCAAACAGAAGCTCAAAGAGCAACAGGTGATTGGCAATACGATAGGGGAAATCGGCGCAGCGGCTCAAGCTTATACGGAAAATAAAGCGAAGGCACTGAACGAAGAAGCTGAGGAACTTACGAAAGCAGGAAAACTCGCAGAGGCAACACAGAAAAAACAAGAAGCGGAGAAATGGCAGACTTCGGGGGAACATAAACGCAAAGTGGAGGCGGTAACGACCGCACTTAGTCTTGCACTGGCAGGGAAACCGACCGAAGCCATTGCGGTAGGTGCGGCATCTCCTTATGTAAACCAAGCGATAAAAACACTTACGGAACAAAGCGAAACAGCGAATATTGCGGCGCATGTATTATGGGGAGCGATAGAAGCAGAGCTTTCGGGCGGCAAAGCGAGCACAGGCGCTATCTCGGCAGGAGTTGCTGAACTTGGCGCGAGAATATTAACCCAAGGCATTTACCAAAAAGAGCCGAGCGAACTCAACCTTGAGGAAAAAGAGCAGGTGCTTGAACTCAGCAAAGCGTTAGCGGGTGTTGCAGCAGCGGCAACCACAAAAGGTAACACAGCGGAAACCTTAAATGCAGTCAGCATAGGTTCAACGATAGCGAAGAATGCGGTGGAGAATAACTTCCTTAGCGATGCTTCGAGAAAACGTCTTGATCAATTAAGGGATAAAGCCTTAACACAAGGCATTGATAGTCTTTCAGAAAAAGAAAAGCGTGAGTTCATTCATCTCACCCAATCTGATCAAATGAGTGATGGGTTATTGGATGTGGTTAAAAAAGGAGGGAAATTATCTGAATTTGACCGGCAAGCATTAAAAAATTATATCAATCGTTATGTGACAGAAACGATGACAGGTAATACCGCAAGGGGGGTAAAACTCGCTCGAACAATGACTAAAGATAACGCCACAGAACAATTTGAGAAGCATTATCTGAAAGGTAATTATCAAAAAGATTATTCTTATCCTTATGCGGGGACGAATTTGATGAAAGAGCAATATGTCTCTAATTTGTCTGCTGAGTATAGGAATGTTTTAGGTTGGCGTAATGAAAATAAATCGAGATTAGAAGATCTCTATTACTCGGTGAGTAAAGATCTCAATGTCGTAGATGTGCATAATAACTCATTCCACGGAAAGCTAAGTCAATCTGTAATGGATGGCTTAACATTAGCAGGAGGCGTTGGTGTCGCAAGTGCCTCAGTATTAAGTAAAGCCCCAATCATCGGTAAAACCTTAGCGAATGCAGCGGAGAAATATCCCCTTACTTCCGATATTGCAGTCACCGCAGTTGCTAATACGGGTTATCAACTTTCTAAAAATGACAAGTATGATCCTTACAACCTGCTACAAGCTGAGCTTTCTACAGTACTTACGAGGGGCAGACCATTAGCCCAACAAGTGAGTATTAATACGGGTATAAGCACATTAGGAACAACAGATCCTAATGACTATGGCTGGAATGTGGCAGGAGCTGTATCTGGGACATCAGCATCAGCCATAATGTCAAAAGCTTTGTCCAAAATGAATCTTGGTAAATACAATATTATTATTAGCCCTTTACTTTCTGGTTATTCTAATGAATATTTTGGAGATAAAGAGAATTTAAAAGGAAAAATTAATAAATTTAATGAGGTGAAATATGACTTCATTAAAGATAAATAAATTTTTTCTATGGTGCGTAGTTTTTTTTATTGGTGTATTTATCACTCTTTTGTTAAGAGATTTATTAATAACTATATATATATATATAAAATATAATCATATATATATTGATTTTGAATTTAAAAATGCTTTTAAAGCTACTTTAATTTTTTGTATTCCAATATGTTTACTACAATTTTGCATCTATAAATATGGAGGAGAGAAAAAAGTAAATAAATATGCAGAGAGGGTGATGAAGAAAAAGAAAAAATAATGGGTATTAAAATAGGCTTTGAAGTGGCACATAATATAATAAAAAATGCTTTCAGTAATAAAGAAGCGAATGAGAGGGTGAAAGCGGCACAAGCCTTAGGCGTTGCCGCCAAAGCCTACTCGACTTACGCCAATGCAGCAAATGGTGGTGCGTTATTGCGGGTTGAAGCGGGCACGGGCTACAGCCATAGCCGAGAGAGAGTTGAATCGAAACAGGCAGAAGCACAAGGCAATCAGCTTAATGCACAACATATCCACATTCAATCCCGCCGTGGCGATATTCAAGCGAAGCAAACGGACTTCACCAGCCGAGATGCGGAAGGCAAGCGGTTAGCGGACAGCAGCATACACCTAAACGCAGCGAAAAACCTCGTGCTTGAATCCGGTCAAAGCACGGCAACACAAAAAGGCAGACAACAAAGCAGTGGTGTAGAAGTGGGCGCCGGTGCTGCGATAGGTGCTCAAACGGGTGTTTACGTTTATGTGCAAGGCGGCTTTACCAATGCGAAGCAAGATGAACGACATCTTATTCAAAACAACAGCCATTTAGACAGTGAAAGTATCCGCCTCAAAAGCGGTGGCAACACCACTTTATCGGGAGCGGTTGCCAAAGGGAAAGCGATTCACACCGAGGTGGGCGGCACCTTGAAGATAGAAAGCCGCCAAGATGAACATCACTCGAAAAGCAGCAGTGCAGGCGCAGGCGGACGGATACAGGTGGCACTGGGAACGGCTTGGGGCGGTAGCGGTTACGGCAATGCCTCAAGCGGAAACTCGAGCAGCAAACAGGTGGTCGAGCAATCGGGCTTATTTGCAGAGGAGGGCGGTTATCATATTAATGCGAACCACGTAGCGCTTAAGGGTGGTGCGATTGCAAGTACTAATCCGAACAATAGTGAACTGAGAACCAACAGCCTGACGTTTAGTGATATCAAAAACGAAAGCCAAAGCCGAGCGGTAAGCGGCAGCATCAGTGCTTCAGCCAACCTCAATAAATTAGGTGGCGTGGAAGCCAAAACCGATGAGGAAGCCAAACAACAGGCAAAAATCGCTAAACTGACCGGTACGCCACAGAGCAACGGCATTAACCCGACTATCCCCTTATATGCAAGCGAAAGCGACAGCAGTGTGACCAAAGCGACCTTAACGGAAGGCAAGATTATCTTAAATAAAGACAGCCAACCGACCGAAACCACCGCGAAGGCATTGGGGATAAACACGGAACTTAGCCAAGCTAATGCACAGACAAAAACAACCTTTGACATCAAACAGAAACTCAAAGAACAGCAAGTGATTGCAGGTGCGGTAGGTAATATGTCGGAAGCGGTTACGACCTATTCGGAGCAGAAACAAAAAGAAGCTCAAGAGGAAGTCAAAAAGGCAGAAAAGGCATTGACTAAAGCAAAAACCGAAAAAGTGTCAAAAGAGGAGTTATCAAACTTAACACACGAGTACAACCAGGCAAAAGCCGAAGCCGAAAGTTGGCAGACGGGCGGTTCATCAAAACGCAAACTTGACGCAGCGGTAATGACCTTGGGGACGATATTATCGGGAGGCAGTGCAGGTGAAGCTACCATTTCGGCTCTTTCCCCTGAATTGAACGCCAAGATTCACGAATACACCCAAGACAGCAAAATGGTGAACTTACTGGCACATGCCACCCTTTCCGCTCTTGAAGCCAAAGCGAGTGGCGGTAATGCACTGGCAGGTGCGGCATCCGGTGTGGCAGGTGAAGCCAGTGCGATGTTGCTTGCTGAAGCAGTATTTAACAAAACCGCAAGCCAACTCACGGAAGAAGAGCGAAATCTTCTCTCGTTGGCAGGGCAACTTTCGGGAGCCTTAGCCGGCAATACCATAGGCAGTAACACCGCTTCCACGCTACAAGGTATGGCTACGGCGAAAAGTGCGGTGGAAAATAACTATCTTTCTGCTCAAGAAGCAGCACGAAAACGTGATTTAGAGCTTAAAGCTAGAAATGGTACGATAAGCCAATCTGAACAAGAAGAACTATCAGCAATCCATCGTAAAGATGTTGAAAGCGATAAGGCATTAATTTTAGCTTGTGAAGGTTCACCACTCTCTAGCGAATGTAACATTGAACGTAAAAAATTGGAGAGAGATAAATTCAGCTATTCTGGAGCGGAATATACCCCAGTCTATGGTTACCCGAGCTATACCAAATACACGGATATTTATTCACAAGATTATGACAAGGTAGCAAATTTTTCAGAGAGATATGACGTACTGAAAAATGCGAAAGCAAAAGCCGATACTGATTTTTATCGCTACACAGGTATTGATCCGAATTGGTTTGGCAGAGCTGACGTTGCGAATAATGTCGTTGCCAGTGTTGCGGGTGTAAAACTTTCAGGGACACAGGCAGATAAAGCCTACCAACCTCTCCCTAAAGGAGTAAATTCAAATGAGAAATTGCCAATTGTTGGTAAGGCGACAGGCTATAAAACAGTTAAAGTGGACTTTAATAAATCCATAATAAAGGGGAGTGATGAAAGCTACATTGTTAATAATTTAGAGGCTAATACTAATTATAAGTTAAGTAATGGAACAGCATTTAAGACTAATAATTATGGCTATGTTGAAGAAATATCATATTCTCCAATAGATGTAAAAATGCCAAGAGATAAGCGACAAACCCAAGTTGGCAAAGAGGGATTACCAACAGATGTTGGAGGTCACATACAAGCTTGTAGTCAAGGTGGTACTTGTGATAGATATAATCTATTTCCTCAAGATGCTAATTTTAATAACTCAGCATATAAAGTATATTTTGAGAATGTGGTAGGTAGAGCATTAAAAGAAGGAAAAATTGTACATGTGAATACAAAATTTACTCGTAATGATCCTAGTTCAAGTAGACCAGATAAATTGAAGGTATCATTTGAAATAGATGGGAGAAAGTTTACTAATGAATTTAAAAATGAAGCAGGAGTGAAAAAATGAATGAACAATTAGATTTATTGCAGAAAATATATGATGAATTTCATTCATCACGAGAGAGATTTGATTATTTGGAGTATACTTATAAATTTAATCCTGATGAGAATTGGGTGGGGACAGAATTATTTACTTCTGAAAATGGTGTGCCAAAAATGATTACCTTGGATGAGGAGTTAGAGGAAAAAATTCAAGGACTATGTAATGAACTACATATGCTGATGCAAATACATACTGGAGGAGATTGGAGAAAATTAATTTTTACTATAGAAAATGGAAAGGTAAAAACAAAATTTATTTATGATGTTCAATCTTGTATGGATCAATTTAAAGAACTTTAGATATGAAGGAAGTATTTCAAAAAAATCTACTGTCGGAACATGAATATCTGATATAGTCCTTGATAGAGTTCGACTCTGGTTGAGTGTCTAAATATCCATAAAGAATGGATATGCTTATTTTTTAACTTCATTTCCAAGCGGTCAAATTTCTAAAATCTTTTGCAATTTGCAGATTTTTAGTGAAATTAGACCGCTTGTTTTTGTGTTAGCTTTGGTTACTCAACAGGAGTTGATTGCCAACAAAACAGAAACAACAAGAAGCGGAGAAATGGCAGACTTCGGGCGAACATAAACGCAAAGTGGAGGTGGTAACGACCGCACTTAGTCTCGCCTTGGCGGGTAAACCAAGTGAAGCCATCGCTGTGGGAGCGGCATCACCGTATGTAAACCAAGCGATAAAAACGCTTACGGAACAAAACGAAGTAGCGAATATTGCAGCGCATGTATTATGGGGTGCGATAGAAGCAGAGCTTTCAGGCGGCAAAGTGAGCACAGGAGCAGTCGCAGCCGGTGTCGCAGAGCTGGGTGCAAGAGCCTTAACGCAAGGCATTTACCAAAAAGAGCCGAGCGAACTTAGCCTTGAGGAAAAAGAACAGCTATTGGAAATCACCAAGGCATTATCTGGTGTTGTGGCAGGGGCAACCACGAAAGGCAACACAGCGGAAACCTTGAGTGCAGTCAGCACGGGTTCAACGATAGCGAAGAATGCGGTGGAGAATAACTATCTCTATAACGGCGAGGTCGATAATTTAGCGAGAGAATTGGCACAAGCTGAAAGAGAGGGGAAAGATACCAAGTCGATTTTTGAGAAGTACGCCAAACTCAGTGAGAAAAATCGGCAGGCGATTTTATCGGAGTGTGGAGATAACCCAGTGTGCTATCTGCCGCATATTCAAATGATGAATAGTGGCAATGAAGCGGCATATGAACATTCCAGTAAGCTAAGATTAACTTCTTATGTCAATGGGTTGAGTTCGGAGATGCAGGTTAAACTATCGGATTTTGTCGAACAAGAGAATGCGAAAACCCGAAGTCAGTTACCACAGAGTTTGCATTATGCGTCATTAGCATTGGTAGCTGCAGAAGCGATCGGACTAGGCGGGCTTGCTTTAAAAGATAAATTGCCAAAGATTTCCTTATCGGGGAAAACGAAATCGTATCCAAGCTCTGGGATGGATAACCACCAACGACAAAACGTGGGGGATGTGGATTATCCTCAGATAGTTGTATCTAAATCAAAATATCCGGAATCAGCCTTACATATAGAAGAAGCTTTGAAAAATGGTAAGCCAGATATTCTTACAATTGATCGTAAAGGAGCAAAGGCAAGAAGAAAAGAAGCATTAAAAGATATCCCAATTAAATCTGGATTAGATAGAGATGAATATCCACCTGCCTTATTTAAAGAAGGTGGTGAAGGAGCATCTTTAAACATATTAACCCAAGTGATAATAGAGGTTCAGGTAAATGTATTGGTAATCAATGTAAAGATTTAAATGATGGAGATAAGGTTAAGATTATTGTTGAGGATTAAATATGAGCTATTTAAATAAATTAATTAAAATATCAAGTAAAAGTCTTTATCCTATGTATAGTATCAATGAGCAATATATAAAGCTAAAAGATTTGTTTAGTTATAAAAATGGCTTTGTTGCTTTTGAAGGATGTTTGCGAATTCTACCGCTAGTAGATATAGAAAATGAAAGAACTATTTATTCTTGGAATAAGTTTCTAAATTTTGAAACTAAAGAGTATATTTTTTTTGGTGATAATGTTCTAGGAGATGGTTTTTGTACATACAAAAATTTATTTTATAAGTATGATTTTGAATCTGGTGATTTAGAGTTCATGGGAAATACACTAGAGGATTTCTCTAAAGAACTTATAATAAATTACAATTATTATACGGGTTATTCTATTGCAAAACAGTGGATGGAAACTCAATCAGTAGTTTCTTTTAATGATGTTTTAATGCCAAAAATACCCTTCATACTAGGGGGGGAGTATAGTATTAATAATTTATACATGAGTAATATATATGAGTCAATTCAGTTAAAACAGTATATTTACAATAAAACAAAAGAATCTGAAGATGGAGAAAAGATAAAGCTAACACTAAGTTAGTATTAATTATATGAAATGATATGCATTAATATAAGTTGAATGGATAAGGGCAAGATAATAATTAATTTACTTCGAATTTCTAAAACAGGAATTTTAGAGTGCAGGGAGGTTCAGTTGATGCTACTTATGGCTATAAAGTAATCAAAGACTTAAGTGTTAAGCCAAAAGGTAGTGTATTAATGTTACCTGATTACCGCAAGCAGTTAGCAGAGGCTCGAGCAACGCTTCCTAAAAAACTAAAAGGACAGGGTAATTCAGCCATTGCTCATATTAATATTGAAGGATTGAATACAAAAACTTTGGCTGGGCATAACCAAGTTGATATCCCAATAGGTAAATTTGTTGGGGAAGGTAAAACGGAGTTTAATTCTTTAATTCTGCCAAACAGAAAAGGGGAGCCGGTGGACAGAAAGACGGATTCCGAATATAAGATTTTTTCTAACTTAGCTGATCAGTTGGGTTCCAATACTCAAGCTAGAGGGCAGGTTACAATATTTACGGAACGTCCTGCTTGTCCAAGCTGTTTAGGTGTTGCAGAACAATTTAATAAACGTTATCCAAATATAAAAGTAAATATATTTGATAATAATGGAAAACAAATTAAACCATCAGGAGAAAGATAATGACTGAAAGAGTTAAATATGGAGAATTAAAACAATGGTTTTTTGAGGATGCTTATTTATGGTGTCAACGTAAGTTTCGCAACGGAAGCATAAGAAAATGGGAATATAATGAAAGTGAATGGGGGGGCTTTAGATACTTATGAGGGAACATTTGAAAAAACAATAGAAAACTTAATGATATATATAATCTTAAGAGCCGGAAGAAATCCTTATGGACATAAAATAGCGTTAAATGATATTGATAAAATATTATCAGAACATAGTTTAAATGAGCTAATTGCCTGCTTAGAAGAAGAAAAACAAGAATTTCTTTATGATTTAAACTTAGTTTTGAATAAAAAAGAGACAACAAAGCAGTGGTGTAGAAGTGGGAGCCGGTGTTGCTATAGGTGCTCAAACGGGCGTTTACGTTTATGCGCAAGGCGGCATTTACCAATGCGAAGCTATAAACTTTCTACAAAAAAATCCCCCCTGCATAATTTCAGGGGGATTTTTGTAACAAAGGATTTTCGGATATTTGTGGGTTACCAGCTATACCGATATGTCAACTGTACTTTGTAAGGTTGGTCGAGTTTTTTACCGCTTGTGAAACCGCCTTCAAGACCGAATCGGTGTTGTCCGAACTGGGCATTTAGGCCTAAGGTGCTTTCAAAACGGCTACCTGTTTCAGCGACATCAAATGCGTATTGATTGACACGTACTTGATTGTGGCGGGTTTTCGTTTTCACGCCATTAATTTCGGCATAAGGTTGCATATTCCAGCCGTTGAACCCAATCGTTTTGGCAACACGTACACCTGCTCGTCCTGTGTAGGCATTCAGGCGATCTTCATCACTTTGTCCTGAAAGGGTTGTCCAGGCAAATTGAAGTTGTGGTGTGATTGTCCAACCTGCGCCAAGTGTATGAATCCGCCCTACTTCGGTAGAAAGGGTGTAGCCGTGATATTTGCGTTTACCTGTTTCACGGTTTTCTGCTTTCAAACGATCATATTTGGCGATGTTATCCCAATAGAAACCGTTATCGGCGAGATAGGTTCCGTAGAGTCCGAATGATTGTCCTTTAACTTTGCCTGAACCATAATCGTTATTAAAATCCACATCGGAACGGGCATTGCCGATAAATCCCCCCAAACGGAAATTGTTACTCAGCACAACATCCGCTCCAAGTTGTAGGCTGTGAATATCTTGCTCAAACCCCGAGGTTTGACTATTTGAGGATGCCGAAAGTGCGGTCAGTTTTGAACGAGAATTTACATTTTTCACCCATACATTGCCTTGTTCACCTCGTTTGAGTTCGCCTAAGCGGTGGTGTAAATCCGTTAAACCTTGCTCAACAAGGTGTAATTGAGCTTGACGGAGTGAAACCAGCGCGTTAGATTTTTCGCTTAAAGCACGTTGTGGATTGGCAGGTTCGTTCATTGCTGGCGGCACAATTACAGACGGAATAATCGGCGGTTGCGATGTTGAGTTTTCGCTTGGGGTTGTTGGTTGAACCGGCGTGTTATTATCTTTTGGTAGTGTAGCCGGTTCGCTAGGAACTTCCGACGTTGTTATAGTCTTTTCACCTGCACGGTTAGAAAGCACCCAGTTTGTTCCCTCTTTATTCAAGCGATAACGATACGCCCCTGCATCGACATATTCACGATTCAGCAAGCTAAATTGTGCTTCGCCTGTTTGCGTTTCGACTAAGGTCACTTTACCGTTTGGGGCGTTGGGTTCATCACCACTATTATGAATATCTAGCCAAAATTGACCGCTGTCTTTGCCTTGAACAATAATTTTGTCGGATTCTTCATCCGCTAAATTAGTACTTAGAATAAATGTTCCACTTCCTAATAAATTCTCTTTAATTATAAGAGTATTACTAGCTAGGTAATGATATAAATCAACTGTACTATTTTGCAATGTGAGATTTGTGATGTATCTTTTATCAACGCCATTTAGTTCCCAAGTAGAGTTGTTATTTAAAATCAAATTAAAATCTACTTTAGGGTAATAATGAGAACCAGATAATGTTGAATTTTCCACTGATACATTAACTATTCTATCCTTATCTCTAACATCTGGATCAATATAAATGTAAATTAGTCTATCGGAAATAATATTAGAATTATTTATTTTTATATCAATATGATCAGAAGGAGCACTAGCCCATTCGTCATGATCTAAAAATACTCTCGAAATGATTCTAGAGTTATCAATATTTACTGTGTTCTTTCCATTGTAAGAAATTACTGCTGTACCCTTTTCCCCTTTGATAATTACATTATCTAAATTAAGCGTACTATTAGGTTCTAATGTTATAATTGCTCCATTATCAGATCTAACATTAGACAATAGCGTTGAATTTTTTATGGTTGCTACAGAATTTCCTAACGTCAATATGCCAAAATCTGTATTATTTGTTGTGTGTGCCTGCGTTAATATTGAGTTTTCAATAGATAGGCTAGAATCATTAGCTTTCAGGAAACGTCCAATTCCATCTGCAGGTGAAAATATATTATCTATATTACCATTAGATGAATTAATTGTAATCTCAGACTCTTTTAATAATAAATCTCCATTTTTTAGGTCTATTGGTAAAAAATAACCCATTTGAGGCTCTTTAATTAGAACTTTTTTACACTGTTCTAACGTGTTTTTTCCTTCTAATTCAAGTGGAAATTCACATTTTGTAGCATAAACCTCAGGAGTATTTAAAACACCTGCACTAAATAACATTACAGATAACGTTGATAACCTCAATTTTTTCATTTCTTTATCCATCTAAACACAAAAAAGCCAACATAAATACGTGAGCTCCTATTCTATCTTAAGTAACTCTATGCCTCAATAATTCTCTAAGATATGTACACAAGAATTCTGTAAAAGAGAATGACTTTCCTATAAAATAGGGCATCTCCCCTCAATCACCTGTTTTTTATGAAACCTTATCTCAAAACACTTATCCTATTTCCCTTGATTTTACAGCTATTGGCAACCGTATTGCTTTGGTTATTAGATGCGGATTTTGATGCGGTTCCGTTTAGCCGTTATTTGACTACCGCTTTTTTTCTCGCTACGGTTCCGGCGTTTTTGATTGCTTTAGTGGCGATGAAATTTCATTATGTTAGGCATAATATCGCTGCAATCGTGCTATGTTCGTCATTGATTACTTTCTGTTATTGCAATATCGCTTCCTATTTTTATTTATTGGTGATGAGTGAAGAAGAGCCCACATTTTGGCAATGGATGAGCGAAGGTGGTTTATCATTGGGATTATTAAGTACGTGCGGTATGATATTTTATTCGTTGTTTGTGATGCCGTGGTTGTTGCCGAAAGAAAAATCATCACAATCATAAGGAGGGTTTTATGCTGATACTGAACGAACACTTACTCAATCAAATCCTGTTGATTGCTTATCAAGCCGGCGATCATCTTTTGCGTTTTTATCGGCGGCATATTGATGTAAAAATAAAAGAAGACGATACGCCCGTTACAGAAGCCGATCTTTTTGTCAGTCAATTTTTAACGGAAAAATTGACCGCACTTTTCCCGAACACGCCTGTACTTTCGGAAGAAAATTGCCATATTCCTTTTAAAGAACGCCGAACTTGGGAAGAATATTGGTTAATAGATCCCCTTGATGGTACGCAACAATTTATAAATCGAACGGATCAATTTTCAGTTTTAATTACGCTCGTACGCCAAAATAAACCGGTATTAAGCATTATTCATGCGCCGGTTTTATCGCTGACTTATTATGCAATGGAAGATTTTGGAGCATACAAAAAACAAGGCGGGCAAGTGCAAAAACTGACAAAAAACACGCTCAATTTTGACCGCCCTTTACGTATTGCCGTGGGAGCGAGCACTTCACAGGAAAAAGTGCGGTCAATTTTATCGAAGAATTTCAGTTGCGAATTTATAGTGGTGGGCTCAAGTAGTCTGAAAAGCGGTTTGGTAGCTGAAGGGGCGGTAGATTGCTATGTGCGACTAGGGCAAACGGGCGAATGGGATACAGCAGGTGCTGAAGTTTTATTAGGTGAGACGGGAGGGAAAATTTTTGCCCCGCACTTTGAACGCCTCACCTATAACCAACGCGAAACCTTAATCAACCCGCATTTTGTGATGGTGGCTGATAAATCGGCGGATTGGCAGACCATCTTTCAATTTAATTGATTGGTTCGATTGGTAATTTTCGTTAGAATAGCGCATCATTCCGACACAATTTGGTATTTTATTAAGGAATAATTATGCAAACTGATAATAACTGTATCGTCATTTTCGGCGCATCCGGTGATTTAACACACCGCAAACTCATCCCCGCTCTTTATAACTTATATAAAATAGGACGATTAAGCGAAAATTTTTCAGTACTTGGTGTAGCGCGTTCTGATTTAAATGATGAAACTTTCCGTGGAAAAATGCGCGAAACCTTACTCAATAACGAAGAAACCACACCGGAAACATTGGAAGCATTTTGTCATCATCTTTACTATCAAACGATAAACACTTCGGATGCTGCCGATTACGGCAAGCTTGTTCCCCGCTTGGATGAACTGCACGATAAATATCAAACCTGCGGCAATACACTTTATTATATGTCCACGCCGCCAAGCCTTTATGGCATCATTCCGGAATGTTTGGCGGCGCACGGGTTGAATACCGAAGAATACGGTTGGAAGCGTATTATCGTAGAAAAACCGTTCGGTTATGATGAAAAAACCGCACAAGCGCTAGATGTGCAAATTCACCGTTTCTTTGAAGAACATCAAATCTACCGTATCGATCATTATCTTGGTAAAGAAACGGTACAAAATTTGCTTGTATTACGTTTTTCCAACGGTTGGTTTGAGCCCCTTTGGAATCGCAATTTTATTGATTACGTGGAAATTACCGGTGCCGAGTCTATCGGTGTAGAAGAACGCGGTGGTTATTATGATGGTTCCGGTGCAATGCGCGATATGTTCCAGAATCACTTACTACAAGTATTGGCAATGGTGGCAATGGAACCACCGGCAATCATTAATGCCAATTCTATGCGTGATGAAGTGGCAAAAGTTATGCACAGTTTACGTCCACTAACACAAGAAGATGTAGAACATAATCTTGTCTTAGGTCAATATACCTCCGCAGAAATTAACGGTAAAACAGTAAAAGGCTATTTGGAAGAAAAAGGTGTACCGGCAGATTCTCACACTGAAACCTATATGGCGCTGCGTTGTGAGATCGAAAACTGGCGTTGGGCGGGCGTACCTTTTTATGTCCGCACCGGTAAACGCTTACCGGCGCGAGTCACAGAAATTGTGATTCACTTTAAAACCACGCCGCATCCGGTATTTAGCCAAGATGCGCCGGAAAACAAACTCATCATTCGCATTCAGCCGGATGAAGCCATTTCTATGCGTTTCGGCTTGAAAAAACCGGGAGCAGGCTTTGAGGCGAAAGAAGTTTCTATGGATTTCCGTTATGCCGATCTTGCCGGTGCGCAAGTACTAACGGCGTATGAACGTTTATTACTTGATGCAATGAAAGGCGATGCCACCTTATTCGCTCGCACTGACGCAGTTCACGCCGCATGGCGTTTTGTACAACCGATTTTGAATTACAAAGCGAACGGGGGTAAAGTCCACGAATATGAAGCCGGTACTTGGGGGCCGACAGCCGCAGAGAAACTTATTGCTAAAAGTGGTCGCGTATGGCGTAAACCAAGTGGGTTGATGAAGAAAAAAGTGTAATCGGCATCTTTCCCCTTTCCTGCTTAGGGTGAGGGGGAAATTCTCAGCGTTGATAAAGTTATCGATACCATTTCCATCAGCATCTTCCGCAAGCGTACGAGAAGAATAAAGAAGAGAACAACATGAACTATATCACTTTCCCCACGGCACAAAATGCTGTGGAAAAAATCGCTCAAGAGTTTGTGATTTACAGTCAGTTAAATCGTCCTGTACATATTTCCCTATCCGGCGGTTCCACCCCAAAATTGTTATTTAAGACCTTAGCAACGGAACCTTATGCCTCACAAGTTCAGTGGAAAAATTTACATTTTTGGTGGGGCGATGATCGAATGGTTGAGCCCACTGATCCTGAGAGCAATTATGGTGAAGTACAAAAATTGCTGTTTGATCATATTCAGATTCCAACAGAAAACATTCACCGCATCCGTGGTGAAAACGAACCGCACCTAGAGGTAAAACGTTTTGAAGAAGAATTAAGTGCGGTCATTTCTGACGGTGTTTTTGACTGGATTATTCTTGGTATGGGAGCGGACGGTCATACTGCCTCTCTTTTCCCACATCAGACAAATTTTGATGATAATCACCTTGCCGTGATTGCAAAACACCCTGAAACAGGACAAATTCGTATTTCTAAAACCGCTAAACTCATTGAGCAAGCAAAACGTATTACTTACTTGGTGACGGGGGATAGCAAAGCGGAAATTCTGAAGGAAATTCAAACAATATCTGCGGAAAAATTACCTTATCCTGCAGCTAAAATTCACGCCAAAAACGGCATAACGGAATGGTATTTGGATAAAGCGGCGGCGAAGTTCTTATAATGGAAATTTTAGCCTTTATTTTGACCGCACTTGTAGCATTGGAACATTTTTATATTCTTTATTTGGAAATGTTTGCTTTGAGTAGCCCGGCGGCAAAGCGAATTTTTAAATTAAGCGAACAAGATCTTGCTAACCCTAAGATCAGAGTTTTGTTTGCCAACCAAGGGTTATACAATGGTTTTCTTGCCGCAGGTTTGGTATTTTCCTTATTAATTCAACAAATTTCGCTAACCTATTTTTTCCTTATTTGCGTTATCATTGCGGCAATATATGGCACAATTACGGCGAACAAAGGGATTTTGTTTAAGCAGGGATTACCGGCTGTGTTGGCACTGATATCTCAGTTAATGATTATTGCTTCGCGTAACTTTTGTTTATAGGTAGTCGTATGTTAAAAAGTATGTATTATTGTAGGAGGAATATCATGAAAAAATTTCTAATGATTTTACTATCTATAACATTAGTGGCTTGTTCTTCAGGCATTGACATTGATGAACTTAAGGTGAAAATGCCGAAGAATGAGCAAAATGTTATAGTGCAAATTCCAACAGCGAGTAACCCCGTTTCTAATGCAATGGTTATTGGTATGGTCAAAATGTCAGGTTCACCATCGGCTTCAAACATAGTGAAAATGTTAGCAGTCGATAATATTAACATTGGCGTAACAGGGGAGAGCCAAATTCTTAATAAAGCAACTGCACTTTATGCACTAGAGCATGTAACGAAAGTCGGTAAGAATGTCAGCATTTATATGATGGGTGATAGTGAAAGTGATAAGACGGATTTAGAAAAAGTAGCAAGCAGCAAAAATATTAAATTACATTATTTTGCAAATATGCAATAGGTTGTAGGGTTATTTACTCTTTCAACAAGCAATTTCAATATATTATGGTGAGATGAACTCACTTTACCAACAGGAGAAAAAAATGTCAGTAAAAGGCGATATTGGTGTCATCGGCTTGGCGGTGATGGGGCAAAACCTCATTTTAAATATGAACGATCACGGTTTTAAAGTGGTGGCGTATAACCGGACTACTTCAAAAGTGGATGAGTTTTTACAGGGTGAGGCGAAAGGAACGAACATTATCGGTGCATATTCGTTAGAAGATTTAGCCGCGAAATTAGAAAAACCGCGCAAAGTCATGTTAATGGTACGTGCAGGTGAAGTAGTGGATCAATTTATTGATGCGTTATTACCCCATTTGGAACAGGGCGATATTATCATTGACGGCGGTAATTCCAACTATCCTGATACTAATCGCCGTGTGGAAGCGTTGCGTGAAAAAGGTATTCGTTTCATCGGTACCGGCGTTTCCGGTGGTGAAGAAGGTGCTCGCCACGGACCTTCTATTATGCCGGGTGGTAATGAAGAAGCGTGGCAATTCGTCAAACCTGTGTTACAAGCGATTTCCGCCAAAACCCAACAAGGTGAGCCTTGTTGCGACTGGGTAGGTAAAGACGGTGCGGGTCATTTTGTGAAAATGGTTCACAATGGTATTGAATACGGCGATATGCAATTAATTTGCGAAGCCTATCAATTCTTAAAAGAAGGCGTTGGCTTGTCTGACGATGAATTACAAGCGACTTTCAACGAGTGGCGCAATACCGAATTAGATAGCTATTTGATCGATATTACCGCTGATATTTTGGGTTATAAAGATACGGATGGTACGCGTTTAGTTGATAAAATCTTAGATACGGCAGGTCAAAAAGGTACGGGTAAATGGACGGGAATCAATGCGTTAGATTTTGGCATTCCATTGACCTTAATCACCGAATCCGTATTTGCCCGCTGTGTGTCCGCATTTAAAGATCAACGTGTTGCGGCAAACAAATTATTCAACAAAACGATTGGCAAAGTCGAAGGCGATAAAAAGGTATGGATTGAGGCAGTGCGCAAAGCATTATTGGCTTCCAAAATCATTTCTTATGCACAAGGCTTTATGTTGATTCGTGAAGCTTCTGAAAATTTCAACTGGAATATCAACTATGGCAACACTGCACTATTATGGCGTGAAGGCTGTATCATTCGCAGTCGTTTCTTAGGTAATATTCGTGACGCCTATGAAGCGAATCCGGATTTGATTTTCTTAGGTTCAGACGGCTACTTTAAGGGCATTTTGGAAAATTCTATGAGTGATTGGCGCAAAGTGGTGGCGAAATCTATCGAAATCGGTCTTCCAATGCCTTGTATGGCATCAGCCGTCACCTTCCTAGACGGTTATACTTCCGCTCGTTTACCTGCAAACTTATTGCAAGCACAACGTGACTATTTTGGTGCGCACACCTATGAACGTACCGATAAACCGCGCGGTGAGTTTTTCCACACCAACTGGACAGGGCGTGGTGGCAATACGGCATCAACCACTTACGATGTGTAAAAATATCCTGTAAACCGACCGCACTTTCAGCCGAAAAGTGCGGTTTATTTTTAGGGAGTTTTGGAGAAAATTATGTTACCCAAAGAACGTTTGGCGAAAATTGCCGAAATGGAAGCTGTTTTGAATGAATCAACGGATTTTCTTGCCGAAGCACAAAGGCTTCTTGAAAAATGGCAAGCATTCTTACCGAAAATGAAATCCTTAGAACAATATTATTTTACCGGAGATTGGCGTGATGATTACGAAGCCTATGAGCAAGGTAAAATCCCCAAAGATCAACCCTACGGCGTACTTTCGGAAGATCTGATTTTTAATGCGAGCGCCGATCAGCAACGTCTTGCTATTGAATATTTAAAAGTGATCACGGCAATCTTAGATCATTGAAATCGCTATTCTATTTCTGATCTCGTTGTGATGAAATTATTTTTATGAACTTTCATTCAGTTGGGTTTGTCTTACGGAACGCTATCGCTGTTGATAGTTTTACACGGAGAAATCCTATGAAGTTAATCACTAAATCATTGATTATTGGTATGACGGCCGTTTCATTAGCAGCTTGCGGAAATATGAGTCGTAGCCAAAAAAATACCGCGGTGGGGGCTGCAATTGGCGGTGCCGCCGGCTATATGATTAAAGGCAATGCGGCAACAACATTAGGTGGGGCGGCATTAGGTGGTTTGATTGGCAGCCAAGTGAATAAATAAAATTCCTTAAAAACCGACCGCACTTTGTTTTATTCGGAAAGGAAATAAAGTGCGGTTATTTTTTCTGTGTTTTCCGAGAAATAATCAAGGCAATTTATACCTTAACGTAGTAAACTAGGGCGGTTACTATCTTTTTGGAGATGACTATGAAACCTTATCTTATTGCGCCCTCAATTCTTTCTGCCGATCTTGCCCGACTTGGTGATGATGTTCAAAATGTACTGAATGCCGGTGCGGATGTAATTCATTTTGATGTTATGGATAACCATTATGTGCCGAACCTCACTTTCGGTCCTGTTGTATGTAAAGCTTTGCGTGATTACGGCATTACAGCACCGATAGACGTTCATTTAATGGTAAAACCGGTGGATAGAATTATTCCTGATTTTGCGAAAGCCGGAGCTAATTATATTAGTTTTCATCCGGAAGCTTCGGAACATATTGATCGTACATTGCAACTTATTCGAGATCACGGCTGTAAATCAGGTTTAGTGTTTAATCCGGCAACGCCGTTGAGCTATTTGGATTATGTATTGGATAAAGTGGATTTGATTTTATTAATGTCGGTAAATCCGGGATTTGGCGGACAATCTTTCATTCCGTCCACACTGAAAAAATTACAACAAGTACGCAAAATGATTGATGATAGCGGGTTTGATATTCGTCTTGAAGTGGATGGCGGCGTAAAAATCAACAATATTGCGGAAATTGCGGCAGCCGGTGCCGATATGTTCGTTGCCGGTTCAGCCATTTTTGATCAACCGGATTATAAACAAGTCATCGATCAAATGAGACAACAGCTTGAAACGGTTCATGGAGAATAAATATCGAACTTTTTTGACTGATTTACAAGGAAATAGAGAAAATAATGAACACACAATTTAAACTTATCGGCTTTGATTTGGACGGAACTTTAGTCAATAGCCTGCCGGACTTAGCCTTATCCGTAAATTCCGCTTTAGCGGAGCTGGGTTTACCGCAAGCTCAAGAAGAGTTGGTATTGACTTGGATCGGCAATGGTGCTCCGGTACTTATTGCGCGTGCTTTAGATTGGGCTTATGCACAAACCGGTAGAGCGTTAAGCGAAGCGGAAATCGAAAAAGTGAAGACGCGTTTTAGCCATTATTATAGTGAAAATCTTTGCAACATCAGTCGGTTATATCCAAATGTAAAAGAAACTTTAGAGGCTTTGAAAGCCAAAGGTTATATTCTTGCCGTTGTTACTAATAAACCGACCAAGCACGTTCAACCGGTGTTAGCGGCGTTTGGTATTGATCACTTATTTAGTGAAACCTTAGGCGGTCAATCTTTACCTGCAATCAAGCCGCATCCGGGGCCGCTTTATTATTTATGTGGAAAATTCGGACTTGAGCCCCGCCAAGTGTTATTTGTCGGTGATTCCAAAAATGACATTATTGCAGCTCATACTGCGGGTTGTGCGGTGGTTGGATTAACCTATGGTTACAACTATAATATTCCTATCAGCGAATCCGCCCCGGATTGGGTGTTTGACGATTTTGGTAACTTATTAGAAATTCTTTAGCTTTTCAACAAAAGTGCGGTTATTTTTGACCGCACTTTTATCGGTCGCTTCCCTTGAATTTATTCACCCACCCCCCATATATCCCCAAATTACGAAGACAGATTAGAGAGAAAATATGAAAGCCAAAAAAACACAACGTACGATACCCGTATTGCCGTTACGCGATGTCGTGGTTTTCCCTTATATGGTCATGCCGCTTTTTGTAGGGCGTGCAAAATCCATTAATGCGCTTGAAGAAGCGATGAATGAAGATAAACAGCTCCTTTTAGTTTCACAAAAACAAGCCGATTTAGAAGAACCGACGGTTGATGACGTATTTGATGTGGGCACGATTGCCAATATTATTCAATTATTGAAATTGCCGGATGGGACGGTGAAAGTATTGGTGGAAGGGCAACAGCGCGCAAAAATTAATAGTTTGGAAGAAGGGGAAAACTTCTTTTCTGCCCAAATTACTCCGATTGATTCCATCCATGGCAATGAGCAAGAAATCAGTGTGGTAAAAACGGCGGTATTGGCAGAGTTTGAAAACTATCTTACCTTAAATAAAAAAGTGCCTGCAGATGTATTAAGTGCGCTTCAACGGATTGAAGAGGCGGATCGCCTAGCGGATACGATGGCAGCGCATTTGCCGGTAACGGTTCGCCATAAGCAAAACGTGTTAGAACTTGCTGATGTGCAAGCACGTTTAGAATATTTGCTTGGTATGATGGAATCGGAAGCGGATATTCTACAAGTGGAAAAACGCATCCGTAGCCGTGTGAAAAAGCAAATGGAAAAAAGCCAACGTAACTATTACTTGAGCGAGCAAATTAAAGCGATTCGCAAAGAAATGGGAGAAGGCGAAAGTGAAGATACCCTTGATGAAGTTGAACAACTTCGTCAAAAGGTTGAGGCTGCAGGAATGCCGACGGAAGTACGTGAGAAAGTAGAAAGCGAATTACAAAAACTCAAAATGATGTCGGCGATGTCGGCAGAAGCCACAGTGTTGCGCAGTTATGTGGAGTGGATGCTTCAAGTGCCTTGGCATCAACGCACCAAAGTAAAAAAAGATATTACAAAAGCGCAACAGATATTAGATGCGGATCATTATGGTTTAGAGCGTGTGAAAGAACGCATTTTGGAATATCTTGCGGTACAGGCCCGTTTGAATAAAGTAAAAGGGCCGATTCTTTGTTTGGTAGGCCCTCCGGGAGTGGGAAAAACCTCATTAGGGCAATCCATTGCCAATGCAACCGGTCGTAAATATGTGCGTATGGCGCTTGGTGGTGTACGTGATGAGGCGGAAATTCGCGGTCATCGTAAGACTTATATTGGTGCTTTACCCGGTAAATTGATCCAAAAAATGGCGAAAGTGGGCGTGAAGAACCCATTATTCCTGCTCGATGAAATTGACAAAATGGCATCGGATATGCGCGGTGATCCAGCCTCCGCTTTATTAGAAGTGCTTGATCCTGAACAAAACACCGCTTTCAACGATCACTATTTAGAGGTGGATTACGATCTATCGGATGTGATGTTTGTGGCAACCTCGAATTCGATGAATATTCCGGGCCCATTGCTTGACCGTATGGAAGTGATTCGCCTTTCCGGTTATACGGAAGATGAAAAACTTAATATAGCGATGCGCCATTTGTTACAAAAACAAATAGAACGTAACGGCTTGAAAAAAGGCGAATTAGTAGTGGAAGAAAGTGCGATTTTAAACATTATCCGTTACTACACCCGTGAAGCCGGTGTACGTAATCTAGAACGTGAAATTTCTAAGATTTGTCGTAAGGCAGTGAAAAATTTATTGGTTGATCCAAAACTGAAATCTATCACGGTGAACGCCGATAATCTCCATGATTATCTCGGTGTAAAACGTTATGAGTTTGGCAAAGCGGACACTCAAAACCGAGTAGGGGAAGTCACCGGCTTGGCTTGGACGGAAGTGGGTGGTGATTTATTGACGATTGAAACCGCCTCTGTCATTGGTAAAGGTAAACTTACATTCACCGGTTCTCTTGGCGATGTGATGAAAGAATCGATCCAAGCGGCAATGACGGTGGTACGCGCTCGTGCAGATAAACTCGGTATTAATCCTGAGTTCCACGAAAAACGTGATATTCATATTCACGTACCGGACGGCGCAACCCCGAAAGACGGTCCAAGCGCGGGGATCGCAATGTGTACGGCGCTTGTTTCTTGTTTAACCGGTAATCCGGTGCGTGCCGATGTGGCGATGACGGGGGAAATCAGCTTACGTGGTAAAGTATTGCCAATCGGAGGCTTAAAAGAAAAACTACTGGCAGCACATCGCGGTGGCATTAAAACCGTTTTGATTCCAAAAGAAAATGTGAAAGATTTGGAAGAAATTCCGGATAACGTAAAAGAAAACCTTACCATTCACGCCGTTGAAACCATTGATGAAGTACTCGGCTTTGCGTTAGAGAATCCACCAGAAGGCATTGAATTTGTGAAAGTGGAAACCAAACCGAAAACGCCACGTCGCAAATCCACAACAAAAACGACAAGAGCGGTTAATTAATTAAATATTTTTTAAGGCTTGTGAAACAAGCCTTTTTTGTATCTTTAAATTCTGATTTTTTGATGATTTAAGTAAGATTGTAAATAAAATGTAATATTTTTGTTATAGAAATGAAGTTTTATTTTTGAGTTTGGTAAAAAATATGCGAACATGAAGCCTATTTTTTAATCAAAACAAAAGGATATGCACATGTCATCAACCGTTTCTCAAAAAAACAGTCGAATTCAGCCTTTTTTAAAAGGGGTAGAGTGGCTTGGAAATTTATTGCCGCACCCTGTCATTTTGTTTATGTTGATGTGTGGTATTTTGATCATACTTTCAGCAATTTTGCATTATTTTGATGTAAGAGTTTTGGATCCCCGCCCTAATCATTCTGCTGATATTATCGTGAAAAGCCTACTTAGCCAAGAAGGGCTTTCTTATATGGTTAGTAGTTTGGTAAAAAATTTCACTGGTTTTGCTCCACTTGGTACAGTTTTAGTTGCAATGCTTGGGGTATCTATTGCTGAATCTTCGGGTATGATTTCTGCCGCGTTGAGGGGCTTAATTGTTGGTGCGCCGAAAAAATTAGTGACCTTCACTATTGTATTTGCTGCGGTTATTTCAAATACAGCCGCAGAACTTGGTTATGTGGTGTTAATTCCTCTTGCGGCGATGATTTTTCACGCACTTAGTCGTCATCCGCTTGCCGGGATTGCCGCTGCATTCGCTGGAGTTTCCGGCGGATATAGCGCTAATTTGCTATTAGGTACGGTGGATCCGCTCTTATCGGGAATTACTCAAGAAGCGGTCCGTTTAATCTATCCGAATTATGTGGTTGGACCTGAAGCAAACTGGTATTTTATGTTTGTTAGTACGTTTTTAGTGAGTATTTTAGGTTATTTGGTTACTGAAAAAATCGTTGAACCACAGTTAGGAAAATATGATCCCAAAGATGCAGATGATCCTTCTATCCTTAAAAATAAAGTGGAAAAATTAACACCTAATGAGAAAAAAGGGGTGATGTGGGCCGGAATTACAATGTTAATTTTTTCCTCGCTACTTGCTTGGACGATTGTTCCTGAGGATGGCATTTTGCGTAATCCCGAAACAGGACTCGTGACGGGTTCACCTTTCTTACATGGTATTGTTGTCTTCATTTTTATCTTTTTTGCTATTCCCGGTTATGTCTATGGGCGAGTCACCGGTTCAATGAGATCTTCTCAAGATGTCGTAAAATCTATGTCGCAAGGTATGGCCTCAATGGGGATGTACATTGTATTAGTATTTTTTGCGGCACAGTTTGTAGCATTTTTTAAGTGGACGAACTTAGGCTCAATTATTGCTGTAAAGGGAGCTAATCTGCTTATTGATTTTGGTTTAACGGGCCCTGTACTTTTTATCGGTTTCATCTTGGTTTGTGCATTTATCAATTTGATGATTTCCTCCGCCTCTGCACAATGGGCATTAACTGCGCCTATTTTTGTACCTATGCTGATGTTAGTCGGTTATGCACCGGAAGTCATTCAGGCTGCATATCGTATCGGTGATTCAACAACGAATATTATTACACCGATGATGAGCTATTTTGGCTTGATTATGGCTGTGGCGGTTCGTTATAAGAAAAATACGGGGGTGGGGACGCTAATGGCGATGATGATCCCTTATTCATTTATTTTTATTATTGGTTGGGTAACACTTTTTTACCTCTGGGTTTTTGTGTTTGGTTTACCTGTTGGACCGGGCTCATTAACTTATTTTTCAATTCCATAACTAAACAATGTGTTGAAATTGTGTAGAGATAATAGGCTTCCAATGTGGGAGCCTATTATTTTCCTGATAAATCGTTTCTCTGTTCTTATAACTTATCTTAAAATTTAAGATAGCAGTTAAAGGGGCTTTCCTTTAAAATTTTTTTCGTTGTATTTTATAATGGCATAGAATAGGGCAATATATCTTTCAATCTGTCAATTATCATGCTCAAACTTCCCCATCTCTCACTTTATATTCATATTCCTTGGTGTGTGCAAAAGTGCCCATATTGTGATTTCAACTCACATGCGCAGAAGGGAAATATTCCGGAAAGCGACTATATTTATCATTTACTACAAGATTTACAACTGGATTTGGTGCGCTTTAAGGACTCCATTCACGATCGTAAATTACACTCGATTTTTATTGGCGGCGGCACGCCGAGTTTATTTTCTGCGGAAGGCATCGCCACTTTGTTAAGTGAAATCAAAAAGCACATTCCTTTTGAAGATGATATTGAAATAACGCTTGAAGCCAATCCCGGTACGGTGGAATCGGAACGTTTCAAAGGTTATGTTTCGGCCGGTGTAACACGTATTTCTATGGGGATTCAAAGTTTTAGCGATGACAAACTTCAGCGTTTAGGGCGTATTCATAATTCACTCGAAGCCAAAAGTGCGGTCAATTTAGCGAAAGTTTCCGGCTTAAAAAGTTTCAATTTGGATTTAATGCACGGACTGCCAAACCAAACGTTAAATGACGCCTTAGATGATTTACGCCAAGCAATAGCGCTTTCTCCACCTCATCTTTCTTGGTATCAACTTACTATTGAACCCAACACAATGTTTGCTTATCGTCCCCCGAAGTTACCTGATGATGACCAACTATGGGATATTTTTGAACAAGGGCATAAATTGTTGACGGAAGCCGGTTATCAACAATATGAAACGTCAGCCTACGCCAAGCAGGGCTTTCAATGCCGACATAATTTAAATTATTGGCGTTTTGGGGATTATTTGGCGATTGGATGTGGTGCACATGGAAAACTTACTTTTCCAAAGGGAGAGATTTTGCGTTTTTCTAAAACCAAGCATCCGAAAGGTTATTTGCGTGGCGAATATTTATATGAGGAAAAAAACGTTCCCGAAATCGACCGCCCTTTTGAATTTTTTATGAACCGATTCCGTTTGTTGGAACCCGTACCCAAAGCCGAGTTTGAAGCCTACACAGGGTTGCCGCAAAGTGCGGTCAGAAATCAAATTGATTTTGCGCTCGCACAAGGCTACCTTATAGAAACTTCTGAAACTTGGCAAATCACGGAACAAGGAAAATTATTCTTAAATGAATTGTTGGAATTATTTTTAACGGAAGAATGATATTTGCACTTGTTTATCAAAATAACTCGTATTAAAGTAACGCAATCGTTTACTTATTTAAGTAAGGAAAAGAAATGGATCAGTTAGAAATGAAAAAACTTGCGGCACAAGCCGCACTACAATATGTGAAAGCGGATACGATTGTGGGGGTCGGGAGCGGTTCAACGGTGAACTGTTTTATTGAAGCATTAGGCGCAATGAAAAACCAAATCAAAGGTGCGGTAGCCGCTTCAAAAGCTTCGGAAGAATTATTACGCCGACAAGGTATCGAAGTCTTCAGCGCCAATGAGGTTTCCGAGTTAGATGTTTATGTTGACGGTGCTGATGAAATCAATCCGCAAAAAATGATGATTAAAGGCGGCGGTGCGGCTCTAACCCGCGAGAAAATTGTGGCGGCGCTTGCGAAAAAATTTATTTGTATCGTTGATTCCAGTAAACAGGTAGATATACTGGGCTCTACATTCCCATTACCGGTGGAAGTGATTCCGATGGCACGTTCACAAGTCGGTAGAAAACTGGCCGCACTTGGCGGCTCGCCGGAATATCGTGAGGGAGTGGTTACTGATAATGGCAACGTGATTTTAGATGTGTATAACTTTAAAATTTTAAATCCGGTGGAAATGGAAAAAGAATTAAATAACGTTGCCGGAGTGGTCACTAACGGCATATTCGCTTTGCGTAGTGCGGATGTCGTGATTGTCGGAACGCCTGAAGGGGCGAAGGTTATCGATTAATTCATAATATAAAATTATAAGGATGCAGATATGACAAACAAAGTTTCACTTGATAAATCAAAAATCAAATTTGTGCTGTTGGAAGGCGTGCATCAAAGCGCACTTGATACTTTGAATGCGGCAGGTTATACAAATATTGATTATTACAAAAAAGCGCTTGATGGTGATGAACTGAAAGCGGCGATTAAAGATGCGCATTTTATCGGTTTACGCTCGCGTACTCATTTAACGGCGGAAATGATTGAGGCTGCGCCGAAACTCATTGCGATAGGCTGTTTTTGTATCGGCACTAATCAAGTGGATTTGAATGCGGCAAAAGCACGTGGTATTCCGGTATTTAACGCGCCGTTTTCAAATACGCGATCTGTGGCTGAATTAGTGTTAGGTGAAATTTTGTTGCTTATGCGTAATGTGCCGCAAGCAAATGCAGAAGTACATCGTGGTGTATGGAATAAGTCTGCGGTGGGTTCTCACGAAGTACGCGGTAAAAAATTGGGCATTGTCGGTTATGGTCATATCGGTTCCCAATTGAGTATTATTGCGGAATCACTCGGTATGGATGTTCACTTCTATGATGTTGAAAATAAATTGCCATTGGGTAATGCAAAACAGATACGTCATTTAGAAGAATTACTTGGTTCTTGTGATATTATTTCTTTACATGTGCCGGATTTACCATCTACCCGAAATTTAATGAGTGCAGAACGTATAGCACAACTTAAACAGGGTTCTATTTTAATTAATGCGGCACGTGGGACGGTGGTGGATATTGATGCACTGGCGCAAGCGTTAAAAGAAGGAAAGATTCACGGCGCGGCAATTGATGTCTTTCCTGTTGAACCGGCATCAATTAATGAAGAATTTATTTCGCCGTTGCGTGAGTTTGATAATGTGATTTTAACGCCGCATATCGGCGGTTCAACGGCAGAAGCGCAAGAAAATATCGGTTTTGAAGTGGCAGGAAAATTTGTGAAATATTCCGATAACGGGTCAACCTTATCTTCCGTAAACTTCCCTGAGGTTTCTTTACCGGAACACGCCGGCACGAAACGTTTATTGCATATTCATGAAAATCGCCCGGGTATTCTTAATAAACTTAACCAAGTTTTCGTAGAAGCAAATGTAAATATTGCTGCGCAATACTTACAAACTGATCCGAAAATCGGCTATGTTGTGGTGGATGTTGAAACAGAAGACACTGCACCATTATTAGCAAAATTACGTGAGATTGACGGCACGATTCGTGCGCGTGTGTTGTACTAAAATTATAATTGAAACGAAAAAAGTGCGGTGAATTTCACCGCACTTTTTGTTTAAAAAGATTAAAGAATGTGTTGATATTGCTCTAACATTTCTTTTGGCCATACACTTGATTGAACTTCGCCAATGTGTTTTTTACGTAGTAGGAACATCGCCAAACGGGATTGACCGATGCCGCCGCCAATCGTGAGCGGTAATTTGCCGTTGAGCAATTCTTGATGCCAATCCATTTCTAAACGGGCTTCATCGCCGGTTAAACCTACTTGCAAGCGAAGTGCCGATTCATCAACACGAATCCCCATTGAAGACAGTTCGAAAGCTTTTTCAAGATCCGGGTTCCACACCAAAATATCGCCGTTTAAACCTTTATAGCCGTTTTCAGATTCGGTTGTCCAGTCATCATAATCCGGGGCTCGACCATCATGTGGTTTTCCATCGGAAAGTTTTCCGCCGATACCAATTAAGAATACGGCACCGTATTCTTTACAGATTGCATTTTCACGCTCCTTACTGCTTAAGTCAGGATAACGTTTGACTAAATCTTCACTGTGAACAAAAGCAATTTGTTTTGGCAAAATGGAAGGGATATCAAAACGGGCTTCTACGGCAAGTTCGGTTAAACGAATTGCGCGATAAATGGAGTTTACGGTTTCTTTTAAGTAAGCAAAGTTACGGCGACCAGCTGGGATCACTTTTTCCCAGTCCCATTGATCTACATAAACGGAATGGGTCGAATCTAATGAATCTTCGTCCGGACGTAATGCTTTCATATGGACGAATAGCCCTTCGCCCTCTTTAAAATGGAAACGGGCAAGGGTATGGCGTTTCCATTTTGCCAAAGAGTGAACCACTTCAAATACGGCATTCGGGATTTGTTTTACGTTTACTTGAACCGCTTTTTCAATCCCCGATAAGTTATCTTGCATACCATTGCCCACTTGGCTAAGAATAGGACCTTGTACCTCAATGATACCAAGTTGTTCAATTAAGTTTTGTGTAAAGGTGTTTTTTACAAAGCTAATTTCTTGTTGCTGTAAAATAAATGTTTTTTTCATATTTTCCGCCTATTTTAATACTAAGTGAAATTTTTTAGGCATTATGTAGCACTTGCACAAATCATCGTAGGGTGCGGTTAGGCGAAACCGTAACGCACCAATAAAGGGGTTAATGATGAAATGGTGCGTTACGCAAAGCTTAACGCACTCTACCCCGATAAATATTGGAGATAAAACTCTCTTTGTGCGACTGATACATAATGTCATATATTTTTAGGTATTATTCAATAAAGTGAGGTTATATTTCAACTATTTTATTTACTTTTACTTTAAGTTTGAATATTATCTAATTAAACGATAAATTTTTAGATGATTTATAAAGGAGGGCGTTTTATGCACAATATCGATAATCTGGATCAACAAATTCTTCGTGTTCTCACCAAAGATGCCCGTACGCCCTATGCAGAAATGGCGAAAAATTTTGGCGTTAGCCCCGGTACCATTCACGTTCGTGTCGAAAAAATGCGTCAATCGGGTATTATTGAAGGGACAAAAGTGATTATTGATGAACGTAAACTCGGTTATGATGTGTGCTGTTTCATCGGGATTATTTTGAAGAGTGCGAAAGATTACGAGAAAGTCATCAAGAAACTGGAAACTTTTGATGAAGTTGTCGAGGCTTATTATACGACAGGAAATTATTCGATTTTCATCAAGGTGATGACACACACTATTGCCGAATTACATTCGGTACTGGCGACAAAGATTCAATTGATTGATGAGATTCAGTCCACCGAAACCTTGATTTCAATGCAAAATCCTATTTTGAGAGATATTAAACCTTAGGTGTTGTCCCGTATCGGATTTCATCAATGCTGAGGTTTTAGTTCCGGTTATTGATGAAATCCAACACGGTTCTTTAAAGTACGGTTAAAAAATCTTTAGATTTTGAACCTAGGCTTGCCAAGGGCGGAGCAAGGCATAACAACCGCTTTAAGCGATTGTGTATAATTTTAAGTGAATTTCTAGCGAAAACGATCCAAAAACTTATAATACTGCACGCCGATTTTGGTGGCTAAATTTTTTACGATCTTTCCGCCATAAACGGATGGTACTTTTAGTTCCTCGAAAATTCGTAAGCGTTCATCATCGCCTAAAATGGCTTCCGCGATAATGCGACCGGCAAGCCCTGTTAATGCAACGCCGTGCCCGGAATAGCCGTGAGCAAAATAAATATGCGGGGAAATTCGACCAAAATGCGGCGTGGCGTTCATTGTCATATCGATTGGCCCCGCCCAGCCGTAATCGATTTTAACCCCTTCAAGTTGTGG
Source organism: Rodentibacter haemolyticus (assembly GCF_015356115.1). Taxonomy (NCBI): domain Bacteria; kingdom Pseudomonadati; phylum Pseudomonadota; class Gammaproteobacteria; order Pasteurellales; family Pasteurellaceae; genus Rodentibacter; species Rodentibacter haemolyticus. The sequence continues at coordinate 1,443,042 of NZ_CP063056.1, forward strand.
GAAAACGTGCAGCATATTTTGCCGCATTACGGCAACCATATCTTTTTCCGAACTGGAATCACTGCCGAAAAGAAGGCGATTATCCGCACTTAGACGATAATAATCGAGTAATAAATTATTATCACATACCGACATACCATTATTAATCACGGAATCGGCAAGGGTTTGACTTAAAGGTTCGGTTGCTATGATAAAACTTTCGACCGGCATAATTTTGCGATTAATGCCATGGTGAATCGATTTGGGTAGCACATCAATATAGGCGTTGGTTGCTAAAATAACATCTTGAGAAATGACCGCACTTTGCGTGGTTTTTACTTCGATACTGCCGTTTTTTTCAATCAGATCCACGACCGGCGATTGCTCGAAAATCCGCACGCCGAGATCTAAACAGGCTTTTGCTAACCCTAAGCAATAATTAAGCGGGTGCAAATGTCCTGAATTGCTGTCGTATAAACCGCCCACGTAAATATCGCTGCCCAAGTGCCGTTTGAGTTTCGCTTTATCCCAAAGTTGCATATTTTTATAGCCAAAATTTTCGTGGCTGGCTTTTTCCATTTCGATGAGGTCATCCATACGGCGTTCATTCAGCGCAAGGGTGGCGTAACCTTTTTTCCAGTCGCATTGAATGCCGTATCTGGTAATGCGTTCATCAATAATATCAATGGCTTCTAAGGACATTTCCCATAATTTACGAGCTTTATCAAAACCCACTTCTTTGATGTATTCGTCAATGCCTTCTTCAAAGCCGTTAATCGCTTGTCCACCGCTTCGCCCTGAAGCACCGAATCCCACACGTGCGCCTTCTAATACGATGACTTTTTTTCCCTTCTCAGCGAGTTCAAGAGCGGCGGATAAACCGAAGAAACCGGCACCGATAACGCACGCATCCGCTTGTTCAACCTGTGTTAACGCGGGAAGTTGAAAATCTTGATTGCGTGAATCGAAATAGTAAGATGGTACGTGTTCCTGATTGGCAAAATTCAGCATAAAAAATCTCGTGAATAAAATGTGGCGAAATCTTACCCCTATGGGTAAATATGTCAAACCCTTTGCGAAAAAATGTTATACTCCCGTCCGCGTAAATTTGGCGCATTGATTATTAATTATTCCTCCGGAGGTCAATAAATTGAAAAAATCTTTTGTTCGCTCAATCAAATCTCTTTTCCTTTCGGCAACCGTACTTTTTACGGCATCCGCTTTCGCCAACAATAAGCTTTATGTTTATAACTGGACGGACTATGTGCCTTCCGATCTTGTTGCTCAATTTACTAAAGAAAGCGGTGTGGAGGTCATTTATTCCACCTTTGAAAGCAATGAAGAAATGTATGCAAAGTTAAAACTGACGGAAAATGCCGGACAAGGCTACGACTTGGTTTTTCCATCAAGCTATTACGTTAATAAAATGATCAAAGAGAATATGTTGCAACCTTTAGATCACAGCAAACTGAGTAACTTGAAACAAGTGCCGACACATCTTTTAAACAAGGAATTTGATCCTGAAAATAAATATTCTTTGCCTTATGTATATGGTTTAACGGGGATCGAAGTGAACGCGGATGAGATTGATCCGAACAGTATTACAAGTTGGGGGGATTTGTGGAAACCGGAGTTTAAACACAAAGTATTAATGACCAGCGATGCACGTGAAGTTTTTCATATCGCATTATTATTAGACGGTAAATCACCGAATACCACGAATGAAGACGAAATCAAAGCCGCTTATGAACGTTTGGTTAATTTATTACCTAACGTGGTAACCTTTAATTCGGATTCACCGGAAGTCCCTTACGTACAAGGCGAAGCGGCGATCGGTATGATTTGGAACGGTTCCGCTTATTTAGCACGTAAAGAAAACCCAAGCTTACAATTTATCTATCCGAAGGAAGGGGCTATTTTCTGGATGGACAATTATGCGATACCGAGAACCGCAAAAAATGTAGAAGGCGCGCATAAATTTATTGATTTCTTGCTTCGTCCGGAAAATGCAAAAGTAGTGGTAGAACGTATGGGCTTCTCTATGCCGAATAACGGTGTGAAAGCCTTATTAAATCCTGAACTCGCTAACGATCCGATTTTATTCCCATCGGCTGAACAAGTCGAAAAAGGCATTATGCAAGGGGATGTGGGTGAAGCGATTGATATTTATGAAAAATATTGGAATAAATTGAAAACCAATTAATTTTTTCTTGCAAAAAAAGTGCGGTTAAAAATGACCGCACTTTTTGTTATACTCACGCTAATTTTTTCTCAATTTAAAGTATTTAAGGTTAATCCGATGCGTACAAGTCAATATTTATTCTCTACATTAAAGGAAACGCCGGCGGAAGCGGCGATTGTGAGTCATCAACTGATGTTGCGTGCGGGGATGATTCGCCCTCTGGCTTCAGGTTTATACCATTGGATGCCGACCGGATGGCGGGTTCTTCGGAAAGTAGAAAAAGTGATTCGCGAAGAAATGGATAAAAGCGGTGCGCTTGAAATTAAAATGCCGGTTGTGCAACCGGCGGAACTGTGGCAGGAGTCCGGTCGTTGGGATCAATATGGTCCGGAATTATTGCGTTTTACCGATCGTGGTGAGCGTGGTTTTGTTATCGGGCCGACGAATGAAGAAGCCATTACGGATCTAATGCGACGTGAAATCACCTCTTATCGTCAGCTACCGATTAACCTTTATCATATTCAGACCAAATTTCGTGATGAGGTTCGCCCACGTTTCGGCGTGATGCGCAGTCGTGAGTTTATAATGAAAGATGCCTATTCTTTCCATACGGATAAAGAAAGTTTGCAACAAACTTATGATGTAATGTATCAAACTTATAGTAATATTTTCAGTCGCTTAGGTTTGGATTTCCGCGCAGTGCAAGCAGACACGGGGTCTATCGGCGGTAGTGCATCTCACGAGTTTCAAGTGTTAGCAAATAGCGGTGAAGATGATGTGATTTTCTCTACAGAATCGGACTATGCGGCAAATATTGAACTGGCCGAAGCGATTGCAGTCGGAGAACGAGGCGCACCGACCAAAGCCATGGAACTCATTGATACGCCGAATGCAAAAACGATTGCGGAATTGGTGGAACAATTTAATCAACCGATTGAAAAAACCGTGAAGACCTTGATTGTAAAGGGGGCAAGTGAAGAACAGCCTCTTGTTGCGCTAGTGATTCGTGGCGATCATGAGTTAAACGAAATCAAAGCGGAAAAATTAGCGGAAGTCGCCTCGCCGTTGGAGTTTGCCGATGAAGCGGAAATTAAGGCGAAAATCGGTGCGGGCGTAGGTTCATTAGGGCCGGTAAATCTGACAGTTCCGGTAATTATTGATCGTACGGTGGCATTGATGTCCGATTTCAGTGCCGGTGCGAATATTGATGACAAACATTATTTCAATATCAACTGGGAACGTGATGTTGCCTTGCCGAAAATCGCTGATCTTCGCAATGTCGTAGAAGGTGATCCAAGTCCGGATGGAAAAGGCACGTTGCTTATTAAGCGCGGTATTGAAGTAGGACATATTTTCCAACTCGGAAAAAAATATTCAGAAGCGATGAATGCAACGGTTCAAGGTGAAGACGGTCGTCCAATGGTTGTAACCATGGGTTGTTACGGTATTGGTGTAACCCGAGTTGTGGCGGCAGCGATTGAGCAACATTATGATGATCGCGGTATTATTTGGCCGACAGATGAAATCGCACCATTTACCGTGGCGATTGTGCCGATGAATATGCATAAATCCGAAAGCGTGCAACAATATGCCGAAGAATTGTACCGCACTTTACTGGCGCAAGGCGTAGATGTGATTTTTGATGATCGTAAAGAACGTCCCGGTGTGATGTTTGCGGATATGGAACTTATCGGTGTACCGCATATGATCGTCATTGGTGAGAAAAACCTTGCGAACGGTGAAATTGAATATAAAAATCGCCGTAACGGTGAGAAAGAAATGATTGGAAAAGACCAATTGTTAGATTTCTTAAACGGGAAATTAGCGTAATAGAGTAAATTAAATTTAAACGACCGGATTTTATATTCGGTCGTTTTAGTCTAGAAGAACTACGGCGAAAGATTTTCGCCGAAAGTGATATTGAAAAACCGACTTTTAGCATTAAGTCGGTTTTTTTAATTTTATTAAATTGAAAAATAAGTTTTCAATACATCGGCAATACCCGCTTCATTATTGCTACGAGTAATTAATTTTGCCTGTTGTTTCACTTCATCTTCGGCATTGTCCATTGCAACGCCTAGTCCTACGGCTTTGAGCATACTGATATCATTATGGTTATCGCCAAAGGCAATAACCTGCTGCGGATCAATTCCCCATTGGGCTAATAATGCAACCAGTCTTCCCCCTTTGGTATTGCCTGCGTTAGCAATATCAATGCGATCAACCCAAGACCATTCACAACTAAACTCGCCCTGTGGCAAGTCTGCAACAACGGCATTCATTATATTTTTATCCGGTGCGGAAATAACACATTTCCAAATCGGTTGATGATTATCTATCACATCTTGAATACTCGCTACTTTGCGCACATCAGGGCGGACTTCCGGCGGGCAGCTTTCCACCCATTGTAAAAATTTTTCCATGTGGGGATTAAGTTTTGCATAATTCATCGAATCTTTTGAATACATTAAGAGATGACAATGATGTTTTTCCGCCACATCAAAAATCAGTTGTGCCTGTTGTTTGGAAAGGGGATTGGCAAAAGGTGTGCTATCGGTTTCAACATCGTAAACGTAAGTGCCATTGCAACAAATAATCGGTGTCGTTAGCCCTAATTCCCGATAATAAGGTTTGACGGCGGTATGATGTCTGCCCGTTACCAAAATGACTTGAATACCTTTTTCCAGCAATGTTTGAATTGCTTTTTTATTCTCAGTCAAAATTTGCCCTTGTCCGTTGAGTAATGTGCCATCAAGATCAAAGGCGACCGCTTTATAATTCATATTCTCATTCCTTCTTGTTGAAAGAGGCAGTAAATACTGCCTCCTTTGCTTATTTGATTGTTAATTATTGCCCATAATACGCGTTTTTGCCGTGCTTACGCAGATAATGCTTGTCTAACAATTCCTGTTGCATTGAGCCGATATTCGGGCGAATTTGGTGGCTTACAAAGTTCATATAAGCCACTTCTTCCAATACGACGGAATTATGCACCGCATCAAAAGCATCTTTGCCCCAAGTAAACGGACCATGTGAATGAACCAGTACCGCAGGCACGGATTTGGGGTCAATTTGGCGTTTACGGAACGTCTCGACAATCACTTTCCCGGTTTCTAATTCATATTCGCCTGCAATTTCTTCAGGAGTCATTTTGCGGGTGCAAGGAATAGAACCATAGAAATAATCCCCCTGAGTTGTGCCCAGTGCCAAAATATCTTCGCCGGCCTGCGCCCAAGCGGTGGCGTGGCGGGAATGGGTATGCACGACACCGCCAATCTCGGTAAATTGACGATAAAGTTCCAAATGCGTAGGTGTATCGGAAGAAGGTTTTTTATCACCATATACCCGATTGCCTTGCAGATCGACTAAAACAATATCTTCCACCGTCATTTGATCGTATTCCACACCGGAAGGTTTTATGGCAACAATGCCGCTTGCCCGATCAATTTCACTTACATTTCCCCAAGTAAAAGTGATCAATTTATATTTAGGCAGTTCTAAATTTGCTTTAAATACTCTTTCACGCATTGCCAGTAATTCTGGGCTTAATTCGGTTAATTGGCTCATAGGGTAAACCCTCCTTCTTGCATTTTTTGTTCGATCCAACGGCGTGCATTGATAATTTCCGCAATAGGTTCGTCCGCTTTTTCTGTCCACATTTCAATTAAGAATGCACCGCGATAATTGAGTTCCGCTAAGGTTTTGAAACAGGCCGGGAAATCCACACAACCTTCGCCGAAAGGTACATCACGGAACTGACCTTTACAGGTTTCGGTTACTTTGTAAGTATCTTTTAAATGAATAGCGGAGATTTTATCGATGCCTAATTTGAGTTCTTCGGCGACATTATCATTCCAAGCCGAAAGATTGCCTAAGTCAGGATAAACGGTAAACCATGGGGATTTGATGATTTCGTCCCATTTTTTCCAACGGGAAATAGAACTCATAAACTTGGTATCCATAATTTCTACCGCAAGGGTAACTTGGTTGCCGGCGGCAAGTTCAACCGCCCATTCCAAACCTTTCTGAAAACGTTCAATCGTGCCTTCATCTTGCTCTTCATAATAAACATCATAGCCTGCAAGTTGAATGGTACGAATACCCGTATCCACCGCGAATTGAATGGCTTTTTCCATAATTTCATAGGCTTTTTGGCGAATCGCCTCATCACGGCTGCCAAAGGGAAAACGGCGATGACCGGATAAACACATTGAGGGAATGGTTACGCCCGTGTTGACAATCGCTTTCACTAATTTTAAGCGTTCTTTTTTACTCCAATCAAGACGAGCCAAACGCTCATCGGTTTCGTCAATAGACATTTCAACAAAATCAAAGCCACAGGTCTTGGCAATTGATAACCTGTCTTGCCAACTGATATTTTTAGGTAAGGCTTTTTCATAAATGCCTAGTTTATGTTTTCTCACGGGAAACTCCTTAGCGCCTCTTTACATCAATATTGGGTACCCACTTACCCAATCGTTTATTTCATTAAATTCTTCTTGCTTTGTTTCAAATTCTTGGTAAAAACCGACCGCACTTTTACGCTAATATAATCTCCAAGCCTTGTTCTCTTAACGCATCAATAATATTTGGATCGGATTCTTTGCCTGTAATTAATAAATCAATATTTTTAAGCTCGGTAAATAACATTCCTACTTGCTGACCTAGTTTGGTACTATCCAATAACACCACATACTTGCTCGCTTTGCTGGATAAACGATGTTCTGAATTTGCAATAATCATATCCGTTTTATACAGTCCGTCTATGGTAAAGCCTTTACCGCTGGTGAACATAATATTTGCCGCATAAGGGCTTTCATTTTGGTTAAGGGAAAGGGTAATGGCTTTATTACGATTATATTGTCCCCCCATAATGACAAGATCCTCGTGGTTATTTACAATCAGTTGGTTTGCCAATGGCAGAAAATTCGTGATGATTTGTAATTTTCTGCCACATAACCGTTCCCCTAACATCTGCATTGTCGAACCGCAGGTCAAAATAATCGAATCTCCATCTTGACATAAACGACTCGCAGCCATTGCAATACGTTGCTTTTCATCAAGATTGTTAATTGTTCGATTATAGGGATCAACCGTGGTTGAGGGGCTTAACGCCTCCGCACCGTTACGTACTTTTTTTAAACGTCCCTGTTCTGCTAATTTATTAATATCTCGTCTCGCTGTGGCCGGAGAAACGTCCAGTAATTCAATAATTTCAGCCGTAGAAAGTGCTTTTTTCTCAAATAATAATTGCAAAAGCCGCCGATGGCGGTAATTTTCGTTCATTATATTTTCCTTGCGATTCATTTTGATTTGCTAATAATGAACAAAAAATGAGCCATCTTCAAGTAGAAGACGGCTTTTTTGTTGTTATAGCATTGATTTAAATTGAATATTCGGCTCGTGCTCAAAGCAATCATCAAAGCCGCGCGGATGATGATACTCAATGAGATCTTTATCACGAGGGTACACATATTTTCCGCCCACTTCCCAAATAAACGGATGGAATTTGTATTGTAAGCGTTCTTTACGCATTTTCCACAATGCAATGATCTCATCCGTACTTGCCATAAAGTTTGTCCAAATATCGTGATGAACAGGAATAATAACTTTACAGCGTAGGCTTTCAGCCATACGTAATAAATCAACCGAAGTCATTTTATCGGCAATACCTACAGGGTTTTCCCCGTAGTTGTTTAATGCCACATCAATATCGAACTGTTTACCGTGTTTGGCAAATTGAATAGAGAAGTGGGAATCTGCGCCGTGGTAAATATTACCGCCAGGAGTTTTGAACACATAGTTCACCGCTTTACGTCCCATTTCTTCATCTGACGGACAAAGACCGGCTAATTCTCCGCCTTGTTCTTCAGCACCTTCAACCGGTAATGTTACCAAGCAAGTGCGGTCGAAAGAATCTAATGCGTGAATTTCCACATCTTTTAATTTCACGACATCGCCCGGTTTTACTATAATGATACGCTCTTCCGGTACGCCCCATTTTTTCCATAATTCCGCACAATGCCAAGGCCCGACAAATTTTACGTGATCTAATTTCGGATTATTTACAATCGCTGCCGCCACGTTTACATCAATGTGGTCACTGTGATAATGAGAAGCCAAAATGAAATCCACTTCATTGATTGCAAATGGATCAAGTACCATTGGCGCTGCACGCAAGTTTGGTTGTAATTTGCGTACACCCGCCATATTTGCCATTTGGTGACCACGAACCATATCTTTTACTTTTTTCGTCGATTTACCACGACCACACCATAAATCCATACAAAGGTTGGCACCACCCGGGGTTTTAATCCAAACACCCACACAACCTAACCACCACATTGCAAAATTGCCTTCCGGTACAACTTCTTGCTCAATTTCTTCGTTTAACCAGGTTCCCCACTCTGGAAAAGTAGAAAGAATCCAGCTTTCACGGGTAATTTCTTGAATTTTGCTCATTGTAAACTCCTATCGGATAAAATTAAGTTCAAACGCATTTAAAATCAAAAGTAATCATATATAATCATTTGAAATTGTAAAATGTTTTTTTTATATTTTGTGATCTAGATCTCATTTTATTTTTAATACAAGAATTTAGTCATTTAATTTCAATTTGTTATAAAAACCATTCTGATTAGTAAAAAATTATCTTATTACATAGGGCAAAATCGGCTCACTCACAAAAAGTAAAAATAAATTGTGACACAGTTCACAAATTATCAAATTCAATCTTTTCTATTCAATAATTATTGTTATTATTTGCCCGTTTCGATTTCTCAGTTATTGAGAAGCAAACTCCGATAAGTCATTTTTACACAATGCAACAGAGGTTCTGTTATGGAAACTTTATTAGATCTATTTATCATCTTTAGAGATCAGGTACTCAACAAGGCACCGCTTTTATTGGGGATTGTTGCCTGTATCGGCTACATTCTTTTACGTAAAGACACCACAACCATCATCAAAGGAACAATTAAAACCATTGTCGGTTTTATGTTGGTACAAGTTGGTGCCGGGGAATTAGTTAAAGGCTTTAAACCTATTATTGAAAAACTTTCCGAATACCACGGTTTAACCGGTGCGGTGATTGATCCTTACACCAGTATGCAGGCAACCATTGAAACTATGGCGGATAATTACGCTTGGGTCGGTTATGCGGTACTACTGGCATTAGCACTGAATATTTTATTGGTGATGTTCAGACGTTTTACCGGTATCCGTACGATTATGCTAACCGGACACATTATGTTCCAGCAAGCAGGACTTGTTGCCGTGTTCTATATGTTGATCGGTGCTTCTATGATGGAAACCATCATTTATACCGCAATTATTATGGCGTTATATTGGGGGATCTCATCTAATATTATGTATAAACCGACCCAAGCGGTAACCGGTGGGGCTGGCTTTTCTATCGGACACCAACAACAAATCGCCTCTTGGATCGCGGTTCAACTTGCTCCGAAACTCGGTAACAAAGAAGATAGCGTTGATAATATGAAATTGCCAAAATGGCTACATATTTTCCATGATAGTATTTCTGCCACCGTATTAGTAATGACTGTCTTTTTCGGCATTATCTTATTATCCTTCGGATTAGATAACCTCCAAACAATGGCGGGCAAAACCCATTGGACAATCTATATCTTTGAAACCGGCTTAAAATTTGCCGTTGCTATCCAAGTGATCGTGATTGGTGTACGGATGTTTGTTGCCGAGCTTTCCGAAGCTTTCAAAGGTATTTCTGAGCGTGTTATTCCGAATGCGGTATTAGCCATTGACTGTGCTGCAATTTACGCATTCTCTCCGAATGCAATGGTATTCGGTTTTATGTGGGGGGCGATCGGTCAATTTGTCGCGGTCGGTATTTTACTTGGCTTTGATGCTTCCGTCTTAATCATTCCGGGCTTTATCCCAATGTTCTTCTCCAATGCCACTATCGGTGTATTTGCTAACCATTTCGGTGGTTGGAGAGCCGTAATGAAAATCTGCTTTGTGATGGGGATTATTGAAGTTTTAGGTTCTGCTTGGGTTATTCACTTACTTGCTACGCAAGGCGCAACGTTCAACGGCTGGATGGGAATGGCTGACTGGGCGTTATTCTTCCCACCGGTATTACAGGGTATCGTAAGTATTCCGTTCTTCTTCTTTGTCATCTTAGCCGCCGCATTCGTTTACATGGCGTTTGCATCGAAAAAATTACGTGCTGCCGAAGCGGCCGCCGCTGCTGCGGGTAAAACCCTTGAGCAAATGGACGGCTACGGTGTTGATGAAATTGCTGATGAAGCAGTGGCAACAGCGGCTAACACAAATACGACCGAACAAAGTGCGGTCGAAAATAACGATGTTTTTGAAGGCGTTAAACCCGTACGTATCCTTGCGGTCTGTGGCTCCGGTCAAGGTTCATCAATGATGATGAAAATGAAGATCAAAGGCTATTTGGATAAACGAGGCATTCCGAATGTGATGGATTCTTGTGCCGTAACAGATTACAAAGGCAAACTAGACAGTACGGACATTATCGTATCTTCCAAACATTTATCCGGTGAAATTCAGGTTGGTGAAGGAAAATATGTGCTTGGCGTACAAAATATGCTTAACCCAAATTCATTTGGCGATGAATTAATCGAATTGATTAATAAATTCCAAAATAAATAACTCGAAGTGCGGTCGGTTTTCTACGGTATTATGTAGCACTTGCACAAATCATCATAGAGTGCGTGAGGCGAAGCCGTAACGCACCGACAGAGAGTTTAATGATGAAATGGTGCGTTACGCAGAGCTTAACGCACCCACCCAAATTAAATATCGGATATAAAATTCTCTTTGTGCGACTGATACATAATAGTGGTTTTTTAAAGTAAATTGACCGCTCAACATACAACGACTCAAATTAAGGAGTGCAAAATGTTAAAAGAATCCCTTCTCGAAAATAACTCAATTAAACTTAACCAACGGGCAGAAAACTGGGAAGAGGCAATTAAAATCGGTACGGATTTGCTTGTAGCTTCAGGGGCGATTGAGCCGAGATACTATGACAATATTGTGAGCAAGGTTAAAGAGCTTGGACCTTACATTGTGCTTGCCCCGGGACTTGCAATGCCGCACGCCCGTCCCGAAGAAGGCGTTATCCGCACCGCATTTGCGTTAACCACCCTTGCAGAACCGGTAGATTTTGATGGTGAAATAATTTCCGTACTTGTTACCCTTGCCGGTAGCGATTCCGACACCCATATGCAAGGCATTATGGAAATCACCCAAGTATTTGATGATCCCGATAATGATGACGGTATTAACATTCAAAAATTCTTGGATTGTAAAACCAAAGAAGACGTGTTGGCGGTGATTGATGCGGCACTAAATGCTTAATTAACGATGAGATGTAGGGTTGTTTTTATCCTACCGATTTATTCCAAACTTTTAAGAGAGAACATACTATGTCTAAACCATTACTTCAAATCGCACTTGATTCATTAACCCTTGAAAAGGCCGTTGGTGATGCTAAACAGGCGGAATCCTTAGTGGAAATCATTGAAGTCGGCACAATTTTAGCTTGTGCCGAAGGGATGAAAGCGGTGAGTACATTGCGTGCTTTACACCCAAATCATATTATCGTATGCGATTTAAAAACAACGGACGGCGGTGCGATTCTGGCTAAAATGGCATTTGAAGCAGGGGCAGATTGGCTCACCGTTTCCGCAGCGGCTCACCCGGCAACTAAAGCCGCTTGTAAGAAAGTTGCAGACGAATTTAATGCCGCCCACCCGGAACTTAAAGTGAAAAAAGAAATTCAAATTGAGATCTATGGCAACTGGACGGTAGAAAAAGATGCCAAAGAATGGGTGGATTTAGGAGTGAAACAAGCGATTTATCACCGCTCCCGTGATGCCGAACTTGCCGGTAAAGGCTGGACAGAGGAAGATGTGGAATTAATGAAAAAATTATCTGCATTAGGTTTAGAGCTTTCCATTACAGGCGGTATCGTACCGGAAGATATTCATTTATTTAAAGAAATCAAAAATGCCAAAGCTTTTATTGCCGGTCGCGCATTAGTGGGTGAAAAAGGTAAAGCTACTGCTGAAGCGATTCGTGCGGAAATAGACAAATACTGGGCATAATTTGGGGTTCACTATAATCCTTTAAGCAAAATAGGGGAAAGCGATGGACGTTTTATCCTATTTTATTACAAGTATGAGAAAGGGAAGGCGGCAGTTAGTTTTCAAATAATTCCACACTTAACACGTCTTCTTCCGTTTTGAGTAAAGTGTAAACATCTTTGATGATCGTGTTATCAATGGCAAAACATCGAATTTGCACGCGAACTTCGCCATTTGCCAAATCTTTTACCGCAAGATTTTCAATCCGGTAATCATTTTGAATCAATAAATTTGTGATGATGGCTATCGCGCCGGATGAACGGAGATGGATGCTAATTTTGGTTTTCTTTTTGCGACCTTTGCGGCGAATTAAACGCTGTACCATTGGGCTAAAGCGAATGGCAATTAAGATCATTGCCGTGGCGATAAAGGCATCAAAAATAAACCCTGCTCCGGTCGCAATCCCGATACCTGCCGCCGCCCAAATTATTGCGGCGGTAGTTAAACCTGAAATAGCATCATTCTTTTTATGCAAAATCACGCCGGCACCTAAGAAACCGATACCGCTGATAACTTGGGCGGCAAGACGCATTGGGTCGGTACGAATATTTTCGGATACTTGGGCATAATGTTCGGCCGCTTGAATAGAAACGATGGTTAGCGTACAAGTTGTGATAGCGATAATGGCGCAAGTTTTAATGCCGACAGGTTTATGTTTCAGTTCGCGTTCTAACCCGATAATGCTACCCAAGATTAACGCCAAAAACATTTTTCCGAGAATGGTTAAGTGAAGAGAGGCGAAAAGTGCGGTCAAAATAAGAGGTGGATTTTCCATAATGCAAGGTTGTTTTGATAATAATTGTGGAAATTCTAACGGTTTGAAAAATGAAAATATACTCAAATTTACGATATTTTTACGTTTATTCGTTCGACTTTCATTGGGAAGTTGAGTAGAATCGCGCCTTAAAAATAAGCGGAGAGATAACTTTATGCAAACTTCTACTCCAAACATTGGTTTTGTGAGTCTTGGTTGTCCGAAAAATTTAGTGGATTCCGAACGTATTTTGACGGAATTACGTAGCGATGGTTATAACATCGTACCGAGCTATGAAAACGTCGATTTAGTGATCGTCAATACCTGTGGCTTTATTGATAGCGCAGTTCAAGAATCTTTAGAAGCGATTGGAGAAGCACTGGAGGAAAACGGTCGTGTGATTGTAACCGGTTGTTTAGGTGCAAAAGAAGATCGCATCCGCGAAGTGCATCCGAAAGTGTTAGAAGTTACCGGGCCGCATAGTTATGAAGCCGTGATGGAACAAGTGCACAAATACGTGCCGAAACCTACCCATAATCCATATATTAGCCTTGTGCCGAAACAAGGTGTAAAGCTTACCCCGAAACATTATGCCTACTTAAAAATTTCTGAAGGTTGTGATCACCGTTGTACGTTTTGCATTATTCCTTCTATGCGTGGTGATTTGGAAAGCCGTTCTATTACACAGGTGTTGGATGAAGCCAAACGTTTAGCCGAAGCTGGCGTGAAAGAGTTGCTTGTCGTTTCGCAAGATACTTCTGCCTATGCTATGGATGTTAAACGTCAGGAAGGGGGAACAAAAACCGCCTTTTGGAATGGAATACCGATTAGAAATGATTTAATGACCCTTTGTAAACAATTGGGAAAACTTGGTATTTGGGTGCGTTTGCATTACGTTTATCCGTATCCGCACGTAGATGATTTAATTCCATTAATGGCGGAGGGCATTTTATTGCCCTATTTGGATATTCCGCTCCAACACGCCAGTCCGAAAATTCTTAAAGCAATGAAAAGACCGGGTTCTATTGACCGCACTTTAGAGCGTATAAAAAAATGGCGGGAAATTTGTCCGGATTTAACCTTGCGTTCGACCTTTATCGTTGGTTTTCCGGGAGAAACGGAAGAAGATTTTCAATTATTGCTTGATTTCCTGAAAGAAGCACAGCTTGACAGAGTTGGCTGTTTTAAATTCAGCCCTGTTGAAGGTGCACCTGCCACCGATATGTCGGAGCAAGTGCCGGAGGAAGTAAAAGAAGAACGTTACCATCGTTTTATGCAATTACAGCAAGAAATTTCAGCTAATCGTTTGAAACAAAAAGTTGGAAAGGTTGTTGATGTTTTAGTGGACGAAATTGCTGATGACGGAATTATCGGACGTTCCAAAGCCGATGCTCCGGAAGTTGACGGCTTAGTTTATGTTGATAATTTAAGCGGTATTAATATAAAAATCGGTGAAATAATTAAAGTAAATATTACCCATTCGGATGAATATGATCTTTGGGGAACTTGTTAATTAAAAGTAAAAGGTAAATAAAATGTCTGAAGTTAAAAAACCGAGTGTTGTTCGTTTCGAAAAAGAAGTGGCAGCCAAAAATTATGAAGAAGCTTGTGTTGAATTACTTGAGATTCTTGGGAAAATCGATTCGAATTTCGGTGATATTCAAGATATTGAGTTTGATTATCCCGAACAACTAAATACACTTGCGCAAGATAAAACTGTTTATTTTTGTACACGTATGGCGGTAGCGATTACTCAGTTATTTAGTGATCCTAAATTAGAGATTTCGCTTTCCGGCGCACAACGTTTCTTAACATTACAACGCTGGTTAAACCTGATTTTTGCCGCATCGCCTTTTGTGAATGCAGATCACATTTTACAAACGTATAACCGTAATCCTGCTCCTGAAAATCCATTGGATATTCATTTGGATTCTTCAAAAGCCGCAGTAATTAAATTCTGTATTTTATATTTACCGGAATCCAACGTTAATCTGAATTTGGATGCGTTATGGGATATTGATCCGGAACTTTGCGCCTCCCTTTGCTTTGCCTTGCAATCCCCTCGTTTTATCGGGACACAGCAATCATTCGGTAAACGCGGTGCTTTATTACAATGGTTTCCTGAAAAATTAGCTCAAATTCATAATTTAAATAATCTTCCGAGTGGTATTTCTCACGATGTGTATATGCATTGTAGCTATGATATTGCTTCAAACAAACATCTCGTGAAAAAGGCATTAAATCAGGTTATTCGCCGCCATTTGGTTGAATTAGGTTGGCAAGATCGCGATGTAACGAAATTGGGCGATCGGAACGGCAAACCCGTTATGGTGGTATTGCTTGAGCATTTCCATTCCGCGCATTCTATTTATCGCACGCATTCAACTTCAATGATCGCCGCGCGTGAACGTTTCCATTTAATCGGTATCGGTAGTCAAGCGGTGGATGAAGCCGGTAGAGCCGTTTTTGATGAATTCCATCTGCTAGATAAGAATAATATCTTTGATAAGCTGAATTTCATAAAAGATATTTGTGATAAAAATGGTGCGGCGGTGTTTTATATGCCGAGTATCGGTATGGATCTCACCACCATTTTTGTAAGTAACACAAGAGTTGCGCCGATTCAAGTGATTGCCTTAGGTCACCCGGCAACGACACATTCCGATTTCATTGAATATGTTATCGTAGAAGATGATTACGTAGGTTCTGAAGATTGTTTTAGCGAGACGTTGCTACGCTTGTCGAAAGATGCGCTCCCTTATGTACCTTCTGCCCTTGCACCACAAAATGTAGAGTATCGCTTGCGTGAGAATCCTGAAGTGGTGAATATCGGTATCGCTTCGACAACGATGAAATTAAACCCGTATTTCTTAGAAGCCTTAAAAGCAATTCGTGATCGCGCAAAAGTAAAAGTGCATTTTCACTTTGCATTAGGTCAATCAAGCGGTATCACACACCCGTATGTTGAGCGTTTTATTAAAACTTATTTAGGTGATGATGCAACCGCACATGCCCATTCCCCTTACCACGAATATCTCAGAATTTTACATAACTGCGATATGATGGTGAACCCGTTCCCATTCGGTAATACCAACGGCATTATTGATATGGTCACCCTTGGTTTGGTGGGCGTTTGTAAAACCGGTCCGGAAGTGCATGAACATATTGATGAAGGTTTATTTAAGCGTTTAGGTTTACCGGAATGGTTAATTGCAGACACCGTAGATGAATATGTAGAACGTGCGATACGTTTGGCTGAAAATCACGAAGAACGTTTAGCTTTACGCCGTCATATTATTGAAACCAACGGTTTGAAAACCCTCTTTACCGGAGATCCAAGCCCAATGGGTAAAGTGTTATTGGAAAAATTCGAGGAGTGGAAAGCTGCAAATTTAGGTGAGAAACCGAAGAAAAAAGTGCCGGCTAAAAAAGCCACATCAAGTAAAAAAAGTGCGGTCAAATCCGAAGGTAAATCTGCGGAAAAGAAAACTTCCGGAAAAACCGTAAAGAAAACGAAAAAATAGGTAAAAATCCCTAAAAGAATTTCATACCATTGCTAAAACCTCTAGATAAATACCTAGAGGTTTTATCATAGACGTATCAAAAAGAAATGCCGGTGTAGGAAGTATCCGTAAATCTTCAATAAACCCTTCATAAGGGTTTATCGTACGGGCCTCACCACCCGAATTATGGTAGAGATCCACAAGTTAAATAATGATGAAAGCGGCTTTATAGCCGCTTTTTTACTTTTATAGCTTGAGTTATGTGCTGTCTGGGTTAGAATAACGTCAATTTTTTCAAAGACGAATACAAATGAAAACACAGGTAGTTTTGACCGCTCTTTTAGGAGCGATAATGTTAGCCGGTTGTGCGACAAAACCAAATGGTGAGCGTAATGATCCGATGGGAGGTTTTAACCGCACTATGTGGAATTTCAACTACAATGTAGTGGATCGTTATGTGCTGGAACCTGCGGCAAAGGGTTGGCGTGATTATATGCCGACTCCGGTAACAAAAGGGCTTTCTAATGTGGTGAATAATTTAGACGAGCCGGTAAGTTTTGTAAACCGTATGATTGAAGGTGAACCGAAAAAAGCATTCGTGCACTTTAATCGCTTTTGGATAAATACCGTATTCGGTATCGGCGGGTTATTTGATTTCGCCAGTGCGAGCAAAGATCTACAGGTTTATGAGCAACGCGGATTTGGTGAGACCTTGGGCAGTTATGGTATTGATGCCGGTGCTTATATGGTATTGCCGCTTTATAACGCAACGACACCTCGGCAATTAACCGGTGCCGTAGTTGATGCGGCTTATATGTATCCGTTCTGGGATTGGGTTGGAGGCCCGTGGTCACTGGTAAAATATGGTGTTCAAGCGGTGGATTCCCGTGCGAAGAACTTGGATAATGCGGAGTTACTACGTCAAGCCCAAGATCCTTATGTAACATTCCGTGAGGCTTATTTCCAAAACTTAGAATTTAAAGTAAATGACGGCAAGGTTAAGGAAGGTTCGCAAAAAGAGCTTTCTGATGATGTATTAAAAGAAATCGACTAATAAAAAGTGCGGTTATTTTGACCGCACTTTTCCAAAAGGGAGAAAATTATGACAAAAATTATTCATACTGAAAAAGCCCCGGCGGCAATCGGTCCTTATGTTCAAGCGGTGGATTTAGGAAATTTGGTGCTGACTTCCGGTCAAATTCCTGTTAATCCGACAACCGGTGAAGTGCCTTCTGATATTGTCGCACAAGCCCGTCAATCTTTGGAGAACGTAAAAGCGATCGTTGAGCAATCCGGTTTAAAAGTCGCCGATATTGTAAAAACGACGGTTTTTGTGAAAGATTTAGGTGATTTTGTGGCGGTGAATGCAGAATATGAGCGTTTCTTCAAAGAAAATAATCACCCGAATTTCCCTGCCCGTTCTTGTGTAGAAGTGGCGCGTTTACCGAAAGACGTTGGTTTAGAAATTGAGGCGATTGCAGTAAGAAAATAATATAAGGTATCGTTTTCGGATCTTTTTTCGACAAATGGCTTTACAAGAAAATGGATTCACTCTATAATCCTGCGTCTTTGTTATAGCTTATAGGCTATAACTAAATTTCTGGTTGGTGCTTGACCTATTCAAGCCCCGTCCAAGACCGTAGGGGATAGCTATCTTAATAATCCTACGTAGATGGTGTACAGAATAAGAATTTTTCTTGCTTCTGGGCACCGAAGTCGTCCTAATCTTCGGATAGGGTAAATTAATTCCGAGAAATCGGAGTGTATTCAGGAGCTAAAAGCCAATGGCATTAAATCTTCAAGACAAACAAGCAATTGTTGCTGAAGTAAATGAAGCAGCCAAAGGTGCACTTTCGGCAGTAATCGCAGATTCCCGCGGTGTAACTGTTGATAAAATGACTGAATTACGTAAAGCAGCTCGTGAAGCGGGTGTAACAATGCGTGTGGTTCGTAATACTTTATTACGCCGTGCAGTTGAAGGCACAGATTACGAATGCTTAAAAGATACGTTTGTAGGTCCAACACTTATCGCATTCTCTAACGAACACCCGGGTGCGGCAGCACGCTTGTTCAAAGAGTTTGCTAAGGCAAACGATAAGTTTGAAATTAAAGGTGCAGCCTTTGAAGGTAAAATCCAAGATGTTGAATTCTTGGCAACATTACCGACTTACGAAGAAGCGATTGCACGTTTAATGGGCACAATGAAAGAAGCTGCGGCAGGCAAACTTGTTCGCACTTTTGCGGCATTACGCGACAAATTACAAGAAGCGGCTTAATCATTAAGCGTTTCTTACTTCATTTAACTTTATTTACTTTAGGAATTGATTGTTATGTCATTAACTAACGAACAAATCATTGAAGCGATTGCTTCTAAATCTGTGACTGAAATTGTTGAATTAATCGCAGCAATGGAAGAAAAATTTGGTGTTTCAGCAGCGGCAGTAGCAGCAGCTCCGGCAGCAGGCGGTGCAGCAGCGGCAGCAGAAGAGAAAACTGAGTTTGACGTAGTTCTTGCTGAAGCAGGTGCTAACAAAGTAGCGGTAATCAAAGCAGTACGTGGTGCAACCGGTTTAGGCTTAAAAGAAGCTAAAGACTTAGTTGAATCTGCTCCGGCTAACTTAAAAGAAGGCATCTCTAAAGAAGAAGCTGAAGCACTTAAGAAAGAATTAGAAGAAGCAGGCGCGAAAGTAGAAATCAAATAATTTTTGATTCGCTTATGTCCTGTTCTTCAGGCTTAATGGCTGGTGGTTTACCATCAGCCATTTTGTGCTATCAAAATAGCATAAAAAAACAGGCGATTATTTTCCGTTTAATAGTACCTGTTTCCACTCAAATTAAAGAAAAAATGAAGGTTTTAGTTTGAGTAACCCACTACAGAAGTAAGGTTCAGAGTGCGGTTTCTGAAAACGGTGTCCATACTTTGATGTAAGAAAATGTTAGTAAAAATGACCGCTCTTTTTCTTGTGTCAACTCAGTCTCACTAAAATTGATAGAGGAAAACCAACCAATGGGTCTCTCCTATTCTGAGAAAAAACGAATTCGTAAAGACTTCGGCAAACGTCCGCAAGTTTTAAATGTACCTTATTTATTAACCATTCAATTAGATTCGTTTGATAAATTTATTCAAAAAGATCCGGAAGGTCAGCAAGGCTTAGAAGCGGCTTTCCGTTCTGTTTTTCCAATTGTTAGCAATAATGGCTATACCGAATTACAATATGTTGATTACCGTTTAGAAGATCCGGAATTTGATGTGCGCGAGTGCCAAATTCGCGGTTCAACTTATGCGGCAGGCTTACGAGTAAAATTACGTTTAGTGAGCTACGATAAAGAATCGTCTTCACGCGCTGTTAAAGATATTAAAGAAAATGAAGTATATATGGGGGAAATCCCGTTAATGACAGACAATGGTACCTTTGTCATCAATGGTACCGAGCGTGTTATCGTTTCACAATTACACCGTAGTCCGGGCGTATTTTTTGACTCTGACAAAGGAAAAACACATTCCTCAGGTAAAGTGCTTTATAACGCACGTATCATTCCTTACCGTGGTTCTTGGTTAGATTTCGAGTTTGATCCGAAAGATAATTTATATGCGCGTATCGACCGTCGTCGTAAATTGCCGGCAACCATCATTCTTCGTGCATTAGGCTATACAACAGAAGAAATCTTAAATTTATTCTTTGATAAAGTCATTTTTGAAATTGCCGATAATCAATTATTAATGGCACTTGTGCCGGAACGTTTACGTGGTGAAACCGCTTCTTTCGATATTGAAGCGAACGGAAAGGTATATGTTGAACGAGGTCGCCGTATTACCGCACGTCATATCAAAGCGTTAGAGAAAGATAAGGTGACTCAGGTTGTTGTACCGACCGAATATATTGTCGGTAAAGTCGCTGCAAAAGATTATGTAGATTTAGAATCCGGTGAAATTATTTGTTCTGCAAACGGTGAAATTTCTTTAGAAATTTTGGCGAAATTAGCACAAGCCGGCTACAACGCTATAGAAACATTATTTACTAACGATTTAGACTACGGCCCGTATATTTCCGAGACTTTACGTGTTGATCCGACTTACGACAAAATCAGTGCCTTATATGAAATCTACCGTATGATGCGTCCGGGTGAACCACCGACACCGGAATCTTCAGAAGCATTATTTAATAATTTATTCTTCTCTGCGGAGCGCTATGATTTATCGGCGGTAGGTCGTATGAAATTCAACCGCTCTTTAGGTATTCCTGAAGGTGTGGGGAGCGGTATTTTAAGCAATGAAGATATCATCGGTGTGATGCGTAAACTCATTGATATTCGTAACGGTCGTGGTGAAGTAGATGATATCGACCATTTGGGTAACCGTCGTATCCGTTCGGTGGGTGAAATGGCAGAAAACCAATTCCGTATCGGTTTGGTTCGTGTGGAAAGAGCGGTTAAAGAACGTTTATCTTTAGGCGATTTAGATGCGATTACCCCACAAGACTTAATTAACCCGAAACCGATTTCCGCGGCAGTAAAAGAATTCTTCGGTTCTTCGCAACTTTCGCAATTTATGGATCAAAACAACCCATTATCTGAAGTAACGCACAAACGTCGTATTTCTGCATTGGGTCCCGGCGGTTTAACGCGTGAACGAGCAGGCTTTGAGGTACGTGACGTACACAATACCCACTATGGTCGTTTGTGTCCGATCGAAACCCCTGAAGGTCCGAATATCGGTTTGATCAACTCACTTTCTGCATTTGCGCGTACTAACGATTATGGTTTCTTAGAAACACCGTATCGTAAAGTGGTTGATGGTCAAGTAACGGAAGAAATCGAATATTTGTCCGCGATTGATGAAGCAAACTATATTATTGCGCAGGCAAACTCAAACTTAGATGAAAATAACCGTTTTACCGATGCCTTTGTAACGGCGCGTGGTGAACGTGGTGAGTCAGGCTTATACAAACCTGAAGACATTCACTATATGGACGTTTCAACCCAGCAAGTGGTGTCTGTGGCGGCTGCATTGATTCCGTTCCTTGAGCACGATGATGCGAACCGTGCTTTGATGGGGGCGAACATGCAACGTCAAGCAGTACCGACATTACGAGCGGACAAACCGTTAGTAGGCACGGGGATGGAAAAACCAATCGCCCTTGATTCCGGTGTAGCGGTTGTCGCAAAACGTGGCGGTACGGTGCAATATGTTGATGCTTCGCGTATCGTTATCAAAGTCAATGAAGATGAAACGATCGCCGGTGAAGCGGGTATTGATATTTATAATTTAATCAAATACACCCGTTCCAACCAAAACACCTGTATCAACCAAATCCCTTGCGTGAATTTAGGTGATCCGATTAACCGTGGTGAGGTGTTGGCTGACGGGCCGTCAACGGATTTAGGTGAATTAGCCTTAGGTCAAAATATTCGTGTCGCGTTTATGCCTTGGAACGGCTATAACTTTGAAGATTCGATGTTAGTGTCCGAGCGTGTGGTTCAACAAGATCGTTTCACAACGATTCACATTCAAGAGCTTTCTTGTGTGGCGCGTGATACGAAATTGGGTGCGGAAGAAATTACTGCAGATATTCCAAACGTTGGTGAATCCGCATTAAGCAAATTGGATGAATCCGGTATTGTTTATGTGGGCGCAGAAGTGAAAGGCGGCGACATCTTAGTCGGTAAAGTGACTCCTAAAGGTGAAACCCAATTAACACCGGAAGAAAAATTGTTACGTGCGATTTTCGGTGAAAAAGCATCTGATGTGAAAGATTCTTCATTACGCGTACCGAATAGCGTAACCGGTACGGTTATTGACGTACAAGTATTTACCCGCGATGGCGTGGAAAAAGACAAACGTGCGTTAGAAATTGAAGAAATGCAACTCAAAGAAGCGAAGAAAGACCTTTCTGATGAATTGGAAATCTTAGAAGCGGGCTTATTCGCACGTGTTCGCAATCTTCTTATCGCAGGTGGGGCAGATGCCGCGCAATTAGATAAATTGAATCGCACTAAATGGTTGGAACAAACCATTGCGGATGAAGAAAAACAAAACCAATTAGAGCAGCTGGCAGAGCAATACGAGGAGCTTCGTAAAGAGTTTGAACATAAACTTGAAGTGAAACGTAAGAAAATCATCAAAGGCGATGATCTTGCACCGGGTGTATTGAAAGTGGTGAAAGTTTACCTTGCGGTGAAACGCCAAATCCAACCGGGCGATAAAATGGCGGGTCGTCATGGTAACAAAGGGGTTATCTCAAAAATCAATCCGGTTGAAGATATGCCGTACGATGAAAACGGTCAACCGGTTGAAATCGTGTTGAACCCACTGGGCGTACCGTCTCGTATGAATATCGGTCAGATTCTTGAAACCCACTTAGGTTTAGCGGCAAAAGGTATTGGTGATCAAATCAATGCAATGCTCAAACAAAAACAAGAAGTGG
Source organism: Rodentibacter haemolyticus (assembly GCF_015356115.1). NCBI lineage: Bacteria > Pseudomonadati > Pseudomonadota > Gammaproteobacteria > Pasteurellales > Pasteurellaceae > Rodentibacter > Rodentibacter haemolyticus. The sequence continues at coordinate 1,466,042 of NZ_CP063056.1, forward strand.
AAAAATTACGTAGTTATATTCAAAAAGCGTATGACTTGGGTAACGGTTCACAAAAAGTGGATTTAAGTACCTTCAGTGATGAAGAAGTATTACGTTTAGCAGAAAACTTACGTAAAGGTTTGCCGGTAGCAACACCTGTGTTTGACGGTGCGGCTGAAGCGGAAATCAAGGAGTTATTAAAACTCGGTGGTTTGCCGACGTCAGGTCAGATCACATTGTATGATGGCCGTACCGGTGAGAAATTTGAGCGCCCGGTAACCGTAGGTTATATGTATATGCTCAAATTGAATCACTTGGTTGATGACAAAATGCACGCACGTTCAACCGGTTCTTATAGCCTTGTAACGCAACAACCGTTGGGCGGTAAAGCACAATTCGGTGGTCAACGTTTCGGTGAGATGGAGGTATGGGCGCTTGAAGCATACGGTGCGGCTTACACCTTACAAGAAATGTTAACCGTGAAATCCGATGATGTGAACGGCCGTACGAAGATGTATAAAAATATCGTAGGCGGTAACCAGCATATGGATCCGGGTACGCCGGAATCTTTCAATGTAATTATGAAAGAGATCCGCTCACTTGGTTTAAATATCGAGTTAGACGAAGAGTAATGATAAGTAGGGTGTGAATATACCTTACGAAAGAAAATCGCAGAAGTGCGGTCAAAATTCTCCGAGATTTTCAACCGCACTTTAAACCTTTAACTCCGACAGGAGAACATTTGTGAAAGACTTAGTTAAGTTTTTAAAAGCACAGTCAAAAACCAGTGAAGATTTTGATGTGATTAAAATTGGGTTAGCCTCACCGGATATGATCCGCTCATGGTCGTTCGGTGAAGTAAAAAAACCTGAAACCATTAACTACCGTACATTCAAACCTGAACGTGACGGTCTTTTCTGCGCACGTATCTTCGGGCCGGTAAAAGACTACGAATGTTTATGTGGTAAATATAAACGTTTAAAACATCGCGGTGTAATTTGTGAAAAATGTGGTGTGGAAGTTACCCAAACTAAAGTTCGTCGTGAACGTATGGGACACATTGAATTAGCATCACCCGTAGCACACATTTGGTTTTTAAAATCACTTCCGTCCCGTATCGGTTTATTACTTGATATGCCGTTACGCGATATTGAGCGTGTACTTTATTTTGAAATGTACATCGTGACCGAGCCGGGTATGACGGATTTAGAGCGCGGTCAATTGTTAACCGAAGAACAATACCTTGAGGCAGAAGATCGCTGGCAAGATGAATTTGAAGCGAAAATGGGGGCGGAAGCTATCCAAGATCTCTTAAAAGGTATGGATCTTGAGGTGGAGTGTGAAAAATTACGTGAAGAATTGCAAGAAACCAATTCTGAAACCAAACGTAAGAAAATCACTAAACGCTTAAAATTATTAGAAGCCTTCGTTCAGTCCGGCAATAAACCGGAATGGATGGTGATGACCGTATTACCTGTGCTTCCGCCTGATTTACGTCCGTTAGTACCGCTTGATGGTGGGCGTTTTGCTACTTCGGATTTGAACGACTTATATCGCCGCGTTATTAACCGTAACAATCGTTTAAAACGTTTATTAGATTTAATCGCGCCGGATATTATCGTACGTAACGAAAAACGTATGTTGCAAGAATCTGTAGATGCGCTATTGGATAACGGTCGCCGTGGTCGTGCGATCACCGGTTCTAATCGCCGTCCGTTGAAATCATTAGCGGATATGATTAAGGGTAAACAAGGTCGTTTCCGTCAAAACTTACTTGGTAAACGTGTGGATTACTCCGGTCGTTCCGTAATCACCGTAGGACCATACTTACATTTACACCAATGCGGTTTGCCGAAAAAAATGGCATTGGAATTATTCCGTCCGTTTATCTATGCGAAATTAGAAAGCCGTGGTTATGCAACCACCATTAAAGCGGCGAAGAAAATGGTTGAGCGTGAAGATGCTATCGTGTGGGATATTCTTGCGGAAGTGATTCGCGAACACCCGATTCTATTAAACCGTGCGCCGACACTTCACCGTTTAGGTATCCAAGCCTTTGAACCGATTTTGATCGAAGGTAAAGCGATTCAATTACACCCGCTTGTTTGTGCGGCGTTTAATGCGGACTTCGATGGCGACCAAATGGCGGTTCACGTTCCATTAACGTTAGAAGCACAGCTGGAAGCGCGTGCGTTGATGATGTCAACCAACAACGTACTTTCTCCGGCAAACGGTGATCCGATTATCGTTCCATCGCAAGACGTGGTGTTGGGTCTTTACTATATGACCCGTGAAAAAGTAAACGGTAAAGGCGAAGGAATGTTATTACAAGACCCACGCGAAGCGGAAAAAGCATATCGCACCGGTCAAGCGGAATTACATTCTCGCGTAAAAGTGCGTGTTACCGAATATGTGAAAAATGAAGCGGGCGAATTTGATGCGAAAACCACATTGACTGATACCACTATCGGCCGTGCAATTTTGTGGATGATTGCTCCGCAAGGTATGCCGTATTCATTATTCAACCAAACATTAGGTAAAAAAGCCATTTCAAAATTGATTAACGAGGCTTACCGCCGTTTAGGCTTGAAAGAAGCGGTAATGTTTGCAGACCAAATTATGTACACCGGTTTTGCTTACGCAGCACGTTCTGGTTCATCTGTCGGTATTGACGATATGGTGATTCCTGAGAAGAAATACGAAATTATTTCTGCAGCGGAAGAAGAAGTGGCGGAAATTCAAGAACAATTCCAATCAGGTCTTGTTACCGCAGGTGAACGTTATAATAAAGTAATCGATATTTGGGCCGCAGCGAATGAACGCGTCGCAAAAGCAATGATGGAAAACCTTTCAACGGAAGAAGTTATCAACCGTGAAGGTAATCCTGAAAAACAAGCGTCATTCAATAGTATCTTTATGATGGCGGATTCCGGTGCGCGTGGTTCTGCGGCACAGATTCGTCAGTTAGCCGGTATGCGTGGTTTGATGGCTCGTCCGGACGGTTCGATTATCGAAACGCCAATTACTGCGAACTTCCGTGAAGGTTTGAACGTATTGCAGTACTTTATTTCAACCCACGGTGCACGTAAAGGTTTGGCGGATACCGCATTGAAAACGGCAAACTCCGGTTATTTGACCCGTCGTTTGGTTGATGTTGCGCAAGACCTGGTGATCATTGAAGACGACTGTGGTACGCACGAGGGCTTGGTAATGACCCCGTTAATCGAAGGTGGTGATGAAAAAGTTCCGCTTCGCGAGTTAGTATTAGGTCGTGTTGCTGCGGAAGATATTTACAAACCGGGTACGGAAGAAGTCTTAATTGCGCGCAACACCTTATTAGATGAAAAACTCTGTGATGTGTTAGATGAAAACTCCGTGGACAGCGTAAAAGTGCGCTCGGTGGTAACCTGTGATACCGACTTCGGTGTGTGTGCGAAATGTTATGGTCGCGACTTAGCACGTGGTCACTTGATCAACCAAGGTGAAGCTATCGGTGTTATTGCGGCACAATCAATCGGTGAACCGGGTACACAGTTAACCATGCGTACGTTCCATATCGGTGGTGCGGCATCTGCGGCGGCGAAAGAATCTAGCGTACAGGTGAAAAATACCGGTACTTTACATTTAGCTAATGCAAAATTCGTAACGAATGATGAAGGCAAATTAGTCTTAACTTCACGTAACACAGAATTAACGGTTACAGATGCATTCGGTCGTACCAAAGAACATTATAAAGTGCCTTACGGTGCGGTATTGAATAAGGCTGACGGCCAAGAAGTAAATGCAGGCGAAACCGTTGCGAACTGGGATCCGCATACCATGCCGGTTGTCTCCGAAGTTTCAGGTTTTGTGAAATTCATTGATATCGTGGACGGTTTAACCGTAACACGTCAAACCGATGAATTAACCGGTCTTTCCTCTATTGTGGTACAAGATGTCGGTGAACGTGCAACGGCGGGCAAAGATTTACGTCCAACCATTAAATTGGTTGATGCAAAGGGTAATGACATTTTCTTACCTGAAACCGATGTTATCGCACAATACTTCTTACCGGGTAAGGCTATCGTAAGTTTGGATGACGGTGCAGCGGTGAGAGTAGGTGAACCATTGGCACGTATTCCGCAAGAATCCGTGGGGACGAAAGATATTACCGGTGGTCTTCCACGCGTAGCGGATCTCTTTGAAGCGCGTAAACCGAAAGAGCCTGCAATTTTGGCAGAAATCTCAGGTGTCGTCTCATTCGGTAAAGAAACCAAAGGCAAACGCCGTCTATTGATTACGCCAATTGAAGGTGAAGTGTACGAAGAAATGATTCCGAAATGGCGTCAGCTCAACGTATTTGAAGGTGAAATGGTACAGCGTGGTGATGTGATCTCCGATGGTGCCGAAACTCCGCACGATATTTTACGTTTACGTGGCGTACGCGCTGTAACCGAATATATCGTGAACGAAGTGCAAGATGTTTACCGCTTACAAGGGGTAAAAATCAACGATAAACACATTGAGGTTATCGTTCGCCAAATGTTGCGTAAAGCGATTATCACCAACGCTTATGATTCCGAGTTCCTAGAAGGGGAACAAGTGGAAGTGGCGCGCGTGAAAATCGTAAACCGTAAACGTGAAGCAGAGGGCAAACCACCGGTTGAATTCGAGCGCGAATTATTGGGTATCACCAAAGCCTCTCTTGCGACGGAATCCTTCATTTCTGCAGCATCGTTCCAAGAAACAACCCGTGTGTTAACGGAAGCGGCGGTTGCAGGTAAACGTGATGAATTACGCGGCTTGAAAGAAAACGTTATCGTAGGTCGTTTAATTCCGGCAGGTACCGGTTTTGCGTATCACCAAAATCGCATTAAAAACCGCCAAAAAGCATTGGAATCATCAGTGAAAGCGATCGAAACTCCGGCTTCATCTTTCGTTACCGATGCGGATATCGAAGCGGAATTTGAATTTGTCGCTGACGATGCAACCCAAAGCCTTGCCGCATTATTAAATTCCGAAATGGAAGATTAATATTGCAAAATAGATAAAACGAAAGCCCCGAATGGGGCTTTTTGTTGAATGAAAAGTTATCTTTGGTTAAATTGCTAAAAATAATAGACGAAAGTACAAGAAATAACATAAAATCATTTAAAAAATTGTAAGGTAAAATTATGAGAAGTTTTTTATTGGAGTATACAAAGCGAGAGGAGGAGGATGTTACTTCTAAAACAGATAAAACAGAAAACGTTGACATTCATGTTAATTTATGGTGTATGAATTCTCAAAAATCTGAGGATACTCCAAGATTCTTTCTTGACTTCGGTTTTATGATTAATGATATTAGTAACATTAATCATATTATTTTGTACTGCCCTTTTTCCGTTAAAAGAGTTGAGGATCTTGGTAAATGTCTTTTTAAAAATAATAATTTAATAGAAGCAATTTTTAATGAAACTTGTGAAGTTACAGGAAATATTCATCCAAATAGAATTAAAGTAATAAAAAAAGGTGATGATTTTAAATCTTCTCAATCATCTGATGGGTTTATAGTTTATAAATTAAGGGAATCATTAATTAAAATTTCAAATAATGATGGATATGGACGTATTGAAATCACTCTAGGAAATATCTTATCTGGAAACGAATCCAAGGTATCATCTTTAAGTGATAAGAAGTATTATTTTAGGATAAGGATAACTCCATCTAAAGATGATATTGAAATATTAAAAAGAGAAAATGAAAAAATTAACCTTCTGCAAGATTCATCCTTAAGAACTACTGAAATTATTGATTTCCGGATTAATGACTTTCGTTCTATTATCGATGATTTAAGAGAGGAAGCTTTTAGACTAAATACATTTAATATATCAAGTATTCATTATTTAATTATGCGAGATGCAACCGATGAGTTTATATCAGGACATAATGAATATAAAAGTAGGGTTTTAGAGAAGAAGGTTTGGGAAGAATATATTTCATTAAATAGTGGCGATATTATTGCATATCATTTTAAGAAAGTATGTGATGGAGATAAATTTATATCTTCTTTTACAAATTTATCGAGATTTAAATATCCATTAAATACTAAAGAAAGGATTATATGGTATGTAGTTGTTATTATAGCAATGTCAGTAGGAGCAAATTGGCTAAGTTCACTTCTGACTAAAATTTTTTAGTTCTTCTTTTGGAGGTTAGTTATGTATCAAATAATAAAGTACTCAGATATTAATCCAGATAGTCTAAAGAGCGCATTTAGTCAATTATCATTAGAATATTTGGAGGATTCTTCAATTATTAAGAGTAACATTCAGAGTAAATCTGAGGAGTTCCTTGCTGAGCTTGTGTATCCAGATATCTTAAGCTGGTATAAAAAAGTTGATCAAGAAATTAGAAAGAATCCAGAAAATAGAGAAATGTTTATCTCTTTATCAAATGAAAGTAATGCATTCTGTATATCGGGATTAATGATTCTGAAAAATACTAGAGATGAAAAGAAAATTTGTACATTACGAGTGGGAGATAAATACCAAGGTCAAGGAATGGGATCTGAATTTTTAGATAAAGCTATTGAATTTTTGGGAACAAATACTCCTTTAATAACTGTGCCAGAAGAATCTGACAAGCTTTTTTCAAAAATTTTTTCAAAATATGGCTTTGAAAAAACAGAGGAAATTTCTGGATTATATAGAGAGGGTAAGAAAGAATATATTTATAATGGACAGTTTAGATGAAAGTTTTAATGTCTATTAAACCAAAATATGCAGATAAAATATTTTTAGGTGAGAAACTCTATGAGCTTCGGAGGAAAATTTTTAAGAAGAGAGTAAACACTATAATTGTTTATTCATCAGCTCCGATAATGAAAGTTGTTGGTGAATTTGAGATAGATGATATTATTGTAAGTACTCCAGAAGAGATTTTTCGAAAATTTAATTCATATATTTGTATTCTGAAAGAGGATTATTTTAGCTATTTCTTAGGCGCAGATATTGCTTACGCAATAAAAGTAGGTAAGGTAATCAAATATTCAGAAACAAAAGATTTAAGTGATTTTGGAATAAATCGTGCACCTCAGTCCTATATTTACATTGAATAATATACGGCTAGAAACACCTAGCCGTATGTTTATAGTAGTATTACTTAACTAAAACATCCCCCAACACCCTCACCAAAATCCCCCAATACATCTCCACCGCCGAAATCTGCACTTTCTCGTCCGGTGAGTGGGCGTTGCGGATAGTTGGACCAATAGATACCATTTCAATATGAGGGTAATGTTCTTTTAATAAACCGCATTCAAGGCCTGCGTGGATCACTTTGATTTCGGGTTGTTTGCCTAGAAGTTCCGCATAATGTTTGGCGGTGAGGTTTACGATGGCGGAATCATTTACCGGTTTCCAGCCGGGATAGGGAGCGGAGAATTCGACTTTTGCACCGGCTAAGGTTGCAATAGAACGGAGTAATTCCGTCACGTAATCTTTGCCGCTTTCAATGAGGGAACGCACTAAAATCGTGCCGGCGACTTTCTCATTTTCGGTCGCTAACACACCGATACTCAATGAGCTTTCCACCACGTTTTTAATTACATCACTATTACGGATAACGCCGTTTGGTAAGGCGTTGAGAAGGTGAATTACGCTTTCTGTACTTTCGGCAGTAAAGACTTTTTCCGTTTTTTCTGAGGTTTCAACAGAAAGGGTTAAATTCGGTTCGACGATTGCCAGTTCTTCTTTGAGTAAAACTTCCAGATTTTTGACCGCACTTTCAAGGGATTTTACATCACCATTAAGGGCGAATACGGCTGCCGCTTCACGAGGAATGGCATTACGAATTGAGCCGCCACGGATTTCAGCAAGCTGAAAGTGCGGTTGATTTTGCGAAAGTTTTGCCAATACACGGGCAAGCACTTTAATCGCATTGGCTCTGCCGGTATGAATATCACAACCGGAATGACCGCCGCGTAAACCTTTTAACGTGAGTTGAAGGCAATGCTCAAAGGTATTGGCTTCACGTTGAATCGGCATTTCCAAATTAGCGTTAATGCCGCCGGCGCAACCGATATAAATTTCGCCGATTTCTTCCGTATCCGTATTAATCAGAATTTTGGATTGCAACCAGTTACGGCGAAGATTTAACGCACCGTCCATACCGGTTTCTTCCGTCATCGTCAGCAAGACTTCAAGGGGTGGATGTGCGATATCGTGACTCTCTAACACGGCAAGGGCTGAAGCCAAACCAATCCCATTATCTGCTCCTAATGTTGTGCCTTGTGCTTTTACCCAGTCGCCGTCAATGTAGGGGCGAATCGGATCTTTGGTGAAATCGTGCGGATTGCCCTCGTTTGCTTGCGGCACCATATCCAAATGCGCTTGGAGTGCAACCGGTGTGCGATTTTCCATACCCGGTGTGGCAGGTTTACGAATCAGCACATTACCGGCTTCATCACGTTCTACAAAAAATTGTTTTTCTTTCGCCCAATTGACAATGAAATTCGCCAACTCATCTTCATAATGAGAGGGGTGGGGGATTGTACAAATTTGATCAAACCATTTCCATAATAGTTGCGGTTGTAATGTGGTAATTTCAGACATTTTCTCTCCTTTTTTGTGAAAAATTTCACGAAATAATAGCATAAAACCCCGTTTCAGGTTATCCTTACGCATTTTTTATTTATCGACAAATTGTAAGGTTTAACTATGAGCGAAAAATATGTGGTGACTTGGGATATGTTCCAAATGCACGCCCGTAAATTATCAGAACGTTTACTTCCTGCTTCTCAATGGAAAGGCATTATTGCGGTGAGCCGCGGCGGTTTGTTCCCTGCTGCCGTATTGGCGCGTGAATTAAGCATTCGTCACGTAGAAACCGTTTGTATCGCCAGCTATCATGAGCACACCAGCCAAGGTGAACTTCAGGTTTTACACGCAGCGGATGTACCAAATGGCGGTGAAGGTTTTATTGTTGTTGATGATTTGGTGGATACCGGCAATACGGCGCGTGCGATTCGTGAAATGTATCCGAATGCAAAATTCGTCACCGTTTTCGCCAAACCCGCAGGTGCAAAATTAGTGGATGATTATGTGATCGACATTCCACAAAATACTTGGATTGAACAACCTTGGGATTTGGGTTTAGTGTTCGTTCCACCTCTCGCAAGAAAATAATATAGAGAGTTTAATTATGGGATCCGTAGGGTGGGCAAATTTTTTGCCCACCATTTCAATCCTGAGATTTTCGGTGGGCAACAAGTTGCCCGCCCTACCTCAATAAATATTGGATATAAAATTTCCTTTGTGTAATTGCTACATAATACTGAGTAATTCCATAGAAGTGCGGTGATTTTTCACCGCATTTTTGTTTGATTGAGCCATGAAAAAAATACCATTAAAATAGACCGCACTTTAGCCTTTAAACAGTAAGGATTTCAAATGACCCAACCTCGTTTTGTCCATCTTCGTACACACAGTGATTTCTCTATGATTGACGGGATCGCCAAAGTGAAGCCATTGGTAAAGGCTTGTGCGGCAAATAATATGGTGGCGATGGCATTAACGGATTTCACCAACTTTTGCGGCGTGGTGCGCTTTTATGGTGAAACCCTTTCCGCCGGCATTAAGCCGATTATCGGTGCGGATGTGCGTGTGCGCAGTACGTTATGCGGTGATGAATTATTTGAATTGACCTTGTTGGCAAAAAATAATGTCGGCTATAAAAACATCACTTTGTTGCTGTCGAAAGCCTATCAGCGCGGCTATGAGGATTTGCCTTATATTGACCAGGATTGGCTGATTGAGCATCGAGAAGGGGTCATTATTTTGTCCGGTGGAACAAAAGGTGATGTGGGTAAAAAATTGTTGAAAGAAAATGCCGCAGAGACGGAAAGTGCGGTCAAATTTTATCAAGAATTTTTTCCTGATCACTTTTATCTTGCCTTAACCCGCACCGGTAAACCGGATGAAGAACGTTATATCAAAGCCGCCTGTAATCTTGCAGAGGAAAAAGGTTTGCCCTTGGTGGCAACCAATGATGTGGTGTTCCTAAAAGCGGACGATGCGGAAGCGCACGAAATCCGCGTGGCGATTCATGACGGCTATACCTTGGATGATCCGAAACGTCCGAAACTTTACACCGCACAACAATATTTCCGCAGTGAAGAAGAAATGTGCGCACTGTTTGCAGATATTCCTTCCGCCCTTGAAAATACCTTATTAATCGCCCAGCGTTGTAGTGTCACATTACGCCTTGGAGAATATTTCTTACCGCAATTTCCAACGGGGGAATTGAGTACCGAAGACTATTTGGTGAAGAAATCCAAAGAGGGATTGGAAGAACGCCTGGCGTTTTTGTTCCCTGATGAAAAAGTGCGGTCGGAAAGGCGTGGGGAATATGATCAACGTTTACAGGTTGAATTGGATGTGATTAACCAAATGGGCTTCCCCGGGTATTTTTTAATCGTAATGGAATTTATTCAGTGGTCGAAAGATAACGATATTCCCGTGGGACCAGGGCGTGGTTCCGGGGCGGGATCGCTTGTGGCTTACGCATTGAAGATTACCGATCTTGATCCGTTGGAATTTGACCTGCTTTTTGAACGTTTCTTAAATCCGGAACGGGTTTCGATGCCCGATTTTGACGTGGATTTTTGTATGGACGGGCGAGATCGAGTGATCGAACACGTAGCGGACACCTATGGGCGTGGGGCGGTTTCGCAAATTATTACGTTCGGTACGATGGCGGCGAAAGCGGTAATTCGAGATGTGGGGCGTGTGCTAGGGCATCCTTACGGCTTTGTTGATCGCATTTCAAAACTCGTTCCGCCTGATCCGGGAATGACTCTTGCCAAGGCTTTTGAAGCAGAACCACAGTTGCAAAAGGCTTATGACAGTGATGAAGAAGTACAAGCACTTATTGATATGGCGCGTAAACTGGAAGGGGTAACGCGAAATGCCGGTAAACACGCCGGTGGTGTGGTGATTTCGCCGACATTAATTACGGATTTTGCTCCGCTTTATTGCGATAGCGAAGGTTTGCACCCTGTCACCCATTTCGATAAAAACGATGTGGAATATGCCGGCTTGGTAAAATTCGACTTCCTAGGGTTGCGAACGCTCACTATCATTAAATGGGCGTTGGATATGATCAATGCGCGTATGGTGCGTGAGGGCAAACCGATGGTGGATATTGCCTCTATTCCATTGGACGATCAGCCGTCTTTCGATTTATTAAAACGAGCCGAAACGACTGCCGTTTTCCAATTGGAATCCCGCGGTATGAAAGATTTGATTAAACGCCTCCAACCGGACTGTTTTGAAGATATTATCGCATTGGTGGCATTGTTCCGCCCGGGGCCTTTGCAATCCGGTATGGTGGATAACTTTATCGATCGTAAACATGGGCGCGAAGAGGTTTCTTACCCTGATGCCAATTATCAGCACGAAAGCCTAAAACCGATTTTAGAACCGACTTACGGCATCATTTTGTATCAAGAGCAAGTAATGCAAATTGCACAAGTGCTTGCCGGTTATACTTTAGGGGGGGCTGATTTATTACGCCGTGCAATGGGTAAGAAAAAGCCGGAAGAAATGGCAAAACAGCGTTCTGTATTTGAAAAAGGGGCGATTAAAAACGGTATTGACGGTGAGCTTTCCATGAAGATTTTCGATTTGGTGGAAAAATTTGCCGGTTATGGTTTCAATAAATCCCACTCTGCCGCTTATGCCTTGGTATCTTATCAAACCCTATGGTTGAAAACGCACTTCCCGGCGGAATTTATGGCGGCAGTAATGACATCGGAAATGGATAATACCGATAAAATCGTTGGCTTGTATGACGAATGTTTGCGTATGGGATTGAAAGTTACACCACCGGATATTAATGTGGGGAAACATCATTTCAGTGTAAACGAAAACGGCGAAATCGTTTACGGAATCGGTGCGATTAAAGGCGTGGGGGAAGGCCCGATTGAGGCACTGGTGAGCGCGCGTAACGAGGGTGGATTTTTCAAAGATTTATTTGATTTATGTGCGCGGGTGGATCTGAAAAAAATCAATCGCCGTACCTTTGAAAGCCTGATTATGTCGGGGGCATTTGATAAACTCGGGCCGCACCGTGCCGCTCTTGCTAAAAATTTGGAAGATGCGCTTAAGGCATCGGATCAACACGCCAAAGATGAAGCTATGGGGCAATCAGATATGTTCGGCGTACTGACCGAATCTCACGAAGAGGTGGAAAACGCCTATGCGAATACGCCGCCTTACTCTGAAAAACAAATTTTAGATGGTGAGCGTGAAACCTTAGGGCTTTATTTGAGTAGCCATCCGGTAAGTCGTTATTTGAAAGAGCTTTCCCACTACAGCTCAACCCGCTTAAAAGAACTCACACCAAATCGTCGCGGACAAATCAGTACGGCCGCAGGGCTTATTGTAGCTTCGCGTATTGCCATCACCAAAAAAGGGAATCGGCTTGGTATTGCCACTTTGGATGATCGCTCCGGACGTTTGGATATTACTTTGTTTGGCGAAAGCTTAGAGCAATTTGGGGAAAAATTGCAGAAAGACACGATAGTCGTGGTTTCAGGGCAAGTCAGTGAGGATGATTTTTCCGGCGGTTTGAAAATGACGGTGCGTGATATGATGACTTTAGACGAAGCGCGTTCACGTTATGCCAAATCTCTTGCGCTCAGTCTTTCCGATGAACAAATCACACCAATGTTTATAAAACAATTAAAGGATATGCTTGCACCAGTTAGTGGTGGCACATTACCCATCAATGTGTATTATCAAAGTCCGAAAGGCAGGGCCTTATTGCGTCTTGGCGTTCAATGGTCGATTACACCGACGGACGATATTCTCTCTGAATTGGTGAATATGTTGGGGGAAAGTGCGGTTGAATTGGAGTTCGGATAATTTATTCAATAGGGACAGGTACGGCTTCCTGTGCTATAATCCCGCCACAATTTATGATTAAAAAAGAAGAGAAATTATGACCGCACTTAATGTATTAATTTATCCTGACGATCATTTAAAAGTGGTTTGCGAGCCTGTTGCCGAAGTAAATGATGATATTCGTAAAATTGTAGATGATATGTTTGATACGATGTATCAACAAGAGGGTATCGGTTTGGCAGCGCCGCAAGTGGATATTTTACAACGCATCATCACCATTGATATTGAAGGTGATAAACAAAATCAATTGGTGCTTATTAATCCGGAAATTTTGGCTTCTGAAGGTGAAACCGGTATTGAAGAAGGTTGCTTGTCTATCCCGGGTTTTCGCGCTTTGGTACCACGTAAAGAAAAGGTTACCGTGAAAGCTTTGGATCGTGAAGGTAAAGAATTTACCTTAAATGCTGACGGTTTACTTGCCATCTGTATTCAACACGAAATCGATCACTTAAACGGCATTTTGTTTGTGGATTATCTTTCCCCGCTAAAACGCCAACGTATTAAAGAAAAACTCATGAAGTATAAAAAACAGGCGGCGAAACAATAAGTGGGTTTATGCCCGGGGTAATAAGTTCGTCTAGGTTATTCACTCCGCTTTCTTAAGTCCGAGCAATGTTTCCCAAAGGGATACAATAATATTTAGCCGTGAATGGGGTTATCCTCGGACCACGGTGCAAAGTGCGGTTTATTTTGACCGCATTTTTCCTCTCTAACCATAACGCAGAACATGATGAAACCACTCAATATTATCTTTGCCGGTACGCCGGATTTTGCAGCAAAACATTTACAAGCCTTACTTGATTCAGAACACAACGTGATTGCGGTTTACACGCAACCGGATAAGCCGGCGGGACGTGGTAAAAAATTGCAGGCTGGTCCGGTAAAACAACTCGCCGAGGCGCACAATATTCCGATTTATCAGCCGAAATCCTTACGCAAGGAAGACGCTCAAGCCGAATTGAAAGCACTCAATGCGGATGTGATGGTGGTGGTGGCTTACGGGTTGATTTTACCAAAAGTCGTATTGAGCGCTCCCCGTTTAGGCTGTTTAAACGTGCATGGTTCTATTTTACCTCGTTGGCGTGGCGCAGCGCCGATTCAACGTGCGATCTGGGCGGGCGACAAGCAAACCGGCGTCACTATTATGCAAATGGATGAAGGCTTAGATACGGGGGATATGCTGCATAAAGTGTATTGCGATATTTTGCCGCAAGAAACCTCCGCCGATCTTTATAATAAATTGGCAGAAATTGCGCCTCCAGCACTTATTGAGGTGCTGAACGATTTAGAAAACGACCGATTTTTTGCTGAAAAACAAGATGACAGCCAAAGCAATTACGCAGAAAAACTTTCTAAAGAAGAAGCAAAATTGAACTGGTCACTCTCTGCGGCACAACTTGAACGCAATATTCGAGCTTTCAATCCTTGGCCAATCGCTTATTTCAATACGGAAGACAGAGACGGCAACAGCCAAACTCTGAAAGTGTATCAAGCGGAAGTATTGCCTCATCAAGATAAACCGGCCGGTACGATTTTAGGTGCCGATAAAAGCGGTATCCAAATTGCAACGGCAGAAGGCGTGTTGAACTTGCAACAACTGCAACCGGCAGGCAAGAAGCCGATGTCGGCGCAGGATTTACTTAATGGTCGTGCCGAATGGTTCCAAATCGGTAAGGTGCTGGCTTAATGAAAAATCAACGTTCGCCTAAAAAAACGGTAGTAAAAACACCGTCAAAATCGACCGCACTTTCAACCAGAGCAATGGCTGCGCAAGTGATTTTGCAAGTGTTAGATGAAGGAAAATCGCTTTCATCACTGATTCCGGAAATCCAATCTTCCGTGGAAGCACAGGACTTGCCATTCTTGCAGGAAATTTGTTTTGGCGTTTGCCGTGTATTGCCGCGTTTGGAACAGATTATCAAACGCCTTGTGGATAAACCGCTTAAAGGTAAAACACGTATCGTGCATTGCTTGTTGCTGGTGGGGTTGTATCAGCTACTTTATATGCGCGTGCCGCCACATGCTGCGGTAGATGAAGCGGTGAATGCGACCAAATCTTTAAAAGCAGATAGTTTCCGTGGACTGGTAAATGGCGTGCTGCGCCGTTTTTTACGTGAACAAGAAAAAATTTTGGCTGAGGTGGATAAACATTGGCAAACACTTCATCCGGAATGGCTTGTCAATAAATTGAAAAAAGCCTACCCGAATTGGCGCGATATTATTAATGCCAACAATCAAAAACCACCTATGTGGCTGCGTGTAAATACACAGAAAAACAGCGCGGAAAATTACCGCACTTTGTTGATGAATATGGCGATTTCCGCAGAAAGCAGTACCTCACCTAATGCGCTTCGTTTAACTTCGCCGATTGCCGTGCAAAAATTACCGCAATTTATGGAAGGGGCGGTAACGGTGCAAGATTTGAATGCCCAATGGGCGGCAACCTTGCTTGAACCGCAAAATGACGAATGGATTTTAGATGCTTGTGCCGCCCCGGGTGGTAAAACGACCCATATTTTAGAACTTGCACCGCAAGCTAAGGTGATCGCTTTGGATGTGGAAGCACATCGCCTAAAAAGAGTGGAAGAAAATCTTGATCGTTTAAATCAACAAGCTATCGTTGTGTGTGGAGATGCAAGTCAGCCGGATAAATGGTTGGCTGAGATAGAGCAAAGTGCGGTAAAATTTGACCGAATTTTATTAGATGCGCCTTGTTCCGCCACCGGTGTGATTCGCCGCCATCCCGATATTAAATGGCTCCGCCAAGAAACGGATATTGCCCAACTTGCCGAGTTACAAAAGAAAATTCTAAAAGCGCTATGGGCAAAATTGAAACCGAACGGTATTTTGCTTTACGCCACTTGCTCCGTATTACCTGATGAAAATCTTGACCAAATCAACGCCTTTTTGGCTGAACAAAAAGATGCGGAGTTATTGCCGTTGCCCTTTACTGATGATAAAAGTGCGGTTGGTTTTCAGTTTATTCCGCAAGAAAACGGCGGAGACGGTTTTTATTATGCAAAACTGCGTAAACGTGTCTAAAGGTGGCAATGATGTTTCCGAATATTGATGTCATTATTCCTTGTTACAATGCAGAAAAAACACTGGCGCGTGCAGTGGAATCCGTATTGAGGCAGGTCTGCTTAGGTAAGGTCTGGTTAATCGATGACGGCTCGACAGACAATACTCTTGCTCTTTTGGAAGCTTTTGCAGAAAAATATCCGGATCGGATTTATGTGGAGAGTATGCCGAAAAATAGTGGGGTGGCAAAGGCGCGAAATTGGGGGACATTACAAGCCGATAACGAATTTATCGCTTTCTTGGATGCGGATGACGCTTATGAACCGGGTGCATTAGAAGTGGCAGCGGCAACTTTTCATTTTCAACCCGATACGTCAGTGGTGCGCTTGGCATTAAAGCCTATCGGTTTGCCTGCACGTTATGCGGAACATCCTAATTTTGATTTTGCGTGGCAACATATGCGAATGACTTGTGGCGGTAATGTTGTTTTTCGTCGTTCGTTTTTTCTGGCTTGCGGCGGTTTTCCACAAGATGCGTTATTTCGTGAATTAGGTGGTGAAGACGGCGCATTAGGTATTGCGACAACCAGAATTGCGAAAGTTGCAACCTTATTTGATGAGGTAGGCGTATTGCATTATTGCCGTGATGGAATGCACGCCGAACGATTATTAGATGCCGTGTTGTTCCAAAAAGTACCGCAATGTGTTACGGAAGAAAAAATCGCACAGGCGAATGCGATAACCGATGAAATTTGTCGCCGAATCGAAGCCTTAAAGTGCGGTCTAAATTCGCCGAAAATTGGTATTCGCCCTTTGACATTAACAAGGAGTGAGGAATGAAAATTATGATTCTCGGTGCCGGTCAAGTGGGGACGACTCTGGCAGAAAATCTTGTGAGTGAAGATAATGATATTACCTTAGTCGATGAACAATCACTGCAATTACACGCATTGCAGGAAAAGCACGATTTACGGGTTGTGCAAGGTTCGCCTTCTTCGCCTAAAGTGTTACGTGATGCCGGTGCGGCGGATGCGGATTTAATGGTGGCGGTAACGGCTTCCGATGAAATTAATATGGTAGCGTGCCAAATGGGGTACACCTTGTTTAATACGCCGACGCGCATTGCCCGTATTCGTAATTCGGAATATCTACGTGAAAAGGATAAATTATTTAATGATGAAAATGTGCCTATTGATCATTTAATTTCGCCGGAAAATCTCGTTACGGAAGAAATTACCCGTTTAATTGCTTATCCCGGTGCGTTGCAAGTCGCTCATTTTGCGAAAAATCGTATTAGTGTCGTGGTAGTGAAAGCTTATTACGGGGGGGCGTTGGTGGGGTATGCGTTATCGGCGTTTAAAGAACATATGCCGCACATTGATTGCCGTATCGTTTCTATTTTACGTAACGATAAAACTATTCGTCCGCAGGGTTCGACCATCGTTGAAGCCGGTGATGAAATCACCTTTATTTGCGCAACGGAGCATATCAAAGCCGTCATTAGCGAATTACAGCGCCTTGAAAAACCTTATAAACGTATAATGATTGTCGGTGGCGGCAATGTTGCGGCTGGGGTTGCAAAACGGTTAGAACATTCTTATTCCGTTAAACTCATTGAGCGTAATGCGGAGCGGGCGCAAGTTTTAGCCGAAAAACTTGCTAAAACCCTTGTTTTTCATGGTGATGCTTCGGATCAAAATTTATTATTTGAGGAACACATTGAAAATATTGATGTGTTTTTGTCGTTAAGCAGTGATGATGAAGCCAATATTATGTCAGCATTGCTGGCAAAACGCTTGGGGGCGAAAAAAGCGATGGTGTTGATTCAGCGTATGGCGTATATCAATCTTATCCAAGGCGGGACGATTGATATTGCGGTTTCCCCACAGCAGGCTACGATTTCTGCATTATTGGGGCATGTGCGTAAAGGCGATGTTAAAAATGTAGCAAGTTTGCGTCATGGTATTGCCGAAGCGATTGAAATTGTGGCACATGGGGATTTAAATACCTCAAATATTGTAGGACGAACCATTCGCGATATTCGCTTGCCGACAGGCTGTATCATCGGTGCGATCTTGCGGGAGAATGAGGTAATCATTGCGCGTAAAAATATAGAAATTCAAGATGGCGATCACGTGGTCATCTATTTGAGTGATAAAAAGACGGTTTCTGAAATAGAAAAATTATTCCAACCGAGTTCATTCTTTATTTAAAGGTTTACTTTTTAAAGGTAGCTCACATATAATATGCGCGCTTAATGCGTAATATTTAAACAAAAGGAGAATTTTATGAGTTTTATAAAGGAATTTCGTGAATTTGCAATGCGTGGCAATGTTGTTGATATGGCTGTCGGTGTGATTATCGGTGGTGCGTTCGGCAAAATTGTCAGTTCACTTGTTGCTGATGTGGTAATGCCTGTATTGGGTATTTTAACCGGTGGCGTGGATTTTAAAGATTTAAAATATGTTTTAGAACCTGCAAACGGTGATATTCCGGCGGTAACGTTGAACTATGGTATGTTCATTCAAAACGTCTTTGATTTCGTTATCATTGCGTTTGCTATTTTCTTAATGGTAAAAGCTATCAATAAACTTAAAAAACCGGCGGAAAAAGCACCGGAAGAACCGTCAAACGAAGAAAAATTACTTACTGAAATTCGTGATTTATTGAAAAAATAATTTTCCTTGAATAAAAAAGTCGGTTTATGCCGACTTTTTTATCTTATACACAATAAAGAAAACAGGCCGCCGATTTCCTTTTGGCGGCCTGTTCATTATGAGGGGTTACCTAATCTTTCGCTTTTTTAAGCATCACTTTTTCTGTTAAGGCTTGGCTGATTTCTTCAATTACATTGTCCCATTCCGTTGATGGCCAGTTATTTCTAAAAGAGATCATATCCTTATACCACATATTGGTTTTTTCCGTCATACCCCAACGCCAATCGACAATATAGGGTAACATTAAGAATGTGGGCAAACCGAGTGCGCCGGCAACGTGTGCAACGGAAGTATCGACTGCGACAAGAAGATCAAGATGTTTTAATATGGTAGCCGTATCCAGAAAATCACCACTGTTTTTGACCATATTTGGAATATTGTATTTTTCCAACAATGCCGTTTCATTATCATTGCAGACTTTTTGTACACAATACCAGTCAATCCCTTTTAGCTTAAATAGTCTTTCAATATATGCCGGATTATGAATAGAACGGTATTTATCATTTTCGTGTGTCGAATCACCACGCCAAACAATGCCGACTTTTAGGTTTTTAGTTTGATGGAATAAATTCGCACTATCAGCCATTTTTTGTGAAGGCACAAAAAGATAAGGTAAGCGTTTAGGTAAATCCTGAAATGGCGTATCAACATACACCAGTATTTCGTGCGGATAAACCCAATAGTCAAATTCCTCTAATTTTTCAAGTTCGTCAATACCGATAACTTGATCAATATCAGGGTGGGTTTTAATTAATGAAACTATAGGTTTTTGCACCATCCATATCGTTGTCGCTCCCTGCATTTTTAAGTAATATGCAAGTTGGGAAAACATAATTTCATCGCCTAAACCAAATTCACTCCACACAACTAATGTTTTACCGGCAAGTCGTTCACCCTTCCAAC
This sequence comes from Rodentibacter haemolyticus, assembly GCF_015356115.1. Taxonomy (NCBI): domain Bacteria; kingdom Pseudomonadati; phylum Pseudomonadota; class Gammaproteobacteria; order Pasteurellales; family Pasteurellaceae; genus Rodentibacter; species Rodentibacter haemolyticus. The sequence goes on from NZ_CP063056.1 coordinate 1,485,587, forward strand.
GTTTTGGTAGCCATTCTTCCTTAGGAGGAACCTTCGTTCTACGGGCGTGAGCGTTGCCAAGTAACATTTCTCTCTCCTTAAACCCTCGTTGATAATCTCCGTCGGCCAATAACCCCAAAGCCTGATACAGCATACCTAAACTTGTCGGAATTCTGCCGGCATAAGTTTTCCAAATATCGTAAGCAGGCAGCTTCGCCCCTTGAGCTTTCAGTTTGTGTCGAGTAAAGAAAGAGATAGAATGATTCGGTTCAACCATTTCAAAATTTTTGATTGCCGTTAAAACGGATTCTAATGGCAGCTTCTCTTGAATCGTTTGGCGAAGTCGATTGTAAAGTTGCTCAGCATTTTCTTTTACATCTTTTTGCAAAATCCATACATTTTTATTGCCACTCGGTACTAAGGTAAAAATGAATGAAAATTGCAAGGCTATCTGCTCGATTTTACGTTCTATTGTTGATTCTAAAACCAATATACCGCTATTTTTCAAAGCCCTTGACCAACATAAAATCGCTTCATCAGAGTAAAAAATATCACTACTAACGAAAAGCACATCAAGGGTATTTGTTTGAATAAAATTAAGCCTATTTTTTGCACCGTGGCTTTTATTCCACGGAATAATGGTTAAGGTATTTAAAAATTCTTGTTTGATATGTTCTTGTACAAACTCATCAGAGCAAAGTCTAAGCGCAAGATTGGTTTCTGTCATAATGATTAAATGAAATGATTTACTAAATATTACGTAACTATTGCTTGAAAGTTTGAGGCTTCCACATTGTGCCATATCACGTCTAAATGCACGCTATTTTATCGAATCGGGAAAAGTATTCAAATCGGTTTCATTATGTTATCGAGAAATGTGATCTCGATCACAAATTTGATAAAAAATAAGTAACTATTGCACTTTTGGTAAAAACTATTAGATATATTTCCATTTCTCACTATTACTTAAAATTCGATTTATGGTATCGTAGCGTCCATCAATAAAAACAAGGAGAACATTATGACAACTCAATTGGATTCACTTCGTAATATGACAGTAGTGGTAGCGGATACCGGTGATATTGATGCGATTAAAAAATACCAACCGCAAGATGCGACAACTAACCCGTCCTTAATTTTAAGTGCTTCCGCCCTTCCCCAATATGCCCCGTTAATTGATGAAGCGGTGACTTATGCAAAAAAGCAAAGTAGTGATAAAGCGCAACAACTTATTGATGCAGAAGATAAGTTGGCGGTAAATATCGGTTTGGAAATTTTAAAAATCGTGCCGGGGCGTATTTCGACAGAAGTGGATGCGCGCCTTTCTTATGATACGCAAGCCACCGTTGAAAAAGCGCGTAAACTGATTGCACTTTACAATGCGGCAGGTGTTTCTAATGATCGTATTTTGATTAAAATCGCCTCAACCTGGCAAGGGATTCGGGCGGCGGAAATTCTTGAAAAAGAAGGTATTAACTGTAACTTAACCTTATTATTCTCCGAAGCGCAAGCACGTGCCTGTGCAGAAGCCGGTGTTTATTTAATTTCGCCGTTTGTGGGTCGAATTTTAGATTGGTACAAAGCAAATTCCGATAAAAAAGAATATGCGCCTGCAGAAGATCCGGGTGTGATTTCCGTCACTAAAATTTACAATTACTACAAAGAATATGGCTACAACACCGTCGTGATGGGAGCGAGTTTCCGTAATGTCGGAGAAATCACCGAGCTTGCAGGTTGCGATCGTTTAACTATCGCTCCGCCGTTATTAAAAGAATTACAAGAAAATTCGACCGCACTTGTGCGTAAACTTGAATTTAAAGGTGAGGTGAAAGCGAAACCTCAACCGTTAAGTGAGGCGGAATTCTATTGGCAACATAATAGTGATCCGATGGCGGTAGAAAAACTGGCAGAAGGGATTCGTAAATTTGCCGTGGATCAAGAAAAATTAGAAACAATGCTTGCCGCTAAATTATAATTCTTTGAATACCGTATCAATATAACGGTTGTTATTTATCTCAAATAGCAACCGTTTTTTTCTATATGTAGAAGGAGCGTTCTACATCTTTTTTAGTAGAAAATGAGCGTTGAATCTTGACGAGTTCATTAAATTAGTGAAAAATTTGCACCTATATTTACCTTGGATTACGGATAATTCTTCTTTAGTTATGATGAGAGTGAATTATCAACTTCGTAAAAGGTAATAAAGCCCCGCACCACATTCATAATGTAAAAGTGCGGTTAATTTTTTCAACATTTTCGGAGCAAAATATGTCAGGTATTTTCACTCAAACTCCGGCAAATCGTCGTCGTTATGGCGTTGCTGTTTTTGTCGGTATTATCGCAGGTATTATTTCCGCCTTTGTAAAATGGGGTGCAGAGCATCCTTTCCCTCCACGTAGTCCAATCGATTTCTTCGCAGCGGCTTGTAAAGTTGATGTTAGCGGTTTAACCCAAGATCAAATTTTTGAAGTTTGTTCGCGTGCATTTTTGAATCCACCACACGTTTTCTTACGTGATTATATCGGTATTGACCCGACCGAAGCCGTGTTCACCTTTGCCGACCACGGATTTAACTGGATCGGTGTGACTCATATGATTTTCTCATTGGTGTTTGCAATCGGTTACTGTATCGTGGCTGAGCGTTTCCCGAAAATCAAATTCTGGCAAGGGATTGGCGCAGGGATTCTTGCTAATATCGCCGTACACTACATCACCTTCCCATTGTTGGGATTAACCCCTCCAGTGAGTGAGTGGCCAGCGTATGAACATATCTCCGAATTAGTCGGTCACATTTTCTGGTTCTGGACGATTGAAGTAATCCGCCGTGATTTACGTAACCGTATCACGGGTCAACCGGATCCTGAAGTTGCATTAAAAGCTGCCACCGAATAATGAGTAAATAAAAATGCCACCTTAAATTAAGGTGGCATTTCACTTCGCTGCTTATCAAAATCAAAAGTCCCGCCAATAGTTTATTTTCTGTTAGTAATGTCGTAAGGGGACAATAAGTTTAAAAATAAGACTTCTTTTCATAATATCATAGCAAAATTTTTCGGTTAAATTTTGTTGTAAATTTCTATCCATCAAAGAACCGTTTTACCCTACCCTGTTCAAGTTGTTATTTAAAGCAATTATCTCACTCTATTGAATAAACAATCTTAAAAACTGTGATTAAGATCACAAATTTGAAAGAAATTTTTTACATCTTGAAAAAATGCTTTGATTTTGTTATTTAATTGTTAATTATTTGTGTGGGAGGCGCTATGTGGGTAAATAAACAAGAGTATTCTCAAATATCTAGTTCATATCGATTAATTAAAATGACCCCTTTACTAAGGCATAGGCTTAATATAGAGAGCAATAGCCCTCCTAGTTCTATTTACATAGATCAAGAATTTTTTTATAAAGAATATATTGATAAAAATAAACTTTTAATTAATTTAGATGGTTCTATTAGAAATGATGGATTTATAAAAATTATAATGCCTATCCTATCAAGAAAACCATTATCACCTCACAATCAAGAAATTCCTACATCTATATATAAATTGGTTAATGATGGATGGAGGGTAGACAAAAAATTATCAAATGCCATTAGATTAACTTACATGAGAAACAGGATAGAGCAGATATTCCAGCAATTTACCTATTAAATATTGATAGTAAAAATAAATTATCTCAGCATGTTTGTAGTAGTTTATTTTGATAATAAACTGAGATTTATGACAAAATTAGAGATTCTATGTTCTAATAAATCTTTTAAACGCATATATGTAAATAGTAAAAGATAAATTTTTTTCAAAATAAGTCATAGGATATATTTATGAAAAAATATATAACTTTAATTGCACTTTGTTTAGGTCAAGGTTTAAGTGGAACAGTGATTTCTCTACTCACTTTAACCTATGCTTTTGTAGGTAAGCATTTAGCCCCAACGGAAATATTAGTAACTCTTCCTATGACAATGACAGTTTTAGGTTCGTTTAGTATGATTTATTGTGCAAGTTCATTAATGAAAAAATATGGTAGAAGGAGATCATTTATTATAAGTGGTTTTATTGGTATTTTAGGGGCAATTTTAGCAATACTTGCATTATATTATCGATATTTCACATTTTTTTTATTTGCTACATTTGTTCTTGGTAATGCGACAGTGTTTAATCAATTTTATAGATTTGCTGCTGCAGAAGTTTTTAATGATGAAATATGGAGGAAAAGAGCAACGTCATTAGTGATTGGTTCTGGTATTTTAGGTGGAATTCTCGGTCCTTTTCTCGCTGGAGAAGGAATTGATTTTATTTCAAATAACTATTTAGTTGGTAATTTTATTTTTGTTATTATAATTTTTTTTATGTTGATAATAAGTCAATTTTTGGTCTTTCTTGAAAAAGAAGAAATATTGTCCAATACTTTGAATTCATCAGAAAAAATAACAGTATATTATTCTAAAAATTTCATTCTGGGGACATTAGCTTGCACAATAGGATTCTCATTAATGACTTTAATCATGAATTCTGCACCATTATCAATGCATCATAATCACTATCCTACATCAAAAAGTGTATTAGCTTTACAATTACATTTCATTGCTATGTATGTACCCGCCTTATCTATTTCATTTTTAATTGAAAAATTTAAAACCGATAGTTTAATTTTATTGGGTAGTTTATGTTTTATTATTAGCTCAATAAGTGTTTTTTTCTTACCTCAAAGTTATGGGTATTTTATTGCTCTATTTCTGTCTGGTTTAGGGTGGGCGTTGATGTTTAATGGGGGACATTTTATCTAAATAATATTCCTAAGGATGTTAAACATAAACTACAAAGCATTAGCTCTATATTCACATATTTAGGAAATTTAATTTTTTCATTTTTAGCAGGGTTTACCCTAGCCTTTCCAAGTGGATGGCAATGGATAAATATTATTACTTTTATATTTTCATTTATATTTTTTCTTTTCTATCTGGTGAAAATTTATAATAGATCTGAAACTTAAAGATTATATTTTTAAGATGAAGAATTGTTCAAATAAACATAATCTGCACACTCAAAAGTTGAATAAATAATCAACGAATTAAGGTGCAGATTATATTTATAGTTTTGATAATTAATGACCACCGCAGCCACAACCACCATGACCATGTTTATGACCACCGCCACAGCAACCGCCGTGTTCATGTTCGTGATCATGATGGTGGTGATGACCACCACAGCCGCAGCCATGACCCTCTTCATCGTGGTGGTGGTCGTGTGCACCGTGAACGTGGCCGTGTGCAATTTCTTCTAAAGTAGCTTCACGTGTCGCCACCACTTCAACGGTAAAATGCAATTCCTGACCGGCTAACATATGGTTGCCGTCAACAACAACTTCATCGCCATCAACTTCGGTAATCACCACAGGAACAGGGCCGATGTCGGTATCGGCTAAGAAACGCATACCCACAACGAGTTCATCAACCCCTTGGAATACCTCTTTTGGTACTCGTTGAACCATATTTTCGTTGTACTCACCATAACCTTCTTCTGGTTGTACGCGAACTTCAAATTTATCTCCAACCGCTTTGCCTTCAAGGGCTTTTTCAAGCCCAACGACTAAGTTGTTGTGTCCTTGCAAATATTCTAACGGTTGATTTGCCGGTGCTTCATCGACTAATACACCATCTTGGGTGCGGACTTGGTAAGCAATGCTCACCACCACATTTTTTGCTACATTCATTGAGGTTTCCTTACAGTATGAAAAACGTTGTTATTGTATAGAATAAAAAAGAATTGTATAGAAAATTAATCTTTGAGTAACTCAATCCGTGCATTTGCCCGTATGCGAACGGTTTCTTTACCATTTTCTAGGAAAGCCTGATCTGCCCCTGCGTAGTCTGCAGATAAGGTAGCAACCTTTGCAGCACGTGCTGTACCATAAGCACGAATCGGCATTTGCTCGTTTACGGAGGAAATGTCTAAATCTAGGATTCGGTAATCTTTCATTTTCAACGAATTTTGAATCAAATCGGCTTTCTTTTTGAATTTTTCAATCGCCGCTTGCGTTAATTCGTTTTCCACGCTCATTAGCTTTTCGGAGGAGATAGAGGCATTTATATCTTCCACTGCCATCACATCATCCAGTGTTGATATAAGGTTAGAAATAGCTTGGAAATCTTTACTTTCCAATACCAATTCGGCACGGGCAATCCAACCGTTTTTCTTGCCTTGTGCATCATTACGAACGGAAGTATTGCGGGAATTACCTTTAATTTCGACCGCACTTTGTTCCTTTGCGATCGCCACGGCTTTATTTAAACGTTCGGAAATGGTTTTATTTAAGTCGGATAAGTTTTTACCATCAACTTGATAGAATAGTCGAACTTGTAACAGATCCCGTTCAATTTCCCTTTCAACTTCCGTGTTAAAGGAAACGATTTGAGCGGGTTTGGTTATCGTATTTTCAGCCAATGTCGCGGTGCTGAAAGGTAGGGCTAAAACGGCAAGAGCGAGTGTTTTTAATTTCATAATTTCTCTCAAAAAAATGACCGCACTTTGATTGCGGTTCGGTAAATTAGTGTAAGCGTGAATCTTCGACTTCATCTTCATCGAAAAATTCACCGTCATTTCCATATTCGTCTTCATCGGCATTAGGATCTTCAAAATAGGTCCCCCAACCGTCATAAATGCCCTTGTGTTTTTCAATTAGCGGTAAAAGTTCTTTTTGTTGGGCATCAATAATTTCCGCTTTTAATTCCACTTCGCTAATAATATCGAAACAGAAAATAGCTTTGCCGTTATCATCTTCAAATTCTTCGGCTTCCGAAACTTCATAACCTGCTTTGAAGGCATCCACCGCAATTTTTTCCAACAAATCGAAATCATGGTGGGCAATATGATGTTCGATAATATAAAGTGCTGCCGGATCACTGCCATCGTTTAATAAATCGGTGATAATGTCGCGGGTTTCTGCTTGAAGTTCGGCAAAATCTGTCATGATTAATTCCTTAATTGAGGTAAAAGTGCGGTTATTTTAGTGGATAAATCCCCAAAAGTCGCATAAAATTTCACACGACTATTTTCTATCAAAACACCTCAAAATTATGCTTGAACAACTTCCTTATCTCACCTTAAAAACACCGCCAAAATCAACCGCACTTTTAAAGCTGGAATGTGCCGATTTCATTGTGAAAGAGGTGCTTGGCTATGAAATGTCGGGTGAGGGTGAATTTGTGGCGTTAAAAGTAAGAAAAACAGGCTGTAACACCTTATTTGTGGGGGGAAAGCTGGCAAAATTTGCCGGCGTGTCGGAACGAAATATGAGCTATGCCGGTTTGAAAGACCGTCAAGCCGTGACGGAACAATGGTTCTGCTTACAAATGCCGGGGAAAGCAACGCCGGATTTTAGTCAATTTCAATTGGAAGGTGTTGAAATCTTAGCGGTTACTCGCCATAACCGAAAAATCCGAATCGGTAGCCTGCAAGGTAATCATTTTGAAATTTTACTGCGTGATGTGCAGGAAACTGACGAATTAATAGCGCGCCTAGAGTTTGTGAAAAATACCGGTTTTCCTAATTATTTTACGGAACAACGCTTTGGGCGTGACGGTCATAATCTCACGCAGGCATTGCGTTGGGCGCAAGGCAAAATAAAAGTGAAAGATCGTAAAAAACGCAGTTTTTATCTTTCCGCCGCACGCAGTGAAATTTTTAATTTAGTTGTGGCGGCACGTATTGAACAAGGTGTAACAGAGGAAGTTCTGCCTAATGACATTGTGCAGTTAAATGGTTCTCACAGTTGGTTTAAAGCCGATGAATCGGAGGATTTGGCTGCGTTGCAAACGCGATTGGCACAACGGGATATTTTACTCACCGCGCCTTTGATCGGTGAAGAAAATTTAATGGCTTCTGCGCTTGAAAACGCCATTGTGGAACAACACAATGTTTTTTCACCTTTAATGAAACAAGAGAAAATGAAAGCGGTACGTCGTCCGTTATTAATGCAGGCGCAGGATTTTCATTGGCAATTCACTGATGTGGGGGTGAAACTGTGTTTTTATTTGCCGGCAGGGTCTTATGCCACGGCATTGGTTAGAGAATTAGTGAATTATAAGGAAGAAATATAATGCGAATTTTATTAAGTAATGATGATGGTTTTCACGCAGAGGGGATTCAAATTTTAGCGGCGGAATTGCGTAAAATCGCCGATGTGGTGATTGTGGCCCCGGATCGTAATCGCAGTGCGGCTTCAAGTGCGCTCACTTTAGTTGAGCCTCTACGCCCTCGTCATTTGGATAACGGGGATTATTGTGTTAACGGCACTCCGGCTGACTGTGTGCATTTGGCATTGAACGGTTTTTTATCCGGACAAGTGGATTTGGTGGTTTCGGGAATTAATGCCGGCTGTAATATGGGTGATGATACGATTTATTCCGGCACGGTTGCTGCGGCATTAGAAGGTCGTCATTTGGGATTACCTTCAATTGCGGTTTCCTTAGACGGACGTTTACATTATGAAACGGCGGCACGTGTTGTTGTGGATTTAATTCCTAAATTACACCATCAATTATTAAATCCGCGTGAGATCATTAATATCAATGTTCCCGATATACCTTACGAAGAACTTAAAGGTTACAAAGTTTGCCATTTGGGCTATCGTTCTTCTGCGGCGGAAGTGATTAAGCAAGAAGATCCCCGCGGCGAGCGAATTTATTGGATTGGGCCTGCCGGCTTGCCTGAAAATGAACAAGAAGGGACGGATTTCCACGCTGTGAAGAACGGTTATGTTTCAATCACGCCTATTCAGGCGGATATGACGGCACATCACTCAATTCAATCTTTACAAGATTGGCTAGAACGTGAATAATGTGGCGTTTTGGCTAAATTTAGAACATTAAGGTGTATTGAATGAATATTTTTGGGGCAATGTATGATAAGACGATGGAATGGTCAAAACATCGTTTTGCGGCATTTTGGTTGTCTTTTGTCAGTTTTATCGAAGCTATCTTTTTTCCGATTCCACCTGATGTGATGTTGATTCCAATGTCTATGTCAAAGCCGAAAAGTGCGGTCAGATTTGCGCTTTATACGGCGATTGCCTCTGCTTTGGGCGGCATAGTCGGCTATGCCATCGGTTATTTTGCAACGGATTGGGTGCAAGGAATCGTTCAACAATGGGGCTATGGCGAGCATTGGGCAAAAGCGATGAGTTGGTTTGAGCAATGGGGCGTGTTGGTTGTCTTTGTTGCCGGTTTTAGCCCGATTCCTTATAAAGTTTTCACGATTTGCGCCGGTGTGATGCAAATGGCATTTTTACCCTTTACGCTTACAGCATTTATCTCTCGAGCGGCGCGTTTCTTACTTGTCGCGAAATTGGCGGCTTGGGGCGGTGAAAAGTTTGCAGTAAAATTACGCAAATCGATTGAGATTATCGGTTGGTCGGTGGTTGTGCTTGCGGTAGCGGCTTACCTTATTTTGAAATAATGGATATGTTTATGAATAAATATTTATTTGCGTTGTCTATGACGTTGGTTTTAGCGGCTTGTTCTTCACCGGAGGTGAAAGATCCGAATACATTACCGAACGGTATTATGCAGCCGGTGGAAGGTACGGGCGCTGTTGCAGGTGGTAGTTTTATGCCGGAAATCGAACATCAAGCTATGCCAAATACAATGAAATAAAAAGGAAGAATAAATGAAAAAATCGTTTTTATTATTACCCCTAAGTGCTGCGGTTTTAACTGCCTGTTCATCAAACACGCAAGCACCTATTGAAAATGCCGATGGTTCGTTATCTCCGGGAATTATGCAATCGGTTGATGGAAATCGTAACGGAAGTTGGCAGCCTGAAATTCAACAAAGCACGATGCCGAATACGATGGGGTCAACCACGGTAGGGAATAATGTACCAAGTGGAACTCAAACACCGCAACCGAATTTTCAGCCGACTTATCAGCCGGCTCAACCCACAACTCCGACAGTAACGGAGCCGGTTGTACCGACACAAGCGCAAACCAAAACCGTCACAAAGACGATTTCAGATTGTACAAATTCCTCTGCAATCAATGTGCCGCGAAACCCGAACACGAATGCACCGGATTACAGCCAAATTCAAAAGGGGTCTTACAAAGGCGACACTTACAAAGTGAATAAAGGCGACACAATGTTCCTTATCGCATATTTAGCCGGAATGGACGTGAAAGAGCTTGCTGCGCTGAATAATATGTCGGAACCTTATAGTTTAAGTGTGGGGCAAACGTTAAAGATCGGTAAATGTACCACGAGAACGGTAACGACTACAGTGCCGGTTAATACGACTACCACGGCTCCTACGGTAAAACCTGTCGAACCTGCGGTAACCTATACCGCCGGTGCAAATGGTACGCAAATCGGTTCAGACGGCACGATTATCGGGCCGATCAAATCCGGTGCGGGCGTTCCGTCCTCTAACACATCAACCAGTGCTCCGGCAGTGCCTGCAACAGGAAACACTACCCCTGTGAACGCAAATGTAGCGGCTCCGGTTGTTTCCAACATTTCATGGTTATGGCCTGCAAGCGGCAATATTATTCAAGGGTTCTCTAGCTCGGACGGCGGTAATAAAGGGATCGATATTGCAGGCTCGCGCGGACAAGCGGTGAAAGCGGCGGCGGCGGGGCGTGTTGTGTATGCCGGTAACGCATTACGTGGTTACGGCAATTTGATCATTATTAAACACAATGATGATTTTTTGAGTGCTTATGCACATAACGATAGAATCCTCGTTAGCGACCAGCAAGAAGTCAAAGCAGGGCAAGAAATTGCCAAAATGGGAAGCTCCGGTACTAATAGCGTGAAGCTTCATTTTGAAATTCGTTACAAAGGTAAATCGGTGGACCCGGTACGTTATTTACCAAGACGATAAAATGATACGAAAAGAGCGGTCAAATTTGACCGCTCTTTTTATGTCTTTCTTAGATACTTAATTAGACGTTTTTATCATCAATTAACACGCTTTCTAATGCGATTTCGATCATTTCGTTGAAGGTTAATTGACGTTCTTCCGGACTGGTTTGTTCGTGGGTGCGAATATGGTCGGAAACCGTACAAATGGTTAATGCTCGTGCACCAAATTCAGCAGCGACGCCATAAATACCGGCGGCTTCCATTTCAACGCCGAGAATACCGTATTTCTCCATCACGTCAAACATTTCTACATCCGGTGTGTAGAATAAATCGGCAGAGAAAAGATTGCCCACTTTTACTGCAATGCCTTTTTGTTTCGCCGCTTCAACTGCTGCACTGGTTAAACCGAAGTCGGCAATCGCTGCGAAGTCGTTATCTTTGAAACGAATGCGATTCACTTTAGAATCGGTACAGGCACCTAAGCCAATGATAACATCACGAACTTTCACGTCCATTTTTACTGCACCGCAAGAACCTACGCGGATGATTTTTTTCACGCCGTATTCTGTGATTAATTCTTTTGCGTAAATAGAGCAAGACGGAATACCCATACCGTGTCCCATTACCGAAATTTTGCGGCCTTTGTAAGTTCCGGTGAAACCAAGCATATTGCGCACATTCGTTACTTCTTTCACATCTTCTAGGAATGTTTCGGCGATATATTTTGCGCGAAGCGGATCACCCGGCATTAACACGGTATCAGCGAATGCACCTTCAGGTGCGTTAATATGTGGAGTCATTGTATTTCCCTCTTTTGATTGAATTAAAATAAAGGCACCACGTGTAACCGTGGTGCAAAAACAAGGTATTATGCATCAGTCGCACAAAGAGAGTTTTATATCCAATATTTATCGGGGGAGGGAGCGTTAAGCTTTGCGTAACGATTAATCCCTCTATTGGCGCGTTACGGCTTCGCCTAACGCTACCCTACGGATTTGTGCAAGTGCAACATAATACTGCAAAAACAGTCCGGATACTAACCGCACTTTTAGAGTACGGCACCACTTAATTCGATGAAAAGACCAGCAATGGTTGCACTCATTAAGTTGGCAAGCGTACCGGCAATGACGGCTTTTAAACCTAAACGTGCAATGTCGCTACGACGATTTGGTGCCATACCGCCTAAGCCGCCGATTAAGATTGCGATAGAACTAAAGTTTGCGAAACCGCAAAGTGCGAAAGTAATAATCGCTTTGGTTTTTTCTGTTAATACGACTGTGCTATCCGGTTGTAAATATTTGGTAAATTCAAGGTAGCCGACAAATTCGTTTACCGCTAATTTCATTCCGATCATTTGACCTGCGATACCGGATTCTTCCCAAGATACGCCGATTAAGTAAGCGAGTGGTTTGAAGATCCAACCGAAAATAGATTGTAAGGTGAGGTCGCCATAACCGAACCAACCGCCAATACCGCCCAAGATACCGTTAATCAATGCGATTAACGCCACAAAGGCGATAAGCATAGCACCTACGTTTAGGGCTAATTGCATACCTGAGCTTGCACCGCCTGCCATGGCTTCTAATACGTTAGATGGTTTTTCTTCATTACCCGCTTCGGGTTGGGTATCGCTGAATTGCTGTGTTTGAGGGTAAAGAATTTTGGCGAATAATAGACCTGCCGGTGCCGCCATAAATGATGCTGCGATTAAGTAAGTCAAAGGAATGCCCATTCCCGCATAACCTGCCATCACGGAGCCTGCGATAGAAGCGGTTCCGCCCACCATAATTGCGAAAAGCTCAGATTCCGTCATACGGCTAATGTAGGGTTTCACCACAAGCGGTGCTTCTGTTTGACCTACGAAAATATTTGCAGCGGCAGACATGGATTCCGCTTTTGATGTACCTAACATTTTTTGTAAGGCACCACCGATGATTTTAATCACCACTTGCATAATGCCGAGGTAATAAAGTATGGAAATTAAACCGGAGAAGAAGACGATGATCGGAAGCACTTTTACGGCAAAGATAAAGCCAAGATTGCTCGGATCAGCAAGACCGCCGAAGACGAAGTTGATCCCTTCGTTGCCGTAAGCAATAACATTTGCTACGGCATCTGCCGTTGCCCCTAATGCCTTTTGACCTGCCGGCACATATAAAATAAGGGCGGCAAATCCAAGTTGGATTGCAAACGCCCCTAATACTGTTCGCCAATTAATCGATCGACGATTATTTGATAACAAAAATGCGATGGCAATTAATACCACCATACCAAGAATACTTATTAAAATACTCATATACACCTCAAAATCGCTAAAGATAAAAATCGGCGTAATTTTACTGTTTTTTTGCTAAATTGTGTGAACTTTTTCCAAAAAATGTAATGTAATCCTCTAATAAATTGTCAATATGTGACTGAGTCCACATTTTTTGGCGTAATCAGCCAGCTGATCCGTTTCTGCCTGAGTCGGTACGAAAGGTTTCAAACCTTCTTTATCGCGTGCCCCTTTAGTATGCATACGGATAATTTTTATCAGAATTTGTGGGTAGGGCTTAAGTAACAGAGCGGTTTGCTCAATGAGTTTAAAGGCATCAAAAAAATCCTTTACAAAAACCAACCGCACTTCCTCCACTTTATTGAGAGGGAGTAGTTTTGAAAGATTGCTTAAGTTGCGTGTAAGATTATCCGTTTTAATTCGCTGTTCCGTTGGAATTATTTGATGAGAAACCATACCGCTGCTATTTTTTCTGTCAAAGCAAAGGGATTGCAAACCTAAGCCTTCGCCTTTTAGATCGAACAGAAATTTATCGGTAACATTAATCAATGGGAGAATCTTTTCGAAGTCAAAAAAGCCGCTGCTATCAAGGTAGCAGGTTAAGCCTTGTGAACGTAATGTCTCAAAGAGCGGGATGAGTTTTTTATAGTGAATTGTCGGCTCTCCCCCTGAGATCGTTACTCCACGAATAAAAGGCGTGGCTTCCATTACTTGTTCGTAAAGGTAGCGGAGGCTCACTTGTTTTACGCCCTCGGCATAGCGTGGAATCGTTTCCGGGTTGTGGCAATACAGGCAATTTAGTTTACAACCTTGCAGAAAAATAGTCGTGCGATTGCCTTGCCCTTCCACATTAGAGAAAGGAATAAGGCGGTGCAGCGGTACATAAAGATGATCAAGCGCAGAAAGTGCGGTCATTTTTTCCTATTTTTATAATGAATTTTAAATGGATACAAAGCCGCAAGCCGAAGATCGTGCAAATAGGCAGGGCGCAGCAATACAGTAATTTTTAAATTTAATTCTCTACATTAAGGTGAAAGGCGTTCACGAATCCACGCATTATTTTCCAAACGGTAACGAATACGATCGTGTAAACGGCTTGGACGACCTTGCCAAAACTCAATACAATCCGGCTCGACTAAATAGCCGCCCCAATGCGTCGGACGTGGCACGCTGAACGGGTGTTTGGCGGCAATAAGCGTGGCTTTCGCCAGTAAAGATTTATAGCCGGGAATGACCGCACTCTGCTCGCTTGCCCAAGCACCGATACGACTGGTGTAAGGGCGGGTTGCAAAATATTCATCGGATTGCTCGGCGGGAATTTTTACGGCTTTTCCTTCAATACGTATCTGGCGTTCCAATTCCGGCCAAAAGAAGGTGAGAGCGACATAAGGGTTATGTTCAATAGCTCGGCCCTTATGGCTGTGATAATTCGTGAAAAATACAAAACCTTGTTTATTCACTTCTTTTAATAACACCATTCGGCTATTCGGTTTGCCATCTTGATCTACTGTCGCCAAATTCATTGCAGTGGGTTCATTGACTTGACCGGTAATGGCTTCATTCATCCATAATTCAAATTGCGAAATGGGGTTTTCATTGCAATCATGTTGTGAGAGTACCCGTTTGCGATATTCTTCACGGATATGATGTAAGTCCATTTTTCCTCCTTAAAAATAGGGAAAAATCATAATGATGTAGCAGTTGCAAAAATCATCGGTAGAGAGTGTTGCGCTCATCGGTAGGGTAGCGTTAGGCGAAACCGTAACGCACCGATTAACAGAGTTTAGCAATAGAATTGTACGTTAAGATATGTAGGGTGGGCAACTTGTTGCCCACCGAAAATATAGAGATTGTAAATGGTGGGTAAAAATTTGCCTACCCTGCACAAACCTACAAAGTGATTCGTCAATGAGACTTGTGATACATCATTTTCTTTATATTACCGATTTTCATATCAATAATGTGTACATACCACTTTGCAGAAATTCATTATTTTTCATCAACGCTCACACCATAAAAGGCGTCATAACCGAATGGGCTTTGAACATAGCCTTTCACTCTCGGGCTAAGCGGTGCAAAGCCAACGGAGTGAGCCACTGGAATCCATGGGGCTTGTTCGTGGGCAATGACTTGAGCTTGTTTATAAAGCGCTGTGCGTTCTTCTTTATCGGTTAAGCTTAATGCTTTTTCTAACAAAGCATCAAATTCCGGGTTTTTGAAACGTGCAAAATTTGAGTTGCCGGCATTAACACTTGCTAATAATGGTGAGAGGAAATTATCAGGATCACCGTTATCGCCGGACCAACCGAAAATCCCTGCGGTTAATTCACCGGCTTTTGCGCGTTTTTGGTAATCCGCCCATTCGTAGGTAACAGGATTGGCTTTTACACCCACTTTCGCCCAGTCTGCCATCACGAGTTCCGCCATCCGTTTTGGATTCGGATTAGAGGCGCGCACTACCGGCTGAATCCAAAAATCCGTTTCAAAGCCGTTCGGATAACCCGCTTCCGCTAAAAGTTGTTTCGCTTTTTCCGGATCATACGGGTAATCTTGAACTTCGTCATTATAGCTCCAGATTGTCGGTGGTAATGGATTTTTCGCCGCTGTTCCCGCACCTTGGTAAACTGCCTCAATGATAGCTTTCTTATCCACCGCATAATTCAATGCTTGGCGTACTTTCATATTATCAAAAGGGGCTTTTTCCGTATTAAATGCGATGTATGCCACATTCAAACCTTTTTGCTCCAATAATTGTACTTTCGGATCGGTTTTCATTTTGGCGAGATCCGCTACATTCGGGAAGAGAATTAAATCACAAGAACCCGCTTGTAGTTTTGCATAACGTGTGGTGGCATCCGGTACGATACTAATTACTAAGCGATCGAGCGGAGTACGACCTTTCCAGTAATTTTCGTTCGCCACATATTGTGCCGCTTGGTCGGTTTTGTAATCAACAAAAATAAACGGTCCGGTTCCCACCGGACGGTTATCAATGGTTTCCGGTTTACCGGCTTTTAACATTGCATCGGCATATTCTGCGGAATAAATGGAAATAAAGTCCATACCGAGACTTGCCAAGAAAGTGGCGTCTTTTTTGGTTAAGGTAATACGAATGGTGTTATCATCCACTTTTTCTACGGATTTCAATAAACTAGGGAATTTCATCGCCTTGAAGTACGGATAAGTCCCTTTTGAAACGTTGTGATACGGGTGGTTCGGATCTAACTGACGTTGGAATGAGAACAACACATCATCGGCATTAAAATCACGACTTGGCGTAAATTCTTTGGTGGTGTGGAATTTCACCCCTTTGCGTAAATGGAAAGTATAAGTTAAACCGTCATCACTAATTTCCCAACTTTCCGCTAACGCAGGTTCAATATCGGTAGAGCCTTTTTTAAACTCCACTAAACGGTTATATACCTGTTGTGAACTGGCATTGTAAGAAGTTCCTTCCATCACCAGTGCAGGGCTGAAACCTAACGGTGCTTTTGCCGTGCAGTAAACGAAGGTTTTGTTTGATTGCTTTGTATTGGTGGTTTGCGTGCTTTTATCGGCAGAACCGGATTGGTCGCAAGCGGCTAAAAATAATGATGCCGCGGCAAGGGTTATGGTTGCTTTTAATTTCATTCTCGCTCCTTGGATTGCATAAGACAGGATTAATCCCATCAGGTGATAATGAATGTTGGATTAAGTTTACTAAACTAAAATGCCATTAAGATATAAGCAAATCCGCTTTTTCTTAAATAAAAAAATCGTCTCGATTATAACAAATTGATCTAAGATTTAATTCACTATAAATCATTACCGCTGGTTTTTTGTCTGTACCAACGTTCAATAAAATCGGCAATTTGAGGAATGTGGTTAATATTCAATAAAGTGCGGTCGGTTTCAAGGGGATAATCGGTGGCAATCGCCAATACGTTTTCATCAATGTCCGCTAAGGGTTTACTCATCTCTTGGCGGTGTAAAAGTATTTTGGGTACAGGCTCTTGCTTAAAACCTTCTACTAACACCAAATCGGTTAAGTGGTGATCAAATTGCTGCATCAAGTATTCAAGCGATACGGGGGTTGTGGTTTCCGTCATCATTGCCCAGCGATGATCACCGGCTAAAATCACTTGTGCCGAACCTGCCTCTTTCATTCGCCAGCTGTCTTTTCCTTCCTTATCCACCTGCGTATTGTGATGACTGTGTTTTATCACCGAAACACGAATCCCGCGTGAAATAAGTTCGGGAATTAGTTTTTCTAATAATGTCGTTTTACCGCTACCGCTGTAACCGGTAATACCAAACAGAGGAATAGAGTTTTTCATTGCAATAACCTTAAAAATAATTGCAGAACTTTAGGGTATTATGTAGCACAAATCATCGTAGGGTGCGTTAGGCGAAACCGTAATACACCAATAGAGGGGTTAATGATGAAATGGTGCGTTACGCAACCAGTCCCCGATAAATATTGGTGATAAAATTCTCTTTGTGCGACTGATACATAATACCGGTTAATTAAGCGCAATAAAAAATAAAGAATGTAAAAAGTGCGGTTAAAAATATCCTTGTTTTTTAACCGTACTAAATTCTTTCTGCTATAAACTATAGGCCTTAATATAAGGTAGCTTCCCTTTTTCAAGCATTTCCTGAATATCGCTTTGGTGATCATTATTGCCTAAACCGCGCAACTCAAAAGTCACGCCGATACTATTATCATACACGACTTCATCTTGTCTCTGATTCTGACGGCTGGTGACGTAACGTCTTGCACCGACACCTATCGCCCAACAACAACTGTTATATTGCACACCGATATATTGTTCCACCGGCTTTTTCAATGCTAGATCTTGGTAGTATTTTCCAACAACTGCCCAATTATCCGTCACTTCCCACGCAGCAACCATACCTAATTGTCGAATGTCTTGATTATAAGCATTTGACGAGCGACCTAAATTTTGGTCGATATAAGCTTGGCTTGCATAACGGTAGTTCAACTGAATCAAATTATTTCTCGCCGGATTATATTCAATACTGGTATTTGCCAATGAGGTTTTCTTCAGCTGAGTGTCATATTGATAGCTGCCACGCCAGTTCCAATGATCATTGAGTTTCCAGTTAGATTCCAATGCCCAAGAGGAAGATGAACGTTGGGTGCTATTTGACGGATTATTATCAATTCGGGAATCCGTTAAATAATAGATTTGCCCGGCCGATAGGTTAAAACGCTCTGTTGAATGTCTGTCATAAAAGCGTGTAGTTCCCCCCACCGTTACCTGATTGGCGGAAGAAATGCGGTCTAAACCGCTATAACGACGATCACGAAACAAAGAATAATAATCTTGTTGAACCAAGGCGGAATCATAACCAAAGCCTAAATAATCATTGGTTAATTTTGACCCGATATTGCTTTGATCACGATATGGACGATACAAATATTGCACGTGCGGTTCAAAAGTTTGCGTGTAATCTTTTAAGAAAGTCGTACCACGCGCCAACACGGTTTGTAAATCAACTTTAACCTGTGGAATGACACGATTTACCTTATGCTGAACATCCTCCGCCCCCGTACCTGGGCCTTTTTTCTGCTGATAACGGGTTGCGTAAAGTTTGGTTTCAATATTCAGGCTTCCGTATTTGTTTGACATTGAGCTCACCAAACTCGGTTCAAGGTGAAAACGCCATGCCGTTGGCATAAGACTGCTATCGTTATCAAACCGAACAGCCTGTGAGAACAATTTAAAATCTAACCAGCCATTCGCTAAATCATTTTTGTAATAGTTAAAATCTATTTGCGGTAAAGCACGATAAGGCCCCACCGAAACTTCATCAAAAATTTGGAATTGACGTGCCGAAATCACGAAATTGTAATGAGGTTGATAGTACGCAACGCGTGCATATTGATTGGCATAGCCATCCGTGCTACTTCCGTAATCAGAAGTGAAATCGGTAAAATAACGCTTATCACTTACACGGGTGTAATCTACATTAAAACGCCAATTTTGAAGAAAGGAGGAACTATGATTCCAATAGAAGAGATGACGTTTGCGGTTATCGCCATAGTATTCATCATAACGATCCCGTCCTAAATATTCACCGGCGATTTTACCTTCACCGATAGGTATCAAATAACGAAGCTCGCCGTTTAATTGCCAACCACGATGAGACATATATTTCGGCGTGATTGTCGCATCATAATTCGGTGCAATATTCCAATAAATCGGTTGCGCAAACCAATAACCGTCACGGCTAGAACTTCCCGCACTCGGCATTAATAAACCGGAACGACGGCGATCACCGATTGGTAATTGCAAATAAGGGGTATAAAAAATCGGTACGCCAAGCACTTTGAAACGGGCATGCCACATTTCCGCATATTCTTCTTTTACGTATTGGCGAATTTCCGAAGCATCTACCGCCCAAGCATTATCCCCCGGTAAACAGGAAGTAAAGGTCGCATTTTTCATTACACGCGTATCATTATGCAACGCAATATGCTGTGCTTTACCACGTCCCTGGCGGCCAACCAATTGATAATCCGCTTCAGTGACGTTACCGTCTTTGGAATCAAGATTAAAATCGGCACTTTGCCCTAACATATTGATTTGATCGTCTTTATAATCAAATCCACCATTTACATAAGCAAAACGCTGAAGTGCCGTGCCTTCACCAATTTGTTTTACTTCTACGGAATCCGCAAGCAGGTGACGATGACCTTGTTTCAGTTCCGCCTTTCCTTTGTAAATTGCGTTTGTCGGCTGATTGATTTCCGCCTCATCCGCTTCAATATAAACCGGTAAGTCATTCGGCTCACCGGATACCTTTTCACCGGAAAACTTCGGTACACCCGTTAAACATTGCGAGCGTAAATCCGCAAAGCTCATTTGGCTGTAAAGTGCGGTCAAAATAGAGAGCGAAATTAAAGTATATTTTTTATTCATAATTCAATTTTTTCATTGACGAAATTGGAGCGATTATACTGGAAGATCATTTGCAACAACAACCATTAATGTGGTCATTGACTAATCCCATCGATTGCATAAAGGCATAGCAGGTGGTTTCCCCCACAAATACAAACCCTCGTTTTTTTAACGCTTTTGACATCGCTTTAGAGATTTCTGTCTTTGCAGGCACGACGGATAAATCCGGTATATCATTGACTATCGGCTTATGATCGACAAAAGACCAAATAAAATCGCTAAAATTTTCACCGCACTTTTCCATCTCAAGAAATGCTTTCGCATTTTTCACAATGGCTTCCAATTTTGCACGGTGACGAATTAGCCCCTCATTTTTCATAAGTTCATCAATATCAAGTGTGGTCATTTTCGCCACTTTTTTTGGTTCGAATTGATAAAATGCTTTGCGATAAGCATCACGTTTTTTCAAAACGGTGATCCACGAAAGCCCGGCTTGTTGCCCTTCCAGACAAATTTTTTCAAATAATTTCCGGCTATCAAATTCAGGCTTGCCCCATTCATTATCATGATAATCAATGTAAATCGGTAATTTTCCAACCCATGAACATCTTGTCATCGCATTTCCTTTTTGAGTTGTGAATAAACCGCAGCAAAATCAGGCATAATGCCACGCCATAAATAAAACGAATGCGCCGCTTGCGCCACTAACATACCAAAACCATCGCTTACCTTTGTCAATCCTAAACTTTTGCAGAAGGCAATAAATGGGGTATCCGCCCTTTGAGCGTATTGCATATCATAAAAGGCGTTGCCGAGTTGCAGAATTTCCGCTGAAACCGAGACGGTATTGCCGCTTAATCCGGCAGAGGTTGCGTTAATAATGAGATCATAAGATTGCGGAGGAATGCTATCCATTGCCACGGCTTGAATATTGCCATAAGGTTGAAATTTATCGGCAAGAGTTTGCGCTTTGGCTAAAGTGCGGTTGGTCAGCACGATATTTTGCTGAGCTTGCAACAAAGGCAATAACACGCCCTTTGTTGCCCCCCCTGCGCCTAAAATCAGAATTCGTTGGTTGGGTTTTATCCAATTTAATCGTTCCAAATCCGTTACCAAACCAATGCCGTCCGTATTATCCGCATACCATCTTCCGTCCTCTAATTTTTTCAGAGTATTACAGGCTTCCGCCAGCTTCGCCCGCTCGCTCCGTTCATCAGCTAGTTGATAGGCGGGTTCTTTGAAAGGAGAAGTGATATTACAACCTTTTGCGCCTTCAGCAAAAAAAACGGTAAGTTGTTGCTCAAAGGTTTCAAGATCGCCTAATTTCGCAACATATTCTATGTTTTGTTGAGTTTGTTGCGCAAATTTGCTTTGAATCAACGGTGATTTACTTTGTGCAATAGGATTACCCCATACAGCATAACGATCCATAAATTATCCTTGTCTAAAAAGTTGATTGGTGAGCAAATCGCGAATTTCGGAGGGATTTTCTGCATTACCGACAACCTCCTCCAATACAGGGAAATTCTCGCCGAATTGCAACCGCACTTCCTCTGCCGTACGGCAAGGCGAAGCCCCCGTCAAATTGGCACTGGTGGAGGTCAGTGCAAAACCCGTTGCTTGGCAAAGCGCTTTCACCGCAGGATGACGGCATAAACGCACCGCAATGCTATCAAATTTTCCGGTCAGAAAGTTTGGCACATCTTCTTTCGCCGGTACAACCCAAGTTGTAGGGGTGGCGTACTCACCTTTTAATAAAGCAATGTGCGCCTCGTTCAAACGGGTAAAATCAATGAATGGCGAAAAATAAACCAAACTAGGGGCGACCAAAATCAAGCCTTTTTCCATTGGGCGTTGTTTCAAATTAAGTAATTTTTTGACCGCACTTTCGCTTAACGGATTGCAGCCTAAACCGAACACCGCCTCGGTAGGATAAGCGACAACTTGATTTTGCACCAGATATGCAGCGATTTGTTGTAAATTCATTTAGAAATCTCAAAAATATGGCGACAAGTTTTTTTTGCACATTGCATCACCTTTTTTTCCTCATTTTCACTTTTCACTAAAGCAAGGGGAAAATGGCATTTCGGGCAAGGGGATTCACAGGGTTTTGCCGGAAGAGAAAATTTACAATGGGGAAAATTATCACAACCATAAAAGGTTTTTCCTTGTCGCCCACGGCGTGCGACTAAATTCCCCGTTTGACATTCCGGACAAGCCGTTTGAGTTTCCGTTTTCTGATCTTCATGTGCGACAAAATCGCATTCCGGATAAGCACTGCAACCGATAAACATACCGAATGCGCCTTGTTTTAATTGCAAAACCGAGCCGCATTGAGGGCAAGTTTCGTCCAGTTCCTTCAATACCTTATTTTCCACCCGTTGCAAGGGGCGTAGATAATCACATTGCGGATAGGCACTGCAACCTAAAAACAGCCCTTTTTTGCCTTGTTTTATCTGCAAAATCGCATCGCATTGAGGGCAATATTGTTCTTGTTTTGTGTGCTGAAAAAGGGATTGACTCATCTTATTAATTTAATATCCATATATTAGGCATTCAACATTTCTTCTAAGCTTTCTTGCGATGCCATCCATTCTGTTTCTACACCTTCTAATGCTTTTTTGGCATCCACTTGTTGACTCAAAAGTGCGGTCAATTTTTCTTTATTTTCCGACTGATAAAGTGCCGAATCCGCCAGTTGATTTTCTATTTCCGCCAGCTGCTCGGAAAAACGGGTCATTTTCTCTTCCAGTTGGGCAATTTTTTTACGCAATGGTGCGGTTTGTTGACGTAATTCGGCTTCACGGCGTTTTTGTTCTTTACGGTTGAGATAAGCGTTAGGCTCTGAATTCGTGTTTTCTGTCGGCGTATTTTCTTCCTTTGACTTTGCAGAAGAGAGGTTATTTTGCTCTATCAACCACTTTTGATAATCCTCCAAATCACCTTTAAATTCCTCTACTTGTTTGTCATGCACCAAATAAAATTCTTCCACAGTATTACGTAATAAATGGCGATCGTGCGACACCACTACCAATGAGCCTTCGTAATCAACCAAGGCTTCCGTTAACGCTTGGCGCATATCAAGATCTAAGTGGTTGGTCGGTTCATCAAGCAACAGTAAATTGGGGCGTTGCCACACTATTAAGGCTAAAACCAAACGGGCTTTTTCACCGCCGGAAAAAGATGAAACGGGTTGATTGACTTTATCACCGTGAAACGCAAAGCTACCGAGATAATCACGAACTTGTTGCTCCGTTTGTTCCGGTGCAAGTTTTTGCATATGCCATAAAGCGGATTCTTCGGCACGCAACGTATCCAACTGATGTTGTGCAAAATAGCCGAGTTGTACGCCTTTGGCAAGCTGAATCGTACCGGAAAGTGCGGTCAATTCGCCTGCCAAAAGTTTAATCAGGGTGGATTTTCCCGCACCGTTTTTTCCCAGCAAGCCAATGCGCGAACCCGGTACGAGATTGAGTTTAATTTTACTCAGAATTTCAACCGCACTTTCGCTGCTGCCATAACCTGCACTGGCTTGCTCTATCATCACTAAAGGATTCGGCAAGGATTGCGGCGCACGAAAGGAAAAAGTAAACGGATTATCCGCATAAGCCGGGGCAATCAATTCCATACGCTCCAAGGCTTTCACGCGGCTTTGAGCCTGTTTGGCTTTTGTCGCTTTGGCTTTAAAGCGATCAATGTAACTTTGCAAATGGGCGATTTTTTGTTGTTGCTGGCGATACATTGCCGCCTGTTGCGCTAGCTTGGTGGCACGTTGAACTTCAAAAGAGGAATAATCCCCCGTGTATTCATTCAATTTTTGATGTTCAATATGTAGGATTTTATTGACGATCGGATCAAGAAAATCGCGATCGTGAGAAATCAACACCAATGTGCCTTGATAGTTCACTAACCAGCGTTCCAACCAAATTACCGCATCCAAATCCAAATGGTTGGTGGGTTCATCAAGCAATAACAAATCCGAAGGGCAAAGCAAGGCTTGCGCCAAATTCAACCGCATTCTCCAACCGCCTGAAAATGATTTTACCCTCTGCGTTGTTTCCGCCTGAGTGAAACCTAAACCGTGCAACAAGGTTTCCGCACGGGATTGAATAGTCCACGCATTAATGGCATCGAGCCTGTCGTGAATATATGCAATCGCATTTCCATCATCGCGTTCGTTCGCTTTCTCAAGTTCTGCCTGTAAACGGCAATATTCACGATCGCCCTGGATCACATAATCTAAGGCGGAAATCTCCAACGCCGGTGTTTCTTGATTCACCCACGACACCGTCCAGTTTGACGGATAAGTGATTTCTCCCCCTTCCGGTTGAAGTTCTTTTTTTAGCAAAGCGAACAAAGAGGACTTACCGCAACCGTTTTTTCCCACCAGGCCTACTTTTTGTTTTGGGTTAATCGTTGCCGTTGCATTTTCAAGCAATTCGGTTTGCCCACGTTTTAAGGAAATATTATTAAATACAATCATTTTATTTCAATTAAAGCCAAAAACTAATATGCCGTATCCACCGGCAATTCTGCCTTTATCCAAGCCTCAAATCCGCCAATCACACTATATACGTTCTCATAGCCTTGTTCTGCCAAGAAAGTCGCTACGTTACGGCTACTTACGCCGTGGTAGCAACTAATAATGATTGGTGAATCGAAGTCCACCCGTTCTTCAAATTGTAAAAAACTTTGATTGGTCAAATGGAACGCACCTTTAGGGTGAGAATAAGTATAACGTTGTTCATCACGTACATCGGCAAGCATTGCGCCTTGCTGCGCCATTTCCCAAGCTTGTTGCGGGGTGATTTCTTTAAATGACATTATAAAGATCCTTTTGCGTGCTGTTTGTATAGTAAATTAAATTTAAAAATGTCTACGGCATTGCTGCGCCTCACGGTACTATTTGTACTGTCTTCGGATTGCGGCTTTGTATCCGTTTTTATTTAATTCACTACACACGCCATCAATAATCACGAGGCTCATCGCCAAGGCTAAACAGATAAAAAGCGGATAACTTTCTCCATCAATTTGTTCACCGATAAAAAATGAAACAAACACCATCATAATGGTTTCGACATAACCCAAAAGCCCAAGCAAATTCATCGGCAACATATTACTGGCTATCACATAGGCAATTAATGCCGTACCACTGATAAAACCTAGCATCACAAGCAATCCCCAAATATTCGGATTGCTTTGTTCAACCGTCACAAAATTTGTTTTCAAGGCAAAATAAACACTTATCGGCATTAAACAGAATATTTCAAGACAAAAGGAAGCAAGATCGGTATTTTTCAATGCTTTTCGGATAGAAAAATAAGCCGTGTAACCCACGGAAACGACAATCGCCTCCCAAGATAATCCGCCTTTCATTATGATATTAGAAATCACACCAATCGTTGCAATAACAACCGCGATAAATTTAAGGGTAGAAATACGTTCTTTGAAAATTAATCTTCCTGCTGCCACCATCACTATCGGCAATAATAAATAGCCGAAAGAAACACTCATTGAGCTACCGTTATTCGGCGCCCAAAGAAAAAGCCACATTTGAAAGCCCATTAATGCGCCGCAAATCAAATAAGAGAGGGCAAAGTGCGGTTGTTTTCGGAGATGTTTTAGGCGGGTAATCAGCGATTCTTTCTGTTTGAATATCAATACGGCAAATACCACAAAAGGAAAGGTAAAAATCATTCGATAACCAAAAATATCCGTTCCGCTCAAAGGCTTAAGTAGTGTGGAAAAATAATACATATAGCCGAATAAAAAAGAGGCTAATAATGAAGTAAAAACACCTTTAAACATAAATACTCCTTAAATTTTACTGTGTTCATTCTATTCCAACATAGCCCAAAATGCACGGATTAAGGGATGCGCTAAATGCCTTTTCTGTGTACAAATCCCCAACTCAAAAGGCTCAATCGGTACATCTAAATTTAAACGGGAAATTTGATTATTCATCGGGCTGTTATTAATCACTTCATCAGGCAACATCGCTAAGCCGAATCCCAACCCAACCATAGGTACAATCCCCTCGTGTCCGGCAACAGTGGCATAAATCTTAGGATGGTTAATTTTTTTCTCACGTAGCCATTGTTCGATCCGCTGCCGTGCGTGACCTTCCACAGGAAAAATAAAAGGCATTTGTTGCCAGTTGATCGGCTTTTCTTGCAACAACTGGGTGGCTAAACAAGCAATACGCGGTGCAATCAACGAAAGTTTAATATCATCGATTTTATGAAATGCGATGCTTGCCGGTAGATGGTTAGGCTTTCCTGCAAGCGCGAGATCCGTTTGTTGGGTTTGAATTAACTCGACCGCGAGTGCCGGATCGCCGGTGGTGAGTTGAATTTCCACCTTCGGATAACGCTGACGAAACTGCTTTAATATCTGTGGCAAGTGACTGTAAGACGCAGTAACGGAACAAAAAAGTTTAAGTTCACCGCTCAGTTCATCGGATTCATCTTTAAGCTGTTGTTTAAATTGCTGCCAATTCTGCCATTCGTTTTTGGCAAATTGATAAAATTTTTCCCCCTTTTCCGTTAAGCATACTTGACGGTTATCACGAATAAAAAGCCTGTGCCCAATCTCTTCTTCTATTCGCTGAATTTGACGTGAAAGCGTGGAGGGAGACATATGGTTTTGATTGGCAGTTTTGGCGAAGTTTTGGGTATCCGCTAATTTAGTGAAAAGGTAGAGATCTTGAAAATCCATACAATCGTCCTCTTAAATAATTGTTATCAGGGTTTTGCTTAACGAGCAAAACACTCAAAGCAACTGATTGCAAAAATTGCAACGCTAAATACCAATAATATCACTTTACGCAATAACAAAAAATCTTATAATTTCATTAAAAATATGCAAACACAACATCATACAATCATTCACCCTTACACAAAGGAAAACATATGGCTAACTATTTCAATACATTGAATTTACGTCAAAAATTAGACCAATTAGGTCGCTGTCGCTTTATGGATCGCGAAGAATTTGCCGATGAAGCAAACTTCTTAAAAGGTAAAAAAATCGTGATCGTAGGCTGTGGTGCGCAAGGTTTAAACCAAGGTTTAAATATGCGTGATTCAGGATTAGATATTAGCTATGCGTTACGTCCGGAAGCGATTGCCGAAAAACGCCCCTCCTTCCAACGTGCGACTGAAAATGGTTTCAAAGTAGGCACTTATGAAGAATTAATCCCGACCGCAGATTTAGTGATTAATTTAACGCCGGATAAACAACACTCAAAAGTTGTAGCAGACGTTATGCCATTGATGAAAAAAGATTCTGCATTCGGCTATTCACACGGTTTTAACATTGTTGAAGTAGGCGAGCAAATTCGTAAAGACATCACCGTTGTGATGGTTGCCCCAAAATGTCCGGGTACAGAAGTACGTGAAGAATACAAACGTGGTTTCGGTGTGCCTACACTAATCGCCGTTCACCCTGAAAATGATCCGAAAGGTGAAGGAATGGAAATAGCGAAAGCGTGGGCTGCGGCAACCGGAGGTCATCGTGCCGGCGTATTAGAATCTTCATTCGTAGCAGAAGTTAAATCCGATTTAATGGGTGAACAAACTATTCTTTGCGGTATGCTCCAAGCTGGTTCTATTGTGTGCTACGACAAATTAGTGGCAGACGGTAAAGATCCGGCGTATGCGGGCAAATTAATCCAATACGGTTGGGAAACCATCACCGAAGCCCTCAAACAAGGCGGTATTACATTAATGATGGATCGCCTATCAAATAGCGCAAAATTACGTGCGTTCGAGCTTTCCGAACAAATTAAAGAAAAATTAGGCTTCCTCTACTTCAAACATATGGATGACATCATCAGCGGCCATTTTTCCGAAACAATGATGGCAGACTGGGCGAACGGAGATAAAGATTTGTTGTCATGGCGTGAAGCGACAGGTAAAACCGCTTTTGAAAACGCACCGAAATACGACGGTAAAATCAGCGAGCAAGAATATTTTGACAACGGTGTATTGATGATCGCTATGGTAAAAGCCGGCGTTGAACTTGCTTTTGACGCAATGGTTGCCAGTGGCATCTATGAAGAATCCGCTTACTATGAATCACTCCACGAATTACCGTTAATCGCAAACACCATCGCACGTAAACGCTTATACGAAATGAACGTGGTTATTTCTGACACTGCCGAATACGGTAACTATTTGTTCTCTAACGTAGCCACCCCGATTTTGGCAAAAGAAATCATTCCGAACCTTCAAAAAGGCGATCTAGGCGAACCGACTCCGGCCGTTGAAATCGACAATATCACTTTACGTGATGTAAATGATGCCATCCGTAATCACCCGGTTGAATTAATCGGTCAAGAATTACGTGGCTATATGACAGATATGAAACGTATCGCCGTTGCGGGTTAATATTAAATTAAACCAAGTAAAAAACCGATTTGCTTTATATCAAATCGGTTTTTTTATTAACTAATAATTAATCAGTAACCGCACCCTTAATAATTTTTAGATTGCGCTTTATCTACCACCACGGGATCAACATAAAAAACTTGTGGAATTTCCTCTTTATTAATCTGTTTCAATGCACTTTCAATCGCAATGGCAACTTGCTTTTTAGGAAGTTGATCAATTGTATTTTGTAACTTACCTTGTTTCACATATTCGATTGCTAGCGGAATACCGTCATACCCGGTTACTAATATCTTGCCGGCTAAATTAGCATTTTCCACAGCGGTTACTGCGCCTATCGCCATATTGTCATTCGCTGCAAAAATACCATTAATATCCGGATTTGCGGTTAGAATATTACCGGCAACATTCAATGCCTGTTCGGTTTCCCAATTTGCAGATTGTGAAGCAACAATGTTGATTTCCGGTGCTTCACTGAAAGCTTTTAATGCTCCCGCCTTACGTTGCTCCCCATTATCTACACCGGGAATTCCCTCTAAAATAGCAACCTTGCCTTTTCCTCCCATTGCATCTATAAGATTTTTTGCCGCTAAATAACCGCCTAAAAAATTATCGACCCCTACATAGTTAAAAACCAGTCCTGCTTTTTTAGCGGCTTCCGCATCAAGACGAACGTCTAAATCAATAATTGGAATACCGGCCTTTTTAGCCTTTTGAAAGGCGGGAATAAAGGCGATTGAGTCGTTAGGTGTAACAATAATTGCATCGACTTTTTTGGCAATCATATTTTCGACCAAACCGACCAATTGTTCGGTAGAGTCCTCTTTTTCCGCCACCTGGATAGTTAAATCAACATTTAGTTTTTTAGCGGTCTCTTCCGCACCTTGTTGCATAGAAATAAAATATTCGTTACTCAAGGTTTTCATCAATAAAGCGATTTGCGGTTTATCCGCCGCATTGACTGTTGCCGATAAAGAAAGCCCCATTGCTGTCGTTTTGAATAAATTTGTTAAAAATGTTTTTTTCATAAAAATATCCTCATAGAAATGGATTGATAAAATCTGATCTGTAATTTTAAAATTAATTTAGTTTAGTCACTTTTACCTAATAAAAATGTGATAACTATCACAAAAATAAAAAATACATATAAAAAATGTAATAAAGATAACATTTTTGTGATTAAAGTCTCATTTTTTGTGAAATAGATAGATTATGCTACAGCATATATTTATGCAATTCATTTATTTGGAGGAAAATAAATGCAAAATGCAGAGCAGATCATATTGGAGCTACAGAATATTAATAAAAGTTTCTTTGGCGTCCCTATTTTAAAGAATATTAATTTAAAAATTACGACAGGAGAAGTACATTGCCTTGTTGGAGAAAATGGGGCAGGAAAATCAACGTTATGTAAAATTATAGCCGGCATATATTCAAGAGATAGTGGAAAAATATTTTATCAAAATACCTATTTCTTACCTAAAACCGTTAAAGAAGCACAAACCTTAGGTATTGGTTTTATCCACCAAGAGCTAATGTTGGTACCTCAGTTAAGCGTTATGGAAAATATCTTTCTTGGAGCAGAACATTCAACTTTTTGCGGGAAAATGAATTGGAAGGTAATGCGAAAAAAAAACCGAGCAAGTTATTGAAGAATTAGAACTTGATATAAAACCTGATGATTTAATTTCCGATCTATCTATTGCTCAACAACAAATGGTAGAAATTGCAAAAGCGATATTAGGAGAATATAAAGTTATTATTTTTGATGAGCCGACAGCCTCTATTTCAAGAAAAAATACGGAAATATTATTTAAAATTATTCACAAATTAAAATCAAAAAATGTTGCAATGATTTATATTTCTCATCGATTAGAAGAATTTAAACATATTGCAGATAAAATTATTGTTTTACGAGATGGCGAAATTACCGGTGTATTAAATTATCAAGATACGACATCAGAACAAATCGTTAAATTAATGATAGGAAGGGATATTGATTTTAGTCATTACCAACGACAATGTACTTTTACCGAAGAAAAATTACGGGTAGAACATCTTTGTAATAAAAAGTTAAAAGATATTTCCTTCCACTTAAATAAAGGTGAAATTCTCGGATTTGCAGGACTTGTCGGAGCCGGTCGAACAGAGCTTCTACGTGCTATTTACGGTGCGGATGAAGTTAGCGGTAAAATTTATATTGACGGTCAATCGGTTCGTATTTCCTCTCCGGAAAGTGCGGTCAAATTAAAGATAGGATTTATTACGGAAGACAGAAAATCACAGGGGTTAGTACTGGGATTAAGTATTAGGGAGAATATTACATTACCGATTTTATCTAAATTTTGGCGGAAATTTTATCTTGATAAAAAAGCAGAACGGTTACTCGCTGAAAAAAATCGAGAAAAATTAAAAATCGTATCTAAAGATCAAAATCAGCCAACTAAAACTTTATCCGGAGGCAACCAACAAAAAGTCATTATTGCACGCTGGTTAGAAAGCGGGGTTAATATTCTCTTTTTTGACGAACCGACGAGAGGAATTGATATTGGCGCCAAATCAGAAATCTATGATTTGATGCGACTATTTGTCAATAGCGGAGGTAGCATTATTATGGTTTCTTCCGACTTACCGGAATTAATCACAATGTCTGATAGGGTTATTGTAATGCGTAACGGCGAAATAGTAAAAGAAGTTACGGAAAAAAATGACATCAATGAAGAAAACCTTATGCGCTTTATGATTGGAATTTAAAAGAGGATCAATTATGTTGAATATCAAAAAAATAATTTCTAAATTAGGTATCGGTATCGTATTGTTATTTATGATCGTGGGTATGTCCTTAAAATCCGATGTATTTTTATCAACAAATAACATTCTTAATATTTTCTTACAGGTATCCGTTATTTGTATTATTTCCATAGGAATGACTTATGTGATTTTAACCGGAGGGATTGATTTATCTGTCGGCTCCATTGTCGCACTTTCAGCCGTATGTCTCGGTATTTTTATTCACAGCGGTCTAAAATGGTTAGGTAATGATATTTCATCAATCGGTGTTATGTCGGTAGTCGGATTATCTATTTGCGGGGCAATTTTAGTGGGCGCATTATGCGGGTATATCAATGGTCTTATTATTGTTTACGGTAAAGTTACCCCATTTATCACCACATTAGGCATGATGGGAATAGCAAGAGGGCTGGCTTTGACATTATCAGAAGGGAAAACTATTTACAATTTTCCGGAACAGCTGCGCTTTTTTGGTAATGGACAACTTTCATTGGCTGAAAATGTGTATATTCCGGTTCCTATGTTAATTGCAATTATGGTTGTTTTAGTGAGTTATTATGTACTAACCCAAACGATTTTTGGCAGACAAATTTATGCTTTGGGAGGAAATCGTGAAGCGGTTCGTTTATCCGGTATAAATACAAATAAGTTAGAAATTAAAGCCTATGTCATTAACGGGGCATTGGCTGCATTAGGTGCGGTGATTCTAGTTGGACGCCTAAATGCAGCTCAACCAATTGCCGGAACAGGTTATGAATTAGATGCCATTGCAGCAACAGTTATTGGAGGAACCAGTTTGATAGGCGGTGTCGGTTCTGTTATTAGCACATCGATTGGCGCATTAATTATGGGCGTTTTGCAAAACGGCTTAACATTGCTAAATGTTACTCCTTACTTACAACGTTTGATAATAGGATTAGTCATTATTCTCGCGGTATTTTTAGATCAAGTAAGACGAGGAGAGGTTTCAACCGGTGCATTAAAAAGAATCATTTTTCGGGAGTAATTTATGAATTATTATTTAGGCATAGATTGTGGCGGTACCTTTATCAAGGCATTATTGATCAATCAACAGGGAGAATTTGTAGATTGTGTAAAAGAAAATATCGGGGTTCTCAGCCCACAAGCCGGTTACGCCGAACGTGATATGTCAGCACTATGGCAATCTTGCGCGAATGTAATTAATAAGTTAATTACACAGGCTGGAATTTTTTCTCAACAAATTAAGTGCGTAGGGATTTCTGCTCAAGGAAAAGGTGCATTTTTATTAGATAAAAATCACCGCCCTTTAGGTAATGCAATTTTATCTTCCGATCAAAGAGCCTACACCATCACAAAGATATGGAAAGAGAAAAAAATAGATCAAAAATGTTATGCTTTAACAGCACAACATCTTTGGAGCGGACATCCCGTTTCAATATTAAAATGGATAAAAGAAAACGAACCAAAACGATATAGCAATATTGGCTCGGTTTTAATGTCACATGATTATTTACGTTTTTGTTTAACCGGAGAACTTTATTGCGAAGAAAGTAATATTTCAGAATCTAATTTTTATAATATTCATACCCGCCAATATGATATCGAATTATTACGATTATTTGATATTGAAGAAACTTATTCGGTTCTTCCCCCAATTATCAAATCTAACCAAATCGCAGGCTATATTACAAAAAGTGCGGCTAAAATTTCGGGGCTTTCCGAAGGAACACCGGTTGTCGGGGGCGCTTTTGATGTCACTGCTGCGATATTATGTGCCGATATAAAAAACGAAAAAACAATTAATACGATTCTTGGAACTTGGAATATTGTGAGTGGCATCTCATCAACATTCAAATATAATGAAAAACAACTTATTCATGGTGCGTATAATGGAAAATATTTAGTTCATGATGATAGTCCAACATCCATTGCTAACCTAGAATGGTTCTTATCTCAATGGCAACATAAAAGTTATGACCAAATTAACTTAACAGTGAGTAAACTCCCCCCTGTTTCAACAAATATTCTCTTTGTGCCTTTTTTATATGGCTCAAATTTCGGTAATTTACCCGGCGGAATATACGGATTGCAAACTCATCATACTCAAGCTCATCTTTTACAAGCAATTTATGAAGGTGTTATTTTCGCTCTCATGCATCATATAAATAGAGTTAAGGAATTATTTCATAATGCAGATAGGCTTTGTGTAATGGGAGGAATTACAAAATCAACCATCTGGTTACAGATGCTGGCCGATATTTCCGGTATGGAATTAGAAATATTAGATATTGATGAAGCCGGTTGTTTAGGCGCTGCACTACTCGCTATGCAAGGTTGTAATATTAATACGTCTCATATTTTAGAAAAATATCATCGGCATAAAAGATATATATCCCCAAATAGTAAAAATATTTCTTTATACCGAAATAAATACACCCGCTATTTAAATTTGATTTCTGTGTTAAATGATATGGATTCAAAGGAAATTGCTCATGGAAGATAAGAAAATCCACTCAAGAATGGCTCAATTAACCTTAAACAAAATAGATAAAATTCATTTACGAGAAGTAGCTTAAATTCCGGATAATATAAAATTTACTGCCGTACGCTGTTCAATTAATACCTTTATGGTATTACAAGAAAAAACAAACTGTGAAATTATTCTATGCGGCGGAAAATACTCTCGGGATAATGCATTAATAAATACGATTCATCCTCAAAATATTCTTACACATATTTGCACAGCAAAAGCATTTATTGCCGCCTCCGGAATACATACCCGATACGGAGTAACTTATTTCCGGTTTAGTGAGTCCCACACTAAAATAATAGCAATGACAAAAGCACAATAAAAAAATCTTGTATTTGCTCATATTAAAACAAAGCGTTCTCACTCTGCCTATATCAGTGAATTACATCAGTTTGCTCAAGTTATTTGCAATAAAATATTACCTAATGAATTTAATTATCCCTTAAAACGACAATTAATAGAGAGGCTGTGAAATAGCTCCCCGCACATTTCTAACTATTTTCCCTCGCAAATGCCGCTGCTTCAGCTACTAATTCATCACTTGGACGTTGGTGTGTATAGCGCTCAAATTGTTCTACTGCTTGCAAAACAATAACTTCGGCACCAAAAATAATTTGTTTACCTAAACTTTCGGCATAACGAATAAAGGGCGTTTCAGTAGGGAGCGCCACCACATCAAAAGCAACATTGGCAATCTCAATCATCGATTCAGGGAAGGACAAATTGTTTTCCTCCTTGCCGCCTTGCATACCAATCGGCGTCACATTCACTAGGATTTCAGCCTGTTGATTTTCAATGGAATCAATATATTCATAGCCATAAAGTGCGGCCAAATATTGCCCTGTTTTTGCATTGCGGGCATACACTTTCAAATATTTAAAGCCGCTATTCTTAAATGCGGCAACCACGGCTTTTGCCATACCGCCACTACCATGAACAATCACACTTGAATTTCTATCTAATTGATATTTCTCAATTAATTTGACAATCGCAATATAGTCGGTGTTATAGGCACGCAAAACACCATCATCATTTACAATCGTATTCACAGATTCTATCGCTTGCGCCGAAGGGTGAATTTCATCTAAAAACGGCATACAGCTTTCTTTAAAAGGCATAGAGACCGCGCAACCGCGAACGCCCAATGCACGTATGCCTTTTACGGCATATTCGATATCTTGTGTCGTGAAAGCTTTATAAATAAAGTTTAACCCCAATTTTTGGTATAAATAATTGTGGAACATCGTGCCGAAATTACCCGGTCGACCTGAAAGGGACATACAGAGTTGCGTATCTTTGTTGATCATTTTCACCTTAAATATTCAAATTTATACCATCATCAATAAAATATTGATTCATTTCAAATGCCGGTTTCGCTTCTTTATCTTTTCCGATAATGCGCGCAGGCACGCCGGCTGCGGTGGCATATTCGGGAATAGGTTGAAGTACTACGGAATTCGCCCCGATTTTTGCATATTTACCCACTTCAATATTGCCCAGAATTTTAGCACCAGCACCAATCATAACCCCCTCACGTACTTTCGGATGACGATCACCGGATTCTTTGCCTGTTCCGCCCAAAGTTACGCCTTGCAAAATCGACACATCATTTTCAATAACGGAAGTTTCCCCCACGACAATACCTGTGGCATGGTCAAACATAATGCCGTGGCCGATTTTCGCTGCAGGATGAATATCCACATCAAAGGCAACGGAAATTTGATTTTGTAAATAAAGAGCAAGCGCTTTACGGTTTTTCTGCCAAAGATAATGAGTAATACGATAGCTTTGAATGGCATGAAATCCTTTTAAATAGAGCAAAGGAGTAGACCACAGCTCCACCGCAGGATCACGCTGGCGCACGGCTTTAATATCGCAGGCGGCACTATCAATAATCGCGGGCTCCGCTAAATAGGCTTCTTCAATAATTTCACGCAGGGAAATCGCCGGCATAATCGGGTTTGCCAGTTTATTCGCAAGTAAGTAGCTTAATGCACCACCGAGATTTTGGTGCTTTAAAATCGTGGAGTGAAAAAAACTTGCGAGCATGGGTTCATTCTCAACTAATTCTTTCGCTTCTTGGCGAATGTGTTGCCATACCTCTAACGTCATCGTTCCTCCTTATTCACCTTTGCGTTCACGCCCTAGTAAACTATGTGCCACATCCTGTGCGGATTTGCCACAGAAGAGCATTTGATAAATTTGTTCTGTAATCGGCATTTCAACGCCTTGCCGCTTGGCGAGTAAATAAGCCTCTTTGGTGTTATAAAATCCTTCCACTACCTGTCCGATTTTCTCCATTGCAGTTTGCGTATCCAATCCTTCACCAAGCATTAATCCAAAGCGGCGATTACGCGACTGATTGTCGGTACAGGTAAGCACTAAATCGCCTAGCCCCGACATTCCCATAAAAGTATGAGGATTTGCACCAAGCGAAACACCTAAACGGCTAATTTCGGCAATTCCCCGAGTAATCAATGCAGTACGAGCATTCGCACCAAACCCCATTCCATCGGAAATTCCCGCCCCAATTGCAATCACATTTTTAATTGCGCCGCCAAGCTGAACACCAATCATATCCGTATTCATATACACACGAAAATGTTTACTGCAATGGATTCGCTCCTGAAACTCAAGGGCAAATTGTTCATTATTAGAACCCAAGGTGATTGCAGTCGGCAAACCTTGCGCGAGTTCTTTAGCGAAAGTCGGGCCTGAAAGTACGGCAAGCGGATAATTTGTACCAAACTGTTCTTCCACTACTGTCTGTAAAAGTCTTCCCGTATCGCGTTCTAATCCTTTCGTTGCCCAAATAAGTCGATGATGAGGCTGTAAGTGCGGTCTAATTTTACTGAGAATTTCATTGAAAGCGTGACTTGGCACAACAATGAGAATATCTCGCGAGCGATTTAGGGCTTGGACAAGATCAGATTCTAAATACAGTTCATCAGGGAAGGGAATATCCGGTAAAAAACGGTGGTTTTGACGTTCCGTTTGCATTTGTTGAATATGCACCGGATTATGACCCCAAAGATAGGCCGGTGAACCGTTACGCGAAAAAGAAATTGCTAACGCAGTGCCGTAAGAGCCTGCGCCAAGCACAGTGATGGGGGATTGAGGTATCATAGCGTCTCCTCAAAAACAAAGGGCAAGCCCAAGACTTGCCCTTTCTTATCAAAAAATTAATGTTGAGTTTCTTTTGTTTCTTCAGCCGATGTATCTTCCGCCGCTTCTTGCTGACGGTTCATATACTCAATGAATAACGCATCAAAATTCACCGGAGAAAGATTTAATGCCGGGAATGTACCACGGTTTACTAAGCTTGAAATTAATTCACGCGCATAAGGGAATAACATATTTGGGCATTGTGAAGTTAAGCAATGCGTCATTTGAATATCTTCCAATCCGCTAATTGTAAATACACCGGATTGTTTCACTTCACAAATGAAAGCCAAATCGCCCGAATCTTCCATCGTGGTTTCAACGGTAATGTTTAGGGTAACTTCGTATAGATCATCACCTAATTGCACGGTTTCGGTGCTTAAATCGAAACCGAGTTTAGGTTTCCATTCTTGATGAAAAATATGAGGAAGATTCGGTGCTTCGAAGGATACATCTTTCACGTAAATACGTTGAATTTGAAGTACTGCTTGTGATTCTTCTGCCGTCACTTCCGGTTGTTGATTTTGTTCTGACATAAGTTAGTTCCTTATTTATTTGTGTTTTTTAACAATCGGTAAATTCGCTCCCATCCAAGCAGCAATACCTTCTTTTAATACATAAACGCGTGCAAAGCCCTGTTTAGTCAGCAATGCCGCAGAAGTCGGTGCAGAAATACCATTCACATCAACTAAAATTAATGGTTTTTCTTTATGTTGCTCGATTTTACCTAAATTTGCATTTTTAATATCGCTTGGAAGAAGGTTAATACTGTTAATGATATGGCCTCGTTGATATTCATCTAAAGTGCGAAGATCGATAACTACCGCATCTTCATTATTTATTAAACGAATGGCTTCAGGATGTTGAATAATTTTAAATTTCTCAGTCGCAGATTTAAAAAAGGTGTAAATCACTACGGCAAAAATGGCAAACCAAGAAACCGTTAACAAAGTGTGCTTTTGAGCAAATTGAATTGCATCAGGTAGAAATTCTTGCATTGTTGTTCCAATAATATGTCAATTAATATTCAGCTGAAATAGGGGCTAAGTATAACCGTACTTGCGTTATCTTTCAAAAAAATTCTTATTTTTATATCTAAACGACAAGTCAGATTATTTCAGCTCCATGTAATTGCCACATAATACCGAATATCCGTAAATGTAAGTTCTACCATCGTATCCACACTAATACTAAGAAAACTTCAATCTAAACGACCGCACTTTTTAGCGATCTATCCTCATCGCTAGGCAAAAGATCCATTTCAGTAATTAGTGTTTCACCTTAATGCAACTTTGCTTGCCACAAGAAATAATCCGGTTATATCAACAAGAACGCTTAGAAAAAAATTTTGTGATCGGGATCATAAATTTGATTTTTAATGATTCCATACAACCCTATTTAGGTAGATGATACCCCAGGTTTTACCTCAAGGAGTCTTCTATGAAATTAAATAAATTAGCATTTTCTTTGTTCTTAGGTATTTCAATGGCAAATGCTGCCGAATTACCCAATATTACGATTCTTGCTACCGGCGGGACTATCGCCGGTAGCGGCCAAAGTGCGGTTAATTCGGCTTATAAAGCGGGTCAGCTTAATGTTGATACTTTAATTGAAGCCGTGCCTGAAATGCAAAACATTGCGAAAATTAAAGGCGAACAGATTGTAAAAATCGGTTCACAAGATATGACGGATGAAGTATGGCTGAAACTTGCGAAAACCATTAATGCTCAATGTAAAGACACGGACGGTTTTGTCATTACGCATGGTACGGATACGATGGAAGAAACAGCCTATTTTTTAGATCTGACCGTAAAATGCGAAAAACCGGTGGTGTTGGTGGGCGCAATGCGACCTGCAACGGAGAAAAGTGCGGATGGTCCATTAAATTTATATAACGCCGTGGTTGTTGCAACGGATAAAAAATCCGCCGGACGCGGCGTATTGGTTGCAATGAATAACGAAGTGCTTGGCGCTCGAGACGTAACCAAAACCAGCACAACGGCGGTTCAAACTTTCCATTCGCCAAACTTTGGTTCATTAGGCTATATTCATAACAGCAAAGTAGATTATGAACGTTCGCCGGAAAGTAAACATACCGTTAATACGCCATTTAATGTTGAAAAATTGGATAGTCTTCCGAAAGTAGGCATTGTTTATGCCTATTCCAATGCGCCGATTGAACCGTTAAATGCGCTTTTGGATTCCGGCTATCAAGGCATTGTGACAGCTGGGGTCGGGAACGGTAATGTGAATGCAGCTCATTTGGAACGCTTGGAAAAAGCGGCGAAAGAGGGCATTGCAGTCGTGCGTTCTTCCCGCGTACCAACCGGTTACACAACCCGTGATGCTGAAGTAGATGATTCACAATATGGTTTTGTCGCTTCCGGCACGTTGAATCCGCAAAAAGCGCGCGTGTTATTACAGCTTGCTTTAACGCAAACCAAAGATCCGAAAGTGATTCAACAATATTTTGAGGATTTCTAAATCACGAAAAACGAGGTCAAAATCGACCGCACTTTCACTTTATGGTCGGGTACGGAATTTTATTGATCTAAATTATAGAATCACTACCTGTTTGTTGCTATATTAGCGTGCGTTTTATAGCAGAATAATAATTTTTTTATCAACTTAGGGGGGGCAGTATGTCTGCAATGTTTTTATTACAATTTGCCATCGTGCTATTGTGTATCCTTGTCGGTGCGCGAGTAGGTGGTATCGGTTTAGGTGTATTTGGCGGCTTAGGTCTTGCCATTCTCTCATTCGGTTTCGGCTTAAAACCCGCCGGTTTACCAATTGATGTAATGTTTATGATTATGGCGGTTGTTGCTGCAGCGGCGGCAATGCAAGCGGCAGGTGGTTTAGATTATATGATCAAAATCGCTACCAAGATTTTACGCCGTAATCCGAAACACATTACATTTATCGCGCCGGCAGTAACTTGGTTATTCACGTTTTTAGCCGGTACCGGTCACGTAGCCTATTCGGTATTACCGGTTATTGCCGAAGTAAGTCGTCAAAACGGTATTCGTCCGGAACGCCCGCTTTCCATGGCGGTTATCGCTTCTCAATTCGCAATCGTTGCAAGCCCGATTGCAGCGGCTGTTGTTGCGGTGGTTGCCTATCTTGAACCGCAAGGTTTTTTACTTGGCGATGTATTAATCGTCACTATTCCGGCAACTCTTTTAGGTATTTTCCTCGCTTGCATCTTTG
Source organism: Rodentibacter haemolyticus (assembly GCF_015356115.1). Lineage (NCBI taxonomy): Bacteria > Pseudomonadati > Pseudomonadota > Gammaproteobacteria > Pasteurellales > Pasteurellaceae > Rodentibacter > Rodentibacter haemolyticus. The sequence continues at coordinate 1,525,671 of NZ_CP063056.1, forward strand.
TAAACAAAATGGGAAAAGAGCTTAAAGATGATCCGGAATATCAACGCCGTTTAAAAGATCCGAATTATGCGGATGCGCTTGCTTCTTCTACAGATGTAAAAGAAATGGAAGTTAGTAACACAGCAAAAATTTCCGTAGCTTTATTCTTATTCGGCGCATTACTCGTTGTATTGATGGGTGCAATACCGAGCCTACGCCCTATGTTTGACGGAAAACCTATGGGTATGGCACATACGATTGAAATCATTATGCTCTCTATTGGTGCGTTAATTATTCTAACCTGCAAACCGGATGGTACGGAGATTACCAAAGGCTCTGTATTCCATGCCGGTATGCGTGCCGTTGTCGCTATTTTAGGTATCGCTTGGTTAGGGGATACCTTAATGCAAGCACACATGACCGAAGTGAAAGAAATGGTGAAAAACTTAGTAGAAACCGCACCATGGACGTTCGCCTTAGCCTTATTCGTACTTTCTGTCTTGGTAAACAGCCAAGGTGCAACCGTTGCGACCTTGTTCCCGCTAGGGATCGCATTAGGCATTCCTGCACCGGTCTTAATCGGGGTGTTCGTTGCAGTGAACGGTTATTTCTTCGTCCCTAACTATGGTCCGATCATTGCTTCTATTGACTTTGATACTACCGGCACAACAAAAATCGGTAAATACATATTCAACCACAGTTTTATGTTGCCGGGTTTATTAAGTATGGTATTTAGCGTAATCATTGGTTTACTCTTGGCCAATGTGCTGCTCTAATAAAACAATGGATAAAAAGCGGTGCTTTATGCACCGTTTTTTATTAATCGTGAACTTATTATTAAAATCCATTTCTAAAAACATCATTTCTTTCAAGATAAGGAACATCAATGAAGTTATTCAAAATCCTTTTTGCAACACTTATGATCTACATTCCGACCGTCTGGTCGGCCGCTGATTACAATGTCAAATACAGCTCAAACTATTTAATGCCGGCCTATGTTCACTTCAAAGCGGACGGCTCGCAATATTCCGTTAATGCGAAAATCAATATCCCGCTTTACAACATTGTATTCCTCTCCCGCGGAACACAAACCCCGACCCAATTTAAAATGGTAAATTATCAAGATATCCGAAACGGCAAACCTTATGCGGTCTCAAAAATATCCCCTAACACCATCGAATACGGCAAAGTGAAAAACAGATTGGAAACAACGCCTCTGACTCTCCCTACTTTTGATTTGTTCACAATGGCATTTCAACTGAGCTATTACGATAAACTACCAAACAGCTTCCAAATCACCAATGGTAAAAAATTGTACCCAATGGAAAACATAAATGTGAAGAAAAGTGAAAAACAAATTGACTACAATAAACAAAAAGTTACTGAAATCACCTACATTTTCAAAACGGGTAATAAAGATATTATGGTGAAAAAATTCGCCGGTGAACAATTTCCCCGCTATATCAAATATTCTAGAGACGGCGATGATTACGAATTAGAATTTAGTGAGTTTGTGAAATAAAAAAAGAGAGAAAAATAACCGCACTTTAGGGAGAAGATCAAAGTGCGGTCGTTTTTTAATTGTTTTTAACGTAGGAAATAACGATAAGATTTGCTTTCCGTAACGTCTTCATACACATAATTTAACTGCGCTAAAACCCGTTCAAATTCGAGTCGTTCGGATTCATCAAGATGGAATCCGGCAAGAATGTTGCCATAGTCCGCGCCATGGGCGCGATAATGGAATAATGAGATATTCCAACGGTTTTGCAAGGTTTCTAAGAATTTCAATAATGCGCCTTTTTGTTCCGGAAATTCAAAGGTGTAAAGGCGTTCACTATGGTTTGCGACACGACCGCCCATTAAATAGCGGACGTGAGTTTTCGCAATATCATCATCAGACATATCTTCCACATCAAAACCGTTTCGTGTGAGATCGGCGATAATATCCGCTTTTTCTTGCTCGTCTGCGGTACGCACCCCCACAAAAACGCAAGCGCGTTTATCATCGGCATAGCGATAGCTAAATTCCGTTACCGCACGGCTGCCTAATACTTGAACGAATTTTAAGAAACTGCCCGGCTGCTCCGGCATTGTTACCGCAAGCAAGGCTTCGCGATTTTCTCCGATTTCGCAACGCTCGGAGACATAACGCAGAGTGTGGAAATTCAAGTTTGCACCGGATAAGATCGCTGCCATATTTTTGCCTTGAATATTATGTTGTTTCACGTATTTTTTTAAACCGGCTAACCCGAGTGCGCCGGAGGGTTCGGAGACAGCACGTACGTTTTCAAATAAATCTTTCATTGCTGCGCAAACTTCATCACTTTCCACCAACACCATGTCATCAAGATATTGCTGACATAAACGGAAAGTTTCATCACCAATGCGTTTTACCGCTACACCATCGGCAAATAATCCCACGTGTGCAAGATCGACCGGTTCGCCTTTATCCAACGCTGCATTTAAACACGCCGAGTCTTTGGATTCTACACCGATTACTTTAATTTCAGGCATAAATTGTTTTAAAACCAGTGCCACTCCGGCAGTTAAACCGCCACCACCGACTTGCACGAAGACATAATCCAAATCCGCCACTTGCTGTAACATTTCCATTGCAAGCGTTCCCTGACCTGCAATCACAAGAGGATGATCAAATGGCGGGATAAATGTCATTTGTTTTTCTTTGGAAAGCTCAAGGGCTTTTGCTTTGGCTTCATCAAAATTTGCGCCGTGCAGCAATACTTCGCCGCCGAAAGAACGTACAGCGTCCACTTTAATACTCGGTGTATTTTGTGGCATGACAATCAAGGCTTTTAAACCAAGTTGTTTTGCGGATAATGCCACACCTTGCGCATGATTACCGGCTGAAGCGGCAATTACGCCCGCTGCTTTTTGTTCCTGAGAAAGACTGGAAATCATTGCGTATGCGCCTCGCAATTTAAAACTATTTACCGACTGGCGATCTTCGCGTTTGATCCAAATATTATTATGTATGCGTTCTGATAATTTACCCATCTTTTGCAATGGCGTAACTGTTGCGGCTTCATAAACACGTGAGCCAAGTTTTACCACCGCATTAATATAATCGTTTTGAGAGGGTTGAGGATTGGTGAGTAAGTTTTTCATAATATTGCTCGTAGGCTAGGATAGCCCATCATTAATATAACTATAAGATGTTTGTTGGTCGGGCATAGCCCGGGTTACGGAAAGTGCGGTCAAAATTTCATAAAAAACAGGAGAAAAATAACCGCACTTTGTCGGGAGTGAACGTTGGTTTCACGCACGAAGAGGGGATTTTTATATATCGTGCGTGGATTGTTATTAATCCACTCCCTATAATTTTATTTTAAAAGTGTTTTATCACGTACCGCACCTTTATCCGCAGAAGTTGCAAAATGACCGAATACTTTCAGTGCAAATGACACTTCACGTTGGCGGTTTGCCGGTTGCCAGCCTTTTTGATCTTGTTCCGCTCGGCGGATAGCAAGTTCTTCATCGCTGATTTGAAGGTTAATTGCACGGTTCGGAATATCAATATCAATGATATCGCCGTCACGAACTAAACCTATCGCACCGCCTGAAGCCGCCTCCGGAGAAACGTGCCCGATAGACAAGCCTGAAGTACCGCCGGAAAAACGCCCGTCCGTCAATAGGGCACATTTTTTTCCTAATCCCATAGATTTTAAGTAGCTGGTCGGATACAACATTTCTTGCATGCCCGGTCCGCCTTTCGGCCCTTCGTAACGAATGATGACCACATTACCCTCTTTCACTTTGCCGCCTAAAATGCCGGCAACGGCATCTTCTTGGCTTTCAAATACGATTGCCGTGCCGGTAAATTTCCAGATAGATTCATCGACACCGGCGGTTTTTACAATGCAACCGTCTTTCGCAATATTACCGAATAACACTGCCAAACCGCCTTCTTGTGAAATGGCGTTTTCTTTATTGCGAATGCAACCGTTCACACGGTCATCATCTACGCTATCCCAACGGCAATCTTGTGAAAATGCCTCCGTTGTACGAATACCGGCTGGGCCTGCGCGGAAAAATTTATGTAGGTTTTCGTCTCGGTTACGAATAATATCGTATTGGTTTAATTGTTGTTCTAACGTCATGCCCAATACCGTGTTGGTATGACGGTGAATTAAACCTGCGCGATCAAGTTCTCCCAATAGCCCCATAATACCACCGGCACGGTGAACATCTTCCATATGATATTTGTTAGTATTCGGTGCAATTTTACTTAAACAAGGCACTTTGCGGGATAAGCGATCAATATCTTCCATTTTGAAATCGACCCCGGCTTCTTGTGCCGCTGCAAGTAAATGCAAGACAGTGTTACTTGAACCGCCCATGGCAATATCCAAACTCATCGCATTTTCAAAGGCTTCAAACGTACCTATCGCACGCGGCAACACGCTGTCATCATCTTGTTCATAATAGCGTTTGCAAAGTTCTACAATTTGACGACCGGCTTTTAGAAATAATTCTTTACGATCCGCATGAGTCGCCAGCATTGAACCGTTGCCCGGCAAGCTCAAACCAAGCGCTTCCGTTAAGCAGTTCATTGAGTTTGCAGTGAACATTCCTGAGCAAGAACCACAAGTCGGGCAAGCACTACGTTCAATCGCATCAACACGTTCATCAGAGACATTCGGATTCGCACTCTCAATCATTGCATCAACTAAGTCCAAGCGAATAAGCTGATCGGAAAGTTTGGTTTTTCCCGCTTCCATCGGCCCACCGGAAACAAAGATAGTCGGAATATTTAAACGCATCGCCGCCATCAACATTCCCGGCGTAATTTTGTCACAGTTAGAAATGCACACCATCGCATCGGCACAGTGGGCATTGACCATATATTCCACGCTGTCGGCGATTAAATCTCGGCTTGGTAAGGAGTAAAGCATTCCGCCATGCCCCATCGCAATCCCGTCATCCACCGCAATGGTATTAAATTCTTTCGCCACACCGCCTGCTTTTTCGATTTCCTTCGCAACAAGCTGCCCCATATCTTTTAAATGCACATGCCCCGGCACAAATTGGGTGAATGAATTCACCACCGCAATAATCGGTTTACCGAAGTCCTGTTCTTTCATTCCCGTGGCACGCCATAATGCACGCGCCCCTGCCATATTACGACCTTGTGTACTGGTCGCTGAACGTAGTTTTGGCATAATAATCTCTCCAAGTAAATTTCGTTAAGTTTTTTTGATGTCGTTTCAAAAAGTTAAACATCATCATATTCTTTTTTAATTGATTGCTAAAACATCCGGCAACTTCACCAACTGATTAACCAATAAATCTAAAGTGCGGTCGGATTTCACGGTGATTTTTAATCGCACTTTTTGTTCGATGAGTGCCATATCCATTGCTGTTACGGTAAAGCCGCGATGGCGTACCACACGCAAGATTCGTTCCAACACTTCAGGGCGGTGGTTGGCGGTGAGTTCAATTTGATATTCATTCATTTTATATTTCCTCCACCATATCGGCATTGCACGCACCCGGTGGCACGAGCGGCCATACACAATCATCCGGCGGAATACACACTTGTAATAAATATGCCGTGTCGCTTTCTAATAGTCTTGTAAGTGCGCCGTCCACTTCCTCCGCCCGTTCGATTCGTTCGGCAGGAATGCCAAATGCATTGGCGAGCATTACAAAATCAGGATTATCTTCTAAAATGGTTTCAGAGCGGCGTTTGTTCCAGAATAAATCCTGCCATTGGCGCACCATACCCAAACGCTGATTATCCAATAACAAAATTTTCACCGGTAAATTGCCGCGTTTAATGGAGCCCAATTCTTGCACGTTCATCATAAACGAGCCGTCCCCGCTGACTAAAATCACGTCATCTTGCGGTCGGGCTTTTTTCGCCCCTACCGCTGCCGGCAAACCGAAACCCATTGTGCCGAATCCTGCCGAGGTGATGTAGTTTTCCGGCGCAAAATGTCGCATATGTTGTGCCGACCACATTTGGTGTTGCCCGACATCGGTACAAATCACGGCATTTTTCGGTTTGCGGTTGGAAAGGGTATTCAGCAATGACCAAGGATCTATCGGGCGATCACCTGCGTTATCGACATAAGTGAAATCTAATTTTGTTTTAAGATCGCGAACGTGCGCCCGCCAAAGCTCAATCTCAAGCGGCTGTTTGAGAGCATTTAACGCTTGAATCAAATCGCCTTGCAAGGCGACATCGGCACGGCGAAGTTTATTGATTTCCGCCACATCAATGTCGCAATGAATCACTTTCGCATTGGGAGCGAAAGTATCGAGTTTGCCGGTTACACGATCATCAAAACGTGCGCCGCATACAAGCAGCAAATCACATTCTTGCACCGCAAAATTTGCCGCTTTCGTGCCGTGCATACCGATCATTCCCATATACACATCATCGGTAGGATTAATCGCCCCCAGCCCTTTTAATGTGGAAACAGACGGCATTTGAGTTTGCTTTAAAAACTCACGTAACGCCGGCACGGCTTTTGCCATTCCTACGCCGCCGCCTACATAAAGCACCGGTTTTTTAGCGTTTTTTAGTAATTTGTCGGCTTGTTCAAGCGCACTTTCGGAAAGTGCGGTCGGTTTTGTCGGTGTTTTTACGTAGGCTTGAATGTGAGGCGGCACTTCACCAGCCTGGATATTTCGCGGCACATCTATTAATACCGGGCCCGGACGGCCGCTTTGGGCGATTTCAAACGCCTCTGCAAAAACATCGGCTAATTCATCCGCACTTTGCACGATAAAACTGTGTTTGGTACAGGCTAAAGATAAGCCCAGTACATCCGCCTCTTGGAAAGCATCGGTACCGATTAAAGGCGCAGCAACCTGACCGGTAATGGCAATGACAGGAACAGAATCCATCATCGCATCGCCAAGACCTGTGATTAAGTTGGTCGCCCCCGGACCGGAGGTGGCAATACATACGCCGACTTTGCCCGTAGAACGAGCATAGCCGATCGCCGCCATCGCCGCCCCTTGTTCGTTGCGGCAAAGTAAGTGATCTAAATTTGCATCATAGAGCGCATCATAGGTGGGCATAATCGCGCCACCGGGATAGCCGAAAAGTGTTGTAACATGGTGTGCCTTTAGGCATTCCATAATAAGTTGTGCACCGGTCATGTTTGCTAATCCTAATTTTTTGTTTAATTTTTATTAAGTAGGACTTTGCATTGTAACGAAATTTTCTTGTATTGGTAGGGGGAAAAAGGGAAAAAACGAAAAAAGAACGCCAAATTATCTTGGCGTGCTTTTATGATTGAAAAGTGCGGTTAAAAACCCGCTTGTTTTTCTAATTGTTCGACAAGTGCTTCATCTAAGCCTAAGGCTTCAGCAAGGTTGGCAAGGAAAATGATCTCTTTACGTGATAAGTCTTTGCTTACTAACCGTGCGGCAAGATAAACGTTTGCCGCAAGTGCCGTATCATTTCCCACTTGGCGTGCGATTTCATTAATGCTAATCGGGTTTGCCATTTCCGTTTCAATCCATTGCGCAAGTTCCGCATTATCGCCGATTTCATTGGCAATCGTTTGTTTTTCCTCTTCTGTAATTTCCCCGTCTGCCGCAGCAGCTGCGATCATTGTGCGCAAAATCAACGCGCTGTTATCTTGTCTTGAGGACGAGCTCAGCACATCAAATTCGCTTTCTGACATAACCGGTTGTGCCTGTTGGTTTTTTTGATAATTTTGGTATGCCTGATATGCCAAATTGCCAAGCACGGCTAATGAACCGAGTTTTGCCAAACTTGCGCCTCCCGAACGACCTAAAATCATCGAAAGAATGCCGGCAACCGCCGCGCCGCCACCCACCTTAGTTACGTTATCCAAGGTCGGATTACCGGTTTGTAAATTGCTTGCGGCGTTTTTCGCAATATTGACGACTTGATTTAGAATTTGATTAAAATCCATAAAATGTTCCTTCTTATTAAAAAATCTCTTTATAGACTGCGCTTTTTTCTTAAAATTCCCTAAATTCTACCGCACTTTCATCAATTTTATTGACTAGATAGCAGATTTCATTATATTTGAGCTCTTTTTTCTTTTTTACATAGGAACAATTTTATGGCGAAATCTACTCAAAAGCGAGAAACCTTCTCCGGTCGCAAAGCGTTTATTTTAGCCGCTATCGGCTCCGCCGTGGGCCTAGGCAATATTTGGCGTTTCCCTTATACAACATATGAAAACGGCGGTGGCGCGTTTATTATCCCTTACCTTATCGCCTTATTAACCGCAGGGATTCCTTTATTATTCTTAGATTATGCGATTGGTCATCGTCACCGTGGCGGTGCGCCGTTATCCTATCGCCGTTTTAGTCCGCATTTTGAGGTATTCGGCTGGTGGCAGGTGATGGTGAATGTGATCATCGGCTTATACTATGCGGTTGTTTTAGGTTGGGCGGCAAGCTATACCTACTTTTCTTTCAGCGGTGCTTGGGGCGATAAACCGATTGATTTTTTTATCGGTGAGTTTTTAAAAATGGGTGATATTGCCAACGGTGTGAGTTTTGAATTTGTCGGAATGGTAGCCGGCCCGTTAATCGCCGTATGGGTGATCGCATTGCTGGTACTTTCTATGGGGATTCAAAAAGGGATTGCAAAATCTTCGGCAATCTTAATGCCTGTACTTGTGGTAATGTTTATCGCATTGGTGATCTATTCCCTCTTTTTACCCGGTGCGGAAAAAGGCTTAGATGCGTTATTTACACCGGATTGGTCTAAACTTTCCAATCCAAGTGTGTGGATTGCCGCCTACGGACAAATCTTCTTCTCGCTTTCAATCTGTTTCGGGATTATGGTGACTTACGCCTCATACCTAAAAAAAGAATCGGACTTAACCGGCAGCGGTTTAGTGGTAGGCTTTGCAAACAGTAGCTTTGAATTATTAGCCGGTATCGGCGTATTCGCCGCACTAGGTTTTATCGCCACCGCACAAGGTCAAGAAGTCAGTGAAGTGGCAAAAGGCGGAATCGGCTTGGCATTCTTCGCCTTCCCAACCATCATCAACAAAGCACCGTTCGGTGAAGTGCTTGGTGTCTTATTCTTCGGCTCATTAACCTTTGCCGCCTTAACTTCTTTTATTTCTGTGATTGAAGTTATCATTTCGGCGATTCAGGACAAACTTCGCATTCGCCGTGCGAAAGTGGCCTTTATCGTGGGCGTGCCGATGATGTTTATTTCCGTCATTTTATTCGGCACCACAACCGGCTTACCAATGCTTGATGTATTTGATAAATTCGTGAACTATTTCGGTATCGTTGCCGTGGCATTCGTATCGCTTATCGCCATTGTTTCAAATGAAAAATTAGGATTATTAGGCGATCATTTGAACGAAACCTCATCGTTCAAAGTCGGCTTTTTTTGGCGTTTATGTATCGTCCTCACGACAGGTATTCTTGCATTTATGCTGTTTAGTGAAGGCGCAAAAGTTTTCTCAGAAGGTTACGAAGGTTATCCAAGCTGGTTCGTCAATATTTTCGGCTGGGGAATGGCGATTAGTTTACTTATTGTCGCGTTCATTCTTTCCCGCTTAAAATGGAAAAGCGAAACCAAACTTACAATAGAATCAAAAGGAGAATAAGATGAGTTCTAGTGCAATTATTATGATGATCATCGCACTTGGCGTAATTTGGGGCGGCTTCCTTTTTGCTCTCCTTCGCCTACCGAAAGAAAATCATTAATTTTTCGACCGCACTTTCAAAGTGCGGTTATTTTTTTCCGTATTTTGTAACAAAACCGATTTTACCTTGCTTCACATAGCATTATGGCTTTCCTTGTCAGAGTGCCGTTGGCTGAGATCGCATTGCGAGATACGTTGAACCTGTGGGTTAAAACCTGCGTAGGGAACAAGGTGTAAAGCATCTCACAAATATGCCCGGTAAAGAAGATGTTAAACAGGGTTTAATCACTTACAAAATCGCCGCCCAAATTCGGGATAATACAATGTCAAAAGCACGCTTTGAGTTCCGCTGGGAAGTGCAATTTAATCTTTCTCTTGACCCCGCAACAGCAAGAGCCTATCACGACCAACTATTCCCTCAAGAATCAGGCAAAGTGGCTCATTTCTGCTCAATGTGAGATCCCAAATTATGCTCAATGAAAATCACCCAAGATGTGGGAGATTACGCCAAATCACTCGAACGACAAGCAGGATTAGCCCAAATGGCAGAGAAATTTAATCAGGCTGGAGGGGAAATTTATCAGTCAGAAGGTATAATCATCGTAGAGGGCGTTAGGCTTGCCATAACGTACCCAAATTACAATGATAGTTATAAGATGATGTTATTTAAAAATCCGCTTATACAAGGAGGAAAATAATGAACCAAGATATATTTACAAGAATATCTTATACTATTTTATTGAAAGCATAAAAGAGCGGTTAGATTTCTATTCAAATTGACAAACAAAAGGAATAGACAATGACAGACACACTTAAACTGGTGATTTTGAGTTTCACTCACGGCTTTTTACCGGTACAGGCAAATTGCAGCAAAGCATTGCGAAATCCGGCTCGCAGTTGGCGACAATGGCGATGAAACGGGTCAATCTTGAATCGCAAGGCAATGATATTTTGCAACCGCTTGTGGATAAGCGTTTTTTCTACATTACAGTGTTAAACACTTAGGGGGCGTATAATTTACGCTTAGCCTTGCATTAAACTAATACGTTTTTATTTTACTGCTTTTGGAGAAGGTAAGATACAAGGGGGGGCGTTACGGAAAGGGGAAGGTGGGCAACAAGTTGCCCACTCTAGTTTTCATATGTGCAACTGCTGCATAGTGACGGAAAGCCCGCAAAATAATGACCGCACTTTTCGTATTTTACCGAACATTAGATCACAATAAATTGATAGAGAATAAGATGAATATACCGATAACTTCCTGTTTTCCCTCCCTTATTCAACTTGGAAAAATCATGCATTATAAGAAAAAAACCACCTTATTAACGGAGGGCGAAATCTGCCAACATCTTTTTTTGGTCGAAAAAGGGGTACTACGCTTATGGTTTAATCAAGCAGGAAATGATATTAGCTTTCAATTTTTCTTTGAAGGGCAAATCGCTACCTCTTATGAGAGTTTTCGTAAAAACCTCCCTGCTTTATATAATATTGAAACCGCAACAGAGGTTCGCTTACGGGTTATTTCATTTAATGAGCTACAACAATGGATTGAACAAAATAATCAAGTAAAAGCCTTTATTGACGATTATATTTTAACCCGCCTTTATCATTATCAGGCACTTTTCATTTCCCGCATTAAACACTCTCCTCAACAACGTTATGAGGAATTACTGACGGGTCAACCCCATATTTTTGACAAAATTCCGCACCATTATATCGCCTCGTATCTAGGGATTACGCCGGTATCACTCAGCCGTATTCGACAAAAAACGGCAAAATCTTAACATTTGTTAATGCCGCCATATTGCTCAAAACCTACAATATGTTTTGTTGATTAAACAAAATTAATAAGGAAACAAAAATGAACAACAACGTAAAAATTGGTTTTATTGGCTTGGGTAAAATGGGTTCGGGTATGTGCCATAATTTGCAACAAGCAGGGTTTGATTTGACAGTTTACAACCGCACTGTATCAAAAACAGAACCCTTTAAAAACAAAGGGGCAAAAGTTGCAAACAGTATTGCCGAACTAACAAAAGAATGCGATGTGATCTTTACCAGTTTATTTGATGATGCTTCATTGCTTGAAATATGCGAACGTGAAATTTTCCCAGCACTTTCTCAAGGCAAAATTCACGTTGGTTTAACCACTGTTCAACCGGAAACGGCAAATCAACTTAAATTAGCACATCAAAAATATGGGGCGGATTATATCGCCGCCCCTGTTGTGGGACGACCTGATGCGGCACAAGTGGGCAAATTGATTACTTTTCTAGCCGGTTGCCCTGCCGCGATTGAAAAAGCATTGCCTTTAATTGAAAAATACACCGTGCAACAGGTCAATCTTGGCGAGCAGGCAAGTATGGCAAATGTGATGAAAATCTGTGTCAATTATATGGCGATGTCGCAGCTTGCAATGCTAGGCGAAGTCTTCACTTTCGCAGAAAAAACGGGGTTAGCAAAGCCCTATATTCTTGCAATAACCGAGCAATTTTTTGCAGGAAACGAAACAATGCGTATGTATGCTGAAAAAATTGCTAAACGGGATTTCGATACCGTTGGTTTTGATTTGTCTGCGGGATTAAAAGATGCGTTAATTTTTGATCAAGCCTTTATATCGCAAGGCATTCAAGCCACCGCAATCGCAGGCGCAAAAGTACATTTAATTGCTGCAAATGCAAATGGTTTAGGGAATAAAGACTGGAGTGCCTTAACGGAAATCACTAGATTACTAGCCGGATTAAAAGCGAACTAAACGATTATTTCTCGCTGTTACGTAGTGGTTACACAAAATGGATTATGGGGGGGGATTCATAAGCCCTTGCCAACATAATGAAATTTATTGACAGATTAACAGCTTAAAAGACAAGGAGGGAAGCTAACTTCCCTCCTTATTTCGTTGATAAGTTCAACGATTATCTACGTCTTTGACGTTGCTGTAACAGGCGTTGCTGCTGGATGCGTTTTTTCGCCTCTTGTTCTAAACGCCCTTTCACGTTTGTGGTTAATTTCACATCGGCTTTCACCTTTTGATCTTTGACCACTTGCGGTTTCGGTGGATTGATGCCGCCTTGTTTGATAGTCTCTTTCTTGGTGGAGTCCACTTTCACGCTCACATCCGCTTTCACGCCTGCAATTGTGCCGTTGTCCCAATCTTTTTTGGCACTTTCTTGCCAGTTATTGACTGGGTAAGGCGTAAATTTACCGCTGCCGTTTGCGGAAAGATGTACGCTGGTTTCGTTGATTTTATCTGTAACCGAGGTGCTACTTACACCGCCTTTGAGCTGATTATTCACTTTCGGAGCATTGATGCTACTGCCGTTAAAGTGAGCGTTGTTGCCTGCAAGGGTGGCATTTTGGGCGGTTAAATCGGTTGTCGTGTGCGTTTCATTACGCACCACATCCACATTTAATTTGCCTGAGCCACTGTCTGGTGTCCAAGTGCCGCTATTTAAGCTGCCGCTCAACGAGAGACCAAGATCAACGCCGGTTTTGTTCACGTTGTTTTTGGCTGAATTTAAGTGGAGATCCCCTTTTCCGGCATCAAGGTTTAGGTTGGTGCTATTCGAGCTGACACCTGTCAGGGTAACGCCATTTTCCGCTTTGATATTCACGTTTTTACCGTTAATCGAAACGCCTTGATGTGTGGTGCTGTTTTCGTGCTGTACGTTGAGATTGCCGTTAATGCCTAAGCTTGCACCATTCGCTCCGACACTCACGCCACCGCCCACGCTCACGTTTAAGTCTTGCACTTGGCTTTTACCCGGTTGAACATTCACAGTGTTGCCACTAATGGAAACCGTGTTGCCTGCTTGTACGTTTGTCCCTTGTAAGGAAACCTCACCTTTGCCGTGAATGCCCACATTATTGCCACCTTGAACATTATGTAACACCGCATCTGTACGGTTACCTTTATGTCCGTTCGCTGTGAAATTCACATCCACAGAAGGCAATGCCGCCCCTGCTGCCGGAATCACTAACGAGCCGACACCCACATTGAGGGTAAAGCCGCCGCCTTTGTGAGAGCTGGTATTTTGTGATTGGCTAAACTGAGCGGTTTGAGCGTTGATATTCACATCATTTTTCGCTGAAATATCTGCTTGGCTGTTCAGTTTACCTGTGTTGATATTGACGTTATTTCCTTGCACATTGGCAATATGAGCCGTCGTGGAATTACTTTGATCTTTTTGGAAATGCACCCCAAGATTAACGGCAGCATTGGCTGTAGCTAAATCTTTAGAACTTGCACTCACGCCGATGGTTAAGCCACCACTGACTTTTTCATTTTGTTTGGTATTTTGAGCCGATTGAATACTGTGGCTTTGTGAATTAAGGTTCACGTTTTTACCCGCTGTATATTGCGTACCAACATCCGTTAATTTGCCAGTATTGACATTAATATTTTGTCCGGCTTTTAGAGCGGTGCTTTGTGCATTGGCTTGTTCATTACTTTCACGCCCTCCTGAAATCCCCAGTACGAGGCTGCCACTCACGGTTTTATTTTTATCAACCGCTGTGGTTAAGGATAAACCTAAATCAAAGTTTTTCTGTCTGCCTTCTTCGGTGCTGTATTCCGGCGTATGGCTGATATTTTTTGCATTTTGAGAAAGGTTACCTCCGGCATTTAACGTTGTGCCTTTATGCTGAATAAGGTTATTCGCATTGATGTTGAGATCATTTTTAGCAGATAATTGGCTACTTTGTGGGCTTGCGCCTTGTTTAAAGGTGTCTTTATGAGCAAGCCCTAAATCAATCTTATTTGTGACCGCACTTTCTGTCACAGTTATAGTATTGGTAATGCCAAAAGCGGTGTTCACATTAGAGTCATAGTAACTATTGTGTTGGGCTTTAGTTACCATATTATTGGCGTTGATGTTTAGATCGCCTTTAGTCGACTCAATTTTACTGCCATTAACATTTACATTTTGAGCTGAAAGATTTGTCGTACCGCCACTAATTACCGAAGGTGTATGCGTGGTTTCCCCGATAGATTGAGATTTATCATAAAAACCCAAAGTCGCACTAGCTTGCCCTTTATATTTCAGATTATCTTTTACATTATTCGCAAGTGCTTCACCCGCTTGCTCTGCTTTCACACTCCCGTCAACTAGCCCTTTGATCGTTTCAACGGAAGATTTGACAACACCTTCGTAGTCTAATGATAGCGTTGGTTGTTCAACTTTTGTGCTAAATCCAATGCCGGACTGATGAAGAACTTGTCTGAGTTCATTTCGGCTTCCTCTGATATTGATATCCTTTTTCGCTGAAATATCTAGTATTCCCGCAGCTTGTACACGGCTACCAATAATATTGACATTTTTATTAGTAGTAAGCTGCAAGTTTGATAAGGATTTTAAGTCAGAACCTTTTGAGGTATAAACGGTTTTAAATCCTCTGCTACGCTCTTTGGTAATATCAAAGATCATTCCTTTACGACCTTTTTCCGAATAGGAATGATAGTCCTGAACGACATCTAAAGTTAGGCTACCGTTATTGCCTTTTACCAACGCATCTTTACCGGAAACCACACGGCTACCTGAAATTTTTACGCCCTGTTGTGAATCGATTAGAATTGCGCCTTTAACCGTGAAATCCGCCCCCTGTTGCTCAATATCGTTACGTTTTGAAGCTAAAGCTTTTGAGCCGGCTAAACCGCCCCAATATTTTTCTTTATCATCAACGACGTGAGAATTTTTCACTTCTTCTGAAACAAAAGAGAGTTTCCCTTTATTCTCAATCACTAAGTCGCCGTCAATACGCCCGATAGTGCCGGCAAAATCAACGTGATTACCGGAAACAACCATATCTCCCTTCACATTTAATTCACTGGCAACATAGTTATTAGCAATAGCAGTTTGTGTGCTTAAACCCGTTCTATGTTTTTTCGGTTCATTACGGAAATGGGCTAACGCATCATAATAATTGTTCTCTTGCTCACCTTTTAAAGCGATCCCTTTTTCTGATTGCAAGACTAACTGATTGGTATCGACTTGCAAAGCCCGCCCTGTCAGCTGATCTTTGGTCGCAACTAATTTCACTTTGTCGGCACGAATGGTGGTTTTATGGGCAGTTTCTATTCGGCTATTATCTTCCTCGTGGTGTTTGTAACTGCCTCTAAAACGATTTTCTGAAAAGGTTTGGCGATTAGTAGTTTTACTTGAACCTAAATGAGTCTTACCACCAATAATCATTGCTTCTTTTGCTTGAATATCCGTAGCTTTTACCTCTAAATTATTCTCAACCACAATGGCGACATTCTCACCTTTAATCGTCGTTTTCTTCAAATTTTCTTTATCCGTCCGTTTAGAATTTGAACCTGTAATTTTACCTTTAATTTCTTGGTGTCTTTCTTCAGATTTTTTAGTGATCGTACCATCTAACTTCGCATTACCTGCCGTGACGATAACGTCTTTTTTTGCGGAGAGATCGCTGCCGTTAACGCTAAGTGTCGCACGGCTGTCCGTAGAGTGAATGCGAATACGCCCTGCTTGAATACTACCGGCGACTTTACCGTCTAGGACTTGTCCTTGCTGTGGTAACACGCTCACCGTGAGTTGACCCGCATCATTACGAGCCACTTGGTTACGCCCCATCAATACATTTACATCGCCATCGGCTTCTACATTAGCGGCTACATTCACAGTCGGTGCAATTAAATCAATATGAGCACCTGAAATCGTACCTTTTGCCGATAATTTGTTATCACCATCTACTTGATAGCCCGTTAATTTACCGTTTTCAACATTCGCTTTCCCTACCACCAATGAAGCTCTAGGGGTATTGATGAAACCACCGCCTTCAACATCGATACCGTTTGGATTAACCAGCACATAATCTGCTTTCTGCCCTACAATTTCCTGTTTGCCGACAAGACGGGAAGGGTTATGGCTCACCACTTCGTTTAAAATCACCGTTGCGGATTGCTGACGTAAATTAGGGTTTGCCGCAACATTGCCTGCCAGTTGTGATTGGCTCGCTTGGCGGGCATTGTTTAACACTGCCCCTGATTTATCCACGTTAAATTTATGATATTGGTTATGCGACAGCCCTGCTTGGCTTGGTGTCGCGATATTGACAATTTCCACCCCTTTTTGTGTGGAAATTTGGGTATTACCGTTAGCCGCTTGAATTTCTGCATAGCTATAGGAGGAGGCGTAGCACACGGACAAGGCTATCGCAATTTTTGAAAGTGTCATTTTTTGCATAGAATATCCAAAGAAAAGAAAAATATTAACCGGTAAGCTGTATTTACATAGCTTATCCGCTATAAGCGGTCAGAATTTGCCAACATTGACAATCTAACCAGGGGGATATAATCGCCCGTTTACAACTAAAGCGATTTTTAAATATCGGTTTCGTATTCTATGCCTTAAATGTGAAAAAAATAATGAATTTTTTTGTAAAAATTGTAAAAATGTGAAGTAACTCACAGAATAAAACGAATAAATTTACGGTATTATGTATCAGTTGCACAAAGAGAATTTTATCTCCGAGATTTCTTAGGGTAGAGTGTCGTTAGGCGAAGCCGTAACACATCGCTTCATCATTAAATCTTGTTACTTGGTGTCGGCTTCGCCTAACGCGCCTTACAATGTTTTGTGCAAGTGCTACATAATACCGTAATAATGAGAAAATTGACGGCTTGTCTTTTAGCACCTTTCTGTTGCTAAAACTGAACGCTCACATTGGTACTGAATTGCTGTGATTTTCTTTGTTCGTTGGAGGCGAAGTGTTTGCCTTTTGCCCATTCGAAGTTAAGTTTGTAGCGATTTTTCAGTTGGAGCTGAAGCCCGATCACTCCTGAAATCGCTTTTGTTGAGTGACTTGGTGTGTATTCTTGAGCGTGGTTTGTCGAGACATTCCGTTGTATCCCCATATCTATGCCTACATAGGGTTCAATTTGCCAATTTTCCCACTGTTTCACCCAAAAAAGCGTGTTTTGCAAGCTTAGGGCTTTTTCCGTAGAGGAGGAAAAGTGTCGGAAGCCCCGCACATTATAGCGATCAAGCAAGTCTTGTTGTTTTAAACTTGGGAGAAACTGGCGGCTGTATTGCCCTTGCAAACGGTGGTGTTGACGAAAGTCTTGCCCGAAGAAATGCCGATATTGAATGTAATCAAGGCTCACATTGAATTTATGGTAGGGTTTATAAAACCGCTCAAGATTATTGCGATAGGACGGCTTGCCGTATTCGTAGCTCATATCGGTTAAAATTAGCCCGTTTTCCCGCAGTTGAAGATGATTTAGCCCGATTGTACCGCTCGTAATGGTTGGGCTTTGAATTTCATAAATCACATCTGCCAGCCCATTTTGGGCGTTGATATGATCAAATTGAACATAGGCGGTGCTGATGCTGTTTGTGCCTCGATGAAAGACATTTTCCACTCGCCCCCCCCATTGCCAAGTTCGTCCGTGTTGGGGCAGGGTTGTTCGATTTAAGGCTAAATCCGCTTTATATTGAGAGATTGACCCAAAGGTGCTAAATCGCCAGTAGCCGTAAGGTACGGAATAATAGAGGGCAACACTGCGGTTATAAGGATAAAACCCCGAACGTAACGAGTGGCTGCCACTGAGACTAAGGCTATCCGATAGTCCGAAAGGGCTATCGATATTGACATAGCCACGTCCAATCCATTCCCCCGTGCTTTTATTGCCATAATTATCCACCGAAAGCCGCCCTGATAGTCGTTGGCGGTAGGTATTCTGTAATGCCAGCTCAATATTGCCTTGCGAATCGGGATAGACGTCCACCGTTACCGTGCTGCCAAGTAGCGTATTTGTTTGATCCAACCCTTGATCGAGATCACGCACATTTAAGGGTTTACCGATTAAATGAGGGAAAAGCATTTCTGCATTGATGATCTGGTCTTCACCCGAAATTTTCGCCAATTTACCTTCAACTACTTGCATAATCAGCCTGCGTGATCCATCACTTTGAAATTGGAACGGATTGTGGAGATAACCTGCTTTCAGATAAGCCGCCGTTACATTTTTGCTAAGCTGGTTCAGATAGCCTTCATTGATACACTCGCCCAACGGTGGAAGCAATGGCTCGGTAGGAATCAAGGTAATACCGCGTAGTTCAATTTCATCAAAAGGCAAACAGGTTTGGCTATAAGCGTGAGTGTCAACCTCGGCGGCGGTGGCTTGATATTTTTGTTTACTTAACCGCTGCTGGCGGATCTGTGTTTCAAGTTCATTAAGTTCTTGTTGGGCGGATTGATAAAGTGAGCGATCATTTAAGGGAGGAGCGGAATTTTCCGCCAAAGCCTGTGGAGTAAAAATAAGTCCGATTGAAGAACAAAGGGCTAGGGAGCGTAAACCTAGAAAAGTGCGACGGGGTATAGGCATTTTGAGTCATGTAAGAATATATAAGCAAGTGGGAAGAATTCTACTAAAAGGGCGACATAAAGCAAATAAAATTTACCCGATATAACCGATTAAAATTCCCGAAGAAACGCTTCTTATTTCAACATCCCCGAAAGGGGGGATATTGACTAGAATTAATGAATTCATAAATTTATTGGTGTTGTCGATAAAAACACTTGATTTTGATTGTGCTATCTTGTAATTAATAAAATCATTCAAACACAACATAGCAAAGGAAAAATTTATGAAAAACGTCGGTTTTATCGGATGGCGCGGAATGGTGGGTTCCGTATTAATGGATCGTATGGTGCAGGAAAATGATTTTACGGGGTTAAACCCGATTTTTTTCACCACATCACAGGCAGGGCAAAAAGCACCGGTATTCGGTGGCAAAGATGCCGGTGATTTGAAAAACGCTTTTGATATTGAAGAACTGAAAAAATTAGACATCATCGTTACTTGTCAAGGCGGTGATTATACAAATGAAGTTTATCCGAAATTAAAAGCCGCTGGCTGGGATGGTTATTGGGTGGATGCCGCATCCGCATTACGTATGAAAGATGAAGCGATCATCGTATTAGATCCGGTAAACCAACACGTTATTTCCGAAGGCTTGAAAAACGGCATAAAAACTTTCGTGGGTGGTAACTGTACGGTGAGTTTAATGCTAATGGCAATCGGCGGTTTATTCGAGAAAGATTTAGTGGAATGGATCTCTGTCGCGACTTACCAAGCCGCTTCCGGTGCCGGTGCGAAAAATATGCGTGAATTACTCGCACAAATGGGATTATTACGTGATGCGGTAAAAGAGGAACTAGCGAATCCGGCTTCTTCAATTTTAGAAATTGAACGTAAAGTAACGGCAGAAATGCGTTCCGATAGTTTCCCGACAGAAAACTTTGGCGCGGCGTTAGGCGGTAGCCTCATTCCTTGGATCGACAAACTGCTTCCTGAAACAGGACAAACCAAAGAAGAATGGAAAGGTTATGCCGAAACCAACAAAATTTTGGGATTAAGCGACAACCCGATTCCGGTTGACGGCTTGTGCGTGCGTATTGGGGCATTACGCTGCCACAGCCAAGCCTTCACCATCAAATTGAAAAAAGATTTACCATTGGAAGAAATCGAACAAATTATCGCTTCACACAACGAATGGGTTAAAGTGATTCCAAATGATAAAGAAACCACATTACGTGAATTAACCCCGGCGAAAGTAACCGGCACATTAAGCGTACCTGTCGGCCGTTTACGCAAATTAGCAATGGGGCCGGAATACTTGGCGGCTTTCACTGTGGGAGACCAATTATTATGGGGGGCGGCAGAGCCGGTTCGCCGTATCTTAAAACAATTAGTGGTATAAGTTATCAGGTGTGTGAAAGGGCATTTCACACACTTTTTTCTCTCAAAATATGATTTTTATCAATATTCCTTGTCCGAAGTATCTATGATTCGAGAACCAAAGTTTACCCAATTTGCCTTAGCCGAACTTTTGCCTTTCTTCGAGCGATTTCCTACGCGATTCCTCGTGGGAGAAAATAACATCAATATTGCCTATCGTCATTTTACACATAATGAAAGTGCGGTCAGAAAATTAATGGTTTTAGTGAACGGTAGGGCGGAGAATATGTTGAAATGGTCGGAACTTGCCTATGATTTTTATCATCAAGGCTATGATGTTCTGCTCTTTGATCACCGTGGACAAGGCTATTCGGCAAGACTTCTAAAGGATACGGAAAAAGGACACTTAGACGAATTTCGTTTCTATGTCGATGATATGGCAAAAGTGATAGAAAAAACGACCGCACTTTTTGAGTATCACACTCAACATTTGCTTGCCCATTCTCTTGGTTCGTTAATCGCTGCCTATTACTTGGCAAATTGTGATCATCACATCGAAAAAGCCGTATTATCTTCCCCATTTTTCGGCGTACCGCTAAAACATCCTATTCGTGATGAACTCATTGTGGCGGTGATGAATTTGCTTGGGCAGGGTACCCGTTATGTTTTTGGCAAAGGGGCTTACAAACCTGCGCAGTTAGACAGTAATGAACTCAGTTTTTGCAAAACCCGAATGAAGTGGATGAATCGGATAAATCGAAAATATGCCGAACTTCACCTCGGCGGCCCAACTTTTCGTTGGGTACATTTATGTCTCAACGCAATTAAGCGATTACCCAGCGTTCTCCCACGTATTGAAATTCCGGTGTTAATACTGCAATCGGAAAAAGAAAAAATCGTAGATAACAAAACCTTAGAAAAATTGACCGCTCTTTTCCCTAACGCACATTGTGAATTAGTACAAAACGCTAAACACGAGATTTTGTTTGAGCGGGACGGTTTAAGGGAAAATGTCATAAAAAGTATCACGCAATTTTTTGAAAGCCATAATTGAGTAAGTTGGCTTTTTCTGCGTTTAAAAACTCATCATACCTCTCCCTATTTCCAACTCATAGATGTAAAAAATGTTGTAAATAGAACCTGTTAGCTTAAAATCGCTGAGCCTCAAATACTAAGGTTTTTCCCTCTTTGAGTGTGGTGATCTCAGTTTAAAGAGATCGGGTTTTATTTTCTGTTACAAGGAGAATAAAAAAATTATGAAAAAATTGACTGCACTTTTTACTTCAAGTGTATTTTTATTAAGCACCCACAGTATTGCAACTGCGAATGACAATACGGTTTATCTCTATACTTGGAGCGAATACGTGCCGGAGGGGTTACTGGATAACTTTACTAAGGAAACCGGTATTAAAGTAATTGTGTCCAGTTTGGAATCAAATGAAACCATGTATGCCAAGCTGAAAACGCAAGGTAAAAACAGCGGTTATGATGTGATTGCACCAACCAGCTATTTTGTCTCTAAAATGATACGAGAAGATATGCTGAAAGAATTAAATCACGAAAAACTGCCTGTCATCAAAGAATTAGATCCGAATATGTTGGATAAACCTTTTGATAAAGGCAACAAATATTCATTACCGCAATTATTCGGGGCGACCGGTATTGCTTACAACACAGAAACACAAAATCCCGCCCAATTTCAATCATGGGGCGATCTGTGGAAACCTGAATTTAAGGGAAGCTTACAGATGTTGGATGATCCAAGGGAATTGTTCAATATTGCACTATTAAAAATGAACAAAGACCCGAATACGCAAGATCCAAAGGTATTGGAAGAAGCTTATCAAGAATTGCTTAAATTGCGTGGCAATATTTTAGCATTTAATTCGGATAATCCGTCCAGCGGCTTTATTTCGGGCGAAACGGAAGTAGGCTTATTGTGGAACGGTTCCGTTCGCATTGCCAAAAATGAAGGCGCTAAAATTGAAATGGTTTATCCGAAAGAAGGCACAATGCTTTGGATTGATAATTTAGCGATTCCTAAAACCGCTAAAAATGTGGAAGGTGCGCATAAGCTAATTAATTATTTGTTAAGTGCTGATGTTGCAGAAAAACTTACCCTACAAATCGGCTATCCGACTTCTAATCTCAATGCATTAAAACGTTTGCCGAAAGAATTGACTGACGATCATTCAACATTTATTTCTCAGGATGTGATCGATAGAAGCCAATGGCAACTCGATGTGAATGATGCCATTGACTTGTACGAAGGCTATTATCAAAAATTAAAAACCGCTCAATAATATTGACGGAGAAACCATAAACCGCACAAAAGTGCGGTTTATTTTTTAACTAAAGATAATGAAACGCTTACATAGAAACTAGCACTTGATGAAATTGTAATTGGCTTTTTTCTCTTTCTACCTCTAAAATAACCTACATTAAAACCTATATTTTTCGACCAATATTGCCGTCTATTTTTTAGCATAAAACAGGTAACTCAATGATTTCAGAAGAAAATGTCTCTCAACACACCCCAATGATGCAGCAATATCTCAAGCTTAAAGCGGAAAATCCGGATATTTTGTTGTTTTATCGAATGGGGGATTTCTATGAGCTGTTTTATGATGATGCGAAGAAAGCCGCTGCACTATTGGATATTTCTTTAACGAAGCGAGGACAATCGGCAGGGCAGCCGATTCCTATGGCGGGTGTGCCTTACCACGCTATAGAGGGCTATTTGGCTAAATTGGTGCAGTTGGGCGAACCTGTCGCCATTTGTGAACAAGTAGGCGATCCGGCAATGAGTAAAGGACCTGTTGAACGTCAAATCGTACGCATTGTTACACCCGGTACAGTGAGTGACGAAGCCTTATTACCGGAACGGCAGGATAATTTGATTGCTGCCGTATATCAAGAAAAGGATAGATTCGGTTTAGCCACATTAGATATGACTTCCGGGCGTTTTCAACTTTGTGAACCTTCGGATAAAGAGACCTTGCGAGCGGAATTGCAACGCATTTCGCCGGTTGAGATGCTTTACTGTGAAGATTTTAGTGAAATGGCTGCGATTGAACAGTGTAGAGGCTTGCGTCGTCGCCCTATTTGGGAATTTGAACTCAGTACGGCGATTACGTTGCTAAACCACCAATTCGGTACAAAAGATTTACGCGCCTTTGGGGTGGAAAAATCACCGCTTGGTTTGAGTGCGGCGGGCTGCTTGTTGCAATACGCAAAAGAAACCCAACGCACGGCATTACCGCATATTCAAAGTATCAGTGTGATTCAAAATCAAGACAGCATCCAACTTGATGCGGCAACACGCCGTAATCTGGAACTCACACAAAACCTTGCCGGTGGAACGGAAAATACCTTGGCTTCCGTGCTGGATAAATGTGTTACCCCAATGGGGAGCCGCTTGCTGAAACGTTGGATTCATCAACCGATTCGCGACAGAGAGAAATTACAACAACGACAACAGACCATTGCGGAAATTCTTAATTTTGATCTTGTCGATGAGCTACAACCTTATTTACAACAAGTAGGGGATATGGAACGTATTTTAGCCCGTGTTGCATTACGTTCCGCACGTCCGCGTGATTTAACACGTTTACGCACCGCATTGGCTCAAATTCCTGAGTTAAGTTCTATTATTCAACAAAAAACACCACCGTTTTTAACCGCACTTTTCAATCAAATTAGTGATTTTAGCGAGCAATATGATCTCCTCCAAAGAGCGATTATCGAGACACCGCCTTTATTAATTCGTGATGGCGGCGTGATTGCAGAAGGCTACAATAGCGAATTGGATGAATGGCGGGCGCTTTCTGACGGTGCAACACAATATCTTGAAAATCTTGAAAAACGTGAGCGTGAAAGCACGGGAATCGATACGCTTAAAATCGGCTTTAATGCGGTGCACGGTTATTACATTCAAATCAGCCAAGGTCAAGCGCATAGAGCACCGATTCATTACGTACGCCGTCAAACGTTGAAGAATGCCGAGCGTTATATTATCCCCGAACTCAAAGAATATGAAGACAAAGTGCTGAAATCTAAAGGTGCGGCATTGGCGTTGGAAAAACAACTTTATGAGGAATTGTTCGATTTATTATTACCGCACTTAGGTGCATTGCAGCTGGCTAGTCTTGTTTTATCGGAGCTTGATGTACTGGTGAACTTGGCAGAACGCGCCGACACTTTAAATTACGTAATGCCGACTTTTTGTGATGATATTCGTATGAGTATTGAAAACGGTCGCCATCCTGTTGTCGAGCGAGTGCTAAAGGAGCCGTTTATTGCCAACCCTGTTGAACTGAATTCCGAGCGCCATTTGCTGATTATCACCGGCCCCAATATGGGAGGGAAAAGCACTTATATGCGCCAAACCGCATTGATCACGCTGATGGCGTATATCGGCAGTTTTGTGCCTGCGGATAGTGTGCAGATCGGTCCGATTGATCGCATTTTTACCCGTATCGGTGCATCGGATGATCTCGCCTCCGGTCGCTCCACTTTTATGGTGGAAATGACGGAAATGGCGAATATTCTCCATCAAGCCACAGCACAAAGTCTAGTTCTTATTGATGAAATAGGACGTGGTACTTCTACCTATGACGGGCTTTCCCTTGCTTGGGCTTGTGCGGAATGGTTGGCGAAAAAGATTCATTCCCTCACTTTATTTGCCACCCATTACTTTGAACTCACCGCTTTACCGGAACAGTTTGAGGGCATTAAAAATGTGCATTTGGATGCCTTAGAACATAACAACTCCATTGCTTTTATGCACGCCGTACAAGAAGGGGCAGCCAGTAAAAGCTACGGTTTGGCGGTGGCTGCATTAGCCGGCGTGCCGCAATCCGTGATTAAATTGGCAAAACAAAAATTAACCCACCTAGAAAAAATTTCAGGACATTCGGCGGATCAGCAAATTCAAGCCTTGCGTGAAGCCAATCAAAATCAAGGAGAGTTAATGTTTGAACAAGAAAATGATGTTTTACGTGAAGCCATTGAAAAACTCGATCCTGATGAACTCAGTCCCAAACAGGCCTTGGCTTATTTGTATCAGTTAAAGAAAATGGTGAATTAAAAAACATTCAGAAAAATGTACATAATCGCTTTGAGTGATGGCTATATCACAAGGCCAGCATTGGAAAATCAACATTCAAAATCTAAAGATTCTCAGTATTATGTATCGGTTACATAAAGAGAATTTTATCTCTGAGACTTCTTAGGGTGGGGGGAGTAAAGTAGTAACGCACTGCTTCATCATTAAATCTTGATACTTGGTGCGTTACGGCTTGGCCTAACGCACCTTACAATGTTAACGAATAAATTTGGACGAAAGGCACTTCCATATCAAAATAATCAGCACGCAAACACCGATAATAATCGGTGCAAGTGTAACGCTTTTTACCGACCAATAATAATGTACTGCCGCAAGTCCAATGGCAAGATAAGCCAATTGGTGAATTTTAAACCATTTTTGCCCTAATTTCCGTTTTAGTGAAGGTAATGATGTGATTGCCATTAAGGTTAAAATGGCAAAGGCGATAAAACCCAGGAGCAAATAGGGGCGAGTAAATAGCTCACTGAAAAACAGATTTATATCTAGCCCTAATTCCAACGTAAAATAGCCGGTGATATGTAAGGCTGCCCAAACAAAAGCCCATAGTCCGAGTGGTCGGCGTAAAATTTGATACTGATTTTTTTGCAGTAATTGCAAGATAATGCCGACAAAAAACATCACGCAAAAAATAATGATTGCGGTGTAACCGAGAAAATGTTCAATTTCTTTAATCGGATCGCTGCCGAGTAGGTTAGGAGCGTCATCGCTAAGGACGTAACCCAGCCATATTGCGGGACTGATACAGGATAAATGAATGAATATTCGCCAAAAACGTAGCATTAGAAATTTTTCCCTAGATCTAAACCTGTGTATAAATGAGCGACTTCTTTTTCGTAGCCGTTGAACATTAACGTGGGTTGTCGTTTGACCGATAACAGTCCACCACTGCCGATAACCCTTTCAGATGATTGAGACCAACGGGGATGATCTACATTCGGATTTACATTAGCGTAAAAACCGTATTCGTTAGGAGCGAGTTTTTCCCAAGTGGTTAATGGGCGGTTTTCCGAGAAAGTAATTTTAACGATGGACTTGATACTTTTAAAGCCATATTTCCACGGCACAACCAGCCGGATTGGCGCGCCATTTTGCGGTAGTAGGGGCTTGCCGTATAAACCTGTTGCCAGTAATGTTAATGAGTTTAGCGCCTCGTCTAAACGCAAGGCTTCCACATAAGGGTAATCAATCCCACCGCCGAAAAAGTGGTTTTTTTGCCCCGGCATTTGTTCGGGATCAAACAGGGTATGGAAAACAACATATTTGGCTTTGGAAGTCGGCTTTGCTTTTTCAATTAAGCGGGCCAGTTCAAATCCCTGCCAAGGAATGACCATTGACCAAGCCTCAACGCAACGAAAGCGATAAATACGTTCTTCTAGGGGAAAGGTGTTGGTTAGGGCTGCGTAGTCGAGGGTAAAAGGTTGCTCGACTTCACCGCTAATTTCAAGTTGCCAGGGGTTGGTCTTAAATGCTTTGGCATAGCGGGCAGGAGAGCCTTTATCTACACCGAATTCATAAAAATTATTGTAACCGATCACTTTCTCTTCGGGAGTTAGTTCCAAAGTATTGAGGGATGTTGAATTTATAGGAACATTGGCAAAGTGGGTTTTCGGCAATAATGCGCCCGCCATTCCAAGCCCAAGTGCGGTGATAATTTTGCGTCTTTGTTTAAAAATCGTCTCAGGGGTTACGTCAGATTGCTTTAGCATTGTTTTTTTCCTTTTTATAAAAATGGTTCTCTTTTGACTGAAATCATTTAAAATTCTTACAAAAAAATTAAAAAGTGAAATGTACAGTCTCTCAAATAAAGAAATTGATGAAATACGGCTACAAATGCTTAAATTTACTGTATTACAACTCTCTGACCGGAGTTTGGCAGAAGATATAGTTCAAGAAGCCTTTGAATCCGCTTATAAATATGCTGATACCTTCCGAGGGAAAGCGGCACTGAAAACGTGGATATTTGCGATTCTTAAAAATAAGATTATTGATGCTTTGAAGCGAAAAAATCAGTTGATTACAGTATCGGAATTGGTTGAGGAGCAAGACGTTGAGCATTTTTTTGATCAACAGGGGCATTGGCATAAAAATGAGGCGGTTTCAGATTGGGGTGGCGCGCAATCAGCCGTTTATAAAAGTGAATTTTGGGCGATTTTCCATCTTTGTTTAAATAAACTGACTTCTCAGCAAGCCCGTGTTTTTATGATGCGTAATTATATCGGTCTATCCGCTCGAGAGATTTGTCAAGAATGCAATATCTCGATTACGAATCTCAATGTGTTACTTTATCGTGCCAGATTACAGCTACAAGTTTGTTTGTCAAAAAATTGGTTTAATGGTGAAAATGATGCAATGTAAACAAGCGACTCAATTTATTTCATTATCTTATGAGCGGCCTTTGTCGGTTTATCAGAAAATTCGTCTTAAAACCCATTTACTCATCTGCCCGCATTGTCGGGCTTTTGGTAAGAATACCGAACGAGTACATCATTTCCTAAAAAATTATTGTCAAGGCGAAGGGGAAAAATAAAAAAGCAACAACCTTTTGGCTGTTGCTTTTTAGCTATGCTTATCACGACTCCAGCGCTACTCTCGCATTTCTAAACAACCGCATCCAGGCACCGTCTTCGCTCCAATCTTCCGGATACCAAGAGTTGCTTACGGCTCGGAATACGCGTTCCGGATGTGGCATCATGGCGGCGATGCGCCCGTCTGCGTTAGTGATTGCAGTGATGCCTAAAACGGAACCATTTGGGTTTGCCGGATAGGTTTCGGTTACGTTCAAATGGCTATCGATGTATTGTGCGACAATCAGGTTTTGGGCTTGAAGTGCGGTCAAATTTTCCGGTGTTTTAAATTCTACGCGACCTTCTCCGTGAGATACGGCAATCGGCATATGTGAACCTGCCATACCTTGGAACCATAAGGAGTTGGTATCATTGATTTTCACCATTGCAGCCCTTGCTTCAAAACGTTCGGATTTGTTGCGAACGAAACGTGGCCAGTTTTCTGCACCGGGGATAATTTCGGCAAGGGTTGAGATAAATTGACAGCCGTTACACACGCCCAATGAAAGGGTGTTTTCATTGGCGAAGAATTGGCTGAATTGATCGCGTAATTGTGGGTTGAACAAAATTGATTTTGCCCAACCGCCACCCGCGCCGAGTACGTCTCCGTAAGAGAAACCGCCACAAGCGACCATCGCGTTAAAGTCGTTTAAATTGTAACGCCCAGCCATTAAGTCGCTCATATGAACATCAATTGCGGCAAAGCCTGCACGATCAAATGCTGCAGCCATTTCTACGTGGCTGTTTACCCCTTGTTCACGTAATACGGCGACTTTAGGCTTCACACCTTTGGCGATGTAAGGGGCGGCGATATCTTCATTCGGATTGTAAGTTAAGAATGCGGATAAGCCTTTGTTTGCCGGATCTTTTTTCGCTTCAAATTCTTGATCGGCACATTCAGGGTTATCACGTAATCGTTGCATTTGGTGAGTGAGTTCTGCCCAAATACCACGTAATTCAGAACGTTTTTCACTAAGTAATTTTTTGTTTCCACGTGCGATTTCAATACGATCATCGCCGGTGGCAGTACCGATTTCGTGTGTGAGAGACAGTAAATCGTGCATTTTTAAGATTTCGCGTACCGAGCTTAATTCGCTTTCCGCCACTTGAATTACCGCACCGAGCTCTTCACTGAATAACACGGCAAGATCGTTATCGCCCAGAGCCGAAATATCTACCTCCAAGCCACAGTTACCGGCAAATGCCATTTCGGTTAAAGTGGCAATTAAACCGCCGTCCGAACGGTCGTGGTAAGCCAATAATTTACCTTCCGCTACGAGGGCTTGCATCGCATTGAAGAAGTTTTTCAAGGCGTTTACATTCACGACATCGGCAGGTTTATCGCCGAGTTGTTTGTAAACTTGTGCAAGTGCGGTCGCACCAAGGCGATTTTTTCCTTCGCCTAAATCAATTAATAATAAACGGGATAAGCCTTTATCGGTGCGAAGTTGCGGGGTGACGGTTTTACGCACATCTTCGACACGGGCAAATGCACTGATAACCAAGGAAAGCGGAGCCGTTACGGTTTTTTTCTCGCCATTGTCAATCCACGTGGTTTTCATCGACATCGAATCTTTACCCACCGGAATGGTAAGTCCGAGTGCCGGGCAAAGTTCTTCGCCCACGGCTTTCACCGCTTCGTAAAGACCTGCATCTTCACCGCCGTGTCCTGCGGCGGACATCCAGTTTGCGGAAAGTTTGATACGTTTAATATCGCCGATATTTGCCGCGGCAATGTTCGTGATGGATTCTGCGACAGCCAAACGTGCCGATGCACCGAAATCGAGTAATGCGACAGGTGCACGTTCTCCCATTGCCATTGCTTCGCCGTGATAGCTATCAAGGCTTGCCGTGGTTACCGCCACATCAGACACCGGAATCTGCCATGGTCCTACCATTTGATCGCGCGCTACCATACCGGTTACCGAGCGGTCGCCGATAGTAATTAAGAAGGTTTTTTCCGCTACGACAGGTAAACGTAACACGCGGTGAAGGGCTTCTTTTAATTCGATGCCGTCTTGTAAAACAGGGGAATTTTTGACCGCACTTGATTGCACGTTACGGGTCATTTTCGGCGTTTTACCGAGTAATACGTTCATCGGTAAATCAATCGGGTTATTGTCAAAATGGTCATCATGTAAGGTTAAATGTTTTTCTTCGGTTGCTTCACCGATCACCGCAAACGGTGCGCGTTCACGTTCACAAAGCGTGGTGAATAATTCGAGTTTTTCCGGTGCAACAGCAAGGACATAGCGTTCTTGCGATTCGTTACACCAAATTTCGAGCGGTGACATTCCTTTTTCATCACAAAGAATAGAACGTAAATCGAATTTACCGCCACGTTCGCCATCATGTACCAATTCCGGCATAGCGTTGGATAAACCGCCTGCGCCCACATCGTGAATGAATAAAATCGGGTTGTCATCACCAAGTTGCCAACAACGGTCGATCACTTCTTGGCAACGGCGTTCCATTTCAGGGTTTTCACGTTGAACCGAGGCGAAATCCAAATCTTCTTTGGATTTGCCGCTGTCCATTGAAGAAGCGGCACCGCCACCTAAACCGATATTCATTGCCGGACCGCCTAATACGATCAGTTTCGCACCGACCGGAATTTCACCTTTTTGTACGTGTCCGGCACGAATATTACCAATACCGCCCGCCAGCATAATCGGTTTGTGGTAGCCACGTACTTCTTCACCGTTGAAGCTGTTTACTTTCTCTTCATAAGTACGGAAATAACCCAGTAATGCAGGGCGACCGAATTCATTGTTGAAAGCGGCACCGCCGAGTGGACCTTCAAGCATAATATCTAATGCGGAGGCAATTCGATTGGGTTTAGAAAGCGGATTTTCCCAGGGTTGTTCAAAATTTGGAATCACTAAATTTGATACGGAAAAGCCGGTTAAGCCTGCTTTGGGTTTTGCCCCACGACCGGTTGCACCCTCATCACGAATTTCTCCGCCGGAACCTGTCGCCGCCCCCGGGAATGGAGAAATCGCAGTGGGGTGGTTGTGGGTTTCGACCTTCATTAAAATGTGAGTATCTTCGTTGTGGTAACGATATTGCCCGTCTTGATCAGCAAAGAAACGACCGACTTTTGAGCCTTCCATCACCGCCGCATTATCTTTATAGGCGGAAAGCACGAAATCAGGGGTTTTCTCAAACGTATTTTTGATCATTTTGAACAAAGATTTATCTTGTTTTTCACCATCAATAACCCAGTCTGCATTAAAGATTTTGTGACGACAATGTTCGGAGTTGGCTTGGGCGAACATATAAAGTTCAATATCGTTCGGATTACGCCCAAGTGCGGTAAAATTTTCCACCAAATAATCAATTTCGTCCTCTGCCAACGCAAGGCCCAATTCAATATTTGCCGTTTCTAACGCTTTGCGACCGCCGCCTAAAATATCGACAGTGGTGAAAGGTTTCGGGGATTGATGACGGAATAAAATTTCCGCCTCTTTAGCATCACGAATGACGGTTTCCATCATTCTGTCGTGTAAAAGTGCGGTTAATTTTTCTTGTGTTTTTTCATCTAATTTTTGGTTAAATTCGAAATAATACGCCAAACCCCGTTCAATACGAGCTACTGCCTTTAAGCCACAGTTATGTGCGATATCAGTCGCTTTTGACGACCAAGAAGAAATCGTACCGATACGAGGAATCACAATGAAAGTTTCACCTTTTGCTTCGTGCTCTGTGAGTGTCGGTCCGTAGTGAAGTAGGGCTTTCAGTTTACTTTCTTGCTCAGTGGAAAGTGGCGTATTGAGTTCCACAAAATGTACGTATTCGGCGTAGACGGATTGCACCGGCACAGCATTTTGTCGAAACTTTTGCATTAAACCATTGATACGGAATTCAGAAAGGGCAGGAGAGCCACGGAAAATTTGAAACATAAGGATTTCCTTTGAGTCTGGATAGAAATGAAAATTACGCGTCATTATAAAGGAAAACGCTAAAAACGAAAACGTTTGCGCTATGGTTTGGTAGAATAAATTTACTTGTCAAATTGATGACTCGTTTTATCATAATAACGCTAAGTAATGAAAGAAGGTGAATACAACAATGGGTGTTCTTGGTCCGCATGAAGGAAAATAGTTGGAATTAATGTTAAAGGGGCAAAAAAATATATCGCTTTTTTCTCTGATTATGGAATTCCGGAAGTTTTTTCGCCATATATAGAAAAGGGGACATTTAACCTTAAAACGGTTAGCCTAGATTAGAATGCTATATAATCTATAAAAGCGGCTATTCTGGTGACGTGGATTGTCTGGTTTCTTTGTTAGAGGAAGGAAGTATGAAATTTAACCCTTCGATAGAGAGAAAAATAGGCGAATTATTAGGTTATGATAGTGAGGATATAGAATTTTATATCGCTAATTTCATTGAGTTTTTTAAAAATGAAAGAGAAGAAACTTTCTCCTGAAACGGCAAAGTTTCTACTTTGCCGTATAGCTATTGGATTAAGCGAAAGGCTGTAATTCAGGATTAATCGGTGTTTCTGCAATGTTGTTTACATAGTTGCATAAGGTGGCAAGGCTTACCCCGAGAATCACATCAATCGCATTTTCTTGCGTGTATCCCGCCTCAAAGAAAGTTTGTAATTGCACTGCTGTCAGTTTGGCTTTTTGGAGTATGACGGCAAGCGTAAAACGTGCCAACGTATCAAGCTTATGAGCGCTTTCAATACGTGCCGTTGCACGAATTTGGTTTACCAATTCTTCTTCCAAATTTAATACTTTTAACGCAATTTTTGTGTGTCCTGCAACACAGAAACCGCAACCGTTTACTACGGCAGCCGTAATTTGCACCACTTCACGTTCGGTTGCCGTAAGGCTGTTTCTACCGTTAATCCCGCCAACCGTGCGATAGGTTTCTAATGCGGTTGGTGCGTTAGCAAGTACGCCGATTAAGTTCGGAATAAATCCATTGGCGTTTTTAACCGCACTTAATGCTTCTTTTGCACCTTCAGGCGCACTTTCAATAGTGTGAATAGTAAATTGCGACATAAAATTCTCCCGTGTAAGTTCATAACGCTATTTGCTAGGAATACTACGTGAGGCTTTTTAGTTTGAAAAAGAAATAAAGGCTATTTGATAGATGATAAAGTTATAAAGAGCGGTTGAAAAATTGATTGAATTTTCAATCGCACTTTGTGTGAATTATTAGGATGTATCAGTTGCACAAAGAGATATTTATTCGGTAGGGGCGTTGAGCTTTGCGTAACGCACCCTACAATCATTTGGGCAAGTGCTACAACCGGAGTCATTTCAGAAAATAATATTCCCCATTTTCTTCAGCAATCAATATAGAAGCATAATCGATTTTCCAATCACCAAGTACAATGCGTTTTTGGTTTTCATATTGATGAATCGCTTCACGATGAGTGTGCCCATGAATCAATAACGGAGCATTAAATTGATGCATCGTTTCTAATGTAAAGGGGAGATTGACATCCATTATCTCACTTGATTTACTCATTTTATCCCGTTTGCTTTTTGCGCGAATTTTCTCGGCGATTTTTAACCGCACTTTTAATGGTAAATGCAAGAAGAACCACTGACGCCATTTTTGATGCACTTTTTGACGAAATTGTTGGTATTTTACATCGTCCGTGCAGAGGGTATCGCCGTGGCAAAGTAGGGTTGGCGTGCCATAAAGATCGATCAATTGGTAATCGGGCAGCAATGTGATGCCGGTTTCTTGGGCGAAACGCTTGCCAATCAAAAAATCCCGATTGCCGTGAATAAAATAGCAAAGTACGCCTTTTTTAGTGATATTTTTTATCGCAAGCTTCACCTGTTCGATTAATGTTGATTGCTCATCATCGCCAATCCAAAAATCGAATAAATCGCCAAGAATATAAACACGCTCGGCGTTTGGCGCGAGATTTTGCATAAAATCCAAGAAAAGTGCGGTCAATTCCGGCTGTGTTTCACTGAGGTGAAGATCTGAAATAAAATAGGTTTTTTTCATAAAATTTCCGTAAATTTTTGTCTAGGTTAGCACAAAATTCCCTCTTATTTGCTATACTTCGGCGAAATTTTATTATAGGTATTGATATGTTAAAACTGGCTCGAATTATTATTGTAACGATTTGCTGTATTCTCATTTGTGTGCTTGGCACGATTTATTCTTTTATTCGCTTTAAAAATCCGAGCAATGTGGGAGTGATGGCACGTTGGTTCGGGCGTTTATATCCGCTTTTCGGATTGCAGGTGGAACACCGCTTTCCTGAAAATAAAGAAAATCTTGGACGTGCGATTTATATCGGCAACCACCAAAATAACTACGATATGGTAACGATTTCTTATATGGTGTTGCCACGGACGGTGAGCGTGGGGAAAAAAAGCCTGATTTGGGTACCGTTCTTCGGGATTTTATATTGGGTAACGGGGAATATTTTTCTTGATCGTGAAAATCGCTCTAAAGCACACGGCACGATGACACAGTTAGCAGAACGTATTAATAAAGATAACCTTTCTATTTGGATGTTTCCGGAGGGAACACGCAGTCGCGGGCGCGGTTTATTGCCTTTTAAAACCGGTGCGTTTTATGCGGCAGTGGCAGCTGGCGTACCGATTATTCCGGTGGTATGTTCAACAACACATAATAAAATTAATTTGAATCGTTGGAACAATGGTAAAGTCATTTGTGAAATGATGCAGCCTATTGATACAAGCGGTTACACTAAAGAAACGGTGCGTGATTTAGCAGCGTATTGTCATGATTTGATGGAAAAACGCATTGCGGAATTAGATGCGGAGGTCGCGCAAGCTTCTATCGAAAAAGCTTCCGGGGAAAGCCGAAATGCCTAAACTTTCCCGCCGTCAATTATTAAAAACAACGGTAATTTCGACCGCACTTGCCGCCATACCGATACCTTTAATGGCGGCTTCGCGTCCTCAATTGGTTATACCGCCTTTAATTGAAGTGCGCCGTGGTCGCCCGATTATTTTGACGATGGAAGAGATGGGCTATAAGTTGGACGGAAAGCACCAAGTGAGCGTGTGGGGCTTTAACGGCAATTATTTAGGCCCGACGATCAAGATTAAATCAGGCAGCTTTGCAAAACTGAACTATCACAATAACCTACCGCAGCACGTTTCGCTTTCCATTCAAGGTTTACAGGCTTCCGGTGAATTATTCGGCGGTGCCGCCCGAGTGCTGAAAAAAGACGAGTCTTGGGCGCCGATTGTGCCGATTGATCAACCCGCTGCAACTTGTTGGTATCGTTCGGCAACATTGGCAAATTCCGCTTATCAAACTTATCGCGGACTAGTGGGAATGTGGTTAATTGACGATGAGCTAAGCCTGAAATCGCCTCTCCCTCGAAAATATGGCGTAGATGATATTCCGTTAATTCTGCAAGATATGGATTTGAATGGTGACGGCTTGCAATTATTCAAACAAAATCAACCGCACTTTGTAGGTAACCGATTGCTGGTAAATGGGGTGGAAGCCCCTTATTTGGATGTGCCGCGCGGCTGGGTGCGTTTGCGTTTGGTAAATGCCTCTTTGGCACGAGCCTATGATTTACGTTTGGATAACGATCAAGACATAACCGTTATTGCCAAAGATTTAGGCTTTCTTCCACAGGGTAAGATTGTGAAATCCTTTGTATTGGCACCGGGAGAGCGTACGGAAATTTTGATTGATCTAAATGAAGGAGATGGGGTTTCGCTCATTGCCGGACATAAACGTGGTGTTTTCGACAAAATCAAAAATATCTTTTCCTCTTCTGCGGAGCTGGCAGATAACACCGTGCTTGAATTGCGTCCTCAAGGCGCACTTTCCGCATTTGCACAAAAAATGAATGTTCAGTTTGACACGGATGCCGTTTCAATGCTCAAAGCAGCAAATGTGGTGCAAGAGCGGGAATTTGTCTTAGATGTATCCAATGGGTTGATTAACCAAAAGCGTTTTGATCCTCGCCGAGTAGATGTGGTGGCAAAACAAGGAACGGTAGAACGCTGGACTTTGAGCGCTTCTTTACCCGTCGGTTTTAGTCTTCAAGGTGCGAAATTTATTGTTGAAAGCGATGAAAACGGCGCATCAAAAGAAAGTGAAGTGGCGTGGAAAGATACAGTGTGGGTACGAGGCAAAACGCAAATTCTAGTGCGCTTTGACCGGCTTTCTTCAAACACCTACCCTTTCATTTTCGGCTCATCCAATTTAATGTTGGCGGATATGGGCTGTATTGGTGTAATGGTCGTGCAGTAAAGTGCGGTCGATTTTATAGTGAATTAAATTTCAAAACGTTGGCGATAATTGCTGCACCTCGCTGTGCTACTTGTACTGTCTTCGGCTTGCGGCTTTCTATTCACTTAATTTGATTCACTATATAACGATTTAGGGCGTGAGTTGATGAGCCGAAAATAAAAGATGCCGGTTTCTCATTTATTAGTAATGCGGCGGTGGTGTTTCTTCCGCTTGGCTTGCAATGTTTGAAGGTTGAACGTCTTTTAATTTACTTACAATGTAACGCAATTGCATTTGCATCTTATCCATATCAAATTGTTGTTGAACTAATGCTTGGTTTAATTCCTCTAAAAGTTGTTCTTGAAATGTTACCTTTGTTTCAAGTTCGGCAATGCGATTTTCTAACACTTGTTGAATTTGCATAATTTTTCTCTAAATTTTAAAAAAAAGTTGAGAATAGGTTAAATCCGATTTAATCTATCCAACGTATTTCTATTATATATAAAGGATTAATAAAAATGTTAAAAATTCAAAAATTATCATTGGTTGCGTTTGTGGTAAGTGCGGTCGTTTCCGGAAGTGTTTTGGCTGATGATAAAGCGGATAAAAAATTTAATGACGATGTTTCTTATGCGTTGGCTGCTTATTCGATCACGCAAGCAAAATTAATGGCGGATCAAGGCGAGGTTAAATTAAATGAAACCCAAGTCAATAAAGCGGTTTCAGATGTGTTAAGCGGTAAATTAAATGAAGAAAAAATCGGCGAGCTAGCGAAAACGTTAGAACAATTTGAGCAAAAAATGATTGTGCGTGAGCAAGCAAGAGTTAAAGAAATTGCTCAAAAAGCGCAAGATGAAGGCGATAAATATCGTGCGGATTTTGTGAAAAAAGAAGGTGTAAAAACAACACAATCAGGCTTGTTATACCGCGTTATTGAAGCGGGGAAAGGCGACGTCATTAAACCTACGGATACGGTCAAAGTACATTACACCGGTAAGCTACCAAACGGCAAAGTGTTTGATAGTTCCGTTGAGCGTGGGCAACCTGCGGAATTTCGTTTGGATCAAGTGGTAAAAGGATGGACGGAAGGACTTCAATTAGTGAAAAAAGGCGGCAAAATCGAATTAGTACTTCCGCCCGAGTTGGCCTATGGTAAACAAGGCGCCGGTGCTTCTATTCCGCCAAGTTCCACGCTTTATTTTGAAGTTGAAGTGTTAGATGTGAATCCGAAAGCAAAAAATTAATCCGTTTGATAAAAGCACAGGCTTTGGTTTGTGCTTT
The DNA here is from genome assembly GCF_015356115.1 of Rodentibacter haemolyticus. Lineage (NCBI taxonomy): Bacteria > Pseudomonadati > Pseudomonadota > Gammaproteobacteria > Pasteurellales > Pasteurellaceae > Rodentibacter > Rodentibacter haemolyticus. The sequence continues at coordinate 1,563,162 of NZ_CP063056.1, forward strand.
ATTATTTTTCGGTATTATTATCTATCAGTTGCACAAATCACTGTAGGGTGCAGGCGAAGCCGTAACGCACCAGTAGATGAAATGGTGCTTACGTAAAGCTCATGACAAATTAAATATTGGACATAAATTCTCTTTGTGCAACTGCTACATTATAATGTTATTTTTTCTCTGGCACACAAAGTGCGGTTATTTTTAGCATAGATTTGGAACCTATTCATGTTATATGACAAACACATTTTCACAGATGAAGATCGCACGATTCTAAATTCTTACAAAGCAGTGGTTGACGGGGTTAGTGCGCTCATAGGTGAGCATTGTGAAATTGTTTTACATTCCTTAGAAGACATCGAACATTCGGCGATTTGTATTGCAAACGGTCATAATACCAACCGCCAAGTAGGTTCACCTATCACTGATTTAGCCTTACGTTCATTACGTAATATGCAAAGTGAAAGCGTCTCTAAGCCTTATTTTACTAGGGCAAAGGGCAATGTGCTGATGAAATCGGTTACTATCGCAATTCGTAATAAAAATCAACGAATGATAGGGTTGCTTTGTATCAATATCAATCTAGATGCGCCGGTTTCTCAATTTATTCAAGCTTTTATGCCCGTTGTTGAGAGTGATGAATCTTCGGTTAATTTTGCAAGTTCCGTTGAAGAATTGGTATCTCAAACGATTGAGAAAACAATTGAAGAGGTCAATGTGGATCGCACGCTGGCAAATAATAATAAAAATCGCCAAATTGTGACTTCATTATATGAAAAGGGCATTTTTGATATTAAAGATGCGATCAATTTGGTGGCAGAACGTTTGAATATTTCTCGTCATACCGTTTATCTCTATATTCGTCAAATTAAACAAGATCAAGAATAATGAACTATGTTCTTGCAGTAAAAAGTCCGGTTTATGGTAAGCAAGGGGCTTATCTTGCTTATCAACTTGCGGAATCCCTAATTAAAAAAGGACATATCGTCACACAGATTTTTTTCTTTCAGGACGGTGTGAGCAACGGCAATGCCTTTGTTTATCCCGCCAATGATGAAGTAAATTTAACGCAATCTTGGCAGGCGTTTTCTCAGAAGTATGGCGTCTCTTTGCACCTGTGTGTGGCTGCTTCGCAACGTCGTGGCGTGGTGGACGCAACAACGGCAAAACAAGCGGCGCATTTTAATTTGGCCGAAGGTTTTATTATTTCAGGATTGGGTGAGTTTATTGCGGCAACATTAAAAGCAGATAGGCTGATAACATTATGAAGATCGCTTTCTTATTTCATTCTGCACCGCATGGCTCATCCGTTTCACGAGAAGGGCTTGATGCTTTGCTTGCGGCAACGGCTTTTTGTGATGAACAAGATATCGGTGTCTTTTTTATTAATGATGGCGTTTTTAATTTAGTAAAGGGGCAGCAACCGGCGTTTTTGTTGCAGAAAGATTTCATTCGTACATTCAAGTTACTGGATTTGTATGAAATTGAGCAACGCTTTATTTGCCAAGATTCTCTTGAGAAATTAGGTATAACGGAAGACAATTTGATTATATCCGCAAAAAAAATTGACCGCACTTCGTTGATAACCAAGCTGAATCAAGCGGAAAAATTGCTGACATTTTAAGGAATAGATATGCTTTACTGCTTTTCTAAAGCCGTTTACGATAATGATGAGCTGGCCGATTATTTTTCCCGTATCACTGAAAAGGATGCCGTTGTGCTTTGGCTGGATGGGGTACTATTGGCGATAAAATCACCTCAATATTTTAAAAATTGTAAAGGGCGTTGCTTTGCTTTGGAACAAGATGTTTTAGCAAGAAATTTAACCGCGCTTTTACCCAAAGAAAACCAAATTAGGTTGATTTCTTTATCTCATTTTGTAGATGTTACCGAGCAATATTCCCCACAAATAGCGTTATAAATAGCGCTTTTTCTTGCTATTTTTCTTTTCCTCCTTTTGTAGATATAAATCTTATTGATTTGCTTAGTGCATTATGCTATATTCCGCAACCTCTTGCATCTGTATGTATGATGTAAGCAGGTTCGTCCCGAAAGGGTGTTTTTTTAGACTTAACGGAGCACTAATATGATCCAAGAACAGACTATGCTGGATGTTGCTGATAATTCAGGCGCTCGCAGCGTAATGTGTATCAAGGTTCTAGGTGGATCGCACCGTCGTTATGCTGCAATTGGCGACATCATCAAAATTACTGTAAAAGAAGCAATTCCACGCGGTAAAGTGAAAAAAGGTGATGTGTTAAAAGCAGTGGTTGTGCGCACCAAGAAGGGTGTTCGTCGCCCAGATGGATCAGTCATTCGCTTCGATGGTAATGCTTGTGTAATTTTAAACAATAACACCGAGCAACCTATCGGTACTCGTATTTTTGGACCTGTGACTCGTGAACTTCGTTCTGAGAAGTTTATGAAGATCATTTCTTTGGCACCAGAAGTACTGTAAGGAGAAGTGACAAATGGCTGCAAAAATTCGTCAAAACGATGAAGTAATCGTGCTTGCCGGTAAAGACAAAGGCAAGCGTGGTAAGGTAACTAAAGTGTTACCAAATGGTAAAGTGTTTGTTGAAGGTATCAACATTGTTACTAAACACGAAAAACCGGTTCCTGCACTAGGTAAAGCCGGCGGTTTAGTGAAAAAAGAAGCGGCGATTGATGCTTCAAATGTTGCGATTTTCAATCCGAAAACAAACAAAGCTGACCGTGTAGGTTTTAGATTCGAAGATGGTAAAAAAGTACGTTTCTTCAAATCTAACAATGAAATTATCTAACAAACTGGAGTAATGCGATGGCGAAACTGCATGATTACTACAGAGATCAAGTAGTAAACGAATTAAAAGATAAATTCGGCTACAAATCTGTCATGCAAGTCCCACGAATCGAAAAGATTACCCTGAATATGGGGGTGGGTGAAGCATTGACCGACAAGAAATTGCTAGACAACGCAGTAGCGGATTTAACGGCAATTAGCGGTCAAAAACCTTTAGTAACTAAAGCTCGTAAATCTGTTGCCGGCTTTAAAATCCGTCAGGGGTATCCAATCGGTTGTAAAGTAACACTACGCGGCGAGCGTATGTGGGAGTTCTTTGAACGTTTAATTACAATTGCTGTTCCACGTATTCGTGACTTCCGCGGTTTAAGTGCGAAATCGTTTGATGGACGTGGTAACTACAGTATGGGTGTGCGTGAGCAAATCATCTTCCCTGAAATCGATTACGATAAAGTAGATCGTGTACGTGGTTTAGATATCACTATCACAACTACTGCTAAGAATGATGAAGAAGGTCAAGCACTACTTGCTGCCTTTAATTTCCCATTCCGTAAATAAGGCAGGTTATAATGGCTAAACAATCAATGAAAGCACGCGATGTAAAACGCGTTAAATTGGCTGAAAAATTCTATGCGAAACGCGTCGCATTGAAAAACATCATTTCTGATGTAAATGCCTCTGATGAAGATCGTTGGAATGCAGTGTTAAAGTTGCAAACTTTACCACGTGATTCTAGTCCGTCTCGTCAACGTAACCGTTGCCGCCAAACAGGACGCCCTCATGGTGTTCTTCGTAAGTTCGGTTTAAGCCGTATTAAGGTTCGTGAAGCTGCAATGCGCGGTGAAATCCCAGGCCTTAAAAAAGCTAGCTGGTAATAACCACTTTATTTTGGAATCGGAGAGAAAGTACAATGAGTATGCAAGATCCAATCGCAGATATGCTGACCCGTATTCGTAATGGTCAAGTTGCGAACAAAGTTGCGATCAGTATGCCTTCATCCAAGCTAAAAGTGGCAATTGCCAATGTATTAGCTGAAGAAGGTTATGTTGAAAGCGTTAAAGTTTTAGAAGGTGTAAAACCTGAATTGGAAATTATTTTAAAATATTTCCAAGGTAAACCGGTTGTAGAAAGTATCCAACGTGTAAGCCGTCCTGGTCTTCGTATTTATAAACGTAAAGACGAGTTACCGAAAGTAATGGGTGGATTAGGCGTTGCTGTTGTTTCTACATCTAAAGGTGTAATGACTGACCGTAAAGCCCGTCAAGAGGGGTTAGGCGGTGAGATCATCTGTTATGTAGCTTAGTAGAGAGGTAGGAAGATGTCTCGTGTTGCAAAAGCACCTGTTAGTATTCCTGCCGGAGTTGATATTAAACTCGACGGACAGTTATTAACAGTAAAAGGTAAAAATGGCGAGTTATCTCGCACAATTCATAATTCAGTTGAAGTTAAACATGATAATGGTCAACTAACTTTCTCTCCTCGTGAGGGTTTTGTTGAGGCTAATGCTCAATCAGGTACTGCTCGCGCATTGGTTAATTCAATGGTTATCGGTGTTACAGAAGGCTTCACTAAGAAATTACTATTGGTTGGTGTAGGTTATAGAGTACAGCTTAAAGGCAATGTTGTTGCATTAAGTCTAGGTTATTCTCACCCAGTAGAACACACTTTACCGGCGGGGATAACTGCTGAGTGCCCTTCTCAAACAGAAATCGTGTTGAAGGGTGCTGATAAGCAGTTGATCGGTCAAGTTGCAGCAGATATTCGTGCTTATCGCCGTCCTGAACCTTATAAAGGTAAAGGTGTACGCTATGCTGATGAAGTTGTGCGTATGAAAGAGGCTAAGAAGAAATAATTAAGGTAACACTATGGATAAGAAATCAGCTCGTATCCGTCGTGCAGCTCGTGCACGTCATATGATGAGAGAGCAGGGAGTAACCCGTCTGGTTATTCACCGCACTCCGCGTCATATCTACGCACAAGTTGTTGCACCAAACGGTTCAGAAGTGCTTGCCGCTGCTTCAACTGTTGAGAAAGCAATTCGTGAGCAAGTAAAGTACACTGGTAACAAAGATGCTGCGGCAGTAGTTGGTAAGACTGTTGCAGAGCGTGCATTAGCAAAAGGCGTTCAAGCCGTTGCTTTTGATCGTTCCGGTTTTAAATATCATGGTCGTGTCCAAATTTTAGCGGACGCTGCTCGTGAAGCTGGTCTACAGTTCTAATGAGGTAAATTGAGATGTCAAACATCGAAAAACAAGTTGGTGAACTGCAAGAGAAGCTAATCGCAGTAAACCGTGTATCAAAAACCGTAAAAGGTGGTCGTATTATGAGCTTTACTGCATTAACTGTAGTAGGTGATGGTAACGGTCGTGTAGGTTTTGGTTATGGTAAAGCGCGCGAAGTTCCGGCAGCAATCCAAAAAGCGATGGAAAAAGCACGTCGTAATATGATTAACGTTGCTTTAAATGAAGGTACATTGCAACATCCGGTTAAAGGTGTTCACACAGGTTCTCGCGTATTTATGCAGCCGGCTAGCGAAGGTACGGGTATCATCGCAGGCGGTGCAATGCGTGCCGTGTTAGAAGTTGCTGGTGTACGTAATGTTCTTTCTAAAGCATATGGTTCTACCAACCCAATTAACGTTGTTCGTGCAACTATTGATGCATTAGCAAATATGAAATCACCAGAAATGGTTGCCGCAAAACGCGGTAAAACTGTTGATGAAATTTTGGGGTAATTAATAATGGCTAAAACTATTAAAGTAACACAAGTTCGTAGCTCGATTGCTCGTTTACCGAAGCATAAGGCTACCTTGCGTGGTCTTGGTCTTCGCCATATGCACCACACTGTTGAGTTAATTGATACGCCTGCAGTACGTGGTATGATTAACCAAGTTTCATACATGGTTAAGGTGGAGGAGTAAGAGATGCGTTTAAATACTCTATCTCCGGCTGAAGGTGCGAAGCATAGTGCTAAACGCCTTGGTCGTGGTATTGGTTCAGGATTAGGCAAAACTGGTGGCCGTGGTCACAAAGGTCAAAAATCTCGTACTGGGGGCGGTGTTCGTCGCGGTTTCGAGGGTGGTCAAATGCCATTATATCGCCGTTTACCAAAATTTGGTTTTACATCAATGAAAGCTGCAGTAACTGCAGAAGTTCGTTTAAATGAATTAACCAAAGTGGAAGGTAATGTGGTAACTCTAGAGGCTTTAAAGGCAGCGAACGTTTTAACTAAAGATATCCAATTTGCTAAAGTTATTTTAGCAGGTGAGTTGAAATCAGCGGTTACCGTTCGTGGTTTGAAAGTAACTAAAGGGGCAAAAGCAGCGATTGAAGCTGCCGGTGGTTCAATTGAGGAATAATTAGCATATGGCTAAACAACCAGGTTATCAAACTAGAAGTACTAATAGCGGTAAAAGTGAACTAAGAAGTAGATTACTTTTTGTTTTAGGTGCACTGGTTATTTATCGTATTGGTTCGTTTATTCCAGTTCCTGGTATTGATGCAGCCGTACTTGCTCAATTAGTTGAACAGCAAAAAGGCACCATCATTGATATGTTTAACATGTTTTCTGGTGGTGCATTAAGCCGAGCGTCAATTCTTGCGCTAGGTATCATGCCATATATCTCGGCATCCATTGTGATACAGTTGTTAGCAACGGTTTCTCCTGCTTTAGCTGAATTAAAAAAAGAAGGTGCAGCAGGTCAACGAAAAATTACTAAGTATACCCGTTATGCAACGGTAGTTTTTGCAACTATTCAAGCTGTGGCTATCTCTACCGGTTTACCGAATATGTTGCCGGGGCTGGTTCCGAATGTCGGGTTCGGTTTTTATTTTACTTCAGTAGTAAGCTTAGTAACCGGAACCATATTCTTAATGTGGTTAGGTGAGCAAATTACGGAAAGAGGAATTGGTAATGGTATCTCAATTCTTGTTTTCGGTGGTATCGTAGCAGGTTTGCCTTCAGCTATTTTGCAAACTATTGAGCAGGCTCGTCAAGGACAAATGCATCCGTTAGTTCTTTTACTAATTGTTGCAATTGTTTTCGCGGTGACTTATTTTGTTGTTTTTGTAGAAAGAGGACAACGTCGAATTAGAATTGAATATGCTAAACGTCAGCAAGGTCGTCAGATTTTAGGAGGACATTCAACACACCTACCTTTAAAAGTTAATATGGCAAATGTAATGCCGGCAATCTTTGCATCAAGCATTATCTTATTTCCTGCCACTTTGACACAATGGTTTGGTCAGAATGATAAATTTGAGTGGTTGAATAATTTATCAATGCTGTTGAATCCTGGGCAGCCTTTATATTTACTCGTTTATGCAATAGCGATTATTTTCTTCAGTTTCTTCTATACTGGGATGCAATATAATCCGCGTGATACGGCAGATAACTTAAAAAAATCTGGTGCATTTATTCCAGGGATTAGACCAGGTGAACAAACATCACGTTACATTGATAAAGTAATGACACGTTTAACTTTAATCGGTGGTCTTTATGTAACGTTTGTGTGTTTGGTTCCTTATATTATGACATCGGCTTGGGATGTTAAATTCTACTTTGGTGGAACATCTCTTTTGATCGTTGTCGTTGTAATTATGGATTTCATCGTGCAGATTCAGAGTCACTTAATGTCTTCTCAGTATGAATCTGCGTTGAAAAAAGCAAACCTTAAAGGTTTAGGACAATAATTGTCTGATTAATATAAAAGGATAAGCAATGAAAGTTCGTGCTTCCGTAAAGAAAATGTGTCGTAACTGTAAGATTGTTAAACGTGAAGGGATCGTACGTGTATTATGTAGTGACCCTAAACATAAACAACGTCAAGGTTAGTTGATATTTTTTCTTGCAAAGAACCGGTTGAGCAGTTATACTGCCCAGCTCATTTATGTCCTTGGCATTCGGTTTGAGTATCCTGAAAACGGGCTTTTCAAGATCGGAATGCCAATTAATTTAAAAATAGGAGTGCATAGTGGCCCGTATTGCAGGCATTAACATTCCTGATCATAAACATACCGTAATTGCTTTAACTGCAATTTATGGTATCGGTAAAACTCGTTCAAAAGCTATCTGTGCTGCAGCGGGAATTGCTGAAGATGTTAAGATCAGAGAATTGTCTGAAGAGCAGATTGATAAACTGCGTGACGAAGTTGGTAAATTTACTGTTGAAGGTGATTTGCGTCGTGAAGTGACACTAAACATCAAACGTCTATTAGACTTAGGTTGTTATCGTGGTTTACGTCACCGTCGTAGTTTACCGGTACGTGGTCAACGTACTAAAACTAATGCGCGTACCCGTAAGGGTCCTCGTAAGCCGATCAAAAAATAGTCGGGGTAAATAATGGCTAAAACACCAGTTCGTGCACGTAAACGTGTAAAAAAACAAGTTGTAGATGGCGTTGCGCATATTCACGCCTCTTTCAATAATACAATCGTTACTATTACTGACCGTCAAGGTAACGCCTTAGCATGGGCAACTGCAGGTGGTTCAGGTTTCCGTGGTTCTCGTAAATCAACTCCGTTCGCTGCACAAGTTGCTGCAGAACGTTGTGCCGAAATCGTTAAAGAATTCGGTTTAAAGAACTTGGAAGTTATGGTTAAAGGTCCGGGGCCGGGTCGTGAATCAACAATCCGAGCATTAAATGCAGCGGGTTTCCGTATCACGAATATTACTGATGTGACTCCGATTCCTCATAACGGTTGTCGTCCACCGAAAAAACGTCGTGTTTAATGGCGTAATAGGATAGTTGGAGAAAGAAAATGGCAAGATATTTGGGTCCTAAACTCAAGCTCAGCCGTCGTGAAGGCACTGATTTATTTCTTAAATCAGGCGTGCGTGCGATTGATTCAAAATGTAAAATTGATACAGCACCAGGTCAACATGGGGCTCGTAAACCGCGTTTGTCTGACTATGGTAGTCAATTACGTGAAAAACAAAAAGTTCGTCGTATCTATGGTATCTTAGAACGTCAGTTCCGTAATTACTATAAAGAAGCAAACCGTTTAAAAGGTAACACTGGTGAAAACTTATTAGTGTTGTTAGAAGGTAGATTGGATAACGTTGTTTATCGCATGGGATTTGCTGCAACTCGTGCAGAAGCTCGTCAATTAGTGAGCCATAAAGCGATTGTTGTAAATGGTCGTGTTGTAAACATTCCATCTTTTCAAGTTTCAGTCAATGATGTTATTGCTGTTCGTGAAAAGTCTAAAAAACAAGCGCGTATTAAAGCATCATTAGAATTAGCAGAACAAAGAGAAAAACCGACTTGGTTAGAAGTTGATGCTGCTAAAATGGAAGGTGTGTTCAAACGTGTTCCTGAACGTTCTGATTTATCAGCAGATATTAACGAACATCTGATCGTTGAGCTTTACTCTAAATAATAGTTAAGCTTAAGAGCAAAGAGAGGATAAAATGCAGGGTTCTGTTACAGAATTTTTAAAACCACGCTTAGTTGATATTGAGCAAATTAGCCCAACTCATACTAAGGTGATCCTTGAACCATTAGAGCGTGGTTTTGGTCATACTCTAGGTAATGCATTACGTCGTATCCTTCTGTCTTCAATGCCGGGTTATGCTGTAACTGAGGTAGAAATCGAAGGGGTATTGCATGAATATAGTAGTAAGGAAGGTGTTCAGGAAGATATTCTTGAAGTGCTTTTAAACCTTAAAGGTCTAGCGGTTAAAGTACAGAATAAAGATGATGTTATTCTGACATTAAATAAATCTGGAATTGGCCCTGTTGTTGCAGCGGATATTACCCATGATGGTGATGTTGAAATTGTTAATCCAGATCACGTAATTTGTCATTTGACAGATGAAAATGTATCTATCAATATGCGTATTCGTGTTCAGCGTGGTAGAGGGTATGTTCCGGCTTCGGCTCGAACTCAGCCGGATGAACGCCCGATAGGTCGCTTACTTGTAGATGCTTGTTATAGTCCGGTTGATCGTATTTCTTATAATGTTCAAGCCGCTCGTGTTGAACAGCGTACGGACTTAGATAAGTTAATCATTGAGTTAGAAACCAATGGCACGTTAGATCCGGAAGAAGCAATTCGTCGTGCAGCAACAATCTTAGCAGAGCAACTCGATGCATTCGTTGATTTACGTGATGTTCGTCAACCTGAAGTTAAGGAAGAAAAACCGGAATTTGATCCGATTTTATTGCGTCCTGTTGATGACTTAGAGTTGACAGTTCGTTCTGCTAACTGTTTGAAAGCAGAAACAATTCACTATATCGGTGATTTAGTCCAACGTACGGAAGTTGAGTTATTAAAAACACCTAATCTTGGTAAGAAATCCCTTACTGAAATTAAGGATGTGCTCGCTTCTCGTGGCTTATCACTTGGTATGCGCCTTGAGAATTGGCCACCAGCAAGTATTGCTGAAGACTAGTTTGGTCATAGGTTAAGATTTTTCTGAGAAGGATAAGATCATGCGCCATCGTAAGAGTGGTCGTCAACTAAATCGTAATAGCAGCCATCGCCAAGCGATGTTTCGTAATTTAGCAAGTGCTTTAGTTAGTCACGAAATTATCAAGACTACTTTACCTAAAGCTAAAGAATTACGTCGTGTAGTTGAACCGTTAATTACATTAGCAAAAGAAGATAGCGTTGCAAACCGTCGTTTAGCATTCGCTCGTACTCGTAACATTGAAACTGTTACTAAATTATTCAATGAATTAGGTCCACGTTTTGCTCAACGTGCGGGTGGTTACACACGCATCTTAAAATGTGGTTTCCGTGCAGGTGATAATGCTCCAATGGCTTACATTGAGTTAGTTGATCGCCCGGAAGTTGCAGAAGCAACAGAGTAATAATTGAAAATTCAAAAAAGCCAATGGTGAATGCCGTTGGCTTTTTTTTTTTTGAAATATACTATGTGGATAGGAAAATTACTGCATTAACGAGATCACTTAGTATCCTGATAGTATATCGCTATTAAGGGTAGATATCGTGAACATAGTATGAAACAGTATGTTTGGTTTTGCCCATATAGGTGTCTGCCTATTCTATTTAGGGAATACATCTAATTATTTATCAAGGTAAAAAATCTGTCTTTAACTATCAACTCTGTTATTGTAACTATGCAATTTGATGAAAGAAAGTGCGGTTAAAATATGGGGTGTTTTTTCGTGTTTGTCTGTTTATATTATTTTGGTAGCTAAATTTTATTATTCTTAACTCAGAGATAAAAATTAATAATTTCCTTTCAAAATGATAAAAGACTAATCTTTATGCTATAAGCAGATTAGTCTTTCTCGTGTTAGCTAAAAGTTTTTTATTCTAAATAAGTAAGGTTTGTATCTATTGGACTATTTACCTTCTAATGCATCCTTGATAATAAAAAATATATCAGTTTGATCTAGTAAGCCGGAAAACAGATAAGATTTTGGTCCATAAGCCGCAATACGGAGCTGGCTGCCGGTATGTTCTTGGCTTTCACTATCTTGTGCGGTGCCATAGGAAATTGTCATTATTGAACCATCTTTAGCTTTTAATGTTTGTTTCAAACCGGTCGGATTGGCTTTATTCGGAACAAGTTGACTGGTGTGAGAGTGGTCGGCTGTAACGATCACTAATGTTTGATTATTTTCACGAGCAAAATCCAAAGCGACTTGTACCGCTTCATCTAAATCCACGGTTTCACCAATTTGTCCACATGGATTAGCTTTATGATTTTGTTTATCAATTGATGCCCCCTCAATTTGTAGAAAGAAACCATTTTCGTTTTTTTTCAATAAATGAATTGCCTTTTTCGTCATTTGAGCTAGATTTGGTATATCTGCAGAACGCTCAAGATTTGCTTGACAGTTAATTGGGGTATCTCGGTTACCTTCAAATGTCGCTTTTTCACTTTTCCAACGTACAGGTAGATTTCCTGCTGAGAATAAACCCAGCACCGGGGACTTAACATTATCGTTTAGCGCATTTAAATCGCTGAGATTTTCTACTACTGTAAAACCTTTTTGTTTAACTTGTTGCCAAAGGGTTTGTCCTTTAAATTTACCGGTCTTTGATACTTCATCAAAAGTTTTTCGCCCTCCTCCAAAAACTACATCCGGAGGTGCGGCTAGAAATTGTTCGCTGATTGAGCCTAACCCGCCATTTTCTAAAGCATTTTCAGGACAACGTTGAGAAGTTTCTTGTGGGCCGTAACATTTTCGTTGACTGACATGCGCAAGTAATGCAGCCGGGGTTGCATCTTGAATTTCCGCAGTACTAACGTTACCAACGCTTTTCCCCAATTTTTTTGCGATTTCAGCTAAGTTTTGAACCGGCTTTCCATTAATATCAACCCCAATAGCACCATTATAGGTTTTAATGCCTGATGTCCAAGCCGTTGCTGATGCCGCGGAATCGGTAACTTGTTCGATCAATTTGGTTTTCTTATCTAGTGCATAAGTCGTAATTTGTCCGGAAAATGGCAGTGCGTCTAACCCTTTAAAAGCTCCGGAGGCGCCTTCGGCATAATTACGGGCTATTGTAATTTCAGAATCACCCATTCCATCACCGATAAGCAAAATTACGTTTTTAACTTGTTTTTGTTGAAGCAATTCGTTCAATTCTTTTTTGGTATCTAAAGTTAAACGTTTGGCTCCTCCTTGAATTAAAATATCGCCGCTTGCTATTCTTGAAGTTTGGGCATTGACGGAAAATGCCAATAAACTCATTGAAATTCCCAATAATGCAAATTTTTTTTGCAGTTTTAGTGTCATCATATTTCTCCTTGGTCTAGATTGATTTGCTTTGTAATTTGCATACTAATTCGAAAAGATGACAGTTTGATGACAACTCATTTAATTAACGAAATATTTTATTGAAAGTGGAGCGGGTAACAAACGACTAATGCAAAAAGTAAGATGAATAGGAGGAAATTGAAAGAGTAAAGTGAGGTAAGCTTATATCTCAGAGAAATAAAAAAATCTGCACTCTAAATGATTCGTTATCCAATTAGAAGTACAGATTTATTCGTTATTAGTTAAAAAGTGCGGTCAAAATTACCAACCTTTTACAACACCATCTTTAAAGTGTTTTTTAGCTTCCTCATACACTTCTTCGGTTTGGTATGCTTTCACAAAATCTTGAACGGCTTTACTGTCTTTGTTATCTGTACGGGCAACAATGATGTTTACATATGGAGAATCTTTATCTTCTACAAATACACCGTTATCCTGTGCATTTAGTCCAACTTGACCGGCATAGGTATTGTTCACTACGGCCAAATCTACGTCATCTAATGCTCGCGCAGCCACTGAAGTATCAACTTCCGAAATTTTTAAATTTTTTGGATTTTCCGCAATATCCAATACGGTTGAAAGAAGATTGTTGGCGTCTTTTAACTTGATCAGACCTTGTTTTTCAAGAAGAATTAATGCTCGACCGCGGTTACTCGGATCATTTGGTACAACAACTTTTGCGCCATCTTGTAATTCGTTCACATTTTTGATTTTTTTAGAATAACCGGCTAATGGATATACGAAAGTATTACCGACAATCACTAAGTTCGTTAAATTTTTCGCTTTTGCATCCTCGTCTAAATAAGGTTTATGCTGCATTGCGTTCGCATCTAAATCACCTTTAGATACTGCAGTATTTGGCAATGCATAGTCATTGAAAAGTACAAATTCAACATTCAAATTGTATTTTTCTTTTGCTACTTTAGCGGCGGTTTCTTCCACTTGGTGTTCAGGACCCGCCATAACTCCTACTTTAATTGAGCTTGTTGTTTCAGCTTTTTTATCATCTTTACAACCTGTTAAAACAAGTGCCGAGGCGATAGCTGTGATTGCAAATAAATTTTTGAATTTCATGATGTTTCCTTGTTTTTGTTGAATTAATGAGAAATCGTTAACGGTGATCCACGTGTTTTGCAAGCGTATCCCCGAGTTTTTGGCTAACCATTACAATCGCGACAATGACGATCGTTGCAGCCCAAGTTACATAAGGCATATTGCGATATACACCATAGTTTATTGCTAAACTCCCTAATCCGCCCCCACCTTGTGTGCCGGCCATTGCCGTATAACCGATTAAGGTCACAAAGGTGAGCGTAATGGCATTGATGAGAGTAGGGAGTGATTCCGGCAAATAGAATTTGCGAATAATTTGCCAATGTGTTGCGCCCATTGCTTTGGCAGTTTCTGTGAGTCCGGCAGGAATTTCAAAAAGCGCATTGCTGGTCAATCTGGCAAAAAACGGGGTGGCAGCTGCACTTAATGAAACAATTGCTGCATTAGCGCCAATACTTCCTCCCGGTAGCAACCAACTTGTCAGTGGAATTAATGCCAGCAATAAAATGATGTAGGGGATAGAACGTCCAATATTAATAATGACATTTAGAAAGCCGTTGAGTTTTTTACTTTCTAGTATTGCGCCCTTATTTGTTAAGAACGTTAAAAATCCGATGGGTAATCCCAGTAATACTGCGATTAATGTCGAGAAAACCGACATATACACTGTTTCAAGGGTAGAAACAGCCAGAAGGCTTGCAAATTGGTTGGGAAATTGCTGGCTGAATGTTGCTAACATATCATTGAACATAACCGAGAACCTCCACTCGAACATTGTTTTCCATTAAATAAATCTTAGTTTGTGTAATAGAATCTTCATTGCCTTCTACTTCTGCAATCGTGTAGCCAAATTTTACTCCTCCGGCGTAATCAATTTGCGAGGTAAGAATGCTGAGTTCCACACCGAATTTTTTTGAAGCTTGAGAAAGTAACGGCGCATCCACCGAACGACCGGTAAACTCAAATTTAATAATTGGATAAGCCTTGCTATGTTTTGGCGTATCGGTCAAATTTGATAAATATTCATCCGGCAAATTAATGTGGAATGTTGAGCTAATAAATTCTTGCGCCAACTGCGTTTTAGGATTTGAAAAGATTTCACCCACGGTGCCTTGTTCCACTAATTGGCCTTTATCAATCACCGCCACTTGATCGCAAATTTGTTTCACCACTTCCATTTCGTGAGTGATGAGCAAAATAGTAATTCCCAAAGTGCGGTTGATTTCTTTTAATAATTTTAAGATAGATTGTGTTGTTGCGGGATCAAGGGCACTGGTTGCTTCATCACACAATAACACTTTTGGATCACTAGCGAGGGCACGAGCAATCGCTACACGTTGTTTCTGACCGCCGGAAAGATTACTTGGATAAGCGTCTCGTTTATCGTTTAAGCCGACAAGCTCTAAAAGTGCGGTAATTTTTTCTTGAATTTTTGTTTTTGATACACCTTCTAATTCTAATGGCAATGCGACATTTTCGAAGACGGTACGTGAGGTTAACAAATTAAAGTGTTGGAAAATCATTCCGATTTGGCGACGGGCGCGGATAAGTTCACGCTCGGATAGTTGTGTTAGCTCGATGCTATCGATGATAACCGAACCTGCGGTTGGTCTTTCCAATAAATTCACACAGCGAATTAATGTACTTTTCCCTGCGCCGGATGCTCCGATAACACCACAAATTTGCCCTTTTTCGACATGTAATGAAACATTGTCAAGTGCGGTCAAATTTTTATTTGATAGTTTAAAAATCTTCGTAATACTATTTAGCTTAATCATGTAAGCCCTTGCTATTTGCCGTTTTAAATTTATCTGGGTATTCTAGACGTCTAGATTGCTGTGTCAATATACGGACAGAGATATTTTTAGATGGATTGGTTATAGCGCAGTCGGAAAAGATATAATTAATGAGGAAAATGAAATTATTGAAATATGTCATATAATTTAGAGGTTTTACTTTGCTGGGGAAAGATTCTTTTTATTATCGTTCAATAATGCCAAAGGAAGTTTTTCAATTCGTGATATTATTATCGGTACAATTACAATAATGAAGCGAATATTTAAAGGAGATGAAAATGCATAAAGCGGTATTTCTTGATCGCGATGGAACCTTAAATGTTGACTATGGCTATGTGCACGAAATTGATAATTTTAAATTTATTGATGGGGTGATTGATACATTGCGCGAATTAAAGGCAATGGGGTATTTGTTAGTATTGGTCACGAATCAATCAGGCATCGCACGAGGGTATTTTTCCGAAGATCAATTTTTGCAATTAACGGAGTGGATGGATTGGTCATTGGCAGAGCAAGGTGTGGATTTCGACGGTATTTATTATTGCCCGCATCATCCTAATGGTAAAGGTGAATATAAGGAAAATTGCGACTGTCGCAAACCAAAATCCGGTATGCTGTTACAGGCGATTCAAGAATTAGAAATCGATCCGCAGCGATCTATTATGGTAGGGGATAAAATTGATGATCTTAAGGCAGGGATCGGAGCGATGGTAAAAACGAATGTGCTGGTACGTACAGGGAAGGCGATAACGGAAGAGGGAGAGCGTTTGGCAGATTATGTTCTGGATTCACTTATAGATCTGCCTCGCATATTAAAAAATACACACTAAAATAGTAAAATTCACTTAAAGTTCATACGGATTGCACAAGAGTTAATCAAAAGATCAAAAAATTAAAATTTTTTACAAAAATCCCTTGCAAGACAAAAATTTTTGCCTATAATGCGCACCACACAACGACGCGCTGTTGTGAACGATTTAAAATTGCAGTGCGTCGTTTTATTTTCGCCTTATTTTGAGCGTGTTGTTTTGAATTGGCGAATGGCTCTTTAACAATGTATCAGACAATCTGTGTGGGCACTTGTTGATTGACTTGTTTAAAATAATTTTTAATTTTGAAGTCTTAATAGGTGCTTAACTTGAGATTCATTTTTACCTTATTTTTCAAGGTGAATAATTTTTTAGTCAGTATTTATTGAGCGATTGAACTTGAATTGAAGAGTTTGATCATGGCTCAGATTGAACGCTGGCGGCAGGCTTAACACATGCAAGTCGAACGGTAGCGGGAAGGAGCTTGCTTCTTTTCGTGAGAGTGGCGGACGGGTGAGTAATGCTTGGGAATCTGGCTTATGGAGGGGGATAACTACTGGAAACGGTAGCTAATACCGCGTAATGTCTATGGACTAAAGGGGGCGTTTGCTCTTGCCATAAGATGAGCCCAAGTGGGATTAGGTAGTTGGTGGGGTAATGGCCTACCAAGCCTGCGATCTCTAGCTGGTCTGAGAGGATGGCCAGCCACACCGGGACTGAGACACGGCCCGGACTCCTACGGGAGGCAGCAGTGGGGAATATTGCGCAATGGGGGGAACCCTGACGCAGCCATGCCGCGTGAATGAAGAAGGCCTTCGGGTTGTAAAGTTCTTTCGGTGATGAGGAAGGGATTGTGGTTAATACCCACAGTCATTGACGTTAATTACAGAAGAAGCACCGGCTAACTCCGTGCCAGCAGCCGCGGTAATACGGAGGGTGCGAGCGTTAATCGGAATAACTGGGCGTAAAGGGCACGCAGGCGGCTATTTAAGTGAGGTGTGAAATCCCCGGGCTTAACCTGGGAATTGCATTTCATACTGGGTAGCTAGAGTACTTTAGGGAGGGGTAGAATTCCACGTGTAGCGGTGAAATGCGTAGAGATGTGGAGGAATACCGAAGGCGAAGGCAGCCCCTTGGGAATGTACTGACGCTCATGTGCGAAAGCGTGGGGAGCAAACAGGATTAGATACCCTGGTAGTCCACGCTGTAAACGCTGTCGATTTGGGGATTGGGCTTTAAGCTTGGTGCCCGTAGCTAACGTGATAAATCGACCGCCTGGGGAGTACGGCCGCAAGGTTAAAACTCAAATGAATTGACGGGGGCCCGCACAAGCGGTGGAGCATGTGGTTTAATTCGATGCAACGCGAAGAACCTTACCTACTCTTGACATCCTCAGAATCCGATAGAGATATTGGAGTGCCTTTGGGAACTGAGAGACAGGTGCTGCATGGCTGTCGTCAGCTCGTGTTGTGAAATGTTGGGTTAAGTCCCGCAACGAGCGCAACCCTTATCCTTTGTTGCCAGCGACTTGGTCGGGAACTCAAAGGAGACTGCCGGTGATAAACCGGAGGAAGGTGGGGATGACGTCAAGTCATCATGGCCCTTACGAGTAGGGCTACACACGTGCTACAATGGCGTATACAGAGGGAAGCGAGGCAGCGATGCGGAGCGAATCTCACAAAGTACGTCTAAGTCCGGATTGGAGTCTGCAACTCGACTCCATGAAGTCGGAATCGCTAGTAATCGCGAATCAGAATGTCGCGGTGAATACGTTCCCGGGCCTTGTACACACCGCCCGTCACACCATGGGAGTGGGTTGTACCAGAAGTAGATAGCTTAACCGTAAGGGGGGCGTTTACCACGGTATGATTCATGACTGGGGTGAAGTCGTAACAAGGTAACCGTAGGGGAACCTGCGGTTGGATCACCTCCTTACCTATAGCGAGCGATAGCAAGTGTTCACACAGATTGGCTGATGGATTGTAGACAAGAGAGAGCAGAAAAATCGCATTACCCTTGGGTCTGTAGCTCAGGTGGTTAGAGCGCACCCCTGATAAGGGTGAGGTCGGTGGTTCAAGTCCACTCAGACCCACCACTCTGAGAGTGAGTGAAAAGGCGTAATGGAAAGGTTCGTAACAAGGTGTAGTGTTATCTAGACTGTTTTTATGAACAAAATGATGAAAAGGGGATATAGCTCAGCTGGGAGAGCGCCTGCCTTGCACGCAGGAGGTCAGCGGTTCGATCCCGCTTATCTCCACCACTTATCATCGTTAAGTAAATTGTTTTGATAGAAATACGAAGGGAAAGAGAGTTAAGGACAAAGAAAAAATAAGTAGGCAATACTGATTTTTAGCTAAACTTATCTTGTCCTGCCCTATATTTTTTATCTTCTCCTTGAGTTTATTTAACGATGATAACTGAAAAAAGATTATCTCACTGTTCTTTAACAAATTGGAAACAAGCTGAAAAACTGAAGAGACTTCTGTCGGGGCGAAAGCCCTGAGACAAGCAAGTCTGAGTAGTAAAAATCTTGATTGAACAAAAGCAATCAAGTGTTTAGTTAGATTAAGTAACGGCTTAAGTGTTAAACGGAAATTGTAAAAACACTTGAGGTTGTATAGTTAAGTGACTAAGCGTACAAGGTGGATGCCTTGGCAATCAGAGGCGAAGAAGGACGTGCTAATCTGCGAAAAGCTCGGATGAGTCGATAAGAGGCGTATAATCCGAGATATCCGAATGGGGAAACCCAGTAGATGAAGAATCTACTATCTTATTATGAATCCATAGTAATAAGAGGCAAACCGGGAGAACTGAAACATCTAAGTACCCCGAGGAAAAGAAATCAACCGAGATTCCGTAAGTAGCGGCGAGCGAAAGCGGAGGAGCCGTCAGTGATAGCAGTGTATTAAGAAGAATCAACTGGGAAGTTGAACGAAACAGGGTGATAGTCCCGTATTCGAATAGTGCATTGTGGTACTAGGCTGACAACAAGTAGGGCGGGACACGTGATATCCTGTCTGAATATGGGGGGACCATCCTCCAAGGCTAAATACTCCTGATTGACCGATAGTGAACCAGTACTGTGAAGGAAAGGCGAAAAGAACCCCGGCGAGGGGAGTGAAATAGAACCTGAAACCTTGTACGTACAAGCAGTGGGAGCCCCATCACTCAATCGTATTGAGTGGTAGCAATTCCAAAGGAAATAACCGCACTTTAATGGTTAATTTTTGCGAAGCAAAAATTCAACCATCCCCAATAAGCAGTGGGATTGAGTGATGGGGTGACTGCGTACCTTTTGTATAATGGGTCAGCGACTTATATTTTGTAGCGAGGTTAACCGCATAGGGGAGCCGAAGGGAAACCGAGTCTTAACTGGGCGATATAGTTGCAAGGTATAGACCCGAAACCCGGTGATCTAGCCATGGGCAGGTTGAAGGTTGGGTAACACTAACTGGAGGACCGAACCGACTAATGTTGAAAAATTAGCGGATGACTTGTGGCTGGGGGTGAAAGGCCAATCAAACCGGGAGATAGCTGGTTCTCCCCGAAATCTATTTAGGTAGAGCCTTGAGCGGACACCTTCGGGGGTAGAGCACTGTTTCGGCTAGGGGGCCATCCCGGCTTACCAACCCGATGCAAACTGCGAATACCGAAGAGTGATACTCAGGAGACACACGGCGGGTGCTAACGTCCGTCGTGGAGAGGGAAACAACCCAGACCGCCAGCTAAGGTCCCAAAGTTTATATTAAGTGGGAAACGAAGTGGGAAGGCTTAGACAGCTAGGATGTTGGCTTAGAAGCAGCCACCATTTAAAGAAAGCGTAATAGCTCACTAGTCGAGTCGGCCTGCGCGGAAGATGTAACGGGGCTCAAATATAGCACCGAAGCTGCGGCATCAGGATTTATCCTGTTGGGTAGGGGAGCGTTGTGTAAGCGGAAGAAGGTGAATCGAGAGGTTTGCTGGACGTATCACAAGTGCGAATGCTGACATAAGTAACGATAAAACGGGTGAAAAACCCGTTCGCCGGAAGACCAAGGTTTCCTGTCCAACGTTAATCGGGGCAGGGTGAGTCGGCCCCTAAGGCGAGGCTGAAAAGCGTAGTCGATGGGAAACGGGTTAATATTCCCGTACTTGGTAAAGCTGCGATGTGGGGACGGAGCAGGTTAGGCAAGCAAGGTGTTGGAAATCCTTGTTTAAGGTCGTAGGTGGGAAGTTTAGGCAAATCCGGACATCCTTAACACCGAGAGCTGATGACGATTGTCTACGGACAAGAAGTTGCCGATACCACACTTCCAGGAAAAGCCACTAAGCTTCAGGCTTTACTAAACCGTACTGAAAACCGACACAGGTGGTCAGGTAGAGAATACTCAGGCGCTTGAGAGAACTCGGGTGAAGGAACTAGGCAAAATAGCACCGTAACTTCGGGAGAAGGTGCGCCGGCGTAGATTGTAGTGATTTACTCACGAAGGTTGAACCGGTCGAAGTGACCCGCTGGCTGCAACTGTTTATTAAAAACACAGCACTCTGCAAACACGAAAGTGGACGTATAGGGTGTGATGCCTGCCCGGTGCTGGAAGGTTAATTGATGGTGTAATCGCAAGAGAAGCACCTGATCGAAGCCCCAGTAAACGGCGGCCGTAACTATAACGGTCCTAAGGTAGCGAAATTCCTTGTCGGGTAAGTTCCGACCTGCACGAATGGCATAATGATGGCCAGGCTGTCTCCACCCGAGACTCAGTGAAATTGAAATCGCCGTGAAGATGCGGTGTACCCGCGGCTAGACGGAAAGACCCCGTGAACCTTTACTATAGCTTGACACTGAACCTTGAATTTTGATGTGTAGGATAGGTGGGAGACGTTGAAGCGGTAACGCCAGTTATCGTGGAGTCGGCCTTGAAATACCACCCTTTAACGTTTGATGTTCTAACGAAGAATCCGAAACGGGTTCTCGGACAGTGTCTGGTGGGTAGTTTGACTGGGGCGGTCTCCTCCCAAAGCGTAACGGAGGAGCACGAAGGTTTGCTAATGACGGTCGGACATCGTCAGGTTAGTGCAATGGTATAAGCAAGCTTAACTGCGAGACGGACAAGTCGAGCAGGTACGAAAGTAGGTCATAGTGATCCGGTGGTTCTGCATGGAAGGGCCATCGCTCAACGGATAAAAGGTACTCCGGGGATAACAGGCTGATACCGCCCAAGAGTTCATATCGACGGCGGTGTTTGGCACCTCGATGTCGGCTCATCACATCCTGGGGCTGAAGTAGGTCCCAAGGGTATGGCTGTTCGCCATTTAAAGTGGTACGCGAGCTGGGTTTAGAACGTCGTGAGACAGTTCGGTCCCTATCTGCCGTGGGCGTTGGAGAATTGAGAGGGGCTGCTCCTAGTACGAGAGGACCGGAGTGGACGCACCACTGGTGTACGGGTTGTGTCGCCAGACGCATTGCCCGGTAGCTAAGTGCGGAAGAGATAAGTGCTGAAAGCATCTAAGCACGAAACTTGCCTCGAGATGAGTTCTCCCAGTCTTTAAGACTGTAAGGGTTGTTTGAGACTAAGACGTAGATAGGCACCATGTGTAAGTGTTGCGAGACATTGAGCTAAGGTGTACTAATTGCCCGAGAGGCTTAACTATACAACGCTCAAGTGTTTTTGGAGCGGAATAACTAAATAAGAAAGCTTAAGAGCGTTCAGGAAAGATTTTTCAGCTTGTGGACAATTTAATAAGCGGATGAAGTCAAATAAGACGGAAGACGAAGAAAAGGAAATGAAGAACGGATAGGTAGAGAAGAGAGAGAATTAAGGTTATCGAAGAATTATCCCGGCGGCGATAGTGCGGTGGTCCCACCTGACCCCATACCGAACTCAGAAGTGAAATGCCGTAATGCCGATGGTAGTGTGGGGTCTCCCCATGTGAGAGTAGGGCACCGCCGGGTTCAAATAAAACAGCAAGCCCCTTGGACTGATAAAGTTCGAGGGGTTTTGCTTTTGGGCTCATCACTTACTTAGACTCACTTACTTTTTACCCCTTCTTTTACTTACCGAGAGTGAAAATGCGCGTTGAAAACTCCCCCTGATGTCTCTGTCCTATTTATTTTTAATCAATCTCTTGCTTGCCTACATAAAAAGAGTGACCAAAAAATTCCCCCCTCTTACTATGTTGGTTTAGTTAGTCCAACTTTAGGGGCAGATTAATTTTGACCGCCCTTTTTATATTTTTTACGCCTACAGTCCACAGAGTTTATCTAGTTCATTATCCATGACGTTTAGCTATTGAGGCAAAAATAATTTTATCGGGGCGATAGCTTATACTACCGTATTGAAACGGACGCCCATCGGCTAAGTAAGTTGTGCTAGTTACACTCACAACCATATTGTATTCACCAAGATCCATCGCATTCTTTTCTTCTTCATTTGCATATCGAAACACTATCTCTCGTTGCGAATAACTAATATTTAGCCCCAATTCTCCCTCTAAATATTGATAAATAGATTGTTCGGCTATATCACGGTTAATAAAAGGCACAATTCGGCGATCAAAATAGGAAATTTCATATTCTACGGATTGTCCGTCAATTTCACGTATGCGGCCTATACGGTAAAAGTCGATTTGATCATTTACGTTAAAAATACGCATTAAATCTTTTTCGCCCTGCACGATATATAAACTTGTTAAGGTTGTTTTAACATTATGCGTTAAAGTGCGGTTTAATTCACCGACGGTTTTAATTTCAGAAAGTACCTGTGGTTTTAGTAAGTTACGTTCCAGAACAATGGAATTTCGCCCTTGCTGTTTCTGAATATAGCCGTCTATTTCAAGCATGGACAATGCCTTACGAATGGTATCCTTTGAAAAACCGTAATCTTTCATTAACTCACTTTCACTTGGCAGCTCCTGCTTTGCGGATAAGGCTCCGCCTGTAATTTTGTTTTTTATATCGTTATAAACTTTTTTGTATTTACTCATTATTTCAAGTACCGATTTTTTATCTCTCTAATTCTTAGTTCAAAAGCATATCATAAACTCATCAGATTACACTTATAGTTTTCGTGATCAAAATCACACTTTTACGAAAATGTAATATCTTTTACGTAAAAGTCATTGCATAAAATAAAGTTTGGGTTAAAATCGCCGACAATTCTTACTTTTAGAGGAAATATTATGCTTACTCGTTCAAGTGGTGTTTTAATGCACATCACCTCATTACCAAATTCCTTTGGAATCGGTAGTTTTGGACAGTCGGCCTATGATTTTGTCGATTTTTTAGTAGAAACCCGACAAACTTATTGGCAAATTCTTCCATTAACGACCACAAGCTACGGTGATTCCCCCTACCAATCTTTTTCTGCTGTTGCCGGCAATACACACTTAATTGATTTTGAATTATTAAGCCAAGCGGGGCTACTAGAAGAAACGGATTATGCCTCAACAAACTTTGGTGATGATCCGACACAAATTGATTATGAGCGAATTTTTTATGCCCGCCGCCCGATTTTAGAAATCGCCGTAAAAAATTTCTTAGTTAATGACGGCTTGAAAGCAGAGTTTAAAAACTTTGAAAAAAACAACCGCACTTGGTTGGAAGATTATGCCGAATTTATGGCAATTAAAGAATATTTTGGCAACAAGGCACTTCAAGACTGGGAAGATAAACGGGCTGTAACTCGAGATCCGAAAGCGTTGGAAAGGTATCGCTCAATGTTAGCCGAATCTATTCGGTATTTTAAAGTAACACAATACTTTTTCTTTCAACAATGGTTAGCATTAAAAAATTACGCTAATCGAAAAGGCATTAAAATCATTGGCGATATGCCTATTTATGTCGCTTCGGATAGTGTTGAAGTTTGGACAAAACCGGAATTGTTTCAATTGGATGCAGGGCGTAATCCATTGTTTGTTGCGGGCGTTCCCGCCGATCAATTCAGTGCAACCGGACAGCTTTGGGGAAATCCCCTTTATGATTGGAATGAACACAAAAAACAAGGCTATGCTTGGTGGATTCACCGCATTGAAGAAAGTTTTAAAATTTATGATGTTCTTCGTATCGATCATTTCAAAGGCTTTTCAGACTACTGGCGAATTGACGGGAAAGCGGATATTGCCAAATATGGTAGTTGGCAACCGGGTCCCGGCTATGATTTATTTGAAGCGGTAAAACAAAAATTAGGTGATTTACCAATCATTGCAGAAGATCTCGGGAATATTGACGATAAAGCAAGAAAATTGCTCGCTGATTGCGGTTATCCGGGAATGAAAATTTTGCAATTCGGCTTTGAGGATGTGAGCGGCGAAAGTTTAGATAGTCCGCATTATAATATTCCTCATTCCATTACCTATATAGGAACCCATGATAATGATGTCATCAACGGCTGGTATAACGCTTTAACGCCTGAACAGCAAGAATATATCAATGATTACACCCACCGAGGAGAAAATGAATCCGTTTGTCAGGCAATGATTCGTCAATTATTGGCAACCGTCAGCAATACGGTGATTGTAACGATGCAAGACATTTTAGACTTGCCGACAAGTTCAAGAATGAATGTGCCCTCTACGATAGGAGGGAACTGGCAATGGCGAATGCAAAGAGAGGATTTAACTCAAAACAAAAAAGCATTCTTAACTCATATGACCACTTTATATCAAAGAGCTAATTAAGGAAAAAACAATGATCAAATTTAGTACGTTTGTGCAAACTGCAACAAATAAAACACTTGGAGAATTAAGCGATCAGGATATTTACGTACAACTATTAAACTACGTAAAAACAATTTCTGAAAGTAAACCGAAAAATAGCGGAAAACGTAAAGTTTATTATATTTCTGCTGAATTTCTCATTGGTAAATTATTATCTAATAATTTAATTAATCTTGGTGTATATCAGGATATTAAAATTGAGCTGGCTAATGCAGGAAAATCATTAAGCCATATTGAAGATATTGAGCCGGAACCCTCTCTAGGTAATGGTGGGTTAGGTCGTTTAGCTTCTTGTTTTATTGATTCCATGTCAACCCTTGGTTTAAATGCGGAAGGGGTAGGATTAAACTACCATTGCGGTTTATTTAAACAAGTATTCAGACATAACGAACAACAAACCGAACCGAATTATTGGATAGAAAAAAATTCTTGGTTAATTCCAACAGAAATTAGCTATGAAGTTCCATTTAAAAACTTCACACTAAAGTCTAAATTAGATCGTATTGATATATTGGGTTATCAAAAAGAAACTAAAAATTATCTTAATCTATTTGATATTCAATCAATTAATCATAATTTGATTAAAGAAGGTATTGAATTTGATAAAACCAAGATTCAAGAAAATTTAACACTATTCCTTTATCCTGATGATTCTGATAAAAGCGGAGAACTATTACGTATCTATCAGCAGTATTTTATGGTATCGAATGCCGCACAGTTATTAATTGATGAAGCGATTGAACGAGGTAGTAATCTACACGATCTAGCAGATTATGCTTATGTGCAGATTAATGATACCCATCCTTCTATGGTGATTCCTGAGTTGATCCGCTTATTAACGGAAAAACATCAAATTGAATTTACTGAAGCCGTTAATATCGTACGTAATATGGTCGGTTATACCAACCATACTATTCTTGCTGAAGCCCTAGAAAAATGGCCTTTAGCTTATTTAGATGAAGTTATCCCTCATTTAGTAGTTATTATCAAAAAACTAGACGAATTAGTATGTACTGAATATACGGATCCTAAATTACAAATTATTGATAGCGAAAATCGTGTTCATATGGCTCATATGGATATTCATTTTTCAAATTCTGTAAATGGTGTTGCTGCACTACATACGGAAATCTTAAAAAACTCGGAACTTAAAGACTTTTATAAGATTTACCCTAATAAGTTTAACAATAAAACAAATGGCATTACTTTTCGCCGCTGGTTAGAGTTTTCTAATCAAGAATTGGCTGCTTATATTAAACAGCTTATTGGTGATAGCTATTTACAAGACGCAACACAATTAGAAAAACTACTTGAATTTAAAGATGATAAGAATGTACATAAAAACTTATCGGAAATTAAGTTAAAAAATAAACTGGCATTAAAAACGTACCTTAAAGAAAATAAAGGTATTGAATTAGATGAGAATTCTATTATTGATACGCAAATAAAACGTTTTCACGAATATAAACGCCAGCAAATGAATGCACTTTATGTGATTCATAAATACCTTGAAATTAAAGCAGGTAAGTTACCGAAACGTAAGATTACTATCGTTTTTGGTGGAAAAGCGGCACCAGCTTATATCATCGCACAAGATATTATTCATTTAATTCTTTGTTTATCTGAGTTGATTAATAATGATCCTGAAATAAACAAGTATTTGAATGTTCATTTAGTGGAAAACTACAATGTGAGCGTTGCAGAGAAATTAATTCCTGCAACAGATATTTCAGAGCAAATTTCCCTTGCTTCAAAAGAAGCCTCTGGCACAGGTAATATGAAATTTATGCTCAACGGTGCGCTCACCTTAGGCACGATGGATGGCGCGAATGTTGAAATTGCCGAGTTAGCCGGCTCAGAAAATATTTACACTTTTGGTAAAGATTCACAAAGTATCATTAAACTTTATGAAACTGCCGGCTATGTTTCAAAGGATTATTATGAAAGCGATAAAAATATCAAACGTGCGGTAGATTTCATTCTTAATCCAAAACTGGTCAAACTAGGCAATTTAACGCGTTTAGAGCGTCTTTATAATGAATTATTGAGTAAAGACTGGTTTATGACCTTAATTGACTTTGATGCTTATGTTGCAGCAAAAGAAAAAATTTTTGCGGATTATGAAGATCAAGACAGCTGGAATAAAAAAGTTATTCAGAATATTGCGAAAGCAGGATTCTTTTCCTCAGATCGCACCATCGCACAGTATAACGCCGATATTTGGCATTGCGAGCGTTAAGAGAAGAAGATGAAACTACTTACCCTAAATGTACATGCTTGGTTAGAAGATAACCAAGCAGAAAAAATAGCGATAGTTGCTCAAACGATTGTGGAAAAAGGCTATGACGTTATCGCCTTGCAAGAAGTCAATCAACTGATCTCTGCTCCTACAATTTCACAAGCTTTAAAGGAGGATAATTATGGCGTGATGTTATTGCGTCAGGTTAATCAGCTAGTTGAACGAAAATATTCGTTATTTTGGAGTAATTCGCATATCGGCTACGATAAATATGATGAAGGTATTGCATTTTTAACCCATTTACCGGTTTATGAAGTCGATCCTTTTTATTGTAGCCAACATCAGCAACCGGATTCTATTCTTTCCCGTAAAATTTTGGGATTAACCTTAGAATATCAGGGGCAACTTGTGGATTGTTATTCCTGCCATATCAATTTGCCTAACGCTCAAGGCGAAAATCAGCTCGACAATATTCGAACTATTGTTGAGCGTAGTCAAAGTAGCAATCTAAAAATTCTAATGGGTGATTTTAATACCGATGCGATAACCGATCCTCAATCCTATCAAAATATCAAAGCTTTAGGCTTGTTTGATAGCTATGAAATGGCGGTACAAAAAGATACGGGGATTACGGTAGAAAAAGCCATTGATGGTTGGCGCAATCACAGCGAAGAAAAACGGTTGGATTATATTTTTTTAAATCAAGCCAAAAGGGTTTTATCTAGTCAGGTCATTTTTAATGGCAAAAATAAACCTGTTGTTTCCGATCATTTTGGTTTGGAAGTGGAGCTCATATTGTAGGAGAATAAAAATGAAAAAATTGCTTAGTTTCGAATTCTGGCAAAAATTCGGCAAGTGCCTTATGGTGGTGATAGCGGTAATGCCGGCGGCAGGTTTGATGGTAAGTATCGGTAACTCATTGCCTTTACTTAGCGATGCAGAATGGCTAGCCCGTGTTGGTAATATTATCGCACAAATCGGTTGGGGAATTATCGGCAACCTTCATTTATTGTTTGCCCTCGCCATTGGTGGGAGTTGGGCAAATGAACGTGCAGGTGGTGCATTTGCCGCAGGTCTTGCTTTTATTTTAATTAACTTAATCACCGGACATTTTTTCGGTGTAAAAATTGAAATGCTCAATGATCCGAATGCTCATGTCAGCACAGTGTTTGCAGGCGATATTCCGGTAGCGAACTATTTTGTCAATATATTGGGACAACCCGCATTAAATATGGGCGTATTCGTTGGAATTATTGCCGGTTTCGTTGGCGCAACAACCTTTAATCGTTACTATAATTTCCGTAAATTACCTGAAATTCTCACCTTTTTTAACGGTAAACGCTTTGTACCTTTTGTGGTGATTTACCGCTCCGTATTGGTGGCAATACTTTTGGCATTATTCTGGCCATTAGTACAGACTGGAATCAATCATTTTGGTCAATGGATCGCTAACTCGCAAAACTCCGCACCAATTTTAGCGCCTTTTATTTATGGAACCTTAGAACGTCTATTACTCCCTTTCGGATTACATCATATGCTCACCATACCAATGAATTACACTTCGTTAGGCGGTACATATGAATTTTTAACCGGTGCACAAAAAGGGGTACAAGTATTCGGACAAGATCCGTTATGGTTGGCTTGGATCTCCGATTTAATCAATCTAAAAGATGCCGGTCAATTCGCACAATATAATGATTTACTCTCAACGATTACTCCTGCACGCTTCAAAGTAGGACAAATGATCGGTTCTAGCGGTATTTTAATGGGGATTACCTTGGCAATGTATGTGAATGTCGATCCTGATAAGAAAAAAATCTACAAAGGTATTTTCCTTTCCTCAGCGCTTGCCGTCTTTTTAACCGGAGTAACCGAACCTATCGAGTATATGTTTATGTTCGTTGCGATGCCACTTTATATTGTCTATGCTTTAGTACAAGGAAGTGCCTTTGCAATGGCGGATATCGTAAATCTACGTATGCATTCGTTCGGTAATATCGAATTTTTAACCCGTACACCAATGGCGATTAAAGCGGGAATCGGTATGGATGTTATCAACTTTATCTGGGTGTCCGTTCTTTTTGCCGTAGCGATGTTCTTTATTGCGAATTTTATGATTAAAAAATTCAATTTAGCAACCGCGGGACGCAACGGCAACTACGATGCAAAAAATTCTGAAGAAACGGTTGACAACGAAACAAAAGTTGCGAATGCCAGCGCACAGGTTGTGCAGATCGTCAACCTACTCGGCGGACGTAATAACATCGTTGATGTTGATGCTTGTATGACACGTTTACGTATTACCGTACACAATGCGGATTTAGTGGGCGATGAAGCAAGCTGGAAACAAGCGGGTGCAATGGGCTTTATTGTCAAAGGCACCGGTATTCAGGCAATTTATGGTCCGAAGGCCGATGTACTGAAATCGGATATTCAAGATCTGCTAAGATCAGGAGTTGAAATTCCTAAAATTTAATCTCCCCATTTGGTGGCTAACAAAAGTGCGGTCAATTTTAACCGCACTTTTTTCGTTTTCAGAAAAATATCAATATTGTGTAGTCGCTACACAATATTGAAAAAGATTAACGCATTGTGACAAATTCCTCAGAGCCTGTCGGGTGAATGGCTACGGTATTATCAAAGTCTGCTTTAGTTGCCCCCATTTTAATAGCAACGGCAAAACCTTGAATCATTTCATCCACACCAAAACCAATACCGTGCAGACCGACAATTTTTTCATCTTTACCCGCACAGACTAATTTCATACGACAAGGTTGACGATGCTGAGTTACCGCCGTGTACATTGCGGTGAAGGAAGATTTATACACTTTCACATTTTCTTCACCATATTGTTCAATCGCTTGTGGCTCGGTTAGACCCACCGTACCAATCGGTGGATGGCTAAATACAACTGTCGGCACAAGGTTATAGTCTAAATGTTCATTCGGCTTGTTGTTAAATAAACGTTCAGATAAACGACGACCTGCCGCCACCGCCACCGGCGTTAACTCAATACCGCCTTCAGTAATATCGCCCACGGCATAAATGCCTTTTACGTTCGTATTTTGATATTTATCAACCTTGATATACCCGCGTTCGTTCGTTTCTACACCCACATTTTCTAAACCAATCTTATCGGTTGCCGGCTCACGACCTGCTGCCCAAATAACACAATCTACGGTAATGCCGCGCTCGTGATCAAACTTAACGGTTAAAGAACCATCTTCATTTTTAATGATTTCTTCTACGGTAGTATGCTTATGCAAAGTGATTCCGTCTTGTTCCAGCACCTCAAGCAAGGTATCGACAATCATCGGATCTTGATTACGCATTGGCGCATGACGGCGCACAACCAAATGTGTATCGGAACCTAGGCTATTTAACACTCCGGCAAGTTCTACGGCGATATAGCCGGCACCAACGATTGCTACGCGTTTCGGCACTTCCGTTAATGCAAAGAATCCGTCGGAATCAATGCCATATTCTTGTCCCTTAATTGAATGAGGACGGAACGGACGACCACCGGTTGCAATTAAAATATGATCCGCAGTAACCCGCTCCGTTGAACCGTCAGTAAAGGTTACTTCAATAGTGTGAGCATCAACAAACTTACCAAAACCATTAATCACATCAATGTTATTTTTACCAAGCACGTTATTATAAGAGGTGTGAATACGACTGATATAATCCTGACGACTTTTAACAAGTCTTTCAAAATCAAATTTTTTTACATCGACATCAAAACCATAATCCGGTGCATAGTGATTAATCGCTTCGGCGATTTGCGCACTATAGAACATCACTTTTTTCGGCACACAACCTACGTTCACACAAGTTCCGCCTAAATATTTCGCTTCAATAATCGCACATTTTTTACCATAGTTTGCCGCACGATTGATAGAAGCAATACCGCCACTACCGCCGCCAATAGCAATGTAATCATAATGTTTAGTCATAATTTGATCCTTTTTAAATACAAGAATTTTCTATATTCTGCCGAAAATCAATCAATAAAGCCATAGATTAATGTGATTGGAAATGTCTATATTGAAGAAAAAGTGCGGTCAAATTCGACCGCACTTTAAACGCATAAGGAGAAATGATTAGAAGGTGTAATTCACATTAAAGCGGAAATCACGACCAGCTCCCGGTAAGCTGTTAGCTCCTGCCCGCTGGCTATGACTTTTATAACTCTTATTAAATGCGTTGTTGATGGCAAAATTAAGCGTTAAGTTTTCATTTGCATCCCAACTTGCATAGAAATCATTTACACCATAACCGGCTTGTTTAATCGCTTTGCTGCCTGAGCTGGAACCACGGCTCGGTGTTCCGGTTTCGCCTTCGACAAAGCGACCTCGCCAACCGATTTCAAGGGCGGGCGCTTCAAATTTATAGGACATAGCGGTTGTCCAAGTACGTCCCATCGCCACGGCAAGCACCGTATTATCCAATGTTGCGCCATTAAGTGCGGTCGTTTCCGGCTTACTTTCTGCCACTCCTAAGCGGAATTTGAAACCGCCTTGTTTATATGCCGCACCCAATTCATAGCCTTGGTTACGAAGCAACGCGGAATTAACGATAGTATTATCTTTAAGCGCATGGGCATCTTTTACTTTTTGCCAGAAATAGCTACCGTTAAGCGAGATATTTTCATTTAAATCGTAGTTAAAACCGATTTCCGTGTTACGAGCTTTCTCTGCGCGTAGATTGTCTGCAACACTTCGTACCGTTCCACCGGCAAGCGCAACTTCATAAAAACGCGGGTTGCGACTTGCATAATTCAAATTAGTATTAAAACTTAAATGGTCCGTTACTTGCCAAATTAACCCGACACTTGGATTAAAATCATCATTGCTGACTTCTTTGCCATTATTGGCTTTAAATTTAAAGTGATCGTAGCGTAAACCCGTTGTTAACGTAATCGGTCCGAATCCCCAAATACCTTCGGCATATAAACCGACATCTTCTTTCTTCTGATTATTCGTTACAGCACCGCTTAAGTTATTTGGCTTACCTTCTTGATGACGATAATTCACCCCGTATTTCACCCAGTGATTTGCACCGATTTCAGAATCTAAATTAATGTTCACACCTTTTGTTATCACTTTAGCTTCTGAATTTGTGTCTGTTTCTTTACGTGAAATATTCTTTAAATAAGCATTAACTTTCGCTTCGGTAATAAAGCCCATTTTTTTACCCGTCCACTCGAGATTAGTTGTGTCTTGAGTGGTGATACGATAGCGAGGCGAATTGTTATCGGTATAAGGAACCGGATTGCCATTTTGATCAAGAACGTATCCTGTGTTCGGATCAACGGTATATCCTGCGTCACGCCATTTTTTATGTAATTCTCCCGAGCGCGGGTGATTTACGTTAAATGCATAAATTCCCGCTCTATTTTTTGATACCGTAGCCCAATCTTGTGAGAAATCAAATTCTTCACGTAATCCGCGTGCTCCATGATAACGTTCTTGACGATGGCTTAAAACCAAGCGATGATCCTCATTAATATCCACACCGACTTTGGCAAGCAATCCGCGTTCACCAATAGCACTATTTTTTACGGTTTGAGAACCTTCTTTATTGCTATAACCTTTACCACCTTTGTAGTTTTCAATCGTTTTCCAGCTACCGCTTAATAAGGCATCAACGCTACCCGCTCTACCATAGACGGTCGCTCCCTGAGAATGCCCTTTATTACTGCTAACACCGGCATTAAGTTTAAAACCGAAATCTTGTCCTTCTTTTAATAAATCTTTGGCATCTACCGTTGTCGCCTCAATCGAACCACTGGTTGCACCAATCCCCGCACTGGCAGAACCTGCCCCCTTACGAATGTCAATGCGTTTAATTAAGCTCGGATCAAATATAAATCGACTTTGGTGGTGGAATAACTGCGCATCGCTTGAGGTATTATCCACTTTAAAATCAATCTGATCTTGCCCCATTCCTCGAATAGTTACCCACTGTGAAGTGCCGCCATTTCCGCCGCCGAAGTTTACTGCCGGCTCGGCACTTAACACGCCGCGAAGATCCTCATTTGTCGATTTTTTCAAATCATCTAACGTCACCACGTTCGTTTTACTTTTTGCACCGGTATTTTCTGTTACCACATCAATAACACCAAGGGTCTCGACTGCTCCCACCGAAGTTGAAACTAAAACCGCTAAAGGGAGTAAAGCAAAGTTTGTCTTTTTCATAGATATTCTCTTAAGCATGTAAAATATGATAACAATTATCATTTATTTTCACATTTATTTCAAGCAATCTTATTTCTAAAAAATGAAAATATTGAAGAAAAAAATCCCGGCTTGCAATCTCGACAAATCTGCGTATCATTCCACACTTTGTTTTCAACTCGGGTTCCCTCACCCCGAATTATTATTCAATCAAAAAGGTAAAATATGCACATTAATTATCCGATCTTTAACGATCAGCAGAAACGTAACGCGCTCATTTGGTTGAGTCTGTTTCACATTCTCATCATTGCTGCCAGCAATTATTTGGTTCAAATTCCCTTTGAAATCACCTTAAAACCAACCGCACTTGGTGTCGCAGAAGATTTTTCCTTTCATAGCACTTGGGGAACAATCACTTTTCCTTTTATTTTCCTTGCGACAGATTTAACCGTGCGTGTATTTGGCGCAAAAGAAGCACGCCGAATTATTTTTATCGTCATGCTCCCGGCATTGATCGTAAGCTATGTGATTTCCGTATTATTTTCAGATACGCAATTTCAAGGTATAGCGGCTCTGAGTACGTTCGATATATTTGTTTTCCGCATTGCCGTTGCGAGTTTCTTTGCTTATGTGGTGGGACAATTATTGGATGTGACGGTCTTCAACCGCCTACGCCAACTCAAAACTTGGTGGGTTGCACCAAGTAGCTCGATGATATTCGGCTCTCTGGCAGATACCTTTGCTTTCTTCAGCATCGCCTTTTACCGAAGTGCCGATCCTTTTATGGCGGAACACTGGGGTCAACTCGGCTTCGTTGATTATTTATTCAAATTGTTTATTGGTATTCTGTTATTCGTACCGGCTTATGGCGCGGTATTAGGCATTATCTTGCGTAAACTACAAAGATTAAGTAGCCACACCAAATAAGTTTCAATTTAATAAAAAGTGCGGTCGAAAAAGAGAAATTTTTTCGGTATTATGTAGCACCTTACAATGTTTTGTGCAAGTGTACATAATAATGAATTTTTTGACCGCACTTTAAAATCCTAACCTCTCTAGGAACCAATATCGCTATCTTCTTACCGAAATTTTCAACATAGAAAAACGGTACTAAGCAAATTACAAAATAACCATATCATCACGATGAAGGGCAACCGCGCCGTATTCATAGCCAAGAATATGTTCGATTTCGTGAGATTGCTTGCCTTTAATTAACAGCAAAGCCTCATTATTATAACGCGGCATACCGAGCGCAATGTCTTTACCTGCTTGATTGCGAATCTTCACGACTTCACCGCGAGAAAAACGTCCTTCTACCGCAACAATACCTGCCGGCAGTAATGATTTATTTTGTACAAGCATAGCCTGCTCTGCGCCTTCATCAATCATGAGTATGCCCACTGAGGGGGCGGCAAATAACCATTGTTTGCGGCTTTCCAAACGATCGGCTTGGTGAGCGATAAATTTCGTGCCGATATTTTGATCACAGGCTAAATCGGTAATCACATTCGGACGATTCCCCGGTGCAATAATGGTTTCAATACCGGAACGGGTTGCCACATCCGCTGCAATAATTTTGGTACCCATTCCCCCCGTACCGAGGTGAGTTCCACTGCCACCGGCAATAGAACGAATATGATCGGTAATTTTTTCCACAACCGGAATAAGTTTCGCTTCCGGGTTTTTACGCGGATCACTATCAAACAAGCCTTGTTGATCCGTTAGCAAATAAAGCTGTTCCGCTTGAACTAAAATGGCAACCAATGCGGATAAATTATCGTTGTCCCCGACTTTAATTTCTGCGGTTGCAACGGCATCGTTTTCGTTGATAACAGGGATAATTTGATTATCAAGTAAAGCGTGCAAAGTATCGCGTGCATTCAGAAAACGCTCACGATCTTCAATATCGGCACGGGTCAGTAAAATTTGACCGATATGAATGTCATAAATGGCAAATAATTTTTCCCAAGCCTGAATAAGTTGACTTTGTCCCACCGCCGCAAGTAATTGCTTAGAGGCGATTGTGGGCGGTAATTGCGGGTGATTCAAATAATGTCGCCCGGCGGCAATCGCTCCTGAGGTAACAATCACAATACGGTATCCCTCGTGGTGAAGCCGTGCAATTTGACGCACAATTTCCATCATATGCGGGGAATGCAATTTTGTAGTACCTTGGGTTAAGGTGCTGGTGCCAAATTTTACAACAATGGTTTTCTTATTCATTTTTCTTTCTCTTTTTTATTATGAAAACGCCACTCACATTAACACTAAACTTTTTAAAAAGCATTAAAATTATGCAACGCTGTGATATAGTTCCCTTCTATTCAGCAAGGAGTTTTTATGACATTCAGTTTAATTGTTGCCACAACACTCAATAATGTCATCGGCAAAGATAACAAAATGCCTTGGCATCTACCGGCAGATCTGGCATGGTTTCGCCAAAACACCACAAATAAACCGGTGATAATGGGGCGGAAAACCTTTGAGAGTATCGGTCGTCCATTACCAAAGCGGGTGAATATTATTCTTTCCCGCCAACCTTACGGACAAGAGGGCGTGATTTGGAAAAGTAGCTTGGAAAGTGCGGTCGATTTTGTCAAGGATTCTGAAGAGATTATGTTGATCGGCGGAGGGGAACTTTTCAAACAATATTTGCCGCAAGCCGATAAACTTTACTTAACCCAAATTCAAGCGGAAATTGAAGGCGATACTTTTTTCCCGACTTTAAATTGGGATGAGTGGCATATTGAATTTGAAACATACCGAGAAAAAGATGAGGCGAATCCTTACGATTGCCGTTTTTTGATTTTATCCAGAAAGTATTCGTGAAGAAAAAGTGCGGTCGAAATTGACCGCGCTTTTGCATATTGATTAGACGATAAATTAGTTTTTCGCTGCTGCGGCTGCTTTCACGATCACCGCAAATGCCGCTGCTTTTAATGATGCGCCACCTACTAATGCACCGTCGATATCCGGCTGGGTGAATAATTCCGCTGCATTGGCATCATTTACAGAACCGCCGTATTGAATGATAACTTGATTTGCTACGGCTTGAGATTTCGCTGCAATATGACCACGGATAAACGCGTGAACCGCTTGAGCTTGAGCAGGCGTTGCGGATTTTCCGGTACCGATTGCCCAAATCGGTTCATAGGCAATAACAGCATCATTAAAGGCTTCAACACCTAACGCATTAATTACCGCATCAATTTGACGTGCGCAAACTTCTTCTGTTTTACCCGCTTCATTTTCTGCTTCGGATTCACCGATACATAATACAGGTACTAAGCCCGCTTCTTTTAATGCTGCAAATTTTTTAGCGATAAATTCATCACTTTCTTTGTGGTAAGTACGACGCTCAGAATGACCGATAATAATATATTTCGCACCAAAATCTTTTAACATTTCAGTCGAGATATCACCGGTGAATGCGCCTTTTACATTGACATCTACATTTTGTGAACCAAGTGCAATCTGACTTCCTGCAAGTGCTGCTTCAGCTTCCGCCAAGTACATCACCGGCGGTGCAATTGCAACATCACAACCTTCAACACCGGCAAGCTCGGTTTTTAAACCTTCGATTAACTCTTTGGTAAAGGCTTTGCTACCGTTTAATTTCCAGTTCCCCATAACTAAAGGACGACGTGCCATTTTTATTTCTCCATATTAATAAAAAACCCGGTTACTATACCAAATTTTCACTTTGATTCTTTGTTCAAAATCACAAATTTAAAAAAATTTTTTCCGATCACGTGATTCTTTGAAATGAAAAAGCTACAATCTACTGTATAGAATCAATAAAAAATGACCAATTTTATTAAAATGAAGATTTTCAAAGCCGAACAATGGAACATTGAGATGCTACTGCCTCTCTTTGAACATTACCGTCTTAACAATGGAATGACGGAAAATCCTGACCGCACTTTAACCTTCTTAACCAATCGCATTCGTTTTAATGAAAGTCTCTTTTTTATTGCAGTAAACACTGAAAATGAGGCAGTCGGATTTATTCAGCTTTATCCACGTTTATCTTCTCTACAATTGCAACGTTATTGGCAACTTACCGATATTTATGTAAAAGAACATTCACAAAAAACGGATATTTATACCGCACTGATTTCCAAAGCAAAGGATTTTGTACGTTATACTCAATCAACCCGTTTAGTTGCCGAATTAGGGCAAGCACAACATGAATTATTAGAAAATGAGGGGTTCAAATTAAACCCGAAAAAAAGCCTGTTTGAACTGAGTTTATAATGCAAACCGATCTACAATCTTATTGGGATTATTTACGTATAGAACGTCAAGTTAGTCCTCATACGCTCAACAATTATCAACGCCAACTTAATAGCGTGCAAAAATTGCTTATCGAACAAGGCATTCAACAATGGCAGCAGATCACACCAAGTGTTGTGCGTTTCATATTGGCACAAAGTAAAAAAGCGGGACTAAAAGAAAAAAGTCTCGCTTTGCGTTTATCCGCTCTCCGCCAATTTTTAAGCTATTTAGTTCAACAAGATAAATTAAAAGTAAACCCTGCCACGGGTATTTCCGCACCGAAGCAAAGTAAACATTTACCCAAAAATATTGATGGAGAGCAGGTTCAACAACTATTTGCCAATGACAGTAAAGAGCCGATTGATATTCGTGATCGTGCGATTTTAGAGTTAATGTATAGTTCCGGCTTGCGTTTATCCGAATTGCAAGGGCTTAATTTAAACAGCATTAATACTCGAACTCGGGAAGTCCGTGTATTAGGGAAAGGTAATAAGGAACGTATCGTTCCTTTTGGTCGCTATGCCTCTCACGCGTTGCAACAATGGCTAAAAGTACGGTTGTTATTTAATCCTAAAGATGAGGCGTTATTTGTTAGCCGATTGGGTAATCGAATTTCGCATCGCGCGATTCAAAAACGCTTGGAAACATGGGGGATTCGTCAAGGTTTAAACAGCCATTTAAACCCTCATAAATTACGTCATTCTTTTGCAACACATATGTTGGAGGCAAGCTCCGATCTTCGTGCCGTTCAAGAACTGCTTGGGCATAGCAATCTCGCAACTACGCAAATTTATACCCATCTTAATTTCCAACACCTTGCCGATGTGTATGATCAAGCACACCCCAGAGCCAGACGCAAGAAATAAAGTGCGGTCAAAAATAACCGTATTTTTCCATTCGGTTATAAATTAATTTGGAAGAGAGAGGCGTTCCGTTTTATATCAGGAACGCTCATTTGTTTCAAACGGAAATATTTAATCACACAATAACTAAGGATGTTTTATGTTTTTTTTCTTAAAATCCAACCAAGGGAAACCGATTCCCGATGCAGAAATCAGAGCGCATTACAATCGTCTAAGATGGCACGCGCTATTTGGTATTTTTATTGGTTATGCTGCGTTCTATATTCTCCGCAATAACTTTCTCCTCTCTTCACCGGAATTGATTAGCGATTTCGGATTCACCAAAAAAGATATCGGTTTTATTTCCGGTACAATGCTCATCGTTTATGGACTAAGTAAAGGCTTTATGTCGGCCATTGCAGATAAGTCAAATCCAAAACATTTTATGATTTTCGGTTTAATGATGTCCGCTATCGTAAATTTAATGATGGGCTTTAGCGCTTCATTTTGGATTTTCTTATTCCTTTGCGTTCTGAACGGTATTTTCCAAGGAATGGGCGCCGGTCCGGCATATATTGTGCTGGCAAGCTGGTTTCCACGCAAATCTCGCGGTGTTACAACGGCCATTTTCAATATTTCTCACAACGTAGGCGGCGGTTTAGTCGCCCCAATCGCCGGAGCCAGTATTGCATGGTTAGGTCAAGAACATTGGCAAACCGCTCACTTTATTGTCCCGGTTGCCATTGCGACAATCGTTGCCATCATTTTTTATATTTTTGGTGCAGGGCGAACCTACAATGAAGGGTTGCCACCTATGGCTCAAATCTTGAAAAATGAACAAGATGAGCTTGTAGTCACCAAAGATGAAAACATCAACTTAAGCACTTGGGAAATTTTCCGTGATTATATAATGAAAGATATTAATGTATGGTTTGTTTCTTTTATTGATGTGTTTACCTATATGATTCGGTTCGGCGTATTAACTTGGTTACCACTTTATCTGTTAGAGACCAAAGGCTTTTCAAAGGGACAAATGGCAACCGCATTCGCCATTTTTGAATGGGCGGCAATTCCGTCTACTTTATTAGCGGGCTGGCTAACCGATACCTATTTTAAAGGTCGCCGAATGCCCCTTGCAATCATTACTCTATTCGGAGTGGGGGCGGCAATGTTCGCCTATTGGGGGGGAACCGATTTACTCACAGTCACTATCGGTGCAGGTATTATCGGTTGTTTAATTTATGTTCCGATGTTTTTATCTTCTCTTCAAACCATTGAACTTGTTCCCTCTTTTGCAGCAGGTTCGGCAACGGGTTTACGTGGTTTACTCAGTTACATTTTAGGTAGTTTCTCGGGCACGGCATTATTCGGAATCTTGGCAGAACGTTTCGGCTGGGATGCCGGATTCTACTTATTGCTATTCGCAGTGGTCGGTTGCATTTTCTGCTGTTATATGACGCATTTAGGCGTGCTACGTTTAGAGCGTAAAAAAGAGCAAGCAGTGAACAAATAAGCATAAACCAGATATGTTAGAACCTCATTCATTATGATCTGACCCAAAAAAGTTAGACAGTTTAGCAAAGGATTTGAGCTCGATATTGTGTCGGACTCAAATCCTTTAATTGTATCCGTTCCTTATTTATATACAGAATATGCTCCTTCATGGGGAAATCAGCGTTGGATAAACGTAATACCGGCTCATATGCTTTCTAAAAACAAAAAATCAACAAATCCTCAAATTCAAAATGAAAAAGTAACTTGAATTTCCCAATTCAACCGCCATATAGCGAACAAGTTTTTCTTTAAAAGGACAGAATAATGACAACGATTGTAAGTGTTCGCCGTAATGGGCAAGTCGTCGTAGGCGGTGACGGACAGGTTTCTTTGGGTAATACCGTAATGAAAGGGAACGCGCGTAAAGTACGCCGTTTATATAATGGCAAGGTGTTGGCAGGGTTTGCCGGCGGTACGGCAGATGCATTTACACTTTTTGAGCTTTTTGAACGTAAACTTGAAATGCACCAAGGGCATTTACTGAAAAGTGCGGTCGAATTAGCAAAAGATTGGCGAACTGATCGTGCGCTTCGCAAATTAGAAGCGATGTTAATTGTGGCTGATGAAAAAGAAAGTTTAATTATCACCGGTATTGGCGATGTGGTGCAGCCTGAAGAAGATCAAATTTTGGCGATTGGCTCCGGCGGCAATTATGCGCTGTCTGCGGCACGTGCGCTGGTGGAAAATACAGAGTTATCTGCTCAAGAAATCGTAGAAAAATCATTAAAAATTGCAGGCGATATTTGTGTGTTTACTAACACGAATTTCACCATTGAAGTATTACCAAATTAATTTTCTAATTTATTTATTAATACACAGAATAACAAATCAAGGAATAAATTATGTCTGAAATGACTCCTCGCGAAATTGTCTCTGAATTAGATCAACATATTATCGGACAGGCTGATGCCAAAAGAGCGGTTGCTATTGCTTTAAGAAATCGTTGGCGTCGTATGCAATTGCAAGAGCCGCTACGCCATGAAGTGACACCTAAAAATATTTTAATGATTGGACCGACCGGAGTGGGGAAAACGGAAATTGCGCGCCGTTTGGCAAAATTGGCTAATGCGCCGTTTATTAAAGTGGAAGCGACAAAATTTACGGAAGTAGGGTATGTGGGGAAAGAAGTGGATTCTATCATTCGTGATTTAACGGATGGTGCGATGAAGCTGGTTCGTCAACAAGAAATCGCTAAAAATCGTGCAAAAGCGGAAGATGCGGCAGAAGAGCGCATTCTTGATGCTTTATTGCCTCCGGCTAAAAATCAATGGGGGGAAGTGGAAAATCACGATAGCAACAGTGGTACCCGCCAAGCATTTCGTAAAAAATTGCGTGAAGGCCAATTAGATGATAAAGAAATCGAAATTGACGTTTCAGCCGGTATTTCTATGGGGGTGGAAATTATGGCGCCTCCGGGTATGGAAGAAATGACTAATCAGTTGCAGTCTATGTTCCAAAATCTCGGTAGCGAAAAAACGAAAAAACGCAAAATGAAGATCAAAGATGCGCTAAAAACCTTGATCGATGATGAAGCGGCAAAATTAATCAATCCTGAAGAGCTGAAACAAAAAGCGATTGATGCGGTGGAGCAAAACGGGATTGTGTTCATTGATGAGATTGACAAAATTTGTAAAAAAGGTGAATACAGCGGTGCAGATGTATCACGTGAAGGTGTACAACGTGATTTATTACCGTTAGTGGAAGGTTCAACGGTCAGCACCAAACATGGTATGGTCAAAACCGATCATATTTTGTTTATTGCCTCTGGCGCATTCCAAGTGGCGCGACCTTCCGATTTAATTCCTGAATTACAGGGGCGTTTACCTATTCGTGTTGAACTTTCAGCACTAAGTGCGGCTGATTTTGAGCGTATTTTAACAGAGCCTAATGCCTCATTAACCGAGCAATACAAGGCGCTAATGGCGACAGAAGGTGTAAACATTGAATTTACATCAGAGGCGGTGAAAAAAATCGCTGAGGCGGCATTCCGTGTGAATGAGAAAACCGAGAATATCGGCGCTCGCCGCCTACACACCGTCATGGAGCGTTTGATGGATAAAATTTCTTTCAATGCCAGCGATATGAACGGGCAAACGGTCAATATTGATGCGGCTTATGTGGCGGATGCCTTGGGTGAGGTGGTAGAAAACGAAGATTTAAGCCGTTTTATCCTTTAATTTCCTTTGTTTGGTCAATGAAAAAAGTGCGCATATTCTGCGCACTTTTGTTTTGGCGTTATAGATCGTCAATGACTAAATAGATTTTAGCAACAGGGCCATGTACACCGATAACTTTAATCAACTCAATATCAGCCGTGGAACTAGGGCCTGAGATAATATTGATACAAGATGGCATACGCTCGCCTTGTTGCGCTTTATCATGTAGTACTTTTGCAACTTGAGCCACACGAGGAACGACTTGGCTTTTACGTAATACAACGATAGATTTTTCAGGCAGTAAACTTACCGAACGACCACGATCTTGATTTGAAAATAACACAATCCCACCGGTTTCAGCTAAACCATAATCTGCATAGACAACACCAATATTCGCTTTCTCTGAAAAGGCGATATTTTCCTTTGCACTTTCAGGTGACCAAGTGTGGCAGGTGTATTTTTCCGCTAAGACTTGTGGAATACTTAATGCGGTTAATCGTTCATCGGAATTGAGCACCACATCACCTCCGCCATATTTTTCACATAATGCTAATAATGCGCTTGCTGCTTCCGTTTCCGTTGCAATATTTACATCCACCATCATTGTTTTCGCAGAATTAATAAATTCGTTGACAAGTTCGGTTTGCGTTAATTGGGTTAAACGCTCAGTCGGGTAAGTGTTCACCGGTGTTGGCATTGGAGCCGGTTGGGTGCTGCGTGCTTTCCCCATTTTGGCTACCAACTTATTCAAAAAGTTTTCGCGATTTTGTGCGTCCATTAGTTTTTACCTCTATTATTAAACCATTGACGGAAGCTTTCGCCCTCCGGCTGTGGTAGATCTCTTGCTTTTGTCCATTCGGAAAGTGCGCCGACAGAAAGCATTGGTTTACCGTTTTTAATAATTTTACCGGCAAGTTTTGCTCCTACGTTCACCCCTACTTTCCATAATGTTGGGTGGGCATTGGCAAAGGTGAAACCGAAAATGGAAAGTTGTTCCATTGTAGGTGTTTTACCCTGTTCCACCATTTTTTCACGGTGTTTTGAGATAAGTTGAGCCAACGGAATACGAACCGGACAAACGGAATTGCATGCATTACATAAAGAGCAGGCATAAGGTAATTCTTTAAATTCATCATACCCGCCAAGCAATGGTGAAATCACGGCACCGATTGGACCCGGATAAATGGAACCATAACCGTGACCGCCGATTTGACGGTAAGCCGGGCAGGTATTTAAGCAGGCACCACAGCGGATACAGCGCAACACTTCTTGAAATTCAGAAGCTAAAATATCGGAACGACCATTATCCACAATGACTAAATGAAATTCTTCGGGGCCATCGGTTTCACCTTTAAGACGCGGGCCTGTAAGCCAAGTATTATAGCCGGTTAACTTTGCCCCTACGGCACTTCGGGCAAGCATTGTGATTAAAACGTCCACCTCTTGAAAGGTTGGTGCAAGACGCTCCATACCCATTACGGCGATATGGGTTTTAGGAAGTGCGGTGGCTAAGCGTAGATTTCCTTCGTTCGTTACTAAGCAAACGGAACCCGTTTCGGCAACGGCAAAGTTACAGCCACTGATACCGATATCGGCTTCTAGGAAATCTTGACGAATTTTTTCACGCACAAAACGAGTCATATCTTCCGGTGTTTCTTCACCTTCATAACCCAGTTTTTCAGCAAGGTCTTTGCGAATTTGATGACGATCTTTGTGAATTGCAGGTACAACGATATGGGACGGTTTATCACCGGAAATTTGGAGTAAATATTCGCCTAAATCCGTTTCAATCACTTGCATACCTTCTTTTTCTAAGGTTTCATTTAAACCGATTTCCTCGGTAACCATTGATTTGGATTTCACGATTTTCTTGGCATTTTTTTCTAATGCGACTTGGCGGATATATTCACGCGCTTCTTCTGCGGTTTCCGCAAAATAGACTTTACCTCCGTTTTTTTGCACATTTTCACTTAATTGATACAAGTAAGCATCTAAATTAGCTAAAACATGGTTACGGATTTGTTTGGAAAGATCACGCCATTCTTCCCAATGACCTAATTCATCCACCATTTTTTGACGATTTGCACCGATAGTTTCTTGCGCTTTCACCACGGCTTTACGCATAATTTGATTATTAACTTCGTGATTAACACGATCTTTAAACGCAAGTTGGCTTGTTTTTAATGACATCTTATTATTTCTCCCCTTGCATCAATACTTCGGCAATGTGCATTACTTTGATTTTGCTGCCTTCACGTTGTAGGCGTCCGCCAATATTGAGTAAGCAGCTTACATCTGCACCGATTAAATAATCGGGCTCTACTTCTTCAATATGCTCAACTTTTTCTTTTACCATTTCACCGGAAATTTCTGCCATTTTTACGGAAAATGTTCCGCCAAAACCACAGCAGGCTTGTTGGTTGTGAATTGGTAATAATTCTAAACCCTTCACACCTTTTAAGAGTGCGACTGGCTCGTTCACGATACCCAATTTACGCGAAAGGCTGCAAGACGGGTGATAAACCGCTTTTCCGGGTAAATATGCACCGATGTCGGTTACACCTAACTTATTGACAATAAAATCCGTTAAGTCGTAGAAACG
This sequence comes from Rodentibacter haemolyticus, assembly GCF_015356115.1. Classification (NCBI taxonomy): domain Bacteria; kingdom Pseudomonadati; phylum Pseudomonadota; class Gammaproteobacteria; order Pasteurellales; family Pasteurellaceae; genus Rodentibacter; species Rodentibacter haemolyticus. Next base: position 1,607,871 of record NZ_CP063056.1, read on the forward strand.
ATCGGCGACTTTTTGTGCACGTATAGCCCATTCAGGCTCGCCTGCACGTGTAAAATATTCAGGATAATTTTTAATTGCATAGACACAGGAACCGGCGGGAGCAACGATGGGATAATCATTTGCTTCAAAGGTTTGTACTAGACTTTTCATTCCCGGAATTGCTTGTTTTGTGTAACCGCTATTTAATGCGGGCTGCCCACAACAGCCTTGTTTTTCAAGAAAAGTAATTTGACACCCGAGCTTTTCCAGCAATAAGACAGTGTTTTTTGCTACACCGCTTTTTACTATGTCCGCAATACAGGTAACGTAAAAATTCACGTTCATATTTAATGCTCCAACAAAAAGAGAAGTCAACGACGACCGCACTTTATAAAAAGTGCGGTCGTTTTTTCAAATAAATTTTTAAAGAGTGTAGAACAGCGGCACTAAGAATAGTGCGCAAAGGGCTGCAATAATACCGTAGATTACCATTGGCACAATAGTTTTTTTAATAATTGGACCTTCTTGGTTGGAAATATTCAGCACTGAGCTTACTGCTACGATGTTATTAATGCACACCATATTCCCCATTGCACCGCCCACCGATTGTAAGGCGAGTATGAGCACAACAGAGAGACCGGTGGTTTCGGCGGTTGAAAGTTGCACACTACCGAATGTTAAGTTTGATACGGTATTTGAACCTGAGAAGAACGAACCGATAGCACCAAGGAATGAGGAGAAAATCGTCCAGTCACTGCCGGTTACCTCTGCAAATGTGCGACCGATAATTTTTACCATAGAATGCTCACCGCCAACCAACATTAAGTTAACCATTACAAGAGCACCCATTAAGGCAATAAATGGATTTTTTGATTGTTTTAAGCTTGAGCTAAAAATTTGTTTTACGTTTTCACCGGACACTTTAAAGAACGGAATTGCAATAAGCACCGTAATAATAAATGGAATGAGCGCAGGTACATATAACAATTTATAACTGGATGAAACCTGAGAACCAAAAATATTTTTCAAGGTAAAGATAAGTCCTTTACTTATTTCAAAGGTACCAAGTGATCCTAATACGGTAGAGAACCAAACGGTAGTGTCGTTCATCATTGCTTTAAACGGTAATTGCTGTACGCGGGTTACAATTAAAAAAGCAATAAGTAAACCGGTCGGGAATAAGGCTTTTAACACTTGTGAAGTACTAACGGCTTGATTATCAAGCGTATTATCCGTTTTTGCCAAACCGATGTTACGGTTAGCAGCCCACACGGAAATAAATAATCCGACAGCACCACCAATTAATGATGGGAACTCATCGTTTACTTGTGCTAAGAGGAAATAAGGAATAACACAAGCGAATACACTAATGTAGATGAACAACAAGTTTTTACGAATTTCTTGCCAACTAACGACGATGCGTAAGGCTAAGATCGGAATGATAAAAGCGGCAACGGAGTGGATAAACGCAGTGACCGCACCGATTTGTAAAACCATTTCACTTGGTAATTTTAACGGACCGAAACCAAACCAAGTCGGTGTACCGACCGCACCGAAAGACACAGGGACCGAGTTCATCACCAATGCAAGCATTGCAACTTTTAACGGATGAAAACCTAAGCCGACTAAAATAGGCGCAGCAATCGCAGCCGGCGTACCAAAACCGCTTGCACCTTCAATCATAAAGGCAAATGCCCAGCCAATGATCATTAATTGTGCTACCGGATTAGGATTAATGTTTCCCAGCCATTTGCGCATAATATTTGTTGCGCCGGAAACTTCGCTAAAACGGTTAAATAAAATTGCGCCGAAGATAACGGTAATTGGTGTTTGTACTGCAACGATTGCAGAGACAACATTCGCACTAATGGTAACAATATCCGTATCAAAATGAAGAAGATGGACACCCATTACCAAGGTGGCGATCCACGGTAAGGCTACATAAGATGGCAACGCATTGCGTTTAACCATAAGATAAATCAATAAAATGATAGGGAAAATACTAAGAACAAAAGACAGCATTAAAATTTCCTTAAAATTATGTTAAAAAAACGTACATATATTAGTTTTTTTTATGTTAATAGGGTATACCTATTTTGAGAAATTGTGAGTAATATCACAAAAAATCCTACTCCTACTCAGGTTTTATTGAAAAATTATTTAAGTTTTAAAAAAAAATTATAAGAATTAATAAATTATTGGTGTTTTTGTCACTTTATTTTATGTGATTTGGGGAGGGTTTAATTAGAAATAAAAAAGCTGACTTTGTTTTCCAAGTCAGCCTTTTTGTTAATTAAAGGTATCACACATACTTGGATTACCGCTTTGCAAGCCTTTTCTAAACCAGGTCAAACGCTGTGCTGATGTGCCATGAGTAAAACTATCCGGCACCACATAGCCTTGCCCGTGCTTTTGTAAACGATCATCGCCTACGGCTTCAGCCGCATTAAAGGCTTTTTCTTCATCACCGCGTTCAAATAAGCCGCTTTTGACCGCTTGATTTGCCCATACACCGGCAAAACAGTCGGCTTGTAATTCAAGTTTCACGGAAAGCTGATTCGCCATTTTGCGCTCCATCGTTTGTTGGGTCCGATGAACTTGCCCTAAAACGCCTAACAAGTTTTGCACGTGATGTCCTACCTCATGGGCAATTACATAGGCAAAGGCTGAATCACCGGCGGCACCTAATTTATTTTTCATATCGTTGTAGAAAGACAAATCTAAATAAACTTTACGATCATTCGGACAATAAAATGGCCCCATTGCCGATTGCCCCGTTCCACAAGCGGTAGAAGTCGCACCACTATAAAGTACCATAGTCGGTTCTTGATATTGATAACCCATTTGCTTGAAATAATTGCCCCAAACCGTTTCTGTATCCGCTAAAACGACTTTCGATAACGCGGCGAGTTGTTGTTCTTCCTGTGTTTCTAAATGTTGAGAAGATTGTCCTGAAAAATCGGGGGTGCCGACTAAACCCGAGAGATCAACACCATAATAAGCACCGACTAATAAAATAATAAAGCCCAAAATACCGGTGCTTTTGCCGCCGCCAAAATTACCGCCGGATCTTCGTCTATCTTCAACATTTGAACTTTCTCTTCTGCCTTGCCAACGCATATTTTCTCCTGAGTTTAGTGAATGATAAAGTGCGCGTATTTTATCAAAGTGCAGTTGTCTTTAAAGTGGTTTTAGAAAAGATTTACAAGAATTTACGCGGTCGTTTATAGACATTTTCATTACTTTTAAGTATTGTAACGTCTGAAATTTACAACCGAAAAGGAATAAAAAATGGGCTTATTTGATTTTGTCGGTGATATCGGCAAGAAAATTTTTTCTAAACAAGAAGATGCTTCACAAGCAGTAACGCAACACATTGCGGAAGATAATCCGGGCGTAGAAAATCTTTCGGTCACGGTTGAAGATGGTGTGGCGAATATTCAAGGTGTCGCTTCTACGGCAGCCGCATTAGAAAAAGCGGTGTTGATGGCAGGGAATATTCAAGGCATTAGTTCCGTTACCAGTAGCGTAACCGTTAGCAACGGCGAAAGTTTGGCTTCAGAAGATACTTTCTACACCATTCAAAAAGGCGATACTCTGTGGAAGATTGCAGAAAAAACTTACGGCAACGGCGCAAAATATACGGCGATTGTTGAAGCGAATAAAGAGGTAATTAAAGACGCTGATAAAATTTTCCCGGGACAAAAAATTCGTTTGCCAAAAGGTTTATAAGAATCATCAAAGTGCGGTCATTTTTAACCGCACTTTTTTATACTCGAAATTCTGCTGATAAATTCATCAAAATAAATGGCTTTTTGGTTGATTTATCGACTTTCTATCGACTGACTGCTTTTATTTCGTTATAATTCGGCGGTTTTTTATCACTATTATTTTTATTAACAACGTGTTCGGTGTGAGTTTTACCGAGTGCAAAATTAATTGAGGTTACAAATGTCATTAAATATTGAAACAACCCAAGGTTTAGAGCGCCGTGTGGCGATCACTGTTCCGGCTGAAACTGTTGAGAAAGCAACGCGTGAAGAATTTAAACGTGCGGCAAAAAATGTTCGCGTAGATGGTTTCCGTAAAGGACACGTGCCAGCTCACATTATTGAACAACGTTTTGGCGCATCAATTCGTCAAGATGTATTGAATGACTTATTACCACGCCATTTTTTCGATGCGGTGATCGCAGAGAAAATCAATATTGCAGGTCGTCCGACTTTCGCCATTGAAACTTTTGAACAAGGTAAAGATTTGGTTTTTACCGCAACTTTTGAAGTTTATCCGGAAGTGCAATTACAAGGTTTAGAAAATATCAAAGTCGAAAAACCGGCAGTTGAGATTAATGAAGCCGATATCGATAAAATGATCGATGTATTACGCAAACAACAAGCGACTTGGGCGGAAAGTCAAGAGGCAGCAAAAGCGGATGATCGCGTAACCATTGATTTTGTAGGCTCTGTTGATGGTGAAGAATTTGAAGGCGGTAAGGCATCCGACTTTGTTCTGTTTATGGGACAAGGTCGTATGATTCCGGGATTTGAAGCAGGTATTGTTGGGCATAAGGCGGGTGAGCAATTTGGCATTGATGTTACCTTCCCTGAAGAATATCACGCAGAAAACTTAAAAGGTAAACCGGCAAAATTTGCGATTACTTTGAAAAAAGTAGAAAACATGGTATTGCCTGAATTAACGGACGAATTTGTTGCAAAATTTGGTCCGAATACAAAATCCGTTGCGGATTTACGTGCGGAAATTCGTAAAAATATGGAACGCGAATTGAAAAACGCACTAGTATCTCGCGTGAAACAACAGGTTATCAGCGGTTTAATTGAACAAAATCCGATTGATGTACCGACTTCTGCGGTTGAAGAAGAAATCAATGTATTACGTAACCAAGCGGCACAACGTTTTGGCGGCAATACCCAGCAAGCGGCGCAATTACCACGTGAATTGTTTGAGGCGGATGCAAAACGTCGCGTTCAAGTCGGTTTGTTATTCTCTGAAGTGATCAAGTCAAATGAATTGAAAGTAGATGAAGAGCGTGCAAAAGCAATGATCGCAGATATCGCTTCTGCATATGAGCAACCGAGCGAAGTGGTTGAGTATTACAGTAAAAATGAAGAGTTAATGAATAATATTCGTAACGTCGTGTTAGAAGAGCAAGCAGTCGATGCTGTTCTTGCAAAAGCACAAGTGACAGAAAAAGCTTCTTCATTTGATGAAATTATGAATCCGCAAACTGCGTAATTGTGATCGATTTATCACTGTGATTGATTAAAAGTGCGGTCGCTATTTTAAATAAAAGCGACCGCGTTTTTATTTGCAGGTCTTTTTTAGGTAAAATAGCCAACAACTTTATGAGTAATAGGTGAGAAAATGAGTTTAGTTCCAATGGTCGTAGATCAGACTTCGCGTGGCGAACGTGCCTACGATATTTATTCCCGTTTATTAAAAGAACGCGTGATTTTTTTAACCGGACAGGTTGAAGATCATATGGCAAATTTGATTGTCGCACAGTTGCTATTTTTAGAATCGGAAGATCCGACCAAAGATATTAATATTTATATCAATTCACCGGGTGGTTCGGTAACGGCCGGTATGGCAATTTACGATACGATGCAATTTATTAAGCCGGATGTACGTACCCTTTGTATCGGTCAGGCGTGTTCTATGGGCGCATTTTTATTGGCCGGAGGTACTGCCGGAAAACGTGCCGCATTACCAAATTCTCGCGTAATGATTCATCAACCATTAGGCGGATATCGTGGACAGGCATCGGATATTCAAATTCACGCACAAGAAATTTTAAAAATTAGACATACCTTAAACGAACGTTTGGCTTTCCATACCGGACAGAGCATTGAGCGCATTGAACAGGATACCGATCGTGATAACTTTATGTCTGCGGAAGAAGCTAAAATTTATGGCTTAGTGGATGACGTGTTGGTTCAACGTTAAGGATTTAAAATGACAACCGAAAATAAAGATTTACATTGTTCTTTCTGTGGCAAAGAAAAAGGTGAAGTAGATAAATTGATTGCAGGTACGGATGGTTATATTTGTAACGAATGTATTGAACTTTGCCATTCTATGCTGGAAGAAAGTAATGAAATGAATGATGAGAACGGTGATGAAAGTGCGGTTAAAAATGACACCAAATTACCTACCCCTCATGAGATTCGCGCACATTTAGATGATTATGTGATCGGTCAAGATTATGCCAAAAAAGTGCTTTCCGTAGCCGTATATAATCACTATAAACGCCTACGTAGTAACTATGAAAGCGATAATGTGGAATTAGGTAAAAGTAACATTTTGCTGATTGGCCCGACGGGCAGCGGTAAAACATTACTTGCGCAAACGTTGGCACGACGCTTAAATGTTCCTTTCGCTATGGCGGATGCGACAACCTTAACGGAAGCCGGTTATGTCGGTGAAGACGTGGAAAACGTGTTACAAAAATTGCTACAAAATTGTGAATATGATACGGAAAAAGCGGAACAAGGCATAATTTATATCGATGAAATCGATAAAATTAGCCGTAAGTCTGAGGGGGCGTCTATCACACGTGATGTATCCGGAGAAGGCGTTCAACAAGCTTTATTGAAATTGGTTGAAGGGACTATTGCCTCTGTGCCTCCACAAGGCGGGCGCAAACACCCTCAACAAGAAATGTTGAAGGTTGATACCTCAAAAATTCTCTTTATTTGCGGAGGCGCGTTTGCCGGTTTGGATAAGATTATCGGTAAGCGTACACAAATCGGTACAAGTATCGGCTTTGATGCTAAGGTAGAAAAAGACGAGGAACAATCTTTGTCAGAATTACTCCGTCAGGTAGAACCGGATGATTTAATGAAGTTTGGTCTTATTCCTGAATTTATCGGTCGTTTACCAATGATTGCACCATTGAGCGAATTAGATGAAGAGGCTTTGGTACAAATTCTTACTCAACCGAAAAATGCCTTAACCAAACAATATCAAGCATTGTTCGGCTTAGAAAACGTTGAATTGGAGTTTACGCCGGAAGCCTTAAAAGCAATGGCGAAAAAAGCGCTTGAACGCAAAACCGGTGCACGTGGTTTACGTTCTATCGTAGAAGCCGTGTTATTGGATACGATGTACGATTTACCGTCTCTTGAAAATCTTGAGAAAGTCGTAGTGAACGAAGCAACGATTGTGGAAAACAAAGCACCTGAACTGGTTTACCTGGCTTAGGTGCATGAGAAAGTGCGGTTGATTTTCTAAGTGTTTTTTTCATTTCTTATTTTTCAATAGGAAATTTCAAAAGAAAATGCTACAATCGCGCGTTCTTAAATTATCCCTATTTTCCCCTTTTAAAACGGATTCAATTATGACAACTGAAATTGTTGATAAAAAGAAAAAAATAGAAGAGCCGACAGAAGGTAAATCAAAAGGTCTAAATACATTACTTTGGGTATTGGTTGTCGTTTTCTTCTCCGCGGCGGCAGTCGGTAACGTGTATTTCCAAAAAGAATTTTCAGCACCGATTCGTGTCATTGCGATAGCTGTGCTCCTTGTGCTCACCTTTATTTTTGCTGCGATAACCAATCAAGGTACGAAAGCTCGTAATTTCTTTAAAGAAGCGAAAAATGAAGCGCGTAAAGTCGTGTGGCCGACACGCTCCGAAACCCGTCAAACAACATTAATCGTAATGGCTGTAACCGTGATTTCATCACTATTTTTCTGGGCGGCAGATTCCATTATCGTATCTATTATTAACTTCTTAACCGATTTGAGATTCTAAAATGACCGAAGAAACAACAGTATCAAAAAAACGTTGGTATGTTTTACAAGCGTTTTCCGGTTTTGAAAGCCGTGTCGCATTAACTTTGCGTGAGTATATTAAACAGCACCAAATGGAAGACCAATTTGGTGAAGTGTTGGTACCTAGTGAAGAAGTGGTTGAAAACGTAGCCGGTAAACGTCGTAAAAGCGAACGTAAATTCTTTCCGGGTTATGTGCTTGTAGAAATGGAAATGAATGATGATACCTGGCACTTAGTAAAAAGCGTGCCGCGTGTAATGGGGTTTATCGGCGGAACACCGGATAAACCGGCGCCGATTTCTAAACGTGAGGCTGACACTATTCTAAGTCGTTTAGAACAAAGTTCTGATAAGCCGCGTCACCGTAATGAATATTCACCGGGTGAAGAGGTGCGAGTTACCGAAGGTCCGTTCGCAGACTTTAACGGTACGGTAGAAGAAGTAGATTATGAAAAAGGTCGCTTAAAAGTTTCCGTTTCTATCTTTGGACGTGCTACACCGGTTGAATTGGAATTTGGTCAAGTTGAAAAAACAAACTAATTTTTGACCGCACTTTGAATATAAAAAATGGCTTATTGTATAAGCCATTTTTTATAGGGTTAATCCGATGATTTTGGATTGGATTTTAATAATTCAATAATTTCTTTTAAAGCTGCAATTTCACTATCTCGGGATTGTAATAATTGTTTAAGGGCTTGGTTCTCTAATGCTAATGTTTCCGGTACAGCTATATAGCTATGATTATTACTATTATCTCCGATAGAGAAGAAAAAAGATCTATCTTGAGTTGCTATCAGCTCTACCAAATCAATATCAAAAATAGCGGCAATCTGTTTCAGCTTATCTAAATTAAGGCTACTTTGTCCACGCTCAATTTTGGCATAACCTGTCGGCGACATATCTAGTTTTTCTGCCATTTCCTCTTGCGACCATTGGTTGATTTCTCGCATTACTCGGATTTTTTCGTGAATTTCCATTCTTGCCTCTTAGTGTGATTTTCTACCGTAAAAGTCAGTTTTTTGATATTGCCGGATACTGGCATTTACCTATACAGAGTCTAAACTATACCATAAATTTTGTACTTTTATTTGAGGTGATTATGAAAAAATTTTTATTAGGGGCTGTAATCGTTACAGGTGTTGCGACAATGCTAACAGGGTGTGTGGTGACAAAACCTTTTGAACCAAAACCGCTGGATGAAAAAGCGAGAGGAATTTCGATAGTAAGATCAACTCCTTATGGCTGTAAAGTATTAGGGGAGGTAGAGGGATTTGATAAAACAAATTCTGATAAAAATCGACCGTTTGATGTTATATACACAGATCCCACATTAGAAGAAGCAAGACGGGGCGCATTAAACGATGCTAGGAATAATGCTGTAGAAGTAGCAGGCAAAGCGAAGAGAGTTACGCTACGGATAGTGGAAGCAAAAGCAACTTGCTTTACACCAAACGGAGTCTGTGCTCCTAATATTATCGATACTAGTCGAGTACTAAGCTTCCGTGTTTCGGCACAAGTGTTTGAATGTGGCAAGAAAGATTAAGTAGGGGTTTTTATGAATGTTAAACCATTAAATCGAACAATATATGCAATTTTTTATGTGATTAATTGTATATTCTTTGGTCTTTTATACATTCTTACATTAAGGATAAGTCCTTACATTGCACTAGTAGTGTATATTATTCAATTTGTTATATTTTACTATTGTGCAGCTGGTCGTTTAAAAGATTTGGGACTTGATCCACGTTGGGCGGCTGTTACGGTTATTCCAATGAGTTGTTTTGTCTTGCTATTCCCTGAAAGCAAGACTAAGCAAATGTAGCAAAATATAAAATTCGCTTGAAAAGCGGTCAAATTTTTTATAGAATTCAAAAACTATTTACGAGCTAATTCATTAGCTCGTATTTTTGTGTAACAGGGGAGCAGATTTTCTGCGTTATACCCATCAAGAGGAAACTTAAAAATGGCAAAAAAAGTCCAAGCATACGTTAAGTTGCAAGTGGCGGCCGGTATGGCTAACCCATCACCACCAGTTGGTCCTGCATTAGGTCAACAAGGTGTGAATATTATGGAATTTTGTAAAGCATTCAATGCTCGTACCGAGAGCTTAGAAAAAGGTTTACCGATTCCGGTTGTAATCACAGTTTATGCAGACCGTTCATTCACGTTCGTCACGAAAACCCCACCGGCGGCAGTATTATTGAAAAAAGCTGCGGGCATCAAATCCGGTTCAGGTAAACCGAATAAAGATAAAGTGGGTAAAGTAACCTTAGATCAAATCCGTCAGATTGCTGAAACGAAAGCGGCAGATATGACCGGTGCGACTATCGAGACCAAAATGGAATCAATCAAAGGTACTGCTCGTTCAATGGGCTTAGTGGTGGAGGAGTAATACGATGGCTAAATTGACTAAAAAAATGAAAGCAATCAAAGCTGGCGTAGATTCTACTAAAGCGTATGATATCAACGAGGCAATCGCAGTATTGAAACAATTCGCAACGGCTAAATTCGTTGAAAGCGTTGATGTAGCGGTGAACTTAGGTATCGATCCTCGTAAATCTGACCAAAACGTCCGTGGTGCAACAGTACTTCCACACGGTACAGGTCGTGAAGTGCGTGTTGCAGTATTCACACAAGGCGCAAATGCAGATGCAGCTAAAGAAGCGGGTGCTGATTTAGTAGGTATGGAAGACTTAGCAGAGCAAGTCAAAAAAGGCGAAATGAACTTTGATGTTGTTATCGCTTCTCCTGATGCAATGCGTGTTGTGGGTCAATTAGGTCAAGTATTAGGCCCGCGCGGTTTAATGCCAAACCCAAAAGTCGGTACTGTTACACCAAACGTAGCAGAAGCGGTTAAAAATGCGAAATCAGGTCAGATTCGCTACCGTAACGACAAGAACGGTATCATTCACACCACTATCGGTAAAGTGAATTTCTCTGAAGAACAGTTAAAAGAAAACCTTCAAGCGTTATTGGCTGCTTTAACTAAAGCAAAACCAACTACAGCGAAAGGTGTGTTCATTAAGAAAGTAAGCATCTCCACCACAATGGGGGCAGGTGTTGCTGTTGATCAATCTTCTTTATAATTTAAAGAATTGCTAAAATTTAAACCGCACTTTATCGACTAAAGTGCGGTTTTCTTTTTTCTATTTTTATCATAGGGAAAATAATAATGATTTTTCAAACGGAGCTGAATCAGCAGCTTAAGAGTGCAGGCATCGGTATTAATGCAACCGAACTTCACGGATTTTTAAGCGGATTAATCTGTGGTGGAGTGAATGATCACAGTTGGCAGGCTTTACTCTATCAATTCACCAATGATAATCACGCCTATCCTAGCGCGCTTTTAGCTAAAGTAACCGAACTTTATCAAGCCATTTTTGCTGAATTATCGGATGTAGAAAGTTTTTCTTTCGAGCTTTGTTTAGCGGAAGAGAGCGATGTTTTTATCCGTGCGGACAGTCTTTCGGAATGGACTAATCACTTTTTGCTTGGTTTAGGTTTAGCGCAGCCGCATTTGGATAGGGAAAAAGGTGAAATTGAAGAAGCGGTGAATGATTTACGGGATATTTGCCAACTCGGTTATGATGAAGAGGATGACAAAGAAGAAATGAGCGAGGCACTTGAAGAAATTATAGAATATATTCGCACGATTGCCGTCTTGTTTTATACGGAATTTAGTCAACATTCGGCGCCGGAAAAACCGGTCTTACATTAATCATATTGCAAGGGAAGGGATAAAAAATGGATCTTGCTTATATGGCTGAATTGCCTCAAGAAGAATTTATACAACGTCGTCAACGGGTTTTGGCCCAAATGCAACCTAATTCTGTGTTGCTATTGTTTTCAGAAATTGAAAAACGCCGTAATAATGACTGTGATTTTCCTTTCCGCCAAGATAGTTATTTTTGGTATTTAACCGGTTTTAATGAGCCGAATGCGGCACTTGTTCTCATGAAAACCGAACAAGTAGAAAAAGCGATTGTTTTTCTTCGTCCCCGTGATCCTTTGTTAGAAACTTGGAATGGTCGCCGTTTAGGTGTGGAGAGAGCCGCGCAAAAATTGAATATAGATGAGGCTTATTCGATAGATAAATTCAGTACGATTTTTACCAAAATTACGCAAAATCTAACCGCACTTTATTATGCGCCGAAATGGCATTTATGGGGAGATAAATTGCTGTGTGAAAGTGCGGTCAGTTTTTCGAATGTTTTAGATTGGCGTCCGATGATAAGCGAAATGCGCTTGATTAAATCGCCGAATGAAATTCGCTTAATGCAACAAGCGGGGCAAATTTCTGCCTTAGGGCATATTAAAGCGATGCAGGAAACCCGTCCTAATCGTTTTGAATATGAAATTGAAAGTGAGATTTTGTATGAGTTTAACCGCCATGGCGCACGTTTTGCCTCATATAATTCGATTGTTGCCGGCGGTGATAATGCGTGCATTTTACATTACACGGAAAATGATCAGCCGTTAAAAGACGGTGATCTTGTGCTAATTGATGCGGGTTGTGAGTTTGCTATGTATGCCGGTGATATTACCCGGACTTTTCCGGTAAATGGTAAATTTACCCAAGCGCAACGTGAAATTTATGAATTAGTCTTAAAAGCGCAGAAGCGTGCGATTGAGTTATTGGTGGCGGGAAGTTCTATCAAAAAAGTGAATGATGAAGTGATTCGCATCAAAGTACAGGGGTTGGTGGCGCTTGGTATTTTGCATGGAGATGTGAATGAACTTATAGAACAAAAAGCCCATCGTCAATTTTATATGCATGGTTTAGGGCATTGGCTTGGATTAGATGTGCATGATGTAGGCGAGTATGGCGAAGAACGTGATCGTATTTTAGAAGTGGGTATGGTACTTACCGTAGAACCGGGGTTATATATTTCAGAAGAAGCGGATGTACCGGCGCAATATAAGGGAATCGGAGTGCGTATTGAAGATAATCTGCTAATAACGGAGTATGGCAATAAGATTTTAACGGCTGCCGCTCCAAAAGAAATTAACGAGATTGAAAGTTTAATGGAAAAAAATAAAGTATTTTCCAAAATGTGATCTACCGCAAGTTTTTTTGATTTTTGGAGTGCTACTATACTTCACAGATAAGTAAATTAAATACAATAAGACAGGGGGTCGATTATGTATAAACATATCTTAGTCGCAGTTGATCTTTCCGATGAGAGCGAATTTTTACTCAAAAAAGCGGTTGCCGTGGCAAAACGTCATGATGCGAAACTTTCCATCATTCACGTAGATGTTAATTTCTCGGATCTTTATACGGGATTGATTGATGTCAATATGTCGTCTATGCAGGATCGAATTTCAAGTGAAACCCAAAAGGCGTTATTGGATTTATCTGAAAGAGCCGATTATCCGATTCAGGAGAAATTAAGTGGCAGCGGTGATTTAGGTCAGGTGCTCAGTGATGCGATTGAGCATTATGATATTGATTTATTGGTAACAGGTCATCATCAAGATTTCTGGAGTAAATTAATGTCCTCAACACGCCAAGTGATGAATACGATCAAAATTGATATGTTAGTTGTTCCGCTTCGTGATGAATAAGTGACGTTTGTTTTCATTCGTTTAAAAAAATAAATAAATTTTGACCGCACTTTTTACATTGTGTTGTAAAGTGCGGTTTTATTTTGGCTATTTTGAATAGAACCGAAAATTTTATAAAAAAAGAAGTAGGCGTTTAAATAATGAACAAAGATAGCGATTTGTAAGTAAAAAGCTTTTCTCTAAATGAGAAAAATATGCAAGAATAGCCCGATCGATTTTAACTTTAAATTATTTTTTACAAACAGGTTTATGATGAAAACAACAGCAGAGATTAGGAAATCATTCCTTGATTTCTTTCACAGTAAAGGTCATCAAATCGTTGCAAGTAGCTCGCTTGTACCTGAAAATGATCCGACTTTACTTTTTACCAATGCAGGAATGAACCAATTTAAGGATGTTTTCCTTGGTTTGGATAAACGTGCTTATTCTCGCGCTACAACGGCACAACGTTGTGTGCGTGCGGGCGGTAAACATAATGATTTGGAAAATGTGGGTTATACGGCGCGTCATCATACTTTTTTTGAAATGCTTGGAAATTTCAGCTTTGGTGATTATTTCAAGCACGATGCGATCAATTTTGCTTGGGAGTATTTAACGTCACCGCAATGGCTCGGTTTGCCAAAAGAAAAATTATGGGTCACCGTCTATGAGACCGATAACGAAGCTTACGACATTTGGAATAAAGAAGTCGGCGTTCCGGCTGAACGTATTATCCGCATTGGAGATAACAAAGGCGCGCCTTATGCTTCCGATAATTTCTGGGCAATGGGCGATACCGGTCCTTGCGGCCCTTGTACCGAAATTTTCTACGATCACGGTGATCATATTTGGGGTGGGCCTCCGGGATCGCCTGAAGAAGATGGTGATCGATATATTGAAATTTGGAACGTTGTGTTTATGCAATATAATCGCTTGGCTGACGGCACAATGGAAAAACTACCGCGTCCATCGGTGGATACAGGTATGGGCCTAGAACGTATCTCGGCCGTATTGCAACACGTCAATTCAAACTATGATATTGATATTTTTAAAACATTAATTGCGAAAACCGCAGAAATTGTTGGTACAACGGATTTAAATAATAAATCTTTGCGTGTGATTGCCGATCACATTCGTTCTTGTGCTTATCTTATCGCAGATGGCGTGATTCCATCAAACGAGGGGCGTGGTTATGTATTGCGCCGTATTATTCGCCGCGCGGTTCGCCACGGACACTTATTAGGTGCAAAAGAGACTTTCTTCTACAAATTGGTGCCGACATTAATTGAAGTAATGGCGGAAGCGGGTCAAGACGTTAAAGCGAAACAAGCGAATGTTGAAAAACTCTTACGCTTGGAGGAAGAACAATTTGCACGCACCTTAGAACGGGGTTTAACCCTGTTGGATGAGGCACTTGCAAATGTTAAAAATGGCGTGCTTTCCGGTGAGGTGGCATTTAAACTTTATGACACTTACGGATTTCCACTGGATCTAACTGCTGATGTGTGCCGTGAGCGTAATATCGCAATTGATGAAGAAGGCTTCGAACGCGAAATGGAAGCGCAACGCTTACGGGCGCAGGCGGCAAGTCAATTTGGTGTTGATTATGGTAACGTGATTCGTGTTGAAGGCGAAACGAGATTTGAAGGTTATACCGAATCAAGATCTTCGGCGAAAATAACCGCACTTTTCTATGATGGTAAATCGGTAGAGCAAATTTCTGCGGGACAAAGTGCCGTAGTGATATTAGAAAATACGCCGTTTTATGCGGAATCCGGCGGTCAAATCGGCGATAGCGGTTATATAACGGCGGAAGGTGTCTCATTTAGTGTAAAAGATACGCAAAAATACGGTCAAGTGTTCGGGCATATCGGTGAATTAGAACAAGGTTCATTAGCCGTGGGGCAAAGCGTCAATGCCGTGGTGGATGCAGAACGTCGTCATCAAACATCGCTTAATCACTCGGCAACACATTTATTGCATGCCGCATTGCGTCAAATATTAGGTACGCACGTTGTGCAAAAAGGGTCGCTTGTTTCGGATAGCGCATTACGCTTTGACTTTGCTCATCCTGAAGCGATTACCAAAGTACAGCTTGAAGAGATTGAACGCCTTGTAAACCAAAAAGTGCGCGCTAATTTCCCGATCCAAACGGAGATTATGGAAATCGAAGCGGCGAAAGCGAAAGGGGCTATAGCGTTATTTGGCGAAAAATATGCAGATCAGGTGCGCGTATTAACAATGGGGGATTTCTCTATTGAACTTTGTGGCGGTATTCACGCAAAATATACCGGTGATATCGGACTGTTCAAAATTACAACGGAAACGGCTGTAGCGGCAGGTGTTCGCCGAATCGAAGCGGTTACCGCTGAGAATGCGATGAATTGGATACTTAATCAACAGCGTATTTTGAATCAAAGTTCGGAACTCTTGAAATCCGATGTAAATACACTTATTGATAAAATCCAGCAACTTCAAGATAAAGCGAAGAAAGCGGAAAAAGAGCTTCAAGGATTAAAAGAAAAAGCGGCAATGCAAGCCGGTTCCGATCTTGTGAAAAGTGCGGTGAAAATTAACGGTGTTTCTGTGATTGCCCATCAATTAGACGGTATTGAAACAAAATCCTTAAGAGTTATGGTTGATGACTTAAAGAACCAACTTGGCTCAGGTGTCATCGTATTTGCATCGGTATTAGATGAAAAAGTCAATCTTGTCGTTGGAGTAACAAAAGATTTAACGACCAAAGTTAAGGCTGGTGAACTTGTGAATTTAATGGCTCAACAAGTCGGTGGGAAAGGCGGTGGCCGCCCTGATATGGCAATGGCCGGCGGTTCTCAACCTGAAAATGTGGCACTGGCAATTAAAGCCGCACAAGATTGGTTAAACGAAAACCTATAATATCGGCTTAGGTTGGCGGAAAGTTAACCGTCTAAATAGTAAATATGTCTAAAAATACAAGCTTGGTATAGAAAAATGTTAATCTTGACGCGTAAAGCCGGCGAAACCGTACTTCTTGGTGATGATATTTCTATCACGGTTTTGAGTGTACGAGGAAACCAAGTCAAATTGGGTGTGAAAGCACCCAAAGATGTCTCTGTTCATCGAGAAGAAATCTATCAACGAATTAGACAGTTACAAGATGAATCTTCAAGTGATATCGCTTGATTTGTTAAACTTAAATTAATGGTATTTAAAATATGAAAGCAATTATTCCTGTTGCGGGTTTAGGTACGCGTATGTTGCCCGCTACAAAAGCAATTCCAAAAGAGATGCTCACTCTGGTGGATAAGCCTTTAATCCAATATGTCGTCAATGAATGTGTTGCGGCAGGAATTAGGGAAATTGTACTTGTTACTCATTCTTCAAAGAATGCGATAGAAAATCACTTTGATACGTCCTTTGAACTTGAAACAATGCTGGAGAAACGGGTTAAACGCCAACTTTTGGAAGAAGTGCGGTCGATTTGTCCTAAAGATGTGACGTTAATACATGTTCGTCAAGGCCATGCCAAAGGTTTGGGACACGCTGTATTATGTGGTCGTCCTGTTGTGGGTAACGAACCTTTTGTTGTGGTTTTACCTGATGTTTTACTGGCTGATTTTAGTGCTGATCAGAAAAAAGAAAATTTATCAGCGATGATCAAACGTTTTCACGAAACACAAGCCAGTCAAATTATGGTTGCGCCTGTTGCGAAAGAAGATGTGAGTAGTTACGGCGTGGCGGACTGTGCCGGAGTGGAATTAAACGGCGGTGAAAGTGCGAAAATTGAAAGTATCGTTGAAAAACCGGCAGTAGATAAAGCCCCCTCTAATCTTGCAGTGGTCGGGCGTTATGTATTTTCTGCCGCAATTTGGGATTTGTTAGAAAAAACACCGGTTGGCGTAGGCGATGAAATTCAATTAACGGATGCAATTGATATGTTGATTGAAAAAGAAACCGTAGAAGCCTTTCATATGACTGGCGAGTCTTTCGATTGTGGTGATAAAATCGGCTATATGGAAGCTTTTGTTGAGTATGGTATCCGCCACGAAAAATTAGGGAAAGATTTTAAGGCATTTATTAAAAATCTCGCCAAAACATTATAGATGAATTGGAAAAAGAGCGGTTGATTTGCCTTCCAAAAGCCGGATTATATATCCGAGGGATTCAGGAAAATACAAATCAATCGTTCTTTTTTTGTCGTGAACACTACCCTTGTTTGCATTCAAAAGCATAGGTAACGGCAAAGTAATATGGGTGTTGCTTAAGCTTATATTACTGTGCGATTTTTAATGTTTGATAGAGATAGCAGCGGTAATCGTTCACAAATTGATGATCTTCGTAATCTTCTAATTTCCCCTCGCTGAATTGGCGCATTGCTTTATTCGCTTTCATAAAATCATCTTTTGCGTTAAGACCTGCAATATCCAATAATAACCCTCCGGCGAAAGCAAGATCCAAGAAATCCTGTTTTTGTTTAAAGGGCGTTGTGTAATTACTTCTTACGACAAATTGGGTTATATAATCAGGAAAAGGAAATTCCCCTTTTTTAGTAGGAATAGTATTGTCAAACGCGACCTGGTGATCACCAAAATAACCGAATACAAAAGGTTTGCCGCGCTGATGTAAATAATGATTCATTCCCTCAATCGCTTCATTAAGCGCTACAATGCGTTGAGTATAATCATTCAATGAAGAAATGCTTTTTTCTCCAAGATTCGGCATTTCAAGGTTATAGATGTTTTCCATATTAAGGCTGTAAGGTCCGTGTTCACGCATGGTTAAAACATAGACGAACATCGGTTGGTTCACTTTTTCTAATGTCGGGTGGCGTTTTTCTAAAATCATTTTAGTATATGCCATCATTTCTTCACTGCTAATTGTCCATAGGTTTTTACTCAGTGGAGCCGGATAGCCTAAATCTTGCGGTTGTAACATTAAGTCAAAGCCAAAGTGATCGTAGGCGGATTTCGCGTTGTAATTGCCTTTGGTAAAAGGTGAAAGTGCCACGCAGAAATACCCCTGTGCACGTAGGTTTTTGATTAAACCGGATTGCAAATGCGGCACAACGGAATAGAACACACCGCTGGCTAATGCGCCGAAATCGGTAGAAGGGACCCCTGCAAGGAACGCAAATTCGGATTTCCAAGTCGCCCCGGCAAAAGTATGTACCCGTAATGGCGACATAAACACCGTATCCTTTTGACGTTCAAACATTGGCAACGGTGGAATATTCTGCTGTGTGAAAGCAAATTGATGCGGATTTAGCGTAGATTCTAATAACGTAACCACAATATCCGGTTTGTTTTGTGGTGCTGCTATTTGTTCGACTGGAAGTGCGGTCAGTTTTGCAGAGAAATTTTCAGCATTGCCTTGAAATTGAGGTACTTTAAAGAAAATACCGCGACAGGACATTGGAAGATTTAAAAAGACATCACGACCATCATCCGGTAATGAATCAAGCCAAACTTGTAATGCGTTGGGGTTTTTAGAATAGTGCCACATTAGGCCAAAACTACCGATAAAGAGGATTGCACCGAATAAATGCGTCCATGTGCCAAGAGAGGCGACATCCGACCAACCCAAAACGGCATAACCCAATAAGGCGAGCAAGCCGATTACACCGCCTAATGCTCCCTTATAGTGTATAAGGGTTTCCCAGTTTCGCCAATCAATGACAAGAAAAAAATCTGAAATGAGCAGAGGTTGTTTGTAATAATGGATTTTTAAGCGATGAAATAACATTAAAGCGACAAAAAGTACAGAGGCAAAATTTAATGCACGTTGCCATTGTCCGGAAAGAGTGAGCATTCCGCCAAAGAAAAAAGCAAACAGTGAAATCGCAAAAAGATATGTCCAACGGTAGTGGGAGTTGATGATAAAAATTATCGCGGCAATGGTAAATAAAGATAAAAAGGTATAAGCAATCATTGTGCTGTTCCTGGAAATGTGATTAATTATAAATTTGCGCGGAAGATAATAGGGGGAAGGAGAGAACCTGTCAAATAGTATGCGAGAAACTGACAAGATAAAGAAAGTGCGGTCAAAAAAGCCATTATTATGTAGCGGTTTGCATAAAGAATTTTATATCCGATATTTAATTCGGATAAGGTGCGTGGGCTTTACGTAACGCACCATTAAATCCCAATTTGGGGCGTTACGACAAGCCTAACGCTCCCTACAGTGACTATGCCAACGTTCAAAAAAACGAAAGGTTTTTTGACCGCACTTTGATTGTGATTAATGGAAAATTAACGAAGAAACGCCGGAATATTTTGCTCAAATTCGGCAATTTTGTCTTCGTGTTGCAACGTTAAGCCGATATTATCCAAACCTTCCAATAAACAGTGACGGCGAAATTCATCCAATTCAAAACGGTAGATTTTTTCCCCTACGGTTACTGTCATCGCTTCTAAATCTACGTGAATCGGTTTGCCTTCGTTTGTCCACACCCATTGAAAGATTTCTTCCACTTCCTCTTCCGTTAAACGAATCGGCAGCATATGGTTGTTTAAGCTGTTGTTGTAGAAAATATCGGCGAAACTTGGTGCGATCATCACTTTAAAACCATAATCCGCTAACGCCCAAGGCGCGTGTTCGCGGGAGGAACCGCACCCTAAATTTTTACGTGCAAGTAGAATGGTTGCGCCCTGATATTGTGGAAAATTCAGTACAAATTCGGGATTTGGTTTTGTCCCTTCCGCATCTAAATAGCGCCATTCGTGGAATAAATGCTTACCGAAGCCCACACGTGTAATGGCTTGCAAAAATTGTTTTGGAATAATTGCATCGGTGTCCACATTTGCTGCATCCAATGGCACTACTAAGCCTGAAAGTTGTTTAAATCCTGCCATTTTTTGCTCCTTAATTTAATGTAATATCACGAATATCAACAAATTTTCCGTACATCGCTGCCGCCGCTGCCATAGCGGGGCTGACTAAGTGAGTACGTCCGTTGCGACCTTGGCGACCTTCAAAGTTTCGGTTAGAAGTAGAGGCACAACGCTCCCATTCGCCCAGACGGTCGTCATTCATACCTAAACACATTGAGCAGCCCGGATTGCGCCATTCGGCACCGGCTTCAATAAAGATTTTATCTAATCCCTCTTTTTCAGCTTGCTCTTTCACTAAGCCCGAGCCCGGTACGACTAAAATCCGTTTTACATTGTCGGCTTTTTTACGACCTTTCATCACGGCCGCCGCCGCGCGTAAATCTTCAATGCGTGAATTTGTGCAAGAACCGATAAACACTTGATCAACGGCAATATTTTTTAGATCTGCGTTCGGTTCTAAGCCGATATAATGCAAGGCTTTTTCTGCGGAAGCACGTTGTACCGGATCTGCCATTTCTACAGGATTCGGCACTTTTTGAGTAATTGCGATAACTTGACCCGGATTTGTCCCCCAAGTAACTTGCGGAGCAATCTCTTTTGCTTCAAGGGTAACGACCGTATCGAATTGGGCGTCATCATCAGATTTCAAGGTTTTCCAATATTCAACCGCCTCATCCCAGTCTTTACCTTTTGGCGCATACGGACGATCTTTTAAGTAAGCAAAAGTCGTTTCATCCGGTGCGATCAAACCTGCTTTCGCTCCCATTTCAATCGCCATATTACAAACGGTCATACGTCCTTCCATGGAGAGATCACGAATCGCTTCGCCGCAAAATTCGACAACATGCCCCGTTCCGCCTGCCATAGTCGTTTTACCGATAATGGCAAGGATAATGTCTTTTGCCGTAATTCCCGGTGCAACTTTGCCACGTACTTCGATCTTCATACTTTTCGCACGTGTTTGTTTTAAAGTTTGAGTAGCTAAAACGTGTTCTACTTCAGAGGTGCCGATACCAAAGGCTAGCGCACCGAATGCACCGTGGGTTGCGGTATGTGAATCGCCGCAAACAATGGTCATTCCCGGTAGTGTTAAACCTTGCTCCGGTCCCATTACATGCACGATCCCTTGCTCTTTGGTATTCATATCAAATAATCGGATGCCGGTTGCTTTGGTGTTTTTCTCAAGTTCCAATACTTGAATTTTCGCTTGACCTTGCAATTTATTTACATCACGTACTTGGGTTGAAATACTGTGATCCATCGTGCCGAAAGTTTTACCGATTTGACGTACCTGACGTCCTGCCACCCGTAAGCCGTCAAAAGCCTGTGGTGAGGTGACTTCGTGGATCAAGTGGCGGTTAATATAAAGAATCGGTGTTTCGCCTTCGGCTTCATAGACGACGTGTGAGTCAAAAAGTTTTTGGTAGAGTGTTTTTTTCATGAGTAAATCTCGGTTAGTTTTTTTATGCCTAGGATTTCATACTGGATTAATCATTGTTCCCCCCTTTGGGGTTAAAGTGCGGTCAAAAATCTAAAAATTTTATCGCACTTTATTAAAAGTATGTTTGCTCAACTGGCGAAATCTATTAAATCGCCTCTGCAATCAATGTACCCATTTCAGCAGTAGATACCGGAGTAGAATCATCTGCCAAATCACCGGTACGATGACCGGAGGAAAGCACGTTTTGTACCGCATTTTCAATCGCATCTGCCGCTTCGTTTAAGTTAAAACTGTAACGCAACATCATCGCTGCGGAAAGAATTTGTGCGATTGGGTTAGCGATGCCTTTGCCTGCAATATCCGGTGCAGAACCACCGGCAGGCTCGTATAAACCAAAACCTTCTTCATTTAAACTTGCTGAAGGCAGCATTCCCATTGAGCCGGTAATCATCGCCGCTTCATCAGAAATAATATCGCCGAAAATGTTAGAGCAGAGTAATACATCGAAAGATTCCGGTGCTTTGATTAATTGCATCGTGGCGTTGTCGATATACATATTTTCAACCGTTACTTCCGGGTATTCTTTGGCAATTTTCGCCACGGTTTCACGCCATAAAATAGAGCTTTGCAATACATTGGCTTTATCGACGGAAGTTACGTGCTTACGGCGTTTCATCGCCGCATCAAATGCGGCACGGGCAATGCGTTCGATTTCGTATTTGTAATAGATTTCCGTATCGAAAGCTTTAGTCTGCGCGCCTTCGCCCTCACGGCCTTTTGGCTGACCAAAATAAATACCGCCGGTGAGTTCACGTACTACTACCATATCGAAACCTTTTGCAGCGATGTCAGCACGCAATGGACAGAATTTTTCCAAACCTTTGTAAAGGGTTGCCGGACGAAGATTGCAGAATAATTTGAAATGTTTACGCAATGGCAATAATGCACCGCGTTCGGGCTGTTGATCCGGTGGAAGATCCGTCCATTTCGGGCCGCCAACCGAGCCGAATAAAATAGCATCCGCTTCTTCACAACCCTTTAAGGTCTCCGGTGGCAACGGGCTTCCACAGTTGTCGATTGCAGCACCGCCCACATAAAATTCGTTGAAATGTAACTTGAAGCCAAATTTTTCTTGGACTTTGTTTAAGACTTTGATCGCTTCCGCCATCACTTCCGGACCGATACCGTCTCCCGATAAGACTGCGATATTGTATGATTTCATGTTTATTTTCCTATTTGTTTTTATTTAAAAAGTGCGGTTAATTTTAATGGCTTTTATTACTCTTAATATCCGCCACTTTATGGGCACGATAAATGGCATTAATGGCATGCACCAAGGCTAAGGCGGATGATTCCACAATATCTGTCGCTAACCCCACCCCATGGAATTTACGTCCTTCGTGTTCTACCACAATATCCACTTGGCCGAGTGCTTCCGCACCTTCGCCTTTGGCGGTTAAGTTATAGTGAGACATTTTGATTTCAAGACCGGTTAAATTCAAAATCGCATTGTAAACCGCATCCACAGGGCCGTTGCCACCGATAGATGAAGTGCTTAATTTTTCACCGTCTAATTCTAACTGAACGAATGCCGTTGCAGGATATTCTTTGGTGGAATGGGCGGAGAGTTTATCAAGCACTAAACGATCTTCATCACCTTGTTGCATATCAATAAATGCCAAGGCTTCCAAATCATAATCAAATACTTGCCCTTTCTTATCCGCCAATTTTAAGAAGGCATCGTACAATTTATCCAAATCATAATCTTGTTCGGTGTAGCCCATATCGTTCATATGACCTTTCACCGCGGCACGACCGGAGCGAGCGGTTAAGTTTAATTTTTCTTTTTTCAAGCCGATGGTTTCCGGCGACATAATTTCGTAGGTATTTTTGTTTTTCAACATACCGTCTTGGTGAATACCGGAAGAATGAGCGAAAGCATTCGAACCGACGATAGCCTTATTCGGTTGAATCGGCATATTGCAAAGTTGACTTACCATTTGACTGACACGGTGAATTTCTTGGGTGTTAATTCTTGTATCCACGCCGAACAATTCTTGGCGGGTTTTGATTGCCATCACTACTTCTTCTAACGCCGTATTACCTGCACGCTCGCCGATACCGTTAATGGTACATTCAATTTGGCGTGCGCCGTTTTGTACTGCGGTTAAAGAATTTGCCGTCGCCACTCCTAAATCATTATGGCAATGCACGGAAATGATGGCTTTGTCGATATTCGGCACGCGGTTACGCACCTGTGCGATAATGTTGCCGTATTCCGTTGGTAGGCAATAACCGACAGTGTCAGGAATATTCACCGTGGTTGCACCGGCATTGATTGCGGCTTCCACAATGCGGCAGATGTTATCAATGCCTGTTCGACCGGCATCTTCACAAGAAAATTCGACGTCATCGGTGTAATTGCGCGCACGTTTTACCGCCGCCACCGCCATTTCGACCACATCATCAAAAGTGCGTTTTAATTTGGCTTCCACGTGTAATGCGGAGCTTGCAATAAAGGTATGAATACGAAAGGCTTCCGCTACTTTTAAAGCTTCGTAAGCCGCATCAATATCTTTCTCCACCGCACGGGATAATGCGGCAACGCGTGAATTTTTGATATGGCGTGCGATAGTTTGGACAGATTCAAAATCCCCTTGGGAAGAAACGGGAAATCCCACTTCCATTACATCCACGCCCAAACGCTCTAATGCTAATGCAATTTGCAATTTTTCTTTCACGGTCAGACTGGCTTTTAATGCTTGTTCGCCGTCACGCAAGGTGGTGTCGAAAATAATTACGCGATCTGTCATAACAATGTCCTTGATGTTCTCAATATTCTGCTAAAAAATCGGTATTAGGTAGCAGTTGCACAAAGTGAGAAGTAGGGTGGGCAAATTTTTGCCCACCATTGAAATTCTCTTTGAAACGGTGGGCAAAAATTTGCCCACCCTACAATTCATTTTTGCAGCAATTACACAACTCCGCATTTTTTAATAAAAAAAACCGCACTTTCAAGAAGTGCGGTTAAAAAGGAGGATTTACATATAATGCTTGTTTTTCATCCACAACCTAGCCGCACAAAGAATGTGTGAGCAGCAGGTTGAGGGATAAAGAAATAGAAAAAAACATAAAAATCCTATTAAAATTCGGTGTAAACGTTGGCTATATTACGAATAAATAAAAGGCTGTCAAACACTTTTTTAGTATTTTATTCCTGAATATGCGTTTTGATTAAATGTTATTTGGATTATTTATCTGTTATTTTGTTATTTTTTAGAGTGTTAATCTTAATTGAAGGGTTTATGCGCATTTTTTATCTGTCTTTTATAGATTTATAAGAGCATGAAAAATAGTTGGTTCTTTAGGACTAATTTACCTTTGTACTATATTTCTTATTTAAGAAAGCCTAAATTATTGCATATAATGTTTCCCCTCAATTTAATTTATTAAGGAAAGATTATGATGAAAAAGTTTATGTTGGTGAGTATTTTGGGATTAGGGCTGACAGCCTGTTTGAGTACAACGCCACAATCTTCCCAAGTGAATTCTCAAAACCCGCAATATATCCCTGCAACCCCCGAGCAAACCGCAAAGATTGTTGAGGCAATCAATAAAAACAAGGGAGCGATTTTAGAACAATTGAATAAAGCGGCAAAAGAGCAAATAGAAGGCAAAACCTTTGAAGTACCAATGCCGGCTCAAACCAATCAATAAAAAAGAACCCTATGTCATCACATAGGGTTTTCTTTTTATCTTCTTAGGCTTGCTTTTTGTTTGAACGTTTACCTAATTCGGATCGGCAGATGGTTTTTCATAGCAATAAATCGGGCAATCCTGAAATATGGTCTTGGTCGAAATGAGAAATGACTAATAAATCAATCCAATCTGCTTTCTTTCTCATACATCAAGCCAAGATTAACTTGAGCGTCAGCGACTCCTTGTTCAGCGGCTTTTTGATACCAGTAAACGGCTTGCGTGTCGTCTTGTTTCACGCCTTGTCCGTTGGCGTACATCAAGCCAAGATTAAATTGAGCTTGAGCGACTCCTTGTTCAGCCAGTTTTTTTGCCCATCTAAACGTGTTTGCATAGTCTTGCTTATTTTGATAAAAATTCGCTAACTCTGCTTGTGCGTGAATATCCCCAAGCTCGGCTTTCGGGTAAGTTCACCAATATCGGTGGCAAACACAGAAAGGGAAAGGCTAGTGGCAAAAAGTGCGGTGAAAAGTTTGTGTAGTTTCATTTGGGCTTCCTCGGTAAGTTAGTTTTCTAGGTTTTTATCTCATTAATTTAAGTTGTTTAAATAGTTTTCATATCCTTTTAATATAATTATCTTTCAACAATATCTCCTTCCGGTGTCATATACATTCCGTCAGAAAGATAAATTAATCCTTCTGGGTCAAATGATGGTAGATCTCCAAAAAATATCAATCATTTCCCTTCTTGATGCTATTCTTAGGGGGTCTTGAAGAGATAATATCTAAATTCATAAAAATCGTTTAAATTATATCCGTGCTTTTTAAGTTCATTGATTGGAATACCAAGTTGATAAGCTAATCTTTCCGCACTTATTACAATCCATATTTCTCCCTTTTCATTTTTATAAACATATTCGTTAGAAAAACCTCTCGAGTCATAGATAGGTTTGTAACCAAGGGCAAGAGCCTTTTCTATACTTCCTTAAATTTCAATCATTTTTTATCCATTATAGTCAAAAAAACAAAACGATTGTGTCAAGCTATTAAATATTGATTTTAAAAAATTTTTTTTGGAAAAATGATGAAAAAAAATGCGTTTTCGGTTGGTGGTGAAAGGTTGGTTGAAAATTGAGTTGGAATGCGGTGTGGAGGTTGCGACGAACCACAAAGAACTCTGAAATATGATTGGTATATGTGTTATACGTATTGCTGATTTTTGCGATCCCGCTCGCAAAAGTGCGGTGAAAAACTCGCGTATTTTATGCTTTGCGACATAATCTTGATTTCTATTTTTAATTAAGAGAGAAAAAGAGATGGTCGATAATATTAATGAAACTTTGCTTCGTTTAATGCAAGTGCCAAGGCTTGGTGGGGTGGCGATTGATAAAATTTTATCGAATGTGACGTTAAATGAATTGTTGAATTACGATAAAGCAGCCTTTGAACAAATGGGTTGGGGGGCGATTCAAATTCGCCGTTGGTTTAAACCGGAAAGAAAATTTATTGATCCCGTGTTGGCGTGGGTTGAAGAAGAAGGAAATCATTTGGTGAATTATTTTTCGCCTTTTTACCCTTTTTTGTTAAAGCAAATTGCGAGTTTTCCCCCTTTATTGTTTGTGAAAGGGAATCTTACGGCGATTTCTCAGCGGCAAATGGCAATGGTGGGCAGTCGCTATTGCACGGCTTACGGTGAATATTGGGCGAAATATTTTGCAACGGAATTGTCACTGGCAGGCTTTACCATTACAAGTGGGCTGGCGCTTGGGATTGATGGCTATTGCCATAAGGCGGTGGTGGATATTAAAGGGCAAACTATTGCGGTGTTGGGGAGTGGGCTTGAGGAAATTTATCCGGCGAAACATCGCTCATTAGCGGAACAAATTTTGTGTAATGATGGGGCGTTAATTTCGGAATTTATGCCTCATCAACCACCTGTCGCGGCAAATTTTCCACGCCGAAATCGAATTATTAGCGGGCTTTCGGTGGGAACCTTAGTGGTTGAAGCCACAGAAAAAAGCGGTTCGCTTATCACGGCACGTTATGCGTTGGAGCAAAATCGTGAAGTTTTTGCTGTACCGGGAAGTATTCAAAGTGAATTTAGTCAAGGTTGTCATCGCTTGATTAAACAAGGGGCTATGTTGGTGGAGAATGTGAAGGATGTTTTGGAGACGCTGTATCAACATTCCATTCATAGTCAAACTGAGATCGATTTTGATCAAATTGAAACGGAAAATTATACGCCGCCGCCGAATCCACGCCGGTTGGTGGAAGCACCAAGCCACCCTAAACTTTACGCACGAATAGGTTATACGCCGGTTAGCATTGATGATTTGGCACAGGAATTCGGTTTGCCTGTTGATGTGTTGCTGGTGCAACTGTTGGATTTGGAATTACAGGATTTGATTTTGAGCGAAAACGGTCTTTATAAACGTGTGTAGAATTATGTTAGAATGGCGCGCGATTTTATTGAGGAGCATTTATGCTAGCGATTATTTCCCCCGCAAAAACTTTAGATTTTGAAAGTGCGGTCAGAAAACTCCCGGTTTTTCAACCGCACTTAACGGATTATAGTGAACAATTAATTGAAATTTGCCGTCAGCTTTCTCCGCAAGAGATTGCTTCTTTAATGTCGATTAGCGATAAACTGGCGGGCTTAAATGCGGCACGTTTTGCCGAGTGGACAAAAACGCATAATGAAAAAAATGCCCGTCCTGCGATTTTTGCCTTTAAAGGTGATGTTTATACCGGTTTGGACGTGGATACGTTGTCTGATGAGGATATTCTTTTTGCCCAATCCCATCTTCGTATGCTCTCCGGTTTATATGGTTTGCTTCAACCCCTTGATTTAATGCAGCCTTATCGTTTAGAAATGGGGACGAAACTGGTAAATGCCAAAGGCAAGGATCTTTACGCATTTTGGGGCGATGTGATCACTCAATCGGTGCAACAATCCCTTGATTCACAGGGGGATAATGTTTTAGTGAATCTTGCTTCCGATGAATATTATAAATCGGTGAAAGAGAGTCGACTTAAAGCACAAATTGTGAAACCGGTTTTTTTAGATAATAAAAACGGGAAATATAAAGTCGTGAGTTTTTATGCGAAAAAAGCCCGTGGGTTAATGTGTCGCTATATTATCCGAAACCGTTTAACTCTGATAGAACAATTAAAAGACTTTGATTTAGGTGGTTATTGGTTTGACAGTGTTTCTTCCACTGAAAAAGAATTAGTATTTAAACGAGATCATAATGAATAAAATTTTTGTTATTTTGACCGCACTTTTCCTTTCCGCTTGTGCAACCAAGCCAACACAACTTGATGTACCGGCGAAAATTAAACATCAAAATAAAACTTATCGATTGACAACAGGGCAAGATTTGGGGACGGTGGCTCGTTATGTTTATGTGAGCAAGCCCGATACCTTAGCGAAATGGAAGTCGCAAATTGAGCTTTTACTTGATCGCAATGCACAACATCGTTCCATTAAAGATCGTATCATTTTACGTGAACGCATATATCGAAATACGGGCGTAAAAACATTTAAGTTGATGTCGATAAAAAATTCACAAACGAAGAAAGATGAAGGATTGCGCGGTTATGTGGTTTATGCGCCTTCGGAAAGTAATCCTTCGTGGCAAGTGAATGTGATGCTTGGAAAAGAAATCTCCGGATGCGGCTTTGTGCAATTTCAGTATTCACAACAGGTTAAAAATAACCAACGCTTAAACGAAAAGAAAATCTTGCAACATTTGCAAAAATATTTGATTGCCAAAGAAATGAAAACATTGGATCAGATGGTGTGGCAGTGGCGTTGCCAAAATTCAGAATAAAATTTTATCTAGATCAAAAGGCGGATAAATTTCTCAACTTTTCTCTAGAGCGACACCGATGAATAGTGTAATCTTAGCAGCATTTCTTATTTCTTAAATTTAATACAAAGTAGGTTGTATATGATTAAAAAAATTGCAGTTTTAACAAGCGGCGGTGATGCGCCGGGAATGAATGCCGCAATTCGTGGCGTTGTGCGTGCAGCCCTTGCGGAAGGCTTGGATGTGTTTGGTATCTATAACGGTTATCAAGGTTTATATAACAACAATATCAAGCAATTAAACCGCTATAGCGTATCCGATATTATTAACCGCGGCGGCACATTCTTAGGTTCCGCCCGTTTCCCTGAGTTTAAAGATCCGGCAGTACGTGCAAAATGTGCGGAAATTTTACGTTCTCACGGCATTGATGCGCTTGTGGTTATCGGTGGGGACGGTTCTTATATGGGGGCAAAACTGTTAACGGAAGAACACGGTTTCCCTTGTGTGGGTATTCCGGGAACCATTGATAATGATGTGGCGGGAACGGATTATACCATCGGTTATCAAACGGCATTACAAACCGCTGTGGATGCGATTGACCGCTTACGTGATACTTCAAGTTCGCACCAACGTATTTCCATTGTAGAAATCATGGGGCGTCATTGTAGCGATTTAACCATCTCTGCCGGTATTGCAGGCGGTTGTGAATATATTGTCGCCTCTGAAATGGAATTTAACCGTGAAGAACTTATTCAACAAATTGAACGCAGTATCATTCGTGGTAAACGCCATGCGATTGTTGCGATTACCGAACTTATCACCGATGTTCATTCATTGGCGAAAGAAATCGAAGCACGTGTAGGGCACGAAACCCGCGCAACCGTATTAGGTCATATTCAACGTGGCGGCTCGCCTTGTGCCTTTGACCGTATTTTGGCTTCACGTATGGGGGCTTATGCCGTTGATCTGCTTCTTCAAGGAAAAGGCGGTTACTGTGTAGGAATCCAAAACGAACAGCTTGTTCATCACGATATTATCGATGCGATTAATAATATGCGCCGTGAATTTAAAGCCGATTGGTTGGAAGTGGCGAAACGCTTAGAGTAATTTGATGTAAATACAAAGTGCGGTTGTTTTCAGCCGCATTTTTACTTTCTAGGGAAAGTCTAGTTGAAAGGTGCGCCGAATAATATGATGAAGCCTGATGCGGAAAACGATTTCGGGAAAGTAATGAAAAAAGGCAATTCTTGCAAAAGTTAAGTTTGAAACAGAAATTTGCATAGCGTTATTGCATAAAAATATGATTTCCCTTTGACTATTTTCTTTACAACGGGTAATATTCACGCCCTATGCAAAAGGTAAAACTACCCCTAACCGTTGATCCGGTAAAAGATGCTCAAAGACGGCTTGATTATGTCGGCTATTATGCTGCAAATCAGCTTGAGCGTTTAGCTGAATCGGTGGTGAACGTGCTCAGCGATGCACAGGTAACATTATCGTTTTATATTGATCCGCAAAAATTAGTGGTGATGAAAGGTGAGGCGCAGGTTGAAGTCGAGTTAGAATGTCAACGCTGTAGCGAGCCGTTCAAGCAAACATTAGACTGTGAATTTATTTATAGTCCGGTGTCCAACTGGGATCAAGCTGATGTATTGCCCGAAATTTATGAGCCGATTGAGTTTAATGAATTTGGCGAAATAGATTTACTTGGCACGGTGGAAGATGAGTTAATTTTAGCTCTGCCGCTTGTACCAATGCATTCATCTGAACACTGTGAAGTGTCCGCGCAGGAACAGGTTTTTGGCGAATTGCCGGAAGAATTGGCAAAAAAACCGAGCCCGTTCGCTGTATTAGCTAATTTAAAGCAAAAGTAAATTAAATTTAGGAGTATAGCCGATGGCTGTTCAACAAAACAAAAAATCTCGTTCACGTCGTGATATGCGTCGTTCACACGATGCATTAACTACTGCTGCAGTATCAGTGGATAAAGCAAGTGGTGAAACCCATTTACGCCATCACGTAACTGCTGACGGTTACTACCGTGGTCGTAAAGTGATCAATAAGTAATTTTTACTTATAGGTATTCACTTGACTCGTCTAACCTTGGCGTTAGATGTGATGGGCGGGGACATTGGTCCCCGTATTACTATCCCTGCCTCCTTTTTAGCGTTAGAAAGTGATCCGATGCTTTCTTTGATTCTGTTTGGTGATCGCCAACAGATTGCCCCCCTGCTTGAGAATT
This sequence comes from Rodentibacter haemolyticus, assembly GCF_015356115.1. Lineage (NCBI taxonomy): Bacteria > Pseudomonadati > Pseudomonadota > Gammaproteobacteria > Pasteurellales > Pasteurellaceae > Rodentibacter > Rodentibacter haemolyticus. Next base: position 1,639,189 of record NZ_CP063056.1, read on the forward strand.
GTCCTCAAACCCTTTTAGATCGTATTCAAATTCACCATTGCTCCCGTGCTATTGATAATAATCAAGGTATTTCTTACGCTTTGCGCCATAGTAAAGGAACTTCGATGCGTTTAGCATTGGAGGCCGTTCAGCAGGGGATTGCTCAAGGCTGTGTGAGTGCGGGGAACACCGGCGCGTTGATGGGGTTGTCTAAGATTTTATTGCAACCGTTGAAAGGTATTGTTCGCCCTGCTTTAATTTCGCTTATTCCAACGATTGAAGGTGAAAAATCCGTTATGTTGGATCTTGGCGCAAATATTGAATGTAGTGCAGAAAATCTTTATCAATTTGCTATAATGGGAACGATTTTTGCCGAATACCGTTTGAATTTAGTCTATCCGCGCATTGGATTATTAAATATTGGTGTGGAAGAAATTAAAGGGCGTCAATCTCTTCGTGAGGCGGCAAATTTATTGGAAAAATCGACCGCACTTAATTATATCGGATTTATAGAGGGCGATGTTTTACTCAATGGTGAAGCTGATGTGATTGTTAGCGACGGTTTCACCGGCAATATTGCCTTAAAGACGTTAGAAGGTGCGGCAAAAAATGTATTGTCTTTATTTAAAGGGCAATCGAAACAATATTATTTAAAACCACTTTTCTCTTGGATTATGCGTTATTTATTTAAAACGACTTATCAACGCTTAAAACGTATTAATCCTGATGAATACAATGGTGCATCGCTTATCGGCTTAACCGCCGTGGTGGTGAAAAGCCATGGAAATGCAAATATTAATGCTTTTGCTCAGGCTATTGCAGATGCGGCTTTCCAAGCGCGCCATAAACTTCCGGAAAAAATATTGGCGGGCTTAGCCCGTTATTAATGATTTAACTTATTTGATTATGAACAGCAGAATTTTATCTACCGGTAGCTATTTACCAAGCCATATCCGTACGAATGCGGATTTAGAAAAAATGGTCGATACCTCTGATGAATGGATCGTAACCCGTTCGGGCATTCGTGAACGCCGTATTGCCGCAGCGGATGAAACTGTCGCCACCATGGGCTTTGAAGCGGCTAAACAGGCGATTGATGCGGCACAAATTAACCCGCAAGAGATCGATCTCATTCTTGTCGCAACAACAAGCCATTCGCACGCTTATCCGAGTGCTGCTTGCCAAGTGCAAGGTTTATTAGAGATTGAAGACGCGATTTCCTTTGATTTAGCGGCAGCCTGTACCGGTTTTGTGTATGCCTTAGGCGTGGCGGATCAATTTATTCGTACCGGAAAAGTAAAAAAAGCTTTAGTGATTGGATCTGATCTTAATTCTCGTAAATTAAACGAAACCGATCGTAGCACAGTCGTGTTATTTGGTGATGGCGCGGGCGCTGTCATTTTAGAAGCGAGTGAACAAGAGGGGATCATCTCAACTCATTTACATGCCTCGGCAGATAAGCACAACACACTAGTATTGCCTCAGCCTGAACGAGGTGTTGAAAAATCAGGTTATATCGAAATGCAGGGCAACGAAACTTTTAAACTTGCAGTTCGTGAGCTTTCAAATGTGGTAGAAGAAACTTTGGCGGCGAATAATCTTGAGAAAAAAGATTTGGATTGGCTTATCCCCCATCAAGCAAATTTAAGAATTATTACGGCGACGGCGAAAAAGCTTGAAATGGATATGTCTCAGGTTGTGGTAACCTTAGATAAATACGCAAACACAAGTGCCGCAACAGTACCGGTAGCATTAGATGAAGCGGTGCGTGATGGACGTGTTCAACGAGGTCAATTGTTGCTATTAGAAGCATTTGGCGGTGGTTGGACTTGGGGTTCTGCGTTAGTTCGTTTCTAATTATTTTGTTAGAATGAGAGACATATCTGAGAAAGTGCGGTCAAATTTACCGCACTTTTCGTGTTTAATGTATTGCTATGTAGTGCTCGAACAAATGTAGGGTGTCGTTAGGCGAAGCCATAACGTACCAATTAATAAGGTTTAATGATGAAATGGTGCGTTATGCAAAGCTAATTCACCTTACTAAACTTAATTCAATCTGATTTAATTGACTGTCAAAATTTCAATTTAAAGCTAAAACAAATAGGAAAATACAATGAAAAAATTCGCAATGGTCTTTCCGGGACAAGGCTCTCAAACTGTCGGTATGCTTGCGGAGCTTGCCGGTGAATATTCGGTGGTTACCGAAACTTTTAAGCAAGCGTCTGATGTGCTTGGGTACGATTTATGGAATTTGGTGCAACAAGGCCCGACGGAAGAACTGAATAAAACTTGGCAAACCCAACCGGCACTTTTAGCCGCTTCTGTGGCGATTTATCGTGTATGGCAAGAAAAATATCCACATTTAAAACCGGAAGTAATGGCAGGGCATAGCTTGGGGGAATATTCCGCTTTGGTATGTGCCGGTGTATTGGATTTCCAAGATGCGATTAAATTGGTGGAATTACGCGGTAAATTAATGCAACAAGCAGTGCCTGAAGGTACGGGAGCAATGTATGCGATTATCGGTTTAGATAACGAGGCGATTATTGAAGCATGCAAAAAAGCGGAAGAAGGCGAAGTGGTTTCTGCGGTGAATTTTAACTCACCGGGACAAGTAGTGATCGCCGGTGCTAAAGCGGCAGTAGAACGTGCGGCGGCATTATGTAAAGAAGCAGGGGCAAAACGTGCATTACCGCTTGCGGTGAGTGTGCCTTCTCACTGTGCGTTAATGAAACCGGCAGCCGATGAATTGTCGGTAACCTTAGATAGTATTGCGTTCAATACGCCAACAACAGCCGTTATTAACAATGTGGATGTTAAAGTTGAAGCGGAAAGCGCTGCGATTCGTACGGCATTGGTTCGTCAGCTTTATAGCCCTGTTCGTTGGACTGAAACCGTAGAAAAAATGGCGCAAGATGGCGTGCAGGTGTTGGTAGAAGTCGGACCTGGTAAGGTATTGAACGGTTTAACCAAACGTATTGTAAGTGATTTACAGGCTACATCAATTAACGATGTTACATCACTTAACGCCGTAGAAGAATTATTAGCATAACTAACATAAAAAGGAGAGGAAAATGCAAGGTAAAATTGCTTTAGTAACTGGAGCTACGCGCGGTATCGGCCGTGCGATTGCGGAAGAATTGATTGCAAAAGGCACTTTTGTAATAGGCACGGCGACTTCTGAAAAAGGGGCGGAAGCGATTTCAGCTTATTTGGGAGAAAAAGGCAAGGGTTTAGTGTTAAACGTAACCGAAAGCGATTCTATTGAAGCCGTGTTAGCTCAAATTAAAGCTGACTTTGGCGATGTGGATATTTTGGTCAATAACGCAGGGATCACCCGTGACGGCTTGTTAATGCGAATGAAAGAAAGCGATTGGTTTGATATTATGCAAACCAATCTAACCTCCGTTTATCGCTTATCAAAGGCGGTGTTACGTCCAATGATGAAAAAAGGCGGACGAATTATCACTATTGGTTCCGTGGTCGGCTCTAGCGGTAATCCGGGACAAACCAACTATTGTGCGGCAAAAGCAGGCGTAATCGGCTTTTCTAAATCTTTAGCAAAAGAAGTAGCTGCACGAGGTATTACGGTAAATGTGGTTGCACCGGGTTTTATTGCAACAGATATGACGGACGTGCTGACTGATGAGCAAAAAGCAGGAATCCTTTCTAACGTACCGGCGGGGCGTTTAGGAGAAGCGAAAGATATTGCGAAAGCGGTGGCCTTTTTAGCATCTGATGATGCGGCTTATATTACCGGCACGACATTGCACGTAAACGGTGGCTTATATATGAGCTGATTCCTTTGGAATCACTATTTAGACGGGCAGATTTTCCTTGATAAAATCATAGCCAAAGATTTTAGATAATGCTAAAATCTGCTCCGCAACATAATTTGGTTACGTCTTAAGCGTATGCAAAGATATGTAACTATTTTCTTAGTATGTGTTTTTGCTTGCCCTTTCGTGGTGCGACCACTCAGGAAATGGTTGCAAGGTTATCGGAAATTCATACACTAACCACTCAGAAATGAGTTAAAACAACAATAGGAAAAACAAATGAGTATTGAAGAACGCGTAAAAAAAATCATCGTTGAACAATTAGGTGTTAAAGAAGAAGATGTGAAATCTGAAGCTTCTTTTGTTGAAGATTTAGGTGCGGATTCTTTAGACACTGTTGAGTTGGTGATGGCTTTAGAAGAAGAATTTGATATTGAAATTCCGGATGAAGAAGCTGAGAAAATCACAACTGTTCAATCTGCGATTGACTACGTGCAAAATAACCAGTAATTTCAAATTAGGCGGCTTTCAAAGTCGCCTAATTTTTTGTCTAAAAACCTCTCCAAAAACGACCGCACTTTTCTCTTTTTTTGAAAAATTGATCTAAATTACTTTTTTGTAAAATTATTTAAAAAAAACTTATTTCCTTATAGCGTTATACTTCGAAAGTAGTATGATTTCCCTTAGTTTTTTTACTCTTTGGGAATATTTATATGCTTTATTTAGAATTTTTGTTCTTATTATTGATGCTTTACCTAGGAAGCCGATTTGGTGGGGTAGGGCTTGCTGTCGTATCTGGTATTGGCTTGGCGATCGAGGTGTTTGTGCTTCGTATGCCGATAGGTAAACCGCCGGTTGATGTTATATTGATCATTCTTGCCGTTGTAACTTGCGCATCGGTATTAGAAGCAGCCGGTGGTCTTAAATTTATGCTGCAAATTGCAGAGCGCATTTTACGGAGTAATCCGAAACGGGTGACTTTTTTAGGCCCTTTAGTAACCTATACAATGACCATTATGCTTGGCACAGGGCATGCGGTTTATTCTATTATGCCGATTATCGGCGATGTTGCCTTAAAGAATAAAATTCGCCCGGAACGCCCGATGGCGGTAGCTTCTATTGCCTCTCAATTGGCATTAACGGCGAGTCCCGTTTCTGCGGTGTTGGTTTATTATCTCGGTGCAATCGTAAAATTACCGGGCTTTGAGCATATCTCGTTATTACAAATTATGGCAGTAACCGTGCCGGCTACTTTGTTGGGGACGATTATGATGTCGCTTTATAGTTTAAAACGCGGTAAAGAGCTAGAGAATGACCCTGAATATCAACGTCGTTTACAAGATCCGATTTGGCGTGAACGTATTTTGAATACGACAAATACACTACTTGATGATGAATTGCCAAAAGCTGCGAAGCATTCCGTTTATTTGTTCCTTTTATCTTTAGTGTTTATTGTCTCTGTTGCGATGATCCCTGAAATTCGTACGATTGGTAGCGCAAAACCAATTTCGATGGGCGTTGTGATTCAAATGGTGATGCTTTGCTTTGGCGGTATTATTTTATTGGTGTGTAAAGTGAATCCGCAAATCGTACCAAATGGTGTCGTGTTTAAATCAGGTATGGTTGCCGGGCTGGCTATTTTTGGGATTGCGTGGATGAGTGATACTTATTTCCAATATGCAATGCCGGAATTTAAAGCGGCGGTCACTTCAATGGTTGAATCCTATCCTTGGACATTTGCATTCGCTTTATTTGCGGTTTCGGTTGTGATTAATAGCCAAGCGGCGACTGCTGTAATGATGGTTCCGGTTGGTATTGGTTTAGGATTACCGGCCCCGTTATTAATCGGCTTAATGCCGGCAACTTATGCCTATTTCTTTATTCCGAACTACCCGTCCGATATTGCCACGGTGAACTTTGATGTAACCGGCACGACCAAAATCGGAAAATACTATTTTAACCATAGTTTTATGATCCCGGGATTAATCGGTGTAGTTGTTGCCTGTTTGGTTGGTGTAATGATGGCAGAATTAATTATTCGTTAAAACTTCTTGGCTGGAAAGCACCTTTTAGGTGCTTTTCTTAGGGATAAAAAAAGCCCTTTCAAAGCTGAAAGGGCAAAAATATTTGGAGTCATACTATGAGTTGTTGAATTAACAAATCAGGTATGAAACGCATTATAGTAACTTTTAAAATAAATGCAACATTTTTTTAACAATTAATTGTGAGGATTACGGGTATTTGTGTTCACTAAATTCCGCATTAAGAGCGCATACTCCAAATTAATCTCTTCAGGCACCTCCAAGAAAACAAAATGTCCATCGCCTAACGCTGCCTCTAGGTTCTCGTTTTTACGATTTAACATTTTCTCAATTTTGAAATTGATGTTACCTTGTGGAGTCATCATTTCCACTTCATCTCCCAATAAGAATTTGTTTTTTACGGCGACCTCCGCCATACCTTGCTCATTTCGTTTGCCGGTAAACTCACCGACAAATTGTTGACGCTCCGAGATGGAGTACCCATATTCGTAGTTTTGATATTCATCGTGAGTATGACGGCGCAAAAAACCTTCCGTATAACCGCGATGAGCCAGTGATTCCAAGGTATCCATCAAACTTTCATCGAATGGTTTACCCGCAGCGGCATCATCAATAGCTTTACGATATACTTGAGCGGTACGTGCGCAATAATAGAAAGATTTGGTTCGGCCTTCGATTTTTAAAGAATGTACACCAAGTGCGGTTAGTTTTTCCACGTGTTGTACGGCACGGAGATCTTTTGAATTCATAAAGTAAGTCCCGTGTTCATCTTCAAATGCGGTCATTTGTTCATCCGGCTTTTGTGATTCGGTATAAAGGAAAACTTTGTCTGTAGTATTGCCTTCGCCTAATGTCGGGGCAACGTTTTTTACTTCAATTTGTTGTGAAAGATCGACTTTCGGTACGATATTGCCCACCTCGTCCGTTGTGCCTTCTTCCATTTTATATTCCCAACGGCAAGCATTGGTACAAGTGCCTTGATTCGGGTCACGTTTGTTAATATAGCCGGAAAGCAGACAACGCCCGGAGTACGCCATACATAATGCACCGTGAACGAAGATCTCTAATTCGATATCAGGTACTTGTCGGCGGATTTCGGCAATCTCTTCTAAAGAGAGCTCACGGGATAGGATTACGCGGGTTAAACCCACTTGTTTCCAAAATTTCACCGTTGCCCAGTTTACCGCATTGGATTGTACTGAAAGATGAATATCAATATTTGGAAAATGTTCACGTACCAACATAATTAATCCTGGATCGGACATAATAAGCGCATCCGGCCCCATATCAATTACAGGTTGTAAATCTTTAATAAAGGTTTTTAGCTTAGAATTGTGCGGCGCAATATTCACTACAACATAGAATTTTTTGCCGAGTGCGTGCGCTTCATCAATGCCGATTTTTAAATTGGCGTGGTTAAATTCATTATTACGTACGCGCAGGCTATAACGAGGTTGACCGGCATAAACGGCATCTGCACCATAGGCAAAAGCGTAGCGCATATTTTTTAAAGATCCGGCAGGGGAAAGTAATTCTGGTTTAAATTGGGCTGTCATCATTTTCTCTTGTCTGATTTCAAGTCAGGAGCTTGCCGACAGGCAAGCGGTGTTAAGGGCTACGTATTGTAGGCGGATTTCATCATTTGTAAAGGAAAAGTGCGGTGAGATTTTTGGCTGTTTTGTATTATTATGTAGCAGTTGCACAAAGAGAATTTTGTCCAATATTGATTGGGATAGAGGAGGGGGCGTTAAGCTTTGCGTAACGCACCATTTCATCATTAAACCCTCTATTGGTGCGTTACGGCTTCGCCTAACGGCCACCCTACGCTGCTCTCTGAAAGAAAACACCCGCAAATTAGCGGGTGTCAGAGTTTATTCTAAGGTTTCAATTTGTGATTCATTTTCTTTATCTATTAGGATTTCCTGCTGAATAGCTCCGGGTGTTTTTCCGTTAATGAGATAAGTATTTTCATTTTTTTCGATTTTCAGCACGTAATTATCATTTTCTTCAATCAATATCGGAAGTAGTTTACCTTGCGGCTTGATATTGTTTTTTAGAAACGGCCAAAACTTCCCGGATTTTTTAATTTTTGTTGTTTTTTCATCTGTTTCATCAAATAATTTTTTATCAAACGTTATACTGAGAGTTCCCTTAGTATTTTGCAATAAGGAAAACGGATCTTGTCTATTTTTTTGATTTTCTGAGTTTTTACTAATAATGCTATTAAGTGTAAATTTAATTGGATAACCTTTTGTTTCAGGAAAGGTATTCAAATCAAAAGTTAAGGTTGCATTATCAACACCCAGCTCTAAATCTTTCCACTCATTTGCGAAATACTTGTCTTGTGTTTTTTTCGTTAAGTAGGTATAACAAAGTTCTCGGTAGTAGCCGGAACAAAAAGTAGAAGATAATGAAGATTGACGATTATTTCCCTTCAATGGAATAGAAGTTGCCAATTTTTCAAATTGTGTTTGATATTCGGGTACTGCAATTTTTTTTACATTTAGTGCAATAGTTTCATTGTATTGATCATTTTCCAATGATTCATTTTGGTTGCTAAATGTAAGCTGATGGATTGTCAATGCCGCTAAATTAAGCGACTCAAGTGAGAAATCAATATTTGTACTTCCCGAAAATTCTTTTGCCCATTTTTCCTTTAAATTGAGGAAATCTTTATTATCTTTTAGTGGCGCTTCTTTAACTGTTAGCGTCTCTAAAAAGAAGGGAATAAAGGCTAATTCGTTGGAAAGATTATATTCTTTCAATTGAACAGCCAATTTTCCTTTTTGCGCTTCCCATTTTTGGGCTTCATCTTTCGGTGTTTGTTTCACACTTTCGACATTTAATTGAAAATGAACATTGGCTTTTGAAAGATCGGTATTTGCCAATTTCAATACCACTTCGCCATTTTTCAGGTTGAAATAAGGTTTTTGATTTTTCGGTGCATTGACAGAAATGACAGAGAGTTTGCCGGCAAAATTATCATTTTGGGTCAGTATGGCAGTGAGTAAATCCACACCGTCTTTAATATTTTGATTATTAACATCGAGTTTTTTAAATTCGTTGTGAAAATTGACCGCACTTGGTACGCCTTGTTGATTTAGAATGATATTCAAACCGCCAAAAGTGGTTTGGTCTTCTTTTGCGGTACGATTTTTGTTGGAAATACGTAGAATATCGCTACTGAATTTTGTCGTTAAATCACGTTTTGTCGTCGCTTCGTTGTGTTTAGAATTGAACCTATAGGTTGCGTTTTTTAATTGAAGATGAGTATTTTCACCATTTAACAATGCCAATTCGGCATTCTCGGCAGTTAATTCAATATTTGTTAGATCATATTGGTTATGGCCGATAGGGATAAGACGAACTTTGCCTTCCACTTTTTCTAATTTACTGTCGTTATTGTAGTGAAAGCCGCTTAAATCGGTTTTTAATTCAACTTCTTTATTGTTTGGAAAATTTAGCAGGATAGACATTTGCTGCGGTTTATTTGCGAAGTCGCGAAACTCGGTCAAAATATCGGATTGTAAATAGTCGCCTACCGGAGAAAATTTGCTATTAATGGTATTTTTGTCGATCGTGATATTTAAGGTTTTATTTAGTTGGCGAACGAATTGATCGGATAATTTTGATTCTGCGGTAATAAAAAAAGGCAGCGTTGTCAATTTGGTCGAAATAATCTCCGTGCTTTGTGATTCACTATCTTGCACGTTGAAAGTCAGTTCACGGGTGAGAAAATTTTTATTGCTTTCCGTGATATTTAATATCGCCTGGTTACCTAATGAGTAAGGAAATTTTTGTAGTAGCTGATCTACTTTATGATTCGTATAAACTTGGGCGGCCCCGCCAACGGCAATAAGGATTGCGACAAGTGTTAAGGCAATATTTTTTCTTTTACTCATGTTGTCCCCAATACGATATTATCGTGAATTAAATTTAAAAATCGATACAAAACCGCAAACCGAAGATAGCACAAATGTATGCGGTGAGGTTAGCAATGCAGCAGACATTTTTAAATTTAATTCACTATAAAAATAAACAAGAATTTCGATATTATGTATCAGTTGCACAAAGAGAATTTTATCTCCGATATTTATTGGGTAGGGTGGGTAACTTGTTGTCCACCTAAAATGTCTGATTGAAATGGTGGGCAAAAATTTGCCCGCCCTACGATAGTTTGTGCAACTGCTACATAATACCGAAGAATTTGACCGCACTTATTGAAGTGCGGTCAAATTTTAAGATACTTTAACCTAAGATTTTATCCAATTCTTGGCTGACTTCTTCGACTTTTTGTGTACCATCTAAACGGAAATATTGTGTGTTGCCGGCTTTTGCTTCCGCTTGATAGTAGTCCACTAGCGGTTGAGTTTGTTTGTGATATACCGATAAGCGATCTAACACGGTTTCCGGTTTATCATCTGCACGGATAATTAAATCTTCGCCGGTTACATCGTCTTTACCCTCCACTTTCGGCGGATTGTAAACAATATGGTAAGAACGTCCGGAGGCTTGGTGTACGCGGCGACCGCTCATACGCTCTACGATCACTTCATCCGGAACGTCAAATTCTAAAACATAGTCGATTTTCACGCCGGAATCTTTCAAAGCATCTGCTTGTGGAATCGTGCGTGGGAAGCCGTCCAATAAGAAACCGTTTTCGCAGTCAGGTTGTGCAATACGATCTTTCACTAAGGCAACGGTAAGTTCATCAGGGACAAGTTTACCTTCATCCATTAATGCTTTTGCTTGTTTGCCAAGTTCCGTTCCCGCTTTGATTGCTGCACGAAACATATCGCCGGTTGAAATTTGCGGAATGCCGAATTTGTTCATAATAAATTGTGCTTGTGTGCCTTTTCCGGCTCCCGGTGCGCCCAAAAGAATAATTTTCATAGAAATCTCCATTAATCAATCGATGTCAATAAAAGTGGTTAAGATACTGGTAAAGCCAAGTGCGGTCAAATTTTTTGTAATTTTTTATCGTGTTTCCCACTATGCCGATTTTTCCTCATTCCAAGGAGCGACCCAGTATAGGCAAAGCATTCCCGGAATGGCTAAAAATAAGCAAAGCCAAAAGTATTGATAGTACCCCACGGCACTTACGACGTAACCGGAAAGCATTCCTAATCCTTTGCTTGGTAATGCGGAGAGACTGGTGAAAAGTGCAAGTTGGGTGGCGGTGTAAAGCGGGTTGGTTTCACGCGCCATAAATGCCACAAATGCTGCCGTACCAAGCCCTACGCCGATATATTCTGCCGCGATTACAATACCGAGTTTCCATAATTCCGATGACCCGATACTGTTGAAATGACCAAAGTCAGCAAGCCAAATGAATCCTCCGATAGTCACCATTTGTACTAACCCGAATAACCAAAGGGCGCGATTAATACCGAGTTTCAGCATAATTACACCGCCTGCAAGACCGGATAAGATACTTGCCCAAAGTGATGTGCTTTTTACGACGAGTGCAATATCTTCTTTGCCGAATCCCATATCGTAAATAAATTTGGTTTGTAGCGTGGTGGCAAAAGAATCCCCGAATTTGTACAAAAACAAAAAAAGTAAAAAGCCGATTGCTTGTACAATACCTTTTCGTTGAAAAAATTCTTGTAATGGAATCCAAAAGGTTTGATAGAACGGTTGTTGATTTTTGGTTGCTTCTATCTTGGGTTCTTTGGCAAGAAAAAGCGTCATAAATATCCCTGCCAGCATACAAAGTGCGGTCCATAAAAATACGTTTTCCCACGGATAACTTGTTGCAAGATAAAGAGAAAGTCCGCCGGGAATTAATCCGGCAATGCGATAAGCATTAATGTGAATCGTGTTACCCAACCCCAGTTCGTGATCTGATAAAATTTCGCGGCGATAAGCATCCAGTACAATATCTTGTGTGGCTGAAAAGAACGCGATTAACAGGGCAATATTTGCTACGGTAGTTAATTGTGTGAGGGGATCGAAAAGGCTAATAATATAAAGCAGAATCAGTAATGCAATTTGCGAAATAAGCAGCCAGCTGCGGCGGCGACCTAAAAAAGCGGGGAAATAACGATCCAACAACGGCGCCCATAGGAATTTTAAACCATAAGGAAGCATTACGCCTGTTACCGCACCAATTAACTCAACGGAAAGCTGTTTATCCGTTAGCCATACCGGTAACATTTGCAGTAATACAAACAAAGGTAAGCCGGAGCTAAAACCGGTAAAGACGCAAATTAGCATTTTGCGTGTAAAAATTTGAGAAGAAAGCGAATTTGGCATAGATATAGGGCGGATTTTAATCCGCCGATAGTAATGTGAATATTGATGGTAGACTTAATTCCGCCATCTATTTATAAAATCAATCGCGATATCCCTTAGGATTATTTTTTTGCCAATTCCACGTATCTTGCATCATTTGCTCAAGCCCACGTTCTGCTGTCCAGCCTAATTCTTTGGCGGCAAGACTTGGATCTGAATAGCAAGTGGCGATATCACCAGGGCGACGCTCGACAAGCTTATAAGGAATTTGGATATTATTGGCTTTTTCAAAGGCTTTTACCATATCCAACACGGAATAACCGTGGCCTGTACCAAGATTATAAACGTGTAGTCCCGTATCATTTTCATGACGTTGGAGGGCTTTTAAATGACCGATCGCTAAATCGACAACGTGAATATAATCGCGAACCCCCGTACCATCATGGGTATCATAATCGCTACCGAATACGGAAAGTTGTGCAAGTTTACCAATCGCTACTTGACTGATATAAGGGAGTAAATTGTTAGGAATACCGTTCGGATCTTCACCGATCAAACCGCTTGAATGTGCGCCCACAGGATTAAAATAACGTAAAATCGTTACGCTAAATTGCGGTTCTGCTTTTATGACATCACGCAGGAGCTGTTCCACCATATATTTTGATGTGCCGTAAGGATTGGTTGTACCGCCGACTTCGCAATTTTCGGTGATTGGAATGATTTTAGGATCACCATATACGGTTGCAGAGGAGCTAAACACAAAATTCCACACACCCGCTTTTTTCATTTCTTGGATTAATACAAGAGTACCGGCAACATTATTCATATAATATTCAGTCGGTTTTTGTACGCTTTCGCCCACCGCCTTCAAACCTGCAAAGTGAATCACCGATTGAATTTTATTTTCCGCAAAGATTTTTTGTAACAATTCGCGATCCAGTACATCACCTTCATAAAATTTTGCGCTTTTACCGGTGATTGTTGCCACTCGCTCAAGAGATTTTGGTGATGAATTGCAAAGATTATCCAATACTACCACTTCTTTTCCTGCATTTAATAATTCTACAACGGTATGCGAACCGATATAGCCGGCACCACCGGTGACTAAAATTGTCATATTGCACTCCTTATTTATTTTTACCGCAGAAGATTATAGCACTATTTCATTACTCGAAAAATTTATTGATTTTTGACCGCACTTTGCGGCATTGGTTGTTACTTAAATGTTGGGGCCGCCTCTACCAGAAATATCTCTTTTAAACTTCCAAATATGAAAAAAGACATCAATTTGAAATTTGATGTCTTTTGTACTCATTCTAAAAGTTAACGTTCGTTCCAACGTTTGATTGATTCGCGAATCACTTCTTTCGCTTCTTCCGCATCGCCCCAGTGAGTGACTTTGGTAGAACCCGGTTTTTTCAATGCTTTATAGTTGTTAAAGTGAAATTCGATTTGTTTGATTAATTGCGCCGGAACATCCGCAAGGCTATTGTAAGCATTGCCTGTGTCGCGATCGTCTGCCGGTACACATAGGATTTTATCGTCCACTTCACCGTCATCTACAAACTTCATCACACCGATGACTTTTGCTTCAAGGAATACACCGGTTGCAAGGGGCTGACGGGTTAGCAATAACACATCCAATTCATCGCCGTCTTCATCTAATGTTTGCGGAATGAAACCATAGTTGGTCGGTTTTGCAAAAATTGCCGGCTCAACACGGTCTAATTGGAATGCGGCAACTTTACGGTTCCATTCGATTTTGTGGCAACTACCTTCAGGGATCTCATTTACAACGTTGATAATACCGGCATCAACATCACCGGGCGTTAAAATTTGATTAAAATCAGCCATTGTTTTTCCTTTAATTTGATTGAGTTAAAAACGGCGAAAGTATAGCAGTTTTTAGATGATTTTGTCGCTTTAAATTTTAATGGTGAATTAAATCTGATTCGCCAACAATGAAAAAATAACCGCACTTTTGTCCACGCAAACGTTTTACATCTTGTAGGGTTCTTGTAAAATAGCGGGTCTTTTTATTTTGGCTTATTTTTAGAGGCGTTTATGTCTAATTTAGAAAAAACCTTTGAACTACAAAAACGGGGCTCAACGGTTCGTCAGGAAATCATCGCAGGATTAACCACTTTCTTAGCGATGGTGTATTCCGTGATTGTCGTACCGAATATGCTTGGCGCGGCAGGTTTTCCTGCTGAATCCGTTTTTATCGCCACTTGTTTGGTGGCAGGATTCGGCTCGATTTTAATCGGTTTATGGGCGAATGCACCAATGGCGATCGGTTGTGCTATTTCGCTCACCGCCTTTACGGCATTTAGTTTGGTAATCGGACAAGGCGTATCCGTTCCTGTGGCACTCGGTGCGGTGTTCTTAATGGGGGTGGTGTTCACCTTGATTTCAGCAACGGGGATTCGTGCATGGATTTTGCGAAACCTACCTTCCAGCATTGCGCACGGTGCGGGAATCGGTATCGGTTTATTCTTACTTTTGATTGCAGCCAATGGCGTAGGCTTGGTGATTGGCAATCAAAGCGGTCTTCCGGTAAAACTCGGTGAATTTACTTCTTTCCCTGTTATGATGTCCTTAATCGGTTTGGCATTCATTGTGGGTTTAGAAAAAATGCAGGTGAAAGGCGGGATTTTATGGGTGATTATTGCAATCACACTGATTGGGTTGATTTTTGATCCCAACGTAAAATTTGGTGGAGAAGTCTTTAAAATGCCGACTTTCGGTGAAAATTCCCTCTTCTTACAGTTGGATTTACAAGGCGCATTACAACCTGCGATTTTACCTGTTGTGTTCGCCTTAGTGATGACCGCCGTATTTGATGCCACAGGTACGATTCGTGCCGTAGCAGGGCAAGCAAGCCTGTTAGACAAAGAAGGGCAAATCATCAATGGCGGTAAAGCCCTGACATCGGATTCCGTCAGTAGCTTATTTTCGGGTTTGTTCGGCACTGCACCGGCTGCCGTCTATATTGAATCCGCCGCCGGCACAGCCGCAGGCGGAAAAACAGGTATCACCGCCATTGTGGTCGGCGTGTTATTCCTGTTAATGCTTTTCTTCCAACCTTTAGCTTTCTTAGTCCCCGGCTATGCAACCGCACCGGCATTAATGTACGTGGGCTTGTTAATGTTAAGTAATGTGAGCAAACTAGACTTTGATGATTTTGTCGGCGCAATGAGCGGTTTAATTTGTGCGGTATTCATCGTACTTACCGCAAATATCGTTACCGGTATTATGCTGGGTTTTGCCGCCTTAGTGATTGGTCGTCTCGTCAGTGGTGATTTCAAACGTTTGAATATAGGGACAATCATCATTGCAGTCGTATTGGTGGTATTTTATGCCGGCGGCTGGGCGATTTAAACTTTAATATTAAAATTATACACAATCGCTTTGAGCGATTGTTATGCCTTACGGCAGTGTTGGCAAGCCAACGTTTAAAATCTAAAGATTTTGTGACCGCACTTTTACCGTGCGGTCAGCGGGTCTGAGCCCTATGTGATAACATAGGGTTCTCTTTTTATCTTATTGTTGTTAAGCACATAAATAATGTATTGACACAATTCCGGTGTGTTTGTAGTGAAATAAATGCACAAGATTGCTCCGCTTGTTCAAAAATAATGCAATCTGCAATGGCTACGTAATGCGGCGTTTCTGATTATCCCGTTCCCATTTTCGTTCAATATAACTACACGTCGGATGCAGTTCTAATTGGTTTTCTGCGAGGAAAGTGATTAATGCTTGATAAAGTTTATCGGCGATACCTTGACCGCGGAGTCGATTGGAAACGAAGGTGTGATTGGCATTAATACGGTTGCTTGTTTCATAGAAGTAGATGAGTTCGGCGAGTCTCTCACCTTGTTCGCTTAAAATAAAAAATTCGCCTCGTCCGTCAAGTTCTCGGTGTTGAATGTTCATTTTATACTCCATTCATCGCTTAAGTTAGGAGACATTGCAAAATCAGCCGTATCACTTGAGATCGTTTTTTCTTCCGCAGCCCATTCGCCCAAATCAATGAGCTGGCAACGTTTGCTGCAAAAAGGTCGAAAGTGGCTTTCGTTTGTCCAAGGAACCGATTTTTGACATATCGGGCAAGGCACTTCAATGATTTCTTCAGACATTTTTTACTTCCGCTTGTTGTAAATAGAAACGGTGTAATTCTAGCACTTTTTGTTTTAGGTAAGGTAGATTTTCAGCCAGATCTTTGTCGTTATTAATTACGTCATCCGCCCATTTTAGCCGTTCGGTTCTACTTACTTGCGCATCTATAATTCGTTGAATTTGTTCAAGGCTGTTGTTGTCGCGTTTCATTGCGCGGGCAAGTTGGGTTTGTGGTGTTACATCAATCACCAATACTCGGTTACAAAGTGCGGTTAATTTATTCTCAATTAAAAGTGGAACGGCAAATAACGTGTAAGGGGCGGTTTGTGAGGAAAGTTGAGCGATCATTTCTTTACGAATTGCCGGATGTAATAAATGATTGAGTCGATTTTTTTCCGTCTCGTTGGAAAATACAAGCCTGCGTAGTGCCGGGCGGTTGAGTTCACCGTTTTCTAATAAAATATCTTTACCGAAATCTTTAACAATTTTGGTAAGCAATGGCGAGCCTTTTTTTACAATATCTCGCGCGATAATATCCGCATCAACGCAAGGTACGCCAAGTTCCATAAATAAATTTGTGATGGTTGTTTTTCCGCTTCCGATTCCGCCGGTAAGCCCTACGATATAGGTCATCATTTCTTATAGCGCATTGTTATTGGTGATAATTGATGGTCAATACTACAAGAATCGAGACACTCAAAAAAGGTGCAAAGGGTAAAAAACGATCTTTTCTTTTGAAAAGAATTGCAAATAAAATGCCTAATAAGCAGGCAATTAAAAGAAAGAGGGGGAGACGTTCCGCCGGTAGGTAACTGCCTATGCCAAGGGCTAACCAATAATCCCCTTGTCCAAGGGCTTCTTTTTGATAATACCATTTAGCGAGTTGATAAATGCCATAAAAAACAAAGAAAGAAATGACCGCACTTTGTAGGCTTTGCACTAGGGTTAAAGGTGATAAAGATTGTGTTGTACCGAATAAGCCAAGGGCAAGTAACCATAAACAAGGTGTGGGGGAAATGAGTTGATATTGCCAATCAAGGTAGGCAATCGTCCACAATAGAATAATGGTGCAACCAAGCCATAAAGCGAAAAGAGGATTTTTTGTTATTGCGGTTATTAAGGCGAATATTAATCCTGTGATAAGAAAATAACCTAAAATATGACCGCTCTTTTTTTGTTGAATTGCCGCAAAGTGCGGTTGAAATTGTGGACGATTTTGAGGAAATAGTTCGATGTAATTATTGTAGATATCGCCTTGTAATCTTGTGATAAAGCCGGAAATGTAAAGCCATAAGGCTACACCGAAAACTCCACCCAGAAAAAAGGAAGCAAATAGGATCATTGCACCACCGAGCCCATATTAAAAATCGGTAAATACATACCCATCATAATAATGCCGATTAGGCTGCCGATGATAAGCATCATCAATGGTTCCAGCATTTGCGATAAGAGATCAATTTGATGATTAAGCTTTTCTTGATAGTTTTCTGCAATATGTTGCAATATCAGAGCAAGTTTTCCGCTTTTTTCGCCAATTTGTAGCATTTGCTGTGCTTCCATCGGAAATAAATTACTGCTTACGCTATCTGAAAATGAGTAACCCTGTGAAACCCATTGTAAAATTGAGCGCACTTCAGTATCGAGAATGTGATCACTCACAATGTTTTTTTTCGTTTGCCAACTTTGTGTATGCGGTAAAAAACTATTTAAGGCTTGGTTGAGAGGGATTCCCGCTTGCAACATAATGTATAGACTTTGGCTGAAATTCACTAAACGGGAAAGTTGTTGGATATTGCCGAAAATAGGCATAGCCCTAATCATTCGTGCTTTTTGTTGTTGAAAGCGGGGAGAATGTTTAAATTTGAAATAATAAAGCAACCAAAATATGAGAAGTATTAAGGCTAATTTTCTTATATCGTTTTTAAGAAAAGTAGATATTGCGAGTAATGCATTCGTTAATACGGGCAAATCCGCATTGTTATTCCGATACATTTCGGCAAATTGTGGCACGATAAAAAGCAGTAGGGCAGTAGTGAGCAAGAGAGAAATACCCAATACCATTGAGGGATAAAGCATAATTTTCTGCAATTTACGTTGTAGTGCTAAAGATTGGCGGCGGTGTGCTGCAATTTTGTTACAAACAACAGCTAATTTACCTGTCATCTCACCCACTTGAATTAGTTGGATTTCTTGTTGTGTAAGGTATTTCCCCTGTTGTTCGATACTTTGAGAAAAAGAATAGCCGGATTCAATTGTTCGCAAAAGTTGTTCCAGCCAAGTATTTAGGGCAATTTGAGTACAATTTTGTTGTAAAATTTGTAAACTATTTTTGAGTGGAATCGCCGCTTGTAGCAAAGTCGAAAGTTGGTTTAATAATGTACTGATTTCGGTATTTTTCGGGTGGGTATTGAGCTGCCAATTTTGTTGCAATTTGATATTGGTAAGCCCCCGATTCATTAATTGGAATTGGGCTTGTTGATGAGAATCGGCAATAATCACGCCTTTTTGTATTTGTTTTAGGGCGTTTTGTGCTTGGTAATGAAAGCATTTTTTTGTCATATTATGCTCTACCTAAAACACGATGAAGTTCAGCTTCATCGGTGATGCCCAACTTCACTTTTTCTAATCCGCTTTGGCGGAGATCAGCAAAATCCGTTTGATAGCCGTTTTGTTGCCAATGTAAGAATTGATAAACCCCAATGCGTCCTCGATAACCTTGATGGCAATCACAAGAACTTTCGTTAAATTGACCGCACTTTTGGCAGCGTTTACGTAACAAACGTTGTGCAATGATTAAAAGCAAGCTGCTTTCGATTTCGTGTTGTTTAATGCCTAGTTGTTGAAGCCGTGAAATGGCGGAAATCGCATCGTTGGTATGCAATGTCGAAAGCACCAAATGTCCGGTTTGGGCGGCACGTAATGCCATGGTTGCACTCTCTTCATCGCGAATTTCACCCAGCATAATAATGTCGGGATCTTGTCGTAAAAAAGCACGTAATAAACGACTAAAATCCAGCCCGATCGGCGGGTTGATTTGGCTTTGAATAATGCCGTCCAGTTCAATTTCAATGGGATCTTCTGCGGTCATAATGTGTTTATCAGGGGAATTCAACCATTGAAGTGCGGTATAAAGCGAAATACTTTTTCCACACCCCGTTGGGCCTGTTACCAAAATCAATCCTTGTGGTTGGCTTAGTGCGTGCTGAAAGGTACGTTGTTGAAATTCCGTCATTCCCAGTTCGGCAAAACTCAGTTCCACCGGTTTATTTTGTTGCGCACGAAGTACGATTTTTTCACCCCAATGAGCGGGTAATGTGGAGAGGCGAAAATCAAGTACATCGGAAAAAGTTGTTTTAAATTGAAAACGCCCGTCTTGCGGCAAACGTGTTTCACTAATGTCGAGTTTGGCAAGAAGTTTTAAACGTGAAATGATACGATTCGCCAAGTTCTTACTAATTGGGGGCTGAGGTTGCAAAACGCCATCAATTCGAAATCGTACTTGAAAATAATGTTCTAATGTTTCTAAATGAATGTCGGAGGCATTCTTTTGCATTGCCGATTCAAAAATTTGGTTCAGGAGTTGAATAACAGGCTCGTCATCATTTTTTTCTTGTTCCTGTTCTTGATGATAAAAACTCACTTGTTCTTCCAATTGCATTGCTTGCGGCGCAAGCCGCTGTAAAAGGGCTTTGAGTTGCGGGCTGTCTAATAAAACCGGTTCAACCAATTTCCCACTGATAAAAGCAATGGTTTCACAAGCGGAAAGGTTGGAAAAAGAGTCAACGGCAAGCCATAAACGATTTTTTTCTTCTTTTAAGGGGAGAGCGAAATAGCGTAAGAAAAGGGATTGTTGCTGCCGATTACGTTCCCATAACTCCGGCGAGATCGTAAAGACCTCGCCGTTTTGCGCAGTGGCGTGTAATTCGTAATCCGTCATCTTGTACAGAACCCTGCCGGAAATAAGGAAGCATCACCGTTACAGGTTGCAGACCAGCTTACTCCTCTAGCATTATCACCGGTTGCGGTTAAGGTATATTGCACTCCGTCTAACGTGCCGTTGCCAACAACGGTAATTACACCGGCGTTAGTGCTAATACTTTTCACATAGCCTTTTGCTGAGGTAATATCGGCAGCAATACCGTTTGAGCCGCCACTACAATTTGCGGTTGTTCCCGTGCCGTAAATGCAGAGTTCTACGTCGGATTTAAAAGGGGCTGCGGCTTGTAACAGTTCAGACATCGCCGCCTTTTTTGTATAATTCTGGTAAGAGGGAATCGCAATTGTCGCGAGAATCGCGATGATGGCGATCACAATCATTAATTCAATTAGCGTAAATCCTTTTTTCAATGTGCGTTGAGAGGTGAGTTTCATTGATTTTCCCTTTTTGTTAAATTTTAAATTGGTATCATTGTGGAAAGAGAGAAAACATTTGTAAAACCAACCGCACTTTTTTTGCGATCAGGATCGTAAAAATAAGGAGAAATGATGAAAAAACAGAATGATATTGAGCAGGGACTGGTGAAAAATTGTCGTCGTATTTCCTCTCCGTATTTTGATGAACGCCCTGATCCTCAAGATATTTCTTTATTGGTTATTCATTATATTAGTTTGCCGCCGGAGCAATTTGGCGGTGGCTATATTGATGATTTCTTCCAAGGTAAATTAGATCCGAGCATTCACCCTTACTTTGAAGAAATCTATCAAATTCGGGTGTCGGCACATTGTTTAATTGATCGTAACGGTGTGATTACTCAGTATGTGAATTTTAATTATCGGGCATGGCATGCCGGATTATCAAGTTTTCAAGGGCGGGAAAAATGTAATGATTTTTCCATTGGTATTGAGCTTGAGGGAAGCAATGAACAGCCTTTTACCGAAGCGCAATATCAGGCGTTACAACAGCTTACAACACTGATTATGAAAGCTTATCCGAAGATTACCCGAGATCGTATTGTCGGACATGCGAATATTTCACCGGGACGTAAGATCGATCCCGGTCAATATTTTGATTGGGAACGTTATTTAAACGGCGTTGATTTTGTTGTGTAAAAAACAAACAGTAAATTTTGTGTCGTTATTCACATCGATAAATCTTTAAGTGATCTGCTTTAACTAATTGAATTATAATGGATAAATTGATTTGTGAAAGTTCATCTTTGTCGTTTGCAAAAGTTATACCCGCATATTGATTTTCTCAGTCACAATTTTATCCACAGAAATATTGAATAACTTGTAAGATCGATGAGATCCCTCAACACTTATTCTTTCTTTGAAAAAATAGAAGATTTTTCAACCGCACTTTGTCTAAAGAAAGTGCGGTTTGTTTTTTGAAAGGATCTTTTTTACAAAAAACCAACAAATGAAATGAAGCAAGGAAGAAAAAGGATCTTTTTGATCTTTTACACAATTTCGTTGCAGAAAATGCTTGGATTAACCACAATGTTATCCACAATATAAAAATCCCTTCAATAAGCACCGCAGTTTTTGCCCCTTGGTTGATAAAAAGGCTAATTTATGAAACAATTCGCAGATTATTTTTGTGTAAAAAATTTAAGGTATAACGCGCGTGATCGATTTTGATGGCTACCGTCCGAATGTAGGTATTGTAATCTGTAATCGCAGGGGGCAGGTACTTTGGGCGAAACGCTGCGGGCAAAATTCTTGGCAGTTCCCGCAAGGCGGTATTAATGATAACGAAAATGCCGAGCAAGCAATGTATCGCGAATTATATGAAGAAGTGGGACTGCAGCCGAAAGATGTGCGTGTTTTATATGTATCAAAGCATTGGCTACGTTATAAGTTACCAAAGCGTTTATTGCGATATGACAGCAAGCCGATGTGCATTGGGCAAAAGCAACGATGGTTTTTATTACAGTTGGTTTCCGATGAAAAAAACATCAATATGAAAACAACGAAATCACCGGAATTTGACGGTTGGCGTTGGGTGAGCTTTTGGTATCCTGTGCGCCAAGTAGTGTCTTTCAAAAAAGAAGTGTATCGCCGTGCGATGAAAGAGTTTGCTTATTTTCTATTTTCTAACGAGAAGGAAAGCCCCTCGGAACCTCAACCTGAGCGCGCATCAAAATTTTCATCTTCGTCTAAGTCAACACATTCAAAACCGTTAAAGCACCGAAAAAAAGGAGGGCGGTAGTGCGGACTTTGTTACGTTATTTTCTCTCAATTCGGCATAATGGCAAGGCCTAATGATCTGTGCCAACTTTAAAAAAGCCTCGCGTTATTTATGGCGATCGCGACTAGATTTCTGAAATAAGGAAAATTATGAATCAATACTTAATACTTCCCCATTTTGATCCGACCATTTTTACCATTGGTGATAGCAATATCGGTTTGCGTTGGTACGGCTTAATGTATTTGCTCGGTTTCGTGTTCGCCCGTTGGTTGGCGGTACGTCGAGCGCGCCGCTCAAACAGTGGATGGACGGTTGAACAGGTGGATACCTTGCTTTTCAATAGTTTTATGGGGGTATTTTTAGGCGGCCGCATTGGCGATGTATTTTTTTATAATTTCCAACATTTCTTGCAAGATCCTCTCTATTTATTCCGCGTATGGGAAGGAGGAATGTCATTTCATGGCGGATTGCTCGGTGTGATTGTAGCAATGATGTGGACATCTTATTCGCAAAAACGCCATTTCTGGCAAACCGCTGATTTTATGGCACCGCTTATTCCTTTCGGATTGGGTTTAGGGCGTATTGGTAATTTTATTAATCTTGAACTTTGGGGCAGAGAAACAGATCTGCCTTGGGCGATGATTTTCCCAACGGATCCTCAATTATTGCCACGCCACCCCTCACAACTTTATGAAGCTTTTTTAGAAGGCGTGGTGCTGTTTGTAATGCTTAATCTTTTCATTAAAAAACCTCGTCCGATGGGCTCGGTTGCCGGTTTATTTTTAATCGGTTATGGTGTCTTCCGCTTTATGGTGGAATACGTGCGTGAGCCGGAAGTGGAATCCTTCTTAGGCATAATGACTCGTGGTCAGGCGTTATGTTTACCAATGATTATCGGCGGTATATTTATTATGTTGTGGGCTTATTCACGTAAAGGTTCACTTACAAAATCCTAAGGAATTTTCTATGAAACAATATCTTGATCTTTGCCGTCGCATTGTTGATGAAGGTGAGTGGATTGCGAATGAGCGCACCGGCAAACGTTGTTTAACCGTCATTAATGCCGATTTAGAATATGATGTGGCGAATAATCAATTTCCGCTTATTACAACCCGCAAAAGCTATTGGAAAGCCGCGATTGCCGAATTTTTAGGCTATATTCGCGGTTATGATAACGCAGCAGATTTCCGCAAATTGGGGACAAAAACTTGGGATGCGAATGCAAACGAAAATGCCGCTTGGCTGGCTAATCCGCACCGTAAAGGCATTGATGATATGGGGCGGGTTTATGGCGTGCAAGGGCGGGCTTGGCGCAAACCGAACGGCGAAACCGTGGACCAACTAAGAAAAATTGTTAATAACCTCACGAAGGGGATTGATGATCGCGGTGAAATAATGACATTTTTTAATCCGGGTGAAATCGATCTGGGTTGTTTGCGACCTTGTATGCATACTCATACTTTTTCTCTTGTGGGGGATACGCTTTATCTCACCAGTTATCAACGCTCGTGCGATGTGCCGTTAGGCTTGAATTTCAATCAAATCCAAGTTTTTACATTTTTAGCATTAATGGCGCAAATTACCGGAAAGAAAGCCGGTAAAGCCTTTCACAAAATTATCAATGCACATATTTATGAAGATCAGCTTGAATTAATGCGAGATGTGCAATTAAAACGTGAGCCGCTCCCATTACCAACACTTGAAATTAATCCGGATATTAAAACCTTGGAAGATTTAGAAACTTGGGTCACGATGGACGATTTCAACGTGGTCGGTTATCAATCTCACGATCCGATTAAATATCCTTTCTCTGTTTAAGGCTGGCAAAAGTGCGGTCAAATTTAGACGAGAAATTTATGCGCCACGCCCTTGCACTTGCCGATAAAGCAGAAGCCTTGGGCGAAATTCCCGTGGGTGCGGTTTTGGTAGATGATGAAGGCAACATTCTTGCTGAAGGCTGGAATTTATCTATCACTCATCATGATCCCACCGCACACGCCGAAATTGTGGCATTACGCAATGGCGCACTGCATATCCAAAACTATCGGCTACTCAACACCACACTTTATGTAACACTCGAACCTTGCACAATGTGCGCCGGAGCGATTTTGCACAGCCGTATTAAGCGCCTTGTATTCGGCGCATCCGATTATAAAACGGGTGCGGTCGGCTCACGCTTTCATTTTTTTGGCGATTATAAAATGAATCATACATTGGAAATTACCGGCGGTGTATTAGCACAAGAGTGCGGTCAAAAATTGAGTTGTTTTTTTCAAAAACGTAGAGAACAGAAAAGGTTGGAAAAATTAGTCAATCAGGGGGAATAATCCCCCTTTTTTATTCATCTAAACCTGCCAATCAATTTCCCCTAATCCGTTTTGTTGCAAATATTGATTAGTTTTAGAAAAGTGATGACATCCGAAAAAACCACGATGTGCAGATAGAGGGGAGGGGTGAGGGGCGGTGAGGACGAGATGGCGATTGCGATCTATAATTTGCCCTTTTTTCTGTGCGTGGCTGCCCCAAAGCAAAAATACCAAGTTTTCACGGTGTTCATTCAGGGCGGCAATCACACGATCCGTAAAAGTTTCCCAGCCTAAA
Source organism: Rodentibacter haemolyticus (assembly GCF_015356115.1). NCBI lineage: Bacteria > Pseudomonadati > Pseudomonadota > Gammaproteobacteria > Pasteurellales > Pasteurellaceae > Rodentibacter > Rodentibacter haemolyticus. The sequence goes on from NZ_CP063056.1 coordinate 1,664,076, forward strand.
TCGGCGTGAGAATGAGCAAGTCCTCGTTCAACGGTTAAAACTGTGTTTAGCAGCAGGACACCTTGCTTCGCCCATTTCACCAAATAGCCGTTATCGGGGATTTGAAAGCCGGGAATATCTTGGCTTAATTCTTTGTACATATTGAGTAAAGAAGGTGGGATAGCTACTTCAGGTTTAACGGAAAAGGCAAGACCATGTGCTTGGTTTGGGCCATGATAAGGATCTTGTCCTAAAATGACGACTTTGACTTCCTCAAATTCAGTATATTTGAAAGCGTTAAATACGTCTTTTTGAGGGGGGTAAATGGTTTTTCCGTTTTGACGAGCCAGATGAACTTGTTGTAAGGTATGCTGGAAATAAGGTTGCGTTTTTTCTTTTCCAATGACATCAGTCCATGTTTTCATAATCAGATCCTATTAAAATGTAGTGAAGTCATTATAAACGAAATCAGAGGTTATTGAACGATGTTAATTGTTGGTATTATGTTTCTGTATTGTTAATTTTGTGTTTTTGGCTCGGTTGTTTTCCGTAAATAATTTAATTTGGATCAAAGTTGTAAAAATAGTTGCAAAAAACTAATTTGTTTTTCATCAAAAGAATTTGAAGTCTTAAAATTTTTTGATAAAATTTGCACAGTTTTTATGATTATACTTATGCCAATTAGGAGGCTATTATGATTAAAGGTATTCAAATTACTCAAGCAGCGAATGATAACTTGCTTAACTCATTCTGGTTATTAGATAGCGACACAAATGAAGCCCGTTGCTTATGTGCGAAAGGTGAATTTGCTGAAGATCAAGTGGTTGCGGTGAGTGAATTAGGTCAAATCGAATACCGTGAATTACCGGTGAATGTTGCGCCGACTGTAAAAGTTGAAGGTGGTCAACACTTAAATGTGAACGTATTACGCCGTGAAACATTAGAAGATGCGGTAAATAATCCGGATAAATACCCACAATTAACTATTCGTGTTTCAGGCTATGCAGTGCGTTTTAACTCATTAACACCGGAACAACAACGTGACGTGATTACCCGTACTTTCACTGAAAGCTTATAATTTCAGATTGAATTTATCAAACCCCGATTTTGTCGGGGTTTTGTTTTTCTGAGGTGAAGAAAAATAATCCCTAAAAAGATTTATTGTGATCAAAACAAGAGTTTTTCTGACCGCACTTTGGCTTTCTTCCCTAGCGATTCCTTCGCTTTTCAGGTACAATCCGCCAGTTAAATTTATTGATTTTTTTGAGAAAAACCAGCTTTTATGAAGAATATTCGTAACTTTTCTATTATTGCTCATATTGACCACGGTAAATCGACCCTTTCGGATCGTTTGATTCAAACCTGCGGGGGACTTTCGGATCGCGAAATGGAAGCGCAAGTACTGGATTCAATGGATCTTGAGCGTGAGCGTGGCATTACCATTAAAGCGCAAAGCGTAACCTTAAATTACAAAGCAAAAGATGGCGAAACCTATCAATTAAACTTTATCGACACCCCGGGACACGTGGATTTTTCCTATGAAGTCTCGCGTTCCCTTGCCGCTTGCGAAGGTGCATTGTTAGTGGTGGATGCCGGGCAGGGTGTGGAAGCGCAAACATTGGCAAATTGTTATACCGCTATTGAGATGGATTTAGAAGTCGTGCCGATTTTAAATAAAATTGATTTACCTGCCGCCGATCCTGAACGCGTGGCGGAAGAAATCGAAGATATTGTCGGTATTGATGCGATGGAAGCGGTACGTTGCTCGGCGAAAACCGGTGTTGGCATTGATGATGTATTGGAAGAAATCGTCGCGAAAATTCCTGCGCCGGAAGGTGAACCGGATGCGCCGTTACAAGCACTGATTATTGATTCGTGGTTTGATAATTATCTTGGTGTCGTGTCCTTGGTGCGTATTAAAAACGGTGTGTTACGTAAAGGCGATAAAATTAAGGTAATGTCCACAGGGCAGGCTTATAATGTCGATCGTTTGGGTATTTTTACGCCGAAGCAAGTGGATACGAGCGTATTAAATACCGGTGAAGTCGGCTGGGTGGTTTGTGCGATTAAAGACATTCTCGGTGCGCCGGTGGGGGATACTTTAACGCATCAACATAACCCTGCAAGTTCAGTATTACCGGGCTTTAAAAAAGTAAAACCGCAAGTCTATGCCGGGTTATTTCCGGTCAGCTCGGACGATTATGAAGCCTTCCGTGATGCGCTTGGTAAATTAAGTTTGAATGATGCCTCATTATTTTATGAACCGGAAAATTCGACCGCACTTGGTTTTGGTTTCCGCTGTGGTTTCCTGGGGCTTCTTCATATGGAGATCATTCAAGAACGTTTAGAGCGTGAATATGATTTGGATCTCATCACCACCGCACCAACGGTAATTTACGAAGTGGAAATGACGAACGGGGAAATGGTTTATGTGGATAGCCCGGCGAAATTACCGCCGCTCAATAATATTTCCGAAATCCGTGAGCCGATTGCCGAATGTAATATGCTAGTGCCGCAAGAATATTTGGGGAATGTGATTACGCTCTGTGTCGAAAAGCGTGGCGTCCAAACCAATATGGTGTATCACGGCAACCAAATTGCGCTGACCTATGAAATCCCGATGGGAGAAGTGGTATTGGATTTCTTCGATCGTTTAAAATCCACCTCGCGCGGTTATGCTTCTTTGGATTACGGGTTCAAACGTTTCCAAGCGGCGGATATGGTTCGTGTTGATATTATGATTAATGGCGAGCGTGTCGATGCATTGGCGTTAATTGTTCACAAAGATAATGCGCAATATCGTGGTCGCGAACTCGTGGAAAAAATGCGTGAACTGATCCCACGTCAGCAATTTGATATTGCGATTCAAGCTGCGATTGGTAATCACATTATCGCCCGCTCCACCGTAAAACAATTACGTAAAAACGTGTTGGCAAAATGTTATGGTGGTGATGTAAGCCGTAAGAAAAAACTCTTACAGAAACAAAAAGAAGGGAAAAAGCGAATGAAGTCTCTGGGGAATGTGGAAGTACCGCAAGAGGCATTCTTAGCGATTTTGCACGTGGGCAAAGATAAATAAGGAAAACTATGTCAAATCTATTTTTTATTATTTTACTGGTTGTAGGCTTTGGCATTTGGAAAGGGCTGGATTATCTTCAATTGCCGAATACTTTCAGTATCTTATTGCTGATTTTGACCGCACTTTCAGGTGTATTATGGTGTTATCACCGATTTATCGTGGCACCGAAACGCCATCGCCGGATTGCCCGTGCAGAGCAGCGTTCCGGTCAGGCATTAAGTGATGAAGAAAAAGCAAAAATCGAACCGATTTCCGAAGGCTCGGAGTTCTTATCTTCGCTGTTCCCTGTGCTGGCTGCGGTTTTTTTGATTCGTTCTTTCGTGTTTGAACCTTTCCAAATTCCCTCCGGTTCAATGGAATCCACTTTGCGTGTAGGTGATTTTCTTGTCGTAAATAAATACGCTTATGGCGTGAAAGATCCGATTTTCCAGAATACGATTATCGCCGGTGAAAAACCGCAACGCGGTGATGTGGTTGTATTTAAAGCACCGGAACAAGCACTGCTTCGTACCGGATTAGGCGCAACCCGAGCGGCTTATGCGGAAAATCTTGCATTAACTTCAAAAGATAATATGTCCGGGGTTGATTATATTAAACGCATTGTCGGACAAGGTGGCGATCGCATTATTTTCGATATTGATCAAAAAACATTGAAAATTGTGTACGGTAAAGACGGTAAACCTTGTGAAGCGGACTGTGAAACGAAAGAATTTGAATACACGCAGAATCCAATTAATCCGGCGTTTTCTGATCAACTTGAATTGACGGAGAAAGGCGATGTTAGCCACAATATTTTGATCACACCATATCGCCGTTATGCCGGTCCGGAATTTTTCCCGCAAGAGGGGAATCCGATTGGGGAATGGGTTGTACCGGAAGGGCAGTATTTTGTGATGGGTGATAATCGAGATCATAGTGATGACAGCCGTTTCTGGGGATTTGTACCGGAAAAAAATATTGTCGGTAAAGCCACTTATATTTGGATGAGCTTGGAAAAAGAACCGAACGAATGGCCGACCGGTTTTCGTTTTGAACGTTTCTTAACTGAAATTAAATAAGATGAGCCCTTTAGATAGATTAGAGCGAAAGATAGGTTATCAATTTAACAATATTTCGCTTTTAAAATTAGCACTGACACATCGTAGTGCTGCCAGTCAACATAATGAACGCTTGGAATTTCTGGGAGATTCTATTCTCAATTTTACTATTGCGGAAGCGTTGTACCATCAATTTCCCCGTTGTAATGAGGGGGAACTAAGCCGTATGCGGGCAACTTTAGTGCGTGAACCGACCTTGGCATCCATTGCCCGTGAATTTGAGCTGGGGGAATATATGTCGCTCGGTTCCGGTGAATTGAAAAGCGGCGGTTTTCGCCGTGAATCCATTCTTGCGGACTGTGTGGAAGCGATTATCGGCGCAATATCCCTCGATCAAGGTTTAGCCATCGCTTCTCAAATGATCCGAAATTGGTATCAAACCCTATTGGCGGAAATTAAGCCGGGCGATAATCAAAAGGATGCGAAAACCCGTTTACAAGAATATTTACAAGGCAGACGTTTACCTTTACCGAGCTATGAAGTGATAAATATTCAAGGAGAGGCGCATTGCCAAACCTTTACGGTTGAATGCAAAGTGAAAAGTGAGGATAAAATTGACCGCACTTTTGTGGGTAAAGGCTCAAGTCGTCGCAAAGCGGAACAGGCGGCGGCAGAACAAATTTTAAAAGAACTGGACATCAAATGATCGAACAATTCGACAAAACTTATTGTGGTTTCATTGCCATTGTAGGCCGCCCGAATGTGGGTAAATCAACGCTCTTAAATAAAATTCTAGGGCAAAAAATTTCCATTACTTCACGTAAAGCTCAAACTACCCGCCATCGCATTGTGGGGATCAAAACCGAAGGGGCGTATCAAGAAATTTATGTCGATACTCCGGGGCTTCATATTGAAGAAAAACGGGCGATAAACCGCTTAATGAACCGTGCCGCAAGCAGTGCTATCGGTGATGTGGATCTTATCATTTTCGTGGTGGACGGAACCCATTGGAATGCGGATGACGAAATGGTATTAAATAAGCTTCGTCATACCAAAACGCCCGTTGTATTGGCGATTAATAAAGTGGATAACATAAAAAATAAAGATGATTTATTGCCGTTTATCACTGAATTAAGCAGTAAATTTAACTTTGCGCATATCGTGCCGATTTCGGCACAACGTGGAAATAATGTTCACGAGCTTGAAAAAATCGTGCGCGCTTCGTTGCGTGAAGGTACGCACCACTTCCCGGAAGATTACGTGACGGATCGTTCACAACGTTTTATGGCTTCGGAAATCATTCGAGAGAAACTAATGCGTTTTACCGGTGAAGAATTGCCTTATTCCGTTACCGTAGAAATCGAGCGATTCAAAGTGAACGAACGCGGCACTTATGAAATTAACGGTTTAATTCTTGTCGAGCGTGAAGGGCAGAAAAAAATGGTGATTGGCGCACAAGGTCAAAAAATTAAAACCATTGGTATGGAAGCCCGTGCGGATATGGAACGTTTGTTTGATAACAAAGTTCACCTTGAACTTTGGGTGAAAGTAAAATCCGGTTGGGCGGATGATGAACGTGCGTTGCGCAGTCTCGGGTATATGGATGAATAAAAGTGCGGTCATTTTGATCTGCCCCCAAAAAGTTAGACAGCTTGGCAAAGGGTTTGAGTTCGATATTGTACCGGACCCAACCCCTTTAATTTTAATTGAATCCGTTCCTCATTGTAATTACGAATATACTCATTCACGGCTTGAGCAATATCATCGGCATTGTCAAAATCTTTACCGTAGATACATTCGGTTTTCATTCGACCGAAAAAGCGCTCCATCTTGGCGTTATCAAGACAATTCCCCTTTCTTGTAGCATCCGTTGATACGCCTGCATTTGATATTGCCAACCTTGGTCCGAATGCAATATCGCTTCGGCATTTTCCGGCAACTTTTCAATCGCTTGTCGTAACATTGTCTCCACTTGTCTCCAATTCGGACTTCGACTAATAGCAACGCTGATTATCTCTGAGTTGAAACAGTCTAATATCGGTGAAACATAACACTTACTGCCGTCTTTGGCTTTGATTTCCGTGATGTCGGTAAGCCATTTTTCGTTCGGTCGGGTAGCGGTAAAATTCGCCTGATTTCCTTTTTTATTGCTGTATTTTTGTCCTGCTTCGGCTTTTAATGATAGAAAAACACACTTCGGGACAAATTTGTCAATGAAAGCAAGATATCAAGCGGAAAAGCGGCTCTTAGACTTTGGACAATTGCCGCCGTTCAGCTTCTTCCTCCCGTATCACTTCGTCCAACTTTTTTAGGAAAGCAACCTCCGCTTCAAGTTCTAAAATCCGTAGTCGTAAGCGGTCTTCTTCGGTTTTCGGGGGCGGAGGCATTTGGGCGTATTTTGTTTTTTCGGAGACATTGTCGATCTTTCTTTCGGCTTGGGCTGTAAGCCGTTTATACCGTCTTTTCAAAGTCTTTCAACCATTGGCTAATGGTGCTGGAGCCGACAATACCGATTTGATTTTTATTTTTCTAACATTACCGTCTTACTCGGAATTTCTTCTGTGCTTGATCTACTTTTAGCAAGTAGTTCCTTGCTTGAGATGACGGATGTGCCGTAGTTAGAATACGATAAACCTGCTCCGGATACATTTGATTGATTTTGTAAATCGCCTCATCCTTATCGTTGTCAAATACGCGTAATACCGCACCGGCACCGCTGTTATAAGCGGAAATCATCGCAAAGCGTTTAGACGTCGGGTTGGTTATGCCGTTTAAATATTGATTTTGAAGGATCCATAAATAGGATACGCCGGCATCAATATTATTCGCCGGATCATATAAATAGCGGGCTGAGGGTTGTCCGCTTTTTCCTTTCATTGCGAATATATCACGACCGGCAGTATGCGGAACAACCTGCATTAAACCAATTGCGTTGGCATAGCTGATCGCATAAGGGTTAAAGCTGGATTCGGTTTGCATTATGCCTAAAATCAAACTTTCATCGATGCCGTAACGTCGGGCGGCTTTGCGCACCAACGGAATATATTTTTGAGCCCGTACTTCCACGTGGTTTGCAATCATTGGGATTGTAACGAATTGCACTATATTACCGTTTTGTAAACGGCGGGTTTGTAATTTATTTTGGATTAAATAAGTGGCGAAATTACCGGCAATAAATTGATTGGCAATTTGTTGACCGTTATTATCAATCACTTGCCCTAAAAGAAATGGGCGTGTGCTAATTGGCACATCACCGGAGGCGAATAAATCAATCCCTTTTGCATCCGACCCCATTAGCAAAGTATGTACAATCGCATTATGCAAGCGATTCAAATCTTTTTGAGTTTCGATCACAATGTTACCTTCATCGAAACTCACGTGGCTGCGGGTATAGAAAGAGTCCGTATATTTCACATAATCTTTACGGCTTGCCACTAGTAATTCGTTCACCCCCCAAATGCGGTCAATATTATGGGAGAACTGTCCGGTAAGAATATCCAAACCCTGCGTATCTTTTGCAAATACTTCATCATAATTAATACCACGATTGCGATTCGGAGAGTCGCTACAAGCATACAAAAATGGCAATAATGCCAAGAATAAATACTTTTTCATTATTTTACTGCCGATTAATTTGACGGAGGAACGTAACCTTCAATATGCACATCTTTGCCTTCAAACAAAAAATTCACCATTTCTTGCTCAAGTAATTTGCGATGTTCTGCGTTCATCATATTGAGTTTTTTCTCATTCACAAGCATCGTTTGTTTTTTTATCCATTCACCCCAAGCTTGTTTGCTGATTGAATCGAAAATTCGTTTCCCCAATTCCCCCGGATAAAGTTGAAAATCTAAGCCTTCCGCTTCTTTTTTTAGAAATTCACAAAATATCATTCTTGCCATAATTATTCCTTACAAATTGTATTAATAAATTTTTCACGGGTTGAGCTAACCCGATCTGCTCAGGATTTGCCGGATCATACCAATATTTGACCGCACTTGATAGATTAGGTTTGTATTCTTTTGCTTTTTCCGTCACTTTACGCCAATCTAAATTGGCTTGTTCTTGTTTTGATAAGCCATCAATCTCTGCATAAATAGGATGAATATCTAAGTGGAAATGGCTGAATGTATGACGAAAACTCGCCCACTCCTGATAGTGAGATATATTTTCTGCTGCTAAATAAGACAGTAAATCATCCTTTGAATTGAACTGAGGGAAGCAAAATAATCCTCCCCACAAACCGGAACTTTCACGTTGTTCTAACCAAACTTTGCCTTGTTGAGATAATATCAGAAAATAGGTTTCTTTTTCCGGCATTGTTTTTTTCGGTTTTTTGGTAGGAAACAATGCCCAATTCCCATTTTTATATGCCAAACAATTTATTTGTAATGGACAAAATTCGCACTTGGGCTTGGTGCGGGTGCAAACCATCGCACCAATATCCATCATTGCTTGATTGAAATCCGCCACACGTTCTGTAGGGGTAACCTGTTCCGTTAAAGCCCACAAATGATTTTCTACTTTTTTCTCCCCCGTCCAGCCTTCCACCGTAAAGTAACGCGTTAATACACGTTTTACATTACCGTCTAAAATAGGATACGGCTGATTTAATACGGAAGACAAAATAGCACCGGCGGTAGAACGACCAACCCCCGGTAATGCCCAAACATCTTCAAAACTTGTTGGGAAATTTCCATTAAATTCATCTCTCACTTTTTGTGCCGCTTTGTGCAAATTTCGCGCACGTGCATAGTAGCCTAAACCTGTCCACAAATGTAAAACTTCATCTTGTGATGCATTGGCAAGTGTGGTGATGTCCGGGAATGTTTTGATAAATCGCTCAAAATAAGGTATCACCGTAGCGACTTGAGTTTGTTGTAACATAACTTCAGAAAGCCACACGCCATAAAGGGTTTTATTTTGTTGCCAAGGTAGGTGTTTACGTCCGAATTTGTCATACCATTCCAGTACGGCGTGGGCAAGAGGTGCGTGAGGTGAGGATTTTGCTAACATAACTTTCCTGAATAAATAAAAGTGCGGTTAAAAACAGCGGTAATTTTACACGAAAATGGGGCTTGTTTATCTTTGTTTTTTCAGTATAATCTGCGACCTATTTGGTGCCAAATATGGCGTATTATTCACTCACGCGGTGTAAGGAGAAAGTCCTTATAGCGGCGTGGCTTCATTTTGAGGTTTTCTATGAAACAAGGTATTCATCCCGAATATAAAGAAATCACCGCAACTTGTTCTTGCGGTAATGTGATTAAAACCCGTTCAACTTTAGGCAAAGACATCAATCTTGATGTGTGCAGTAACTGCCACCCGTTCTACACCGGTAAACAACGTGTTGTAGATACCGGCGGTCGTGTTGAACGCTTCAACAGCCGTTTCAAAATTCCGGGTACAAAATAATTTTAAGAGAGACTATTCAATTAACTTTTGGATAGTCTTTTTTTTTTATGTTTTCAAGGTAAAAGTTAGATGAAATTTAATTTGTATGATCATTCATTTTTTTATTAGCTTATTTCATCCTTTAATAAGAAGAAAAGACATGAATTAAGAAGTAAATTTAGAGAGAAAGAATACAAGGAAAAGCTACAAGAATTTCATAAATTAGCACCTATAGCATTACACCAGTTTATGGAAGCTATAAGTTCATATTCTGAGGATATTAAAGTTTGGATTGAATTTGGGACATTACTTGGAGCCTATTGGGACGGTACTTTTATTGCTCATGATTGTGATATTGATCTAGGTATATACGAAGAAGATATTAGTGAAGATTTAATTCGACATATAGTTATCAGTCTTAAAAATTCATCTCGTAGAGAAATTATCTCAAAACGTTAAAGGGTTAGGACTTGATTTTCAATTTTTTGATGCTGTTTATGGTAAGGATTTGCCTGTATCAGAATTAGAAAAAATAGATTATGATTTTTATCCCAATAAATTTAATGCTAAAAAACAATTAACATTAGGAGAAATTGGTTGTGCAATGAGCCATATAAAACTGTATGAATATATTGTAGAGAATCAGCTCCAAGAGGTTATTATTTTTGAAGATGATGCGGTAGTTTCACTGTATTTTAAAGAGATTGTTTTAGCTGCATAAGGAAAAATATCTACGAAAAAAGAGATTTTATTTTTAGATCACGGCAAAGCAAAAATTTATCCATTTATGAGAAATTTGCCTGAACGCTATCGTCTCGCAAAATATAGATCGCCCTCAAAAAACTCTAAACGTAGTATTATTCGTACAACAGCTTATCTAATTACTTATAATGGAGCTAAAAAATTTATTAAAATATGCTTATCCAATAAGAATGCCATCAGACTTCTTAACTGGGTTATTACAAATGACAGGAATCAATGCTTACGGTATTGAGCCTACCTGTGTGTTTGGTGGCGTTGAATCAGAAATAGATAAAATTGAAAACCGATATAACGATTAATTTGCAATGAATTTTAAATCTAAACTTAGAGAAATTAGAATTAAATTAGGAAAATTTTTCCTAGATAGAAAAATATCTCAAAATTTGACCACACTTGAACCCCAAAAAATACTTTTTTTAAGACAAGATGGAAAAATTGGGGATTATATTGTGAGTTCATTTATTTTCCGAGAAATAAAAAAGTATAATAGTAATATTCAGATTGGTATTATTTGTACAAGGCAAAATTCTTATTTATTTGAGCAAAACCCTTACATAGATGAACTCTACCTTGTCAAAAAACGTTCTATTGTTGATTGTATTCGACAAGGATTAAAATTACGTCAAGAAAACTATGACGTTGTAATTGATCCTACACTTTCTATTAGAAATCGGGATCTCCTATTATTACGTTTAGTTAAGGCAAAGATTTATGTGGGCTATCAAAAACAACAATATAAATTATTTAATTATAATATTGATGAAGAATATATACATTTTTCTACTATTTACCGTTTAGTATTAGAAAAAATTAATATACCTTGTCAGGATAACTCTTATGATATCCCTTGTAATAAAAAAGCTGAAAATAAAATTAAGCGTTTTTTACAAAGTAATAATATTAAAGATTATATTGCATTAAATTTCTTCGGTGCGGGAAAAAATAGAAAATTTAGTGATGAAAATATTTTAAATTGGATAGAATATATTTGCCATAATAGCCATTTACCAATAATATTACTCTCTTATCCTGCAGTTACAGAAAAACTAAATGTAACAATAAAAGCACTTGATAATGTTTTTTTATTAGAAAATACAGAAAATATTTTTGATAATATTGAGCTTATTCGTTTATCTAATTTAGTTATTTCTCCTGATACTTCAATCGTTCATATTGCTTCAGGTTTAAATAAACCAATGATTGCATTATATAGCAATGATGAGGTCAATTTTTCCCATTGGCATCCTAATAGCAAAAATTTATTATATTTATTACGTTATGAGCTAAATATTAATGAAATTGTTCCCAATAAAATTGAAAAATCGTGGTTAAACCTGAAATAAATTTAGGGCTAATTTACTTCAATCCTCTATTTTTTAATCCATACTTCTTGGTATTCTCAAAATAGCAACCCGGACAATTTTTTATTCATAATACCTTGTACTATAATCCTCCAAGCCATTTTGGCTACTATGCCAAATATAAAGGGAAACCCAATTAGGCGTTTCCCTTTTTAATACTAAAAACCTTCTGAAATCAACCGCACTTTAGCCTGCAACAGCCGGTAAATAGCCTGTTTGAATTAAGAAGGGGATGATCATAATCGCTATGCCGACGATTAATGCTATGACTAATGTGGCATTTCCGCCGATAACGCGGTAAGGAAGATTAGGATTTGTTTGACGGGTACGCCATGCCAGACCGATTGGTAAGATTAAGCAATAGAAAGCGCAGAGCAAACCGGCATAACTTAATGCGGTGATAAAACCTTCCGGATAGAATAGTGCAAAGACTAAAGGCGGAAGAAATGCTGCAACGGTAAGTGAAAGACGATTATTCGGTAGGTGATAACGTTTAAATAAATCACCTAATCCTTCAAATACACCTAACATAACGCCGAGAAATGAGGTGATTAAGGCAAGTGAAGAAAAAATGCGTACGATTTCACCTAATAGGTTAGAACCTGTGATTTCACGTACGGCATTTACTAAGCCGTTTAATGTCGGATCCGCTTGTAAAATACGAATAAATTCACTTTGACTTAACACGCCGTGGGTCGCCAGTTGCCATACTAAATAGGCGGCAAGTGGAATTGCTGTGCCGATTAAGATTGCACGGCGGAATTTTTCAACACTTCCCCCTAAGTAGCTATTCACACTTGCCATAATGACGTGGAACCCAAAGGAAGTGAAGAAAATAGGGGCGGCGGATATGACAAAAGCATAATTCAGCGGCAATGCCATTAAGTTGTCCGTTGCCACTTTTGGCAGCATCATAAATAGTACGAAAGCAAAGGCGATTAATTTGCCGATAAATAAAAGGCGGGTAATGCCGTCCACACCTTTTGTGCCGATAACGACAAAGGAACCGAGTACGACAGTAAAGACAATAATAGCTGTTTTAAGAGAAATCGCTTCCATTCCGAAAGCGGTCGGTAAGCCTGAAAGTAATGATCCTCCTCCTGTAATATAGGCGGCGGAAAGTGCATAAAGTAAGATTAATAGGCTTAATGTGGAAAGCACCCGTCCCGGCACACCGAAGTATTTTTCCGCCAATGTAGCAACACCGTCATCAAGTTGATCAGCCGTTTGGTACACTTCAACAAAAAGTAAACCGCTATAAACAAGCAGCATCCAAAGTCCAACAAGTAATAGTACGGTATAGCCGAATCCCATTCCTGCGGAAGTTAAAGGCATTGCAAGCATACCCGCACCGATTGTTGTACCGGCAATAATCAAGGCACTCCCAAAGGTTTTGTTTTTTAGCATAAAATTGTCCTTATGTTGTGTGTTGTGTTTGAATTAAAAATAGCGTTAAATTAGACCGCACTTTTCTTTGTAATGATAGCGGCAAACGGAGAGATAGGAGTCATTTCCGCCAATTTGGATTTGTTCTCCTTCTTTAATAACTTCACCTTTTTCATTAAGGCGAAGTACAAAATTCGCTTTACGTCCACAATAGCAAATGGTTTTTAGTTCTTCCAATTGATCCGCCCAGGCGAGTAGATATTTACTGCCTTCAAAGAGTTCGGCTTGGAAATCGGTACGTAAACCGTAGCACAGTACGGGGATATTCAATTTATCAACCACATCAGTCAGCTGATATACTTGCCGTTTGGTTAGGAATTGAGCTTCGTCCACCAGTATGCAATGGATCTTTTCTTGTTGTAAGTGTTGGTTGATTTCATCAAATAAATTGGTATCGGCGTTGAATAAATTGGCTTCTTGAGAAATACCAATACGAGAGGTAACTTTTCCAACACCAAAACGATCGTCAATCGCAGCGGTATAAACCATCGTGTTCATATTGCGTTCGCGATAGTTATAAGAGGATTGCAGCAAGGTTGTGGATTTACCCGCATTCATTGTGGAATGATAAAAATACAACTTTGCCATTATTTATTGATCCATTTCCAAACGTGATAAGCGATAAATCCTGTGATCGGAGGCAATGCGGAAAGCAAAAATGCCCCGTAAGTCGTGCCGCCTCCGATCTGTTGTCCGGCTAAAGTCAGTAGATTGACAATTTCATCGCTTGGGGTGCTGAAAATCCAAACACCAATCACGATTAATACGATAAAGCAGGCGATACCGGCGGCACGCATTGCTTGAAATTTGGCATCTTTCATTTTTATTCCTTAACTTAAATTGTAGGGAGCTCTGTCATTGGCCAACGTGGTTTTACTTCAATTGCTAATTCGGAATGTTGACCTTGTTTTAAACGTAAAAAACCTGTGTAAGCAATCATTGCGCCATTATCGGTGCAAAATTGTGGCGGTGGATAAAAAACTTCGCCACCCAAATTTTTCATCATTTGAGCTAAGGTTTCACGTAATTTTTTATTGGCACTCACTCCACCGGCAATGACTAGACGTTTATAACCGCTTTCTTTTAAAGCGCGTTTACATTTGATTGCAAGGGTGTCGATTACCGCATCTTGGAAAGCATAAGCAATATCGGCTTTGGTTTGTTCGGTTAATTTGCCTTCTGTTTTGATGGCTTGATTCACGGTGTTGGCTGCAAAGGTTTTTAAACCCGAAAAACTGAAATCAAGCCCCGGTCTATCCGTCATTGGTCGTGGAAAAGTAAAACGGTTCGGTGAACCTTTTTCGGCAAGACGGGAGAGGGCGGCCCCTCCGGGGTAATCTAATCCAAGCAGCTTTGCCGTTTTATCGAAGGCTTCACCGGCGGCATCGTCAATCGATTCACCAATGACTTCATATTTTCCCACGGCATCTACACGTACCAATTGAGTATGTCCGCCGGATACCAGTAGTGCAATAAAAGGAAAGTGCGGTCGATTTTCTGCAAGCATTGGGGCAAGTAAATGCCCCTCCATATGGTGAATACCGATCGCCGGCACATTCCACGCATAAGCAAGCGCGCGTGCAATGGTTGAACCGACCAATAATGCACCGACAAGCCCGGGACCACTGGTGTAAGCCACTCCGTCAATATCTTTGGCGGTAAGGTTCGCTTCTTTCAGTGCCGCCTGAATTAACGGTGCTGTTTTGCGAATATGATCGCGTGAAGCAAGCTCCGGTACAACGCCACCGTAATCTGCGTGCAATGCTATTTGAGTATAAAGCTGGTTGGCAACCAAGCCTTTTTTTTCATCATAAATTGCCACACCCGTTTCATCACACGAGGTTTCAATTCCTAAGATTTTCATTGATTTTCTCAATTTTGTTTCTAAAATAAGGCGCGATTTTACCTTGTTTACTCGGTTTTAACCAGTTGAAACCGTAAATATTAAGGCTAATTACGCATTCTCTCCTTTACTTTTGCCCTAAAAGTAGATTAGAATTGCGACCTTTGTTGAATTTGCCATCTTTATTGGCATAGATAAAATTTTTAAATTGCAATTAAATTAAACTCATTGAGGTGATTGGCTTATGCCTGTAATTAAAGTACGTGAAAACGAATCATTTGACGTAGCTTTACGTCGTTTCAAACGCTCTTGCGAAAAAGCCGGTATTTTGGCAGAAGTTCGCGCTCGTGAATTCTACGAAAAACCAACTACAATCCGTAAACGTGAAAATGCAACGCTTGCGAAACGTCACGCTAAACGCAACGCTCGCGAAAATGCGCGTAATACCCGTTTATACTAATTTGTAGTATTTTCTAACTCGAGTTTATACAAACCGTGGTTCCTTTGGTATCACGGTTTTGTTGCTTTAAAATTCACATCAAAATAACCGCACTTTCACCGTCATATCTAGGAGGCAAAGGCAATGAAAGGCTTAATTCCACGCCCGTTTATTGATGATTTGCTGACAAAATCCAATATTATTGATGTGATCAATTCGCGTGTGAAGCTCAAAAAAGCAGGGCGGGATTATCAAGCCTGTTGCCCTTTTCACCACGAAAAAACACCTTCTTTCACGGTGAGTGAAAAAAAACAGTTTTACCATTGCTTCGGTTGTGGTGCACACGGTAATGCCATTTCTTTTTTAATGGATTATGACAAACTTGAATTTGTTGAGGCGATTGAAGAGCTTGCAGCAATGGCAGGGTTGGAAGTGCCTTATGAAAAAAGGGCGAATAATAGTGGAAAACCGCAAGCCAGCTATCAAACAAAGCGTAATTTGTATGAACTAATGCAATCAATCGCTTCGTTTTATCAAACTCAGTTGCCTTTGAATGTACCGGCACAAAGCTATGTACGACAGCGGGGACTTTCAGCGGAAATTATTGCCCGTTTCCAAATCGGTTTCGTACCAAATGCGATGGATACGATATTACGCAAGTTTGGCGTAAACCGTGAAGAACAACAAAAGTTGTTTGACCTCGGTATGCTTTCGCGCAACGAACGTGGAAATATTTACGATAAATTCCGTCATCGGATTATGTTTCCTATTCGGGATAAACGTGGACGCACGGTTGCATTCGGCGGACGTGTATTGGGTGATGAAAAACCGAAATATTTAAATTCACCGGAAACCGTTACTTATCACAAGGGGAGCGAACTTTACGGCTTATATGAAGCCTTACAAGCAAACGATGAACCGGCTAGATTGCTTGTGGTTGAAGGTTATATGGACGTGGTGGCATTGGCACAATTCGGTGTGGATTATGCCGTCGCCTCTCTTGGTACTTCAACGACTTCGGAGCAAATTCAGCTTCTTTTCCGTTCTACCGAACAAGTGATTTGCTGTTATGATGGTGATCGTGCAGGGAGAGATGCTGCATGGCGTGCTTTGGAAAATGCTTTACCTTATTTGGAAGACGGTCGGCAAATTAAATTTATTTTCTTACCCGATGGGGAAGATCCCGATACTTATATTCGCCGATACGGCAAAGAAAAATTTGAAGAATATATTGAAAGTGCGCAATCACTGTCTGAATTTCTCTTTGCGCATTTAAGTCCTCAAGTGGATTTTTCCACAAAAGAGGGGCGAGGCAAATTGGTTGCTCTTGCCGCCCCCTTAATTCAACAAATTCCGGGTAACGCTTTGCGTTTGTCATTGCGTAATACTTTAGCGCAAAAACTGGGGATCTTTGATGAATCACAGTTAGAAAGCCTTATTCCAAAACAATCTGGGAACAAGCTATCTACAGGTGCCGATGCTCAGCCTAAAATGAAACAAACACCGATGCGGGTGGTTATTTCGCTACTTTTGCAAAACACGCACTTGGTGAATCGTATTACAGAAGCCGGGCTTATGGCGTTGCGGGCAGAGGCTGGCTACGATTTATTGGAAAAATTGACCGCACTTTGTCGTGAACGCGAGGGCATCACCACCGGACAAATTTTAGAATATTTTCGTGATACGGAATATAGTCGCCCCCTTGAAATTCTTGCAACTTGGGAGCATTTACTGGACGATACCGAAATTATCAATGCTTTTTCACAAAATTATCGCCGATTGAATATTCAAGCCATTGAGCGCGATATTGAAATGCTCATTGCTAAAGAACGATCAGCAGGATTAACAGAGCAGGAAAGACAAGTGCTTGTTATGCTGATTACCAGCAAAGAAGAACAGAAAAAACAGTTAGTTAATCCATAGCAACAATGATAAAATCTTTCGCTCAAAGCGAAAAATTTATCTTCACAAATTAACGCGACACGGGTATAAAAATGGAACAAAATCAACAATCTACCGCTGAACAATATTCAGAGCAAATTGAACAACTGATGGAATTGGGACGTACGCAGGGTTATTTAACTTATGCTGAAATCAATGACTTACTTCCGGAAGATGTCATCGATCCGGAATACTACGATAAGCTCCTGCAAACGTTGCAAAATGATGCGGGTATTCCGGTGTTAGATGAAGCTCCGGAAAGCGATGATATGATGTTAAACGAGACGATTCCGGATGAAGATGCAGTAGAAGAAGCGACTCAAATTCTTTCTAATGTTGAATCTGAAATCGGTCGTACAACGGATCCGGTGCGGATGTATATGCGTGAAATGGGTACCGTTGATTTGCTTACTCGTGAAGATGAAATCAGTATCGCTAAACGTATTGAAGAAGGGATTGATGAAGTTCAAACCTCCATTGCCGCTTATCCGGAAGCCTTAAGCGATTTAATCGCGCAATATGAACAAGTTGAGGAAGGTAACGTTCGTTTAGCCGATCTGATCACAGGTTTTGTTGATCCGAATGTCGTTTCAGAGGAAGAGGCGGAATTATCCGATGATTTTGATGAAGATGACGAAGAGCTTGATTCTGCGGCGGATGTAGATGATAACGAAAATGAAGAAGAGGATAGTGAATCGGGTTCTGACGACAGTGGAGATTCTGATAATAGTATCGATCCTGAAGTCGCCCGTGAGAAATTCACTCAGTTGAAAGATCAACATATCAAGACCCTTGAAGCGATTGAAAAACATGGTCGTGATCATAAAAAAGCGCAAGCGCAGATCGTCTTATTAGGTGAGGTTTTTAAACAGTTCCGCCTTGTTCCAAAGCAATTTGATGTGCTTGTGTTATCAATGAAAAATATGATGAAGCGTGTTCGTGGTGAAGAGCGTCAGCTACAAAAAGTATTGATTGATATTGCCGGTATGCCGAAGGACGAATTTGAAGTTCTGATTAATAAATACGGTAGTAACGATGCTTGGTTAGACAAAGCGCTTAAATCCAGCAAACCTTGGGCTAAGCGTTTACCGAAATATGAGGAGCGGATTCGTCAGGCCATTGCGAATTTAGTTGTCTTTGAACAACATTCAAAGTTAACCGTTCAACAAATGCGGGCTATTTGTGATGCGGTGGCACGAGGCGAACAAAAAGCCCGCCGTGCGAAAAAAGAAATGGTGGAAGCGAATTTACGTTTGGTGATTTCTATTGCCAAAAAATACACAAACCGAGGTTTACAATTCTTAGATTTAATCCAAGAAGGTAATATCGGCTTAATGAAAGCGGTGGATAAATTTGAATATCGCCGCGGCTATAAATTCTCTACTTATGCAACTTGGTGGATTCGTCAGGCAATTACACGTTCCATTGCCGATCAAGCCCGCACTATTCGTATTCCGGTTCATATGATTGAAACGATTAACAAATTAAATCGAATTTCTCGTCAAATGTTGCAAGAAATGGGGCGTGAAGCCACTCCGGAAGAACTGGCGGAACGTATGGGAATGCCGGAGGATAAAATCCGTAAGGTGCTAAAAATTGCGAAAGAACCTATTTCAATGGAAACCCCTGTCGGCGATGACGATGATTCGCATTTAGGGGATTTTATTGAAGATAGCACACTTGAATTGCCGTTAGACTCAGCCACGGCACAAAGTCTGAAAGCGGCAACTCACGAAGTGTTGGAAGGATTAACCCCACGTGAGGCAAAAGTGTTACGTATGCGTTTCGGTATTGATATGAATACGGATCACACCCTTGAGGAAGTGGGAAAACAATTTGATGTAACGCGTGAACGTATTCGTCAGATTGAAGCAAAAGCCTTACGCAAACTTCGTCATCCAAGTCGCTCGGAAACATTGCGCAGTTTCTTGGATGATTAATTAAATTGTAAAAACAAAAAGGATAACCGAGGGTTATCCTTTTATTTTGTCTGAAACAAAGATAACCGCACGTTAAAGTGCGGTCAGATTTTAATGTGTTTTTGTTAACCGACTACGAAAGGGAGATAACCTGCCCGAATAGCAAATGGAATGGAGGTAATCACTACGCCGAGTACTAACACGATAAACAACGTGATATTGCCTCCCCATACTCGGTAAGGAAGATTTGAGTGAACTCGGCGTGCTTTCCACACGAGACTTACCGGTAACACCACTGCGTAAAAAGCAAACATTTGACCGGCATAGCCCAACGCAAGAATGAAACCTTCCGGATAGAATAAGGCAAATGCAAGTGGTGGAACAAAGGTTAGCAAACCAAGAGAAATACGACCTGCTGAAATGTTAAATGAACGTTTTAACAAATCCTCAATACATTCTAATAACCCCAACCCTACGCCTAAGAAAGAAGTAACCAACGCCAAAGTAGAGAATAATTTGACCGCACTTGCGATAACCGAGCTACCGGTAATGGCAAGGGTTGCTTTCACCAAACCGTTTAAGGTCGCATCTTCTTTTAAAATTTGTAGGAACTCATTTTGAGTTAGTAAACCGTGTGTAGAAAGCTGCCATAAAATGTATGCGCCGAGTGTAATAGCCGAGCCGACTAAAATAGAAATACGCAACGCTTTTACATTACCGCCCAAATATTTATTTAAACTTGGAATCGACCCGTGAAAGCCAAATGCAGTGAAAAACACCGGACTGGCAGAAATTATTAAAGCGTTATCAATCGGCATTGCCAATAGATTGGTCATTTTGATTTCCGGCAGCATTAAGCCTAACACAACGGCGAAGGTCGCCAGCATAACGAAGAACAAAACACGATTGATTTTATCCACACTGTGCGTACCAATCACAATAAATATGCCGAAAATGGCAGTGAATAAAAGAATGCTGATTTTACTATCAACTCCTTCCGGTAATAAACTGTTTAATAAAGAACCGCCGCCACTCACATAAGCGGCAATTAAGGCGTATAAGAAAATAATTAAGACGGCGGTAGCGACAATGCGCCCGAATTTTCCAAAATATTGTTCGGCAAGTGTGCCGATCCCGGCATCACTGTCAGCCGTTTGATACAATTCCACAAATAAAAGCGCGGTGAAAGTGAGCAATGCCCAAAGTCCGAATAATAAGGCTAAAGTAAAGCCGAAACCGATACCGGCTGATGTGAGAGGCATTGCTAACATTCCGGCACCAATCATCGTGCCGGAAACGAGCAATGTACTACCAACGGTTTTGTTCATAATCATTATTCCTTAGTTTGTAATGTTAAATTTACGCAGATTGTATTTTAAAATTTACACAATGTAAACGCTTTGTAACAAATATTCTTCAACCACAAAATGAATAAGTAACCGCCTCTATTATTGACCGCACTTTCTCGCTACAATAGCCGACAAATCGACTAAGACAAATAAAGAATAGGAGATCTTATGATTTACAGTATGACGGCATTCGCACGCCTTGAAATAAAAAAGGATTGGGGCGATGCGGTGTGGGAGATTCGTTCCGTTAATCAACGTTATTTAGAAAACTTTTTCCGTTTGCCGGAACCGTTTCGCGGCTTGGAAAATACCTTACGGGAGAAACTTCGTCAAAACCTCACCCGTGGCAAAATTGAATGTTCTCTACGTATTGAAACAAAAAAACAAACCAATGCAGAATTGAATCTAAATAAAGATCTGGCGAACCAAGTGATTCAATCTTTGCAGTGGATTAAAGCGCAAGCCGGCGAGGGCAAAATTAATTTAACGGATGTGTTACGCTATCCCGGCGTGGTAGAAGCGCAAGAGCAGGATTTGGATGCGATTAGCCAGGATTTATTGATAGCCTTTGACTCGCTTTTAAAAGATTTCATAGCAATGCGGGGACGTGAAGGTGAAAAATTACAATTGATTATTCAACAACGCTTGGAAAACATTTCCGTTGAAGCGGAAAAAGTGCGGTCACAAATGCCGATAGTTTTACAATGGCAGCGTGAGCGTTTACTACAACGTTTTGAAGAAGCGCAAATTAGCCTTGATCCGCAACGTGTTGAACAAGAAATGATTTTACTGGCGCAACGGGTGGATGTGGCGGAAGAACTTGATCGCCTTCAAATGCATGTAAAAGAGACCGAGAATATTTTGAAAAAAGGCGGTGCCGTAGGGCGTAAATTAGATTTTATGATGCAAGAGCTTAATCGAGAATCCAACACCCTTGCTTCTAAATCAATTAATGCGGATATTACGGCTTCGGCAGTGGAATTGAAAGTGCTTATCGAACAAATGCGTGAGCAAATTCAAAATTTGGAATAGGGGGGGAAATGGCGCAATTTATCCAACTTAACGATTACCGACTTATTGAAGTTTATGGCGTTGATGCAGAGAAATATTTGCAAGGGCAGCTCACCACTGACGTGGTTATGCTGGCAGAGGGGGCAACAACACTCACTGCCCATTGTGATCCAAAAGGTAAAATGAGTGCGATTTTCCGCTTATTGAAAGTTAATGGTGAACGATTTTTCTTCCTAGTGAAAAAGGATTTATTACCGAGTGCATTGGATAACTTAAAAAAATATGCGGTATTTTCTAAAGTCAGTTTTGATTTACGGGATTGGCAAATTGTAGGCGTAATCGGTGAAAAATGTGGAAAAATACAACCGCACTTTACTTTAGAAATTGATGAACAACGGGCAATTTTGTTAAATGAAATCCCTTTGCCGATAGCTTTTAACAGCGATGAAAAACAATGGGAATTGGCAGATATTCAAGCCGGTATTCCAAGTTTGAACGCCAAAATTCAAAATGAGTTTATTCCGCAAGCGTTAAATTTACAGGCGATTGAGCAGGCGGTTTCTTTTACAAAAGGTTGCTACATCGGGCAAGAAACGGTGGCTCGCGCAAAATACCGAGGGGCGAATAAGCGCGCAATGTTTGCTTTAAAGGGCAATAGCCAAAGCCTACCTGAAATTGCGACCGAGATCGAAATGCAACTTGAAACCGGCTGGCGCAAAACCGGCACGATTACAAGTGCGGTCAATATTGAGGGTGTTTTATGGTTGCTGGTGGTGATGAATAATGATGTGGATACCAACCAAGCATTTCGTTTACCACAAGACGGTAGCAATCTTGAAATTCAGCCTTTGCCTTACGTATTAAATTAAAGATGAAAGCGAAATACTATCTCGGCATTATGTCCGGTACGAGCCTTGATGGTGTGGATGTGGCATTGGTGGATTTTGCATCTGCTCAACCTAAATTGATTGCTGCTGACTTCACACCTATGCCCGAAAATTTACGGACAAAAATCACTGAACTGGTGCAATCCGGTAAAACCGATTTACAGCAATTCGGTGAACTGGATCATCAACTCGGCTTACTTTATGCTGATTGTGTAAATAATTTTTTACAATCTCAGCAAATTTCAGCGGAAGCCGTAGAAGCCATTGGCTGTCATGGGCAAACGGTGTGGCATTCACCGCAGGGAGAATTTCCTTTCACTATGCAAATCGGTGATATGAATTTAGTTGCCACGCGCACAGGCATTACCACCGTGGGGGATTTTCGCCGTAAAGATATGGCATTTGGCGGGCAGGGCGCACCCTTGGTACCGGCATTTCATCAAGCTATTTTTTTTGATCCTCATTATGCGACCGCGGTTTTGAATATTGGCGGCATTAGCAATGTCTCTTTGTTGCTGCCTGATCAGCCGATAATCGGTTTTGATATTGGGCCGGGAAATACCTTACTTGATCAGTGGATCGAAAGACACCAAGGCGTATCTTATGATAAAAACGGCGAATGGGGGGCAACAGGGAAAATTAATGAAGCCTTGTTAAATAATTTGCTGGATGAACCTTTCTTCCGACAGCCACCGCCGAAAAGTACGGGGCGAGAGCAGTTCAATTTGCCTTGGCTGGCAGCTAAAATTGAAAAAACACAAGAAAAAACGACCGCACTTTTACTGCAAGATATACAAGCCACTTTGGTCGAATTTACCGTTCGTACTATTTCGGATAGCCTAAATATTGATACGGCGTTACCAAAGCGGTTATTGGTTTGCGGTGGTGGCGCGAAAAACACATTGATGATGCAACGTCTTAAACATCACTTGCCACAATGGGCTATTTATATGACCAACGATTTTGGAATGGATTCGGATTATGTGGAAGCGGCAGCTTTTGCATGGTTGGCTTACCGCCGAATATATAATCAATCGGGGAATTTACCGGAAGTAACCGGTGCCGAAAGTGCGGTGAGTTTAGGGGCGATTTTTCCAAAGCCTTGAGTTTCTTCGTTCCCTCATTTATGTGAAAGGCAGTCCTTTGCCTTTGCTATAACAACATATCATCATAAATTTACTTCCATAGGAAAATACAGTGAACGAACAACTTCTCCACACACTCTCCGCATTAATTACAGAACAACGTAATCCGAATTCAATGAATATCGATCAACTTTCCGCTTTAGACATCGTGACATTAATGAACGGGGAAGATAAACGGGTTCCTCTCGCGATTGAACGGGTGTTGCCGCAAATCGCACAAGCGGTGGAAGCCATTGTAAAAGCATTCCGACAAGGGGGGCGTTTAATATATATCGGTGCGGGTACCAGTGGACGATTGGGGGTGTTGGATGCGTCAGAATGTCCGCCTACTTTCGGTGTTAACGGGGAAATGGTAAAAGGCATTATTGCTGGTGGCGAACGGGCGATTCGTTATCCGGTGGAAGGGGCGGAAGATAATCCGGCTGCCGCAGTAGAAGATTTGCAGGCTATCCGTTTTAGTAAAAAAGATGTACTGGTTGGTATTGCAGCAAGCGGTCGCACACCTTATGTATTGGGAGCATTAAAATATGCCAAGCAACTTAGAGCGGGAACCGTGTCTATTGCAAGTAATCCACAGTCGGCAATGGCAGAACTGGCGGATATTGCCATTGATACCGTTGTCGGCGCAGAAGTGCTGACGGGGTCAAGTCGTTTAAAATCCGGCACGGCACAAAAGTTGGTATTGAATATGCTTACGACCGCTTCGATGATTTTGCTCGGTAAATGCTATGAAAATTTAATGGCAGATGTGCAGGCAAGTAACGAAAAGCTGAAGACCCGCGCTATTCATATTGTTATGCAGGCAACCGAATGTGATAAAGCAACCGCTGAACGAACCTTAATCCTTGCAGAACAAAATGCAAAACTGGCGATTATGATGATTCTAAGCGGATTAGAAAAAAATGAGGCGAAAGCCCTGTTAGAAAAAGAGAAAGGGCAGCTGAGAAAAGCACTCAATAATTAGTCGCTATCACGTCTGATGGTACCGTTACATTATTGATTTGGTATTTATCGGGATACGAAGTATGGTATCCCCTAACGAGCACTCTGTTTTGTTATTTTTCGCTTGTTTTATGGATTTATTCGGCTTTTTATTTCCCTTTTTCTAGTCCTTACTACCATTCAATGGTAAAATTCGGCATTTTTATGAGTGAGGAAATGATGTCTTTAGTTGAATTTGTTATGGATAAGTTAGACGACTTAAAAGGCACGGATATTGTGCATTTTGATGTGCGTGGGAAATCTTCGATCACGGAAAATATGGTGATTTGTACCGGTACGTCTAGTCGTCAAGTTTCTGCAATGGCGGATAATTTAATCGCAGAATGTAAAAAAGCCGGTGTGGAAACCTTTGGTGAAGAAGGGAAAAATACGGCGGATTGGATTGTGGTGGATTTAGGTCAAACCATTGTTCACATTATGCAGCGTGAAGCGAGAGAAATGTACCAGTTAGAAAAACTTTGGGCGTAAAGTGCGGTTGGTTTTTAGGGAATTTTTCGGAATTATACATTAGGTTACACAAAAGCTGTGTAGGGTGGGCAAATTATTGCCCACCGTTTCAATCTATATTTTCGGTGGGCAATAATTTGCCCACCCTACAGTTGTAGCAGCGACATAAGGCTAGAATTTTTATTCATTAAGGAATATTTGTGAAAATCACATTAATTGCGGTAGGGACGAAAATGCCGGCATGGGTAACGAGCGGATTTGAAGAATATCAACGCCGTTTTCCTAAAGATATGCCTTTTGACTTGATTGAAATTCCTGCCGGTAAGCGTGGAAAAAATGCGGATATTAAGCGTATTTTAGAGCAAGAGGGGAAAGCGATGTTGGCGGCTTGCGGAAAAGCGAAAGTGGTGACATTGGATATTCCGGGTAAACCTTGGAC
This sequence comes from Rodentibacter haemolyticus, assembly GCF_015356115.1. Lineage (NCBI taxonomy): Bacteria > Pseudomonadati > Pseudomonadota > Gammaproteobacteria > Pasteurellales > Pasteurellaceae > Rodentibacter > Rodentibacter haemolyticus. The sequence continues at coordinate 1,689,556 of NZ_CP063056.1, forward strand.
AACGCCGCAGCTTGCCGAACAATTAGAAGCTTGGAAGAACGATGGGCGTGATGTTTGCCTATTGATTGGCGGGCCGGAGGGGCTTTCTCCCGAATGTAAAGCGGCGGCAGAGCAGAGTTGGTCACTTTCTCCTTTAACTTTACCTCATCCGCTTGTGCGTGTGGTAGTAGCGGAAAGTTTATATCGGGCTTGGTCGCTTATCACCAACCACCCTTACCACCGAGAGTAAAGTGCGGTCAATTTTTAATGAATTTAAAGAAATTTTTTGCAGCCCCCACTCACGAACCGATTCGCGATAAAAAAGCGGAGCGGAATCTTTTTGCCCGCCGAACATTAGTGGCGTTCATTGGCATTATTGCGCTCACCGGAGTGTTGTTCGCCAATATTTACCATCTTCAAATCGTTAATTTCGATACCTATCAAACACGCTCTAACGGCAATCGAATCAAACTCTTGCCCGTACCGCCGACCCGTGGGCTGATTTATGATCGCTATGGCGAATTATTGGCGGAAAATCTCACTTTCTTCGGGCTATATATCGTGCCGGAAAAAACGGAGAATTTAGACCGCACTTTTGATGAACTTCGCTATATTGTCGGCTTGACGGATGAAGATATTAAACAATTCAGAAAAGAACGTCGCCGTGGTACGCGATATACTTCGATTATGCTCAAAGCAAATTTGACGGAAGAACAAATTGCACGTTTTTCAGTAAACCAGTACCAATTTCCAAGTTTGGAGGTGCGCCCTTATTTTAAGCGTAATTATTTATACGGCGAGGTTATGACACATATTCTCGGCTATGTGGGCAAGATTAATGATAAGGATGTGGAAAGACTCAAAAAGGAAGAGAAATCTGCTAACTATGCCGGTTCTCATGATATGGGGAAGCTCGGTATCGAACGTTATTATGAAGACCAGCTTCACGGCATCACGGGATTTGAAGAAGTCGAAATTAATAACCGTGGCAAGGTGATTCGTAAATTACGAGAACAACCCGCAAAAGCCGGGAAAAGTATTCATTTGACCATCGATCTCGCTCTTCAACGTTATGTTACCGATTTGCTCGCCGGGCAAAAGGGAGCGGTTGTTGTTTTAGATCCTAAAGATAGCAGTGTGTTAGCGATGGTTTCAACGCCAAGCTATGATAATAATCTCTTTGTTGATGGTATCTCCGGGACGGATTATAAGCGTTTATTGGACGATCCCGATAGACCGCTTTATAGCCGTGCAACGCAAGGTGTTTATCCGCCGGCATCAACGGTGAAACCTTTTATTGCGGTTGCGGCACAAACGGAAAATGTGGTTAATCAAAATACCACGATTTTTGATCCGGGCTATTGGATGCTGCCGGGAACGACAAAACGCTTCCGAGATTGGAAAAAATCAGGTCATGGTTATACGGATCTCAATAAAGCGATTACGGAGTCTTCGGATACTTATTTTTATCAGGTCGCCTATAGTTTGGGCATTGACCGTTTATCGGATTGGATGAAACGTTTCGGTTTCGGTATGCCGACAGGAATTGAAATTAATGAAGAAGCTTCCGCCAATATGCCGACCAGAGCCTGGAAACAAAAACGTTATAAACGCCAATGGGTGCAGGGCGATACGATTTCGGTCGGTATCGGGCAAGGCTATTGGACGGCAACGCCGTTACAGGTGGCAAAAGCAACGGCGATTTTAGTCAATAATGGCAAGGTAAATACGCCGCACTTAATGAAATCGGTGGAAGGCGTAACCATTGAGCCTTATCAAGATCCGCTACTTTATGAGGATATTACCGAACCTAAACAGGCTTATTGGGAGGCTGCCAAACAAGGAATGTTTAATGTGGTGCATTCCTCAGCGGGGACAGGGCGTAAGGCTTTTCTCGGGGCAAATTATCACGTTGCGGGAAAATCCGGTACGGCGCAAGTATTTAGCTTAAAAGAAAACCAAAAATATGATGCGGCAGGATTGAAAAAGGAATTACATGATCACGCTTGGTTTACCGCTTATGCGCCTTATGAAAATCCTAAACTGGTCGTGTCGATTATCTTAGAAAACGCCGGTGGCGGTTCAAGTAATGCGGCACCGGTTGTCCGTAAAATTATGGATTATTATCTCAACCAACGTTTACCTGAAGTTGAGCGAAAAGCAAATACGGAAAGCAACAGTGAAGAAATTATTGAAACGCAGATAGAAAACGGGCAAACAGAATAATGGAAGAAAAAACACCGCTTTGGCTTCGTTTATGGAAGCCGTTACATTTGGATTTTTGGCTATTATTAGGGTTAATTGCGATTACCGGCTATGGCATACTTGTGCTTTATAGTGCTTCCGGTGCGAGTGAAATAATGTTTCGTAACCGTGTTATTCAGGTTATTCTTGGTTTTATTGTGCTACTGGTGATGGCGCAATTTCCGCCTAAATTTTATCAAGGCATCGCACCTTACCTTTACTTGATAGGCTTGGTGCTATTAATTTTGGTTGATGCGATTGGCACAACCAGTAAAGGCGCTCAGCGTTGGCTTGATTTAGGTTTTATCCGTTTTCAACCATCAGAAATCGTAAAGCTGGCAGTGCCATTGATGGTGGCGGTTTATTTAGGTAACCGCCCCGTACCGCCTAAAATGAGCGAAACCTTTATTGCGATTGCGATGATCATTGTTCCTACCTTGTTGGTGGCGATTCAGCCGGATCTCGGTACTTCAATTTTAGTCAGCGCATCGGGATTATTCGTCGTTTTTCTGGCTGGGATGAGCTGGTGGTTGATTTTAGCTGCGGTTGTGGGCTTGGCAGGATTTATTCCGATTATGTGGCTTTATTTAATGCACGATTATCAACGCACCAGAGTCCTCACTTTGCTTGATCCGGAAAAAGATCCGCTTGGTGCGGGCTATCATATTCTCCAATCTAAGATCGCCATCGGCTCAGGTGGGATTTGGGGAAAAGGTTGGATGCAAGGTACGCAATCTCAGCTTGAATTTTTGCCGGAACCCCATACCGATTTTATTTTTGCGGTGATGAGCGAAGAACACGGTATGGTAGGATTTATCGTCCTTATCGCAATTTATCTGTTTATTATTGTGCGTGGTTTAATGATCGCTGTGAATGCACAAACCACGTTCGGGCGTATTTTGGCAGGCGCTACCACACTTATTTTTTTCGTGTATTTATTCGTAAATATTGGTATGGTGAGCGGCATTTTGCCGGTGGTGGGCGTGCCGTTGCCATTGTTTAGTTACGGCGGTACTTCATATGTCGCTATTATGGCAAGTTTTGGGTTGGTGATGTCGATTCATACGCATCGCACAAAATTTATCAATGCGAACTAATTTGTTTTTTAGTGTTCTTACATACGATTTTATTTATTGGAAAATTAATTTATGATTATAAAAATGCTTGCAAAACTGACCGCACTTACAGTTATTGTGGTACTGAGTATTTTACCCGTTCAAGCCAAAAATGATCCTTATAATCAATATGGTATTAAAGGTGCAAGTCTTACCCGTACAACCCCTGTGAGTTCATCAACAAATTATACGGTGAATGGTAAAACCTATACAACTTACAGCCACAGCAAAGCAAAAGAATATTCAAAACAAGGCACGGCAAGCTATTATCACCGTAAATTCCACGGTCGCCGTACTTCAAACGGTGAAACATATAATTCCGCGCTTTACACGGCGGCACATAAAACCTTACCTTTAAATTCCTATGCTTTAGTGACGAATTTGCATAATAATCGTAAAACCATTGTTCGGATAAATGATCGCGGTCCTTTTAGTCGAGGACGAATCATTGATTTATCTTATGCGGCGGCAAAAGAAATAGGTTTGATTGCAAGAGGTGTCGGACAGGTAAAAGTTGAAGCGTTGCATATTTCTCCGAAGGGACGCATTTCCGGTGCAGGAACGAAAACGCTGGCAAAATATGCGAAAACACAAGCCGCATCGGATCGACTGGTAAATTCGGAAAAAAAAATTCTCGTAAACGAGCCAGAAGTGCCCAAAGAGCAATATCGGCTAAAAATGTTGGATTTACCAAGCAAAAAATACGCAAATGATTTAATCACCCGTTTGGCATTAGACAATGTAAATATTGAAGTCAATCAGCGTAATGGACGGTATGAACTCCATTTAGGACCGGTGGCAGATAAACAGGTTATTGCGAAATTAAAATCAAAATTACAAAAAATGGCTAATGGTAATCCATTAATCGTTTATACTTATAAAAACTAAGCTATTTTTAAAGGAAATACTATGTTCAAGCAATGTGCTAAATTCAAAAAACTCGCGCTTATCTCCGGATTGATTTCGGCATCAACGTTTGTTTCTGCGACAGATATGCAATATGGCGTGACTCCTCCGGAAGTAAATGCGCAAACCTATATTTTAATGGATTATCATTCCGGTGCGGTGCTTGCGGCGTTAAATCCGGATCAACGTCAGTATCCGGCATCACTCACTAAAATGATGACCAGTTATGTTGTCGGCCAAGCCTTAAAGCAAGGCAAAATCCATAATACGGATATGGTTACCATTGGCGAAAGCGCTTGGGGACGTAATTTTCCGGATTCTTCCAAGATGTTCTTAAATCTTAATCAACAAGTTTCCGTTGAAGACTTAAACAAAGGCGTGATTATCGTTTCAGGTAATGATGCGTGCGTAGCTTTGGCTGAACATATTTCGGGCACGGTATTAAATTTCGTTGATACGATGAATAAATACGCTCAACAATTCGGTTTAAAAAATACCAACTTCACCACGCCGCACGGATTAGACGATCCGAATCAATATTCAACGGCTCGTGATATGGCAATTATTGGTACGCATATTATTCGTGATTTGCCGGAAGAATATAAAATCTACGCACAAAAAGATTTTACTTTTAATAAAATCAAACAACCTAATCGTAATGGTTTATTGTGGGATAAAACAATGAATGTGGACGGAATGAAAACCGGACATACGAGTAAAGCGGGTTACAATCTAGTGGCTTCGGCAACCAATCCAAGCAATATGCGTTTAATTTCCGTCGTGATGGGGGTACCGACTTACAAAGGTCGTGAGGTGGAAAGTAAAAAATTATTGCAGTGGGGATTTGCGAAGTTTGAAACCTTAAAAACCCTTGAAGCCAATAAAGAAATTTCGGAACAATCGGTTTATTATGGTGATCAAGGTAAAGTGAAACTGGGCGTGCTGCAAGATAGCTTTATTACCGTGCCAAAAGGCAGACAGTCCGAATTAAAAGCGCGTTATGAATTGGATAATAAATACTTACAAGCACCTTTGGCGAAAGGGCAAGTTGTGGGGAAAGTCATTTATCAACTTGACGGCAAAGATGTGGCAGCAGTGAATTTACAAGTGATGAGTGAAGTGAAAGAAGGCGGAATATTTGGCAACGCTTGGGATTGGTTAGTCTTAACCGTCAAAAGCCTTTTCTAAAACACCTTGAAATATGACCGCACTTCCCCATCTATAGTGCAGTCTATCGTCTTAGTAAATTAAATTTAATTCACTATAAAAATCGGGCAGGTTTGAAATCTGCCCTTTATCTCATTCAAAAACAAGGAAAAATAATGGCAACCGAACAAGATTACGAAAAACTGAAAGAATTAATGGAATTTCCTGCGGCAATGACTTTTAAAGTCGCCGGAGTAAATCGTGAAAATCTGGCTCAAGATTTAATCTCGGTGGTTCAAAAATATCTACCGGGTGATTACATTCCAAAAGAAAAACGAAGCAGTAAAGGCACTTACAACTCCGTTTCCATTGATGTTGTGGCACAGAATTTTGAACAAGTAGAAACTCTTTATAAAGAACTCGCCAAAGTTGAAGGCGTGAAAATGGTTATTTAATAATGGCGGCATTACCTCTTATTGTTCACCAACTGGGGTTGCGTGATTATCAAGAAATTTGGCATAAAATGCAGGCGTTTACCGATAACCGCACTGCCGAAACCACAGATGAGATTTGGCTGGTGGAACACCCGTCCGTCTTTACACAAGGGCAAGCCGGTAAACCGGAACATTTGTTGCAAACCGGTATAATTCCGGTAGTGCAATCGGATCGGGGGGGACAGATAACCTATCATGGCCCCGGTCAGCAAGTGATGTATGTATTGATCGATATTCGTCGCCATAAAGATCTCAATGTTCGCCGATTAGTGACCGCACTTGAACAATCCGTGGTGAAGACCTTGGCTGATTATGGCATAGAAGGCTATCCTAAAGCTGATGCGCCGGGCGTATATATTGACGGTAAGAAAATCTGCTCTTTAGGATTGCGTATCCGTAAAGGCTGCTCTTTCCACGGTTTGGCATTCAATATTAATATGGATCTTAACCCCTTTCATTTTATTAATCCTTGTGGTTATGCCGGTTTAGAGATGTGTCAATTAGCGGATTTTATTGATAAAAATGAGGCGACTTTGGATAAGGTTTCACCAAAATTAATTAAACACTTTGCCGAACTTTTGGGCTATAATGTCACAAATTTTTAACATTTAACGAACTGTAGTGAATTAAATGAAAACGGCAACAAACTGCAAGCCGAAGGCAGTACAAGTAGTACGGTGAGGCACTGCAATGGACGTTTTTTTAATTTTATTTACTATAAAGTGCCTGTATCAGGCATTTTTCTTTAGGAAGAACTATGTCAACGCCATTTAAAATGGAGCGCGGCGTCAAATATCGTGATGCGGCAAAAACGTCAATTATCCCGGTAAAAAATATTGATCCGAACCAAGAACTATTGAAAAAACCGGAATGGATGAAAATCAAATTACCGGCAAGTTCACTCAAAATTGAAAGTATTAAGAAGGGAATGCGCCGTCACGGGCTGCATTCTGTGTGTGAAGAAGCCTCCTGCCCGAACTTGCACGAATGCTTTAACCACGGCACGGCGACCTTTATGATTTTGGGCGCAATCTGTACACGCCGTTGCCCGTTCTGTGATGTCGCCCACGGCAAACCTTTACCGCCTGATCCGGAAGAACCGCGCAAACTTGCCGAAACCATTCAGGATATGAAATTAAAATATGTGGTGATTACTTCTGTGGATCGTGATGATTTGCCTGATCGTGGTGCGGGGCATTTTGCGGAATGTGTAAAAGAGGTTCGTGCCTTAAATCCGGGAATTAAAATCGAGATTTTGGTACCGGATTTCCGAGGACGTATTTCCCAGGCTTTGGAGAAATTGAAAGATAATCCACCGGATGTGTTTAACCATAATCTTGAAAATGTCCCACGTTTGTATAAAGAAATTCGACCGGGTGCGGATTATGAATGGTCGTTGAAATTACTTCGTGAATTTAAAGAAATGTTTCCAGATATCCCAACAAAATCAGGATTGATGGTGGGGTTAGGGGAAACGAACGAAGAAATTTTGCAAGTTATGCAAGATTTACGTGCCAATGGCGTAACAATGTTGACGCTTGGTCAGTATCTACAGCCAAGTCGTCATCATCTAGCTGTTGCCCGTTATGTACCTCCGGCGGAGTTTGATGAATTCCGTGAAAAAGCAAACGTGATGGGATTCGAACACGCAGCTTGCGGACCCTTTGTTCGTTCCTCTTATCATGCCGATTTACAGGCAAGCGGTGGACTCGTTAAATAAAAAATCGAATTAAAGAATTTCATAACTCGCTGAAGTCGTTTCTTGTTTCTTCTCCATAGATGGAACAAGATTTTAAAAACGTTGCTTTTTATGACCGCACTTTAGGAATGAAAAATGGGTTATTTCAACAGAAATAACCCATTTTGTTATGATTTAAACCGTCCAAAGTAATACGGCTAAAAGTTGCGGTGAGATAATTCTTAAGAACATCACGAGGGGATAAACCGTTGCGTAAGATAGGGAAGCCGCTCCGTTATCCTCTTTAATTTCGTTAGCAAATGCAAGAGCCGGAGGATCTGTCATTGAACCGGCAAGTAAGCCGCAAATGCTGAGATAATTTAGTTTGGCGTATAAGCGAGCGATAACGCCGACAATCATTAATGGAATGAAGGTGATGAAAATCCCATAGCCCATCCACTCTAGCCCCTTACCATTGATGAGCGTATCCATAAAATTTCCTCCGGATTTTAACCCCACCACAGCGAGGAAAAGCACAATGCCGATTTCGCGTAAGGCAAGGTTGGCACTTGGCGGCATAAACCAATAGAGTTTTCCGATACTGCCGATTCGGGCAAGAATAAGTGCGACAACAAGCGGCCCACCGGCTAAACCGAGTTTAAGTGCCACCGGGAAACCCGGGATATAGAACGGAATAGAACCCAGTAATACGCCAAGCCCAATACCGATAAAGACAGGAAGCATTTGTACTTGCAAGAGTTTTTGTTGAGCATTACCGATAACGGAAATGGCTTGATTTAATATATCGGTACGCCCCACCATATGCAACACATCACCGAATTGCAATGTGGTATTGCCGCTTGGTACAAGCTCAATTCCCGCACGGTTTAAACGGGAAATAACCACACCGTATTTTTGATGAACGTTGAGTGTTCGGATTTTCTTCCCGAGAACTTTTTCATTTGTGACGACTACACGTTCTGCACGAATTTCGCCGCTTGTAGACATCGCAGGCATATCTACTTTATCGCCGATGATTAAGTGCATTTTTCTAAGCGCGTTGGCATCACCGACTAAGTGGAGTACATCATCAAGCTGAATTTTCGTATCCGCTTTGGGTACGATAACATCTTCCCCGCGCTTTAAGCGGGAACAAACGACATCTTCATCATCAAATCCGGGGATTTCAATTAAGGTGAGTCCATCTAGGTTATGATTGGTAATTTTGATTGAACTTGTATGTAAACTTTCTTTGTCCTGTCCTGTTTCTTTATTAAAACGGTTCGCTTCTTCTTCAATTTTAATTCTAAAGAAGAGACGAATGAGCCACATAGCAAGCAAAATCCCGCAAATGCCGAAAGGGTATGCCATAGCATAAGCCATCCCCATGGTGGAAGTAACATGAGTGAGCCCTAATTCGCTTAAGATTTGTTGCCCTGCCCCTAATGAAGGCGTATTTGTTACCGCACCGGAATAAATCCCTAATGCGATATCTAACGGCACATCAATCGCTTTGGTAAGCACGACCACTGAAAGCGAGCCGAGCACAACAATTAAAATTGCAAGCAGATTGAGTTTTAATCCTGATTTTCTTAGCGAAGCAAAAAAACCGGGACCAACCTGAATCCCAATGGTATAAACGAATAAAATCAAGCCGAATTCTTGGATAAAATGTAAGGTGTGCGAATCAAGCAAAATGCCGTATTGATTGGTAAAATGCGCAACAATAATGCCGCCGAACAGCACTCCACCAATACCCAACCCCACACCTTTTATCTTCCAATGCCCAATCCATAAGCCGATTACGGCAACAAGGGCAAGCAGACTAATCGTGATTGCAATATCACTCATATAAACCCCTTAAAGCTAATTTTAACTAGAAATGATTATAACAACTTGATTTTCCGAAAGCTTAACGAAACTTAAAAAATGATAGATACATCACATTTTTTCTTGCTTAATCACAAACACTGCCTAAAATGACCGCACTTTTAAATTTTTACGGTATTATGTATCAGTCGTACAAAGAGAGTTTTATATCCAATATTTATCGGGGGTAGGGTATGTTAAGCTTTGCGTAACGCACCATTTCATCATTAAACTCTCTATTGTCGCGTTACGGCTTCGCCTAACGCACTCCACGATGATTTGTACAAGTGTTACATAATACTGAATTTTTACGGATGAATTTATGGATTACGGACAAGAGGCGATGACCTCTCTTCTTTGGATTTTAAAAACGCTTGCGATTACAGCGGTCGTATTTAGTTTTGGGATTTTTTTATTGGTGCGTTTTAGCCATTGGGGAAAACAATTTTGGATGTTTGCCGGCGGTTACCTTTCGCCAAAACGGAGTATCAAACCTTTATTCTTCTTTCTACTGATTGTTGCGCTAACGCTTGTGAGTGTACGCGTCAGCTTAGTCTATTCCGAATGGTATAACAATATGTACACCTCATTGCAGGAATTTAACGAACCGGTTTTCTGGCAACAAATGGGGTTATTTGGTGTGATTGCAGCGAGTTCGGTTTCTATCTCGTTAGTGAGTTATTATATTGAACAACGTTTTGTTATTGGTTGGATTACTTGGCTGAATGATGAACTCGCCAATAAATGGATGACAAACCGAGCTTATTACAAAACACAGTATCTTTCTGCGAACTTAGATAACCCCGATCAACGAATCCAACAAGATGTGCAATCTTATGTAAAAACCACGCTTTCTTTAAGTACGGGCGTGATTGATGCCGTGACGTCAATTATCTCCTATACCATTATACTGTGGGGATTGGCTGGACCAATGATGGTGCTTGGCGTGGAAATTCCACATATGATGGTGTTCTTGGTTTTCGGTTATGTGATTTTTACCACATTAATTGCATTTTGGCTTGGTCGTCCATTGATTAATTTAAACTTTGCGAATGAACGTCTAAACGCTAATTACCGTTATTCTCTTATTCGCATCAAAGAATATGCCGAAAGTATCGCATTTTATGCCGGTGAGAAAGTGGAGCAAAATCACTTATATCGTCAGTTTCGCGCTGTGATAAATAATATGTGGACGATTGTTTATCGAACCTTAAAATTCTCCGGTTTTAACCTTGTGGTGAGCCAAGTTTCCGTGGTGTTTCCGTTGCTGATTCAAGTCGGACGTTACTTTGAGAAACAAATTAAATTGGGCGATTTAATGCAAACCCTGCAAGTGTTCGGACAGCTACATTCCAATCTTTCCTTCTTTCGTAATACCTATGATAATTTCGCCGGTTATAAAGCGACGCTTGATCGTTTAACCGGCTTTAGCTACGCCATTGATATGGCAAACCGTGAATCAAAAACAGATATTCAACCTCACGAAAGTGACGTGATTTTCGAACATTTGAGTATTAAAAATCCTTTTGGTCGCACCTTGATTAATGATCTGAATCTTCGCTTGCCAAAAGGTTCTCACCTTTTAATTCAAGGTGATTCCGGCGTAGGGAAAACCACGTTATTACGTACCGCTGCAGGGCTGTGGTCTTACTCTTTAGGAAAAGTATATTGCCCGCAAGAACAACTTTTTCTTTCACAGAAACCCTATTTACCGCAAGGTAATGTATTGGCGGCTTTGGCTTATCCTAAAAATGTCGAAGAAATTGACCGCACTTTGGTGGAAGAAACCTTGCGTAAAGTTCAGCTTGGGCATTTGCTGGATCGTCTGGAACAAGAGCAAGACTGGACGCGTATTCTTTCTTTGGGTGAACAACAACGGCTGGCATTTGCACGTTTATTGTTACACAAGCCGAAAGTCGCATTTTTAGATGAGGCGACTGCGAGCATGGATGAAGGCTTGGAAGAAGCGATGTATCGCTTACTCAGAAAGGAATTGCCGACAATGACAATAATTAGTGTAGGACATCGTTCCACGTTAAAAACTTTCCATCAGTTGCAGTTGCATATTTCAAATAACGGAGAATGGCTGCTGGCTGAAATCTCCGAATAATTTCGATTGGAAAGTGCGGTCATTTTTGGGCTTGCTTTTAATGCTATTATGTAAAAGTACTATTATCCATAGCGATTTTTTGATACATTTAGCACAATTTTTTGTGCGATCCGGTATGGACAAGTTTTACATCAATTCAAATTAACGGAATTATTATGTTATTTAAAAAAGTACGTGGTTTATTTTCAAATGATCTTTCAATTGATTTAGGTACGGCGAATACGCTGATTTATGTGAAAGGTCAGGGCATCGTGTTAGATGAGCCTTCAGTCGTTGCGATTCGTCAAGATCGTATGGGGGCATACAAAAGTATTGCGGCTGTCGGTAAAGAGGCGAAACAAATGTTGGGGCGTACGCCGAAAAGCATTGTGGCGATTCGACCGATGAAAGACGGTGTGATTGCAGATTTTTCCGTAACCGAAAAAATGCTGCAATATTTCATCAAACAAGTTCACAGCGGTAATTTTATGCGCCCAAGTCCGCGTGTGTTAGTTTGCGTGCCGGCAGGGGCAACCCAAGTAGAACGCCGTGCGATTAAAGAATCTGCATTAGGTGCGGGTGCACGTGAAGTCTATTTAATTGAAGAACCGATGGCTGCCGCAATCGGTGCAAATTTACCGGTTTCCACGGCGATTGGCTCAATGGTGATCGATATCGGTGGCGGTACGACAGAGGTTGCCGTTATTTCCTTAAACGGTATCGTTTACTCCTCTTCTGTTCGTATCGGTGGCGACCGTTTTGATGAAGCGATCATTTCCTATGTGCGCCGTACATTCGGTTCCGTCATTGGTGAGCCGACCGCAGAACGCATCAAACATGAAATCGGAACGGCTTATATTCAAGAAGGTGACGAGATTTTAGAAATGGAAGTGCATGGTCATAATCTTGCAGAGGGTGCGCCACGCTCGTTTAAATTAACTTCTCGTGATGTTTTAGAAGCACTTCAACAGCCTTTAAACGGTATTGTTGCTGCGGTGCGTACCGCATTAGAAGAATGCCAGCCGGAACATGCCGCAGATATTTTCGAGCGTGGTATGGTGCTCACCGGTGGTGGTGCTTTATTGCGTAATATTGATATTTTGCTGACCAAAGAATGCGGCGTACCTGCAATTGTCGCCGAAGAACCGCTCACCTGTGTGGCACGCGGTGGTGGTGAGGCGATCGAAATGATTGATATGCACGGCGGCGATATCTTTAGTGACGAAATCTAATTTATCATCAATATAGTGAATTAAATTTAAAAATGTTTACTGCATTGCTGCACCGTGCTACCTGTACAGTCGGTTTTGTATGTATTTTAATTCACTATAAAAGTGCGGTTGATTTTGACCGCACTTTTGCTTTGAGCATTTAGGAATCCGAATGAAACCGATTTTTGGGAAAGCTCCTCCTCTAGGCATTCGTTTAATACTTACCGTGATTGCCTCCATCTCGCTAATTCTTGCTGATGAGCAAAATTCGCTGAATAAAGTGCGCAGCATAATGGAAACCGCTGTCGGTGGTTTGTATTATTTGGCGAATAGTCCGCGTACCGTGTTAGACGGGGTGTCGGAGAATCTTGTCGATACCAATAAATTACAAATCGAAAATAAAGTGCTGCGTGAGCAGCTACGTGAAAAGAATGCCGATTTATTATTATTAGATCAACTTAAGGTCGAAAATCAGCGTTTACGCTTATTATTAAATTCACCGTTACGGACGGATGAATACAAAAAAATTGCAGAAGTGCTAACTGCCGAAACGGATATTTATCGCCAACAAATCATTATCAATCAAGGTGAAAAGGACGGTGCTTATGTAGGCCAATCGGTGATTGATGAAAAAGGCGTGATTGGACAAATTATTTGGGTAGGCGCGAATACCAGTCGTGTATTATTATTGACCGATGTAACGCATTCAATTCCGGTGCAAGTGCTACGTAATGATGTGCGTGTGATTGCGAGCGGAACCGGACATACTGATGAGCTTACGCTCGATAATGTGCCTCGTTCGGTGGATATTGAAAAAGGGGATTTATTGGTCACTTCGGGCTTAGGGGGGCGTTTTATTGAAGGTTATCCGGTGGCAGTGGTTCAAAGCGTATCACGAGACGGATCAAATTATTTCGCAACGGTCAAAGCTAAACCCTTAGCTTCTTTAGAACGGTTACGTTATGTTCTTCTCCTTTGGCCGAGTAATGTTGATATCTCAAAAGTGAAATCAATATCGCCGGAAGAAGTACGGGAATTGGTGCAAAAACGCTTAGAAAGTCAGGCGAATGAACTGAATAATATCGTGCGTAAAACCAAAATTACAACGGACGAACAAGAACCGGCAACAGAAAATGATCGTGATACTGTCGAACCTGAAATACCAACGGAGGCAGCGCAAGAAGAGCCGATTTCATCAGAGCAGTTAGAACATCGGGAGGAAGACTAATGCAAATGCGCTTAATTTTACAATGGGCAACAATTCTTTTGTTTTTTATTGTTGCGCTTGTTATGGAACTTGCACCTTGGCCGTTGGACTTTCAGGCTTTTAAACCCTCATGGTTGATCCTTGTTTTACTCTATTGGGTATTAGCGATTCCGAATAAAGTGAACATTGGTTTCGCATTTCTACTGGGGGTAATTTGGGGAGTAGTATTGGGGTCATCCCTTGGCATTCATGCTTTGGTATTATCCATTGCGTTTTATTTCATCGCGAAAAACTATTTGGTTCTCCGCAACCTTTCTTTGTGGTTTCAAAGTTTATTAGTGATTATTTTTGTTTTTGCCATTCGCTTGACTATTTTCCTTGTGGAATTTTTCCTACATAGCGCAGCATTTAATTGGCAGGAAATTTTTGGTGCCGTTGCTTCCGGCATATTATGGCCGTGGGTATTTTTACTTATGCGTAAAATACGCCGCAAAGTCAAGTTACATTAAGATAAAAGCGCATTCAGATAGTTTCGGTAAAAGAGATAGTAAAAAAGGAAATACTTGTGATCAAAAGGCCTTTTGAATGTTTGTATAATCTGGAATTTAAATTCAGGTGAGTAAATTTGTTGGCATTAAGCAGGTTTACACAAGGTTTTCGTGGTACTTGAAATAAAGCCCAACAACTTGTTGTTGGAACTATCGGTTGTATTTAGCCATAAAAATCCTCCCTTTACTCTATTTGTTTATTTAGTCCGAATTTTTAGGAGCAAATAAAAAATCACAAAAATAAACCCACCTCATTAAAAAAGACGGGCTGTCGGCTGTCTCATCTGCCGATTAGCAGGTTTTTTTGTTTTTATTGATTTTTAAATTTTGACCATATTTTATCTTCTTGACCTCGCCATAAACGTTGAATATTGTCATGATGGCGATAAATCAATAAGCAGCTTACAAGGGCAACGGGAAAAGTAAATTCCGGTTTAAACCACCAAACATAGAAAGGGACAAGTAATGCAGTAACAACTGCACTTAAGGATGAATAGCCACTGATGAGGAAGATGACAAGCCAAGTACCTAATGTTGAGCCGGCAACCGCCCACGCAATTGGGGCGATAGCACCGAATGCCGTTGCAACGCCTTTTCCTCCTTTGAATTGAAAGAAGATTGGAAAAATATGACCAAGACAAGCGCCAAGCGCGACCATGCCTAATTCAAACTGCGTTAATCCTAAGTAATATCCGCCCCAAACTGGTAACATCCCTTTTAAAATATCAAAAATAAGTACGGCTAATGCAATCCACCGACCTCCGATACGCAGTACATTCGTCGCACCCGGATTATGAGAGCCATTTTGACGAGGATCTGGTAAGTCGCTCATTTTGCAAACCAAAACAGCACTGGAAATAGAGCCTAAGAGATAGGCTAAAATCATATAAAAGATGGCGAACAGGCTCATTTATACCTCGGGATGATAAAATTTATTCGCTATTTTACCTAAACTTGATAGCATACGCCTACAATAATTTTGGAGGAATCTGATATGGATCGTATTTTTATTGAAGAATTAACCGTATTTGCTCAAATCGGGGTTTATGACTGGGAGCAGAAAATTAAACAAAAACTTGTTTTTGACATTGAAATGATGTGGGATTGCCGTAAAACGGCTGAGACGGACGATGTTCAATATTGTTTGAATTATGCGGAGGTCAGTCAGTTTATTTTAGATTATGTGCAGGGTAAGTCTTTTTTACTTGTCGAGCGTGTGGCTTATGAAGTGGCAGACCGGTTACAGCAACATTTCGGTATTTTATGGTTACGTTTAAAATTAAGCAAACCGAAGGCTGTTGCACAGGCGAATAGTGTGGGGATTATTATAGAACGAGGTTCCTATAAATCTGAGTAAAAACAAGAAAAGCGGCAATTTACTAAAGTTAAAACTTTCTTTCCTTCTTTTAAAAGAAAAACCCGACCAAAGTCGGGTTTTTTATCCATGGGATAAATTATTCAGCAACAACAATAATGTTTAATGATGCGAATACTTCACCGTGAAGTTGGAAACGAACATCGTGATCACCAAGCGTACGGATTGGACCATTTGGTAAACGAACTTCGCTTTTCGCAATTTCAACACCTGCTGCGGTCACTGCTTCAGCAATATCACGAGTTGTGATAGCACCGAATAAACGACCTTCATCGCCGGCTTTTGATGCGATAGTTATTGATTCTAAGGCCGTTACTTGTGCCGCACGAGCTTGTGCTGCTGCAAGGTTTGCCGCTGCCGCCGCTTCTAATTCAGCGCGACGTGCTTCAAAATGTTCAATGTTAGCTTTAGTTGCCATAACCGCTTTACCTTGTGGGATTAAGAAGTTACGTGCAAAACCTGATTTAACATTAACCTGATCACCTACGTTACCTAGGTGAGCGATTTTATCTAAAAGAATTACTTGCATTACCGTATCTCCTTAATTACTGATGGTTGTCAGTGTATGGAAGTAACGCTAAATAACGCGCGCGTTTAATTGCACGAGCTAATTGACGTTGGTACTTCGCACGAGTACCGGTAATACGGCTTGGTACAATTTTGCCGCTTTCAGAAATGTAGTTCTTTAATGTTGCAATATCTTTGTAATCGATTTCTACAACATTTTCCGCTGTGAAACGGCAGAACTTACGACGACGGAAATAACGTGCCATTTGGCTGTCTCCTAATCTATAAATTCGATTTGCTCGGCATGTAATACTAATTGATTTAAACCGTTTGAGGTTTTATGTGAGGTAATGAAACCCACAATCAAAAGTTGACTGCCGACCGTAATGCTTTGAGTTTTTTCTACTAATTGACGACCACTTACTTGAATTGGCATTTTTAACCATGCTTGGCGTGATAATCCTGTTTCGATTTTCTCTGAACGATGTTCTAACCAAAAACCACAATGCTCAATTCCGTTCGGGCTTTTTGAACGCTTAGGAGGTTGGGTCACAACTCCTACTAACGATAAGCGATTATCAATGTTTGAATTACTCTTCAGCATCCTCAAAATCGTTGTTTTCAACTTCAGCTAAAGCTTTACGATCATCTTTTGCTTTAACCATTGGGGACGCTTCTGTTACGGCGTGCTTAGTATGGATAACAAGACTGCGTAATACAGCATCGTTATAACGGAAAGTCGTTTCTAGCTCGTCGATGACTTGTTGAGGCGCTTCTACATTCATAAGCACATAATGTGCTTTGTGTAATTTGTTAATTGGGTACGCTAATTGGCGACGACCCCAATCTTCTAGGCGATGAACCTGACCACCGGCTTCTTTTACAGAACCTGTGTAACGTTCAATCATACCTGATACTTGCTCGCTTTGGTCCGGGTGAACCATAAACACGATTTCGTAGTGACGCATTACTGCTCCTTACGGGTTAATCAGCCTTTGACGTAGATTAGCCACCAATCTGCAAAGGCAAGGAACGAAAATTCAATGTGGCTAAGGGTTGCGGATTATACATAAAATTTTGCATTCCGCAACCGATTTGAGTTGTTTTTAAGCAAAAAGAAAGCCGATAACATTATCGGCTTTGCTGGGGGAAATAAAGCTAGCGGCTACGAAAAACAATGCGTCCTTTGCTTAAGTCATAAGGGGTCATTTCTACGGTAACTTTATCGCCGGTTAAAATGCGAATATAGTTTTTACGCATTTTTCCCGAAATGTGAGCCGTTACTACGTGACCATTTTCCAATTCCACACGAAACATTGTGTTTGGGAGTGTTTCCAAAATGGTACCTTGCATTTCAATGCTATCTTCTTTTGCCATTGTATCCTCTAAAAAAATAATGGTTTTTTGACCGCACTTTGGGTCAATTTTGATAAAAAACGCGCGGATTATAGCCGTTTTTGGGATTATACGAAAGATGAAAATAAAATTGAGGGGAAAAAAGTTAATTTAGTCTAAATGCATGACGATTTACAATCCCGAAACAGGCTCTATAATGAACGCCATTTTATATTAAAGATAACATATTATGAACTCAAAAAAGCACTTGGGGCATACCGCCCGTAAACGTTTCGGACAAAACTTTTTGCACGACAATAACGTGATTCAAAATATCGTCGCCGCTATTTATCCACAAAAAGATCAATTTTTGGTTGAAATTGGTCCGGGGCTTGGTGCATTAACCGAACCGGTCGGTGAGCTGGTGGATCATCTGACAGTGGTTGAACTGGATCGCGATCTTGCCGAGCGTTTACGTCATCATCCTTTTTTACACCAAAAATTAAATGTCATTGAAACCGATGCAATGCAATTTGATTTCGGCTCGCTTTATGCGGAACAAATTTATACACCGAAACAAAAATTACGCGTATTTGGTAATCTTCCATACAATATTTCAACGCCCTTAATGTTCCACTTATTCAACTATCATGATGTTATCCAAGATATGCATTTTATGTTGCAAAAAGAGGTAGTGAAACGCTTATGTGCTGCGCCGAATAGCAAGGCTTATGGTCGTTTAACGATTATGGCGCAATATTTCTGCCAAGTGATGCCGGTGTTGGAAGTTCCGCCGAGCGCATTTAAACCTGCGCCGAAAGTCGATTCGGCAGTCGTACGCTTAATTCCGCATAAAGAGCTCCCTCATCCTGTAAAAGATTTATATTGGCTAAATCGCGTGTGTTCGCAGGCATTTAATCAACGCCGTAAAACATTGCGTAATGCCCTTTCCGGTTTATTTTCTCCGGAAAATTTGACCGCACTTGGTATTGATCTCAATGCGCGGGCTGAAAATCTCTCTATTGCGGATTATGCGCGTTTAGCGAATTGGTTGGCGGACAATCCCTCCGTTGATATCAATAAAAATGAAATCATAGATGACGAAGTCTAGTAATGGCATCATTTAAATTTTTTACTTAAAAGAGCGGTCAAAATGGCAACTTATTTAATCGGTGATTTACAAGGTTGTTTTGATGAATTACAGCTTTTGTTGGATCGTGTTCAATTTAACCCGAACAAAGACAAACTTTACCTTGTCGGTGATCTCGTTGCCCGTGGTGATAAATCTTTAGACTGTTTACGTTTTGTAAAATCTCTCGGCAATGCGGCACAAACGGTACTGGGCAATCACGATCTGCATTTAATATCAACCGCACTTGGTATTAAAAAAGTTAAGCCCCGAGATCGCGTTGAAGCGATTTTTCAGGCTCCGGATTTTGAAGCGCTCATTGATTGGCTTCGTCATCAACCTTTACTTGTTCATCACGAAGAATTTAATTTTGTGATGACGCACGCGGGAATCTCGCCTGATTGGGATCTCCCCACAGCAAAGGCTTGTGCCAAAGAAGTGGAAAACATATTACAAAACGGTGATTTTTACGCTTTAATTTCTCAAATGTACGAAAATCAGCCTGACCGTTGGTCTGCTGATTTAGAGAGTATCAATCGTTGGCGATATATCATTAACGTATTTACCCGTATGCGTTTTTGCTATTTTGACCATCGTTTAGATTTTGTCTGTAAATTGCCCCCTAAAGAAGCCCCGGCAGAACTCACCCCTTGGTTTAATTTGGATAATCCGCTTTATCGGCAAGTGTCGATTATATTTGGACATTGGGCGAGTTTAGTTGATGAAAAAACACCACCGAATATTTACGCACTTGATACCGGTTGTGTATGGAATAATCGAATGACGATGTTACGTTGGGAAGACAAACGAATTTTTACACAAAGTGCGGTCAAAAATTACAGTGATTTTTAATCTGAATTCTATTATTGCACACTCATAGGAAATACAATGATGGAACCTCGTTTATCTGATCAATCCTGCGAGCTTTTTAATATTCCTTTTTTCCAATTTGCTCAAATGAAAAAATTTTGTCCGGAAGAAATTCCGGCGATCAAAGCGCGTTATAAGAAGGAATGGGATAATTGGAAAGCAATAATTCAGGCCGTTTCGGCTCAACTTGGTTCACCTTTTGCGAAACCTCATATTGAAAGTTGGACGAATGGTTGGCAGGTTCGGGCACATTTCTTTGCATATTTTAAATATGAGTTTAATCAAAATTCAGCCGCTATTTTCTCCGTGCTGTTGAATCGCCGCCGTCTTTCAGTGAGCTTGGATTGGCATTGTTATCGCGCGGATCGCTCACAAATTAGCGTGCAACAATATAATCAATGGTTGGATAATTTTGACTTTATCGGTTTTGCCGATTTTGATTTGTGGCGCAGTGATGAAAGTGAGTATGATGATTTTCGACAAGCTAAACAATTTACCCAACAAGATCTTCTTTTACGTAACGATGAGGATTTTTGGTGCATAGGCAAAAATGTTGAAAAAGCCGATTTAGCAAAACTGGAAACGATTGCCTTTATTACAGAGACAGTCCGGGCTCTTGAGCCTCTCTATAATCATATCCATCAAACTTAATTTTTTCTCCTTACTGAATAATGACCACCCTTATCGTTTCGTGGTATTATTACATTAATTTAACATTTTTAACGAAATTTAATCATTTTAGGAGTAGTTTATGAAAAACGTAGTCATCGTTGGCGGTGGTGCCGGCGGTATTGAACTGGCAACCTTTTTGGGGGATAAGCTGGGTCGTAAAAAGCAAGCTAAGGTTACTTTGGTTGATCGTAATGCAACCCACCTTTGGAAGCCCTTATTACACGAAATTGCCACCGGTGTGTTGGATGATGGCGTTGATTCGTTAAGCTATCGCGCTCATGGTAAAAACCACCATTTTAGTTTCGAACAAGGCTCGATTGTTCGTATTAATCGCGAGCAGAAATATGTAGAACTTGCACCGGTTTACGGTCAAGAGGGGGATATGCTCGTAGTTGCCCGCCGTATTCCCTACGATTATCTTGTGATGGCGATTGGAAGTAAATCTAACGATTTTAATACCAAAGGTGTCGCTGATAACTGTATTTTTCTTGATAGTTCCGACCAAGCATTGCGTTTCCAACATAAAATGTTGGAATTGTTCTTAAAATTCTCTGAAAACCGCGTATTAGACGATATTGGTGAAGAAGAATTTAAACAAAAATTGGTAGATGAAAATAAAGTAAATGTTGCCATTGTCGGTGGTGGGGCGACAGGTGTAGAACTGACGGCCGAGCTTTATCATGCCGCGGAAGATTTATCTTCTTACGGCTACGGTAAAATTGATACCGATTGTTTACAGGTTACGCTTGTAGAAGCCGGTCCTCGTTTATTACCGGCATTACCTGAAGATTTATCAGCTGCGGTGTTGGATGAACTTCAGGAAATGGGGGCAAATGTCAAATTGAATACCATGATTACCGAAGCACAACCGAATATGTTGATCACGAAAGAGGGGGAAGAAATTAAAGCGGATTTAATTGTTTGGGCGGCAGGAGTTCGCACCTCAAAGGTAACCCACAATTTTGATGGCTTAGAACTTAACCGAATCAATCAATTAGTGGTAAAAGATACTTTACAAACAACAGTAGATGACAGTATTTTCGCAATTGGCGATTGTGCGGCATTAACACAAGAAAATGGAAAACTAGTTCCGCCTCGCGCACAAGCAGCACACCAAATGGCAAAGGCTTGCGCGAAAAATATCTTTGCGATCTTTGATAACAAGCCGTTAAAAGCCTTTAAATATAACGATAAAGGGACATTGGTATCTCTCTCTAGTTTTACGGCATTAGGAAGTTTAACCAACAAATTTGGCAAAAACCCGCTAACCGTACATGGAAAATTCGCACAATTTGCTTATGTTTCCTTATATCGTATGCATCAGCATGCATTACACGGTTGTATTAAAATCGGCTTAATTATCTTGGTGGATAAAATTAACCGTTATTTAAAACCAAGGTTGAAACTACATTAAGGATAAAAGCAAAAGTGCGGTCAAAATTGACCGCACTTTTTGTTTCCTTTATGGAGGTAATGGACAAAGTACCATAGGGTGGCGTTAGGCGAAGCCGTAACGCACCAATTGAGGGGTAATGATAGCAAGTTACGCAAAGCTTAACCCCCCCTATCCTCGAATATTGAATATAAAATTCTCTTTGCGCAACTGATACAACATAATATCGATTATTTCAATTTATTATTATGTTCATAGGCATAAAGCGTATTGTACATTAACATTGCCACCGTCATAGGACCAACGCCACCGGGAACCGGAGTGATATAACCGGCTTTTTGGGCAGCGGCTTCAAAGCCTATATCCCCGACTAATTTCCCATCAATGCGATTGATGCCTACATCAATGACGACCGCATTTTCTTTCACCCATTCACCCGGCACAAGGTTTGGTTTACCCACTGCAACCACAAGCACATCAGCCTGTCGAACGTAGCTTTCAAGATCTTTTGTAAAACGATGAGTGACGGTAACCGTTGCGCCTGCAAGTAATAATTCTAAGGACATTGGGCGACCCACAATATTTGATGCTCCGACAATGACGGCATGTTTACCATGTAAATCGATTCCTGTCGTTTCCAGTAATTTCATCACACCGTAGGGAGTACAGGCTCGTAGTGTTGGAATACGTTGGCATAAACGACCTACGTTATAAGGATGAAAACCATCTACATCTTTTTTCGGATCAATACGCTCAATAATTGCTTCTGAATTAATTTGCTTTGGAAGCGGCAACTGAACCAAAATACCATCAATGGTTTCATCGGCGTTTAACTGCTCAATTAATGCAAGTAATTCTTGCTCGCTTGTTGTTTCCGGTAAGTCATAAGATTGAGATATAATGCCGACTTCTTCGCAACTACGGCGTTTGCTTCCCACATAGACTTGGGAGGCAGGATTTGTACCGACAAGGATAACTGCAAGCCCGGGGGAGCGCATCCCTTCATTACGATAATGTACGATTTTTTGTGAAACTTCGGATTTTATTTGTTTAGAAAGTGCAGTACCCGAAATAATTTGTGCGGTCATTGAAAATCCTCAATAATGGAACGTAAACGTTTGCTATTTTATCTGACAATGCATGGATTTACAAAATCCAAATGTATCAGATTAAAAAAATGAGATAATTTTGAGCAATTGAATATAAAATGATAAAAACTGATTGACTGAAAGAGAAACCTCACTATAATTAGCCCCACTTGTCGGCGAGTAGCGCAGCTTGGTAGCGCAACTGGTTTGGGACCAGTGGGTCGTAGGTTCAAATCCTATCTCGCCGACCACTTCTTTTTATATTTCCTCGAAATTTCATACAAAAGATGTATTCCTGAAAATGCGCCCTTAGCTCAGCTGGATAGAGCAACGCCCTTCTAAGGCGTGGGTCAAAGGTTCGAATCCTTTAGGGCGTGCCATTTCATTTCTTCCTGACCATATGCAAGATGGTGTGAGGTTGCATCGGTTTATCAATATTTAAAATTGTAAATAGCAAATAGCAAATAGCAAATAGCAAATAGCAAATAGCAAATAGCAAATAGCAAATAGCAAATAGCAAGAACAAGGGTACTTGTTAGTATAATTTCAAGTTACTAGTAATTTAGTCAGATAAGTTTGTGCAAGACTTAATTTTATTACATATCATTTTTTCTTTTCTATTTTTTAATCAAAACATTTTTATGAAAAAAAATGAAAAATTAGGCAGTTATGGCTTGTTTTTTTTTTTTTTTTTTTACAATGGGTAAGTTTTAACTTTTTTTAAGTTATGAAAAAAGTCATTAATCGTTCATAAAAATACACTAAATTAAGGAGGAATTTTTTATGAATAATATTACCCTGAAAATCAATACTGAGAACGGTAAAACATTGCAAACTGTTGCAATTACCACTCAAAAAGGTTCGGCTACCGTTGTTAAACAGCCGCTAGAGAAAATCTCCTTTGAATTGGTTGATGATTCCACACAATTGGCTCCCCAACCTATTTTTGCCAAACGCAATGGCAATAATTTAGAAATAGCGTTTGAAGACGAAAAAAATTCACCAAGTTTAATTATTGAAGATTACTATAGTAATGATGAATTAAGCCCGGTTATTGGTTTAGCAGAGAATCATTCCTATTATGCTTATTTCCCGCAGACAGGTGAAAGTGCCGATGCAATCGCTGCATTACAGCAAAACGTTATCGCCGCTGAAGTTCTTGGCGGCGAAGCTTTTGTGGTTCCGTTTTTACCGAATTGGGGGTGGGTGCTTGCCGGTTTGGGGATCATTGGTTTAGGTGCGCTTGTTGCAAGTTCATCTAGTTCGTCTGGTGGTTCCTCTGGAAGTGATTCCAATACGAATACGAATAATAATGAGGCCTTGAATGTGGCTAAAACAGCGATCGATGCGGCCAAAGCGGCAGATAAAGCGGCGAAGGATGCCTTAGCCGAAGCGCAAAAAGACGGCAACATCACTGCGGAAGAAAAAGCGGATTTACAAGCTAAAGCGGATGAAGCAACGGCGAAAAAAGCGGCAGCGGAAAACGCTATCAAAGCGTTACCGGATGATAATGCGGATAAAGCGGGCTTAACGGAAGAAGTGGGTAAACTGGACGGTATTCAAGTACCGGAGGTCACGCCACAAGAAGATCCGGCAAAAGACGCAAAACTCGCCTTGGAAGAAGCGAAAGCGGCAGATAAAGCGGCGAAGGATGCCTTAGCGAAAGCGAACGAAGACGGTAAAATTACTGAAACAGAAAAAGCGGATTTACAAGCGAAAGCTAAAGACGCGGCAGATAAAAAAGCGGCAGCGGAAAACGCTATCAAAGCGTTACCGGATGATAATGCGGATAAAGCGGGCTTAACGGAAGAAGTGGGTAAACTGGACGGTATTCAAGTACCGGAGGTCACGCCACAAGAAGATCCGGCAAAAGACGCAAAACTCGCCTTGGAAGAAGCGAAAGCGGCAGATAAAGCGGCGAAGGATGCCTTAGCGAAAGCGAACGAAGACGGTAAAATTACTGAAACAGAAAAAGCGGATTTACAAGCGAAAGCGGATGAAGCAGCGGCGAAAAAAGCGGCAGCGGAAAACGCTATTAAAGCTTTACCGGATGATAATGCGGATAAAGCGGGCTTAACGGAAGAAGTAGGTAAACTGGACGGTATTCAAGTACCGGAGGTCACGCCACAAGAAGATCCGGCAAAAGACGCAAAACTTGCCTTGGAAGAAGCGAAAGCGGCAGATAAAGCGGCGAAGGATGCCTTAGCGAAAGCGAACGAAGACGGTAAAATTACTGAAACAGAAAAAGCGGATTTACAAGCGAAAGCGGATGAAGCAGCGGCGAAAAAAGCGGCAGCGGAAAACGCTATTAAAGCTTTACCGGATGATAATGCGGATAAAGCGGGTTTAACGGAAGAAGTAGGTAAACTGGACGGTATTCAAGTACCGGAGGTCACGCCACAAGAAGATCCGGCAAAAGACGCAAAACTCGCCTTGGAAGAAGCGAAAGCGGCAGATAAAGCGGCGAAGGATGCCTTAGCGAAAGCGAACGAAGACGGTAAAATTACTGAAACAGAAAAAGCGGATTTACAAGCGAAAGCGGATGAAGCAGCGGCGAAAAAAGCGGCAGCGGAAAACGCTATTAAAGCTTTACCGGATGATAATGCGGATAAAGCGGGCTTAACGGAAGAAGTAGGTAAACTGGACGGTATTCAAGTACCGGAGGTCACGCCACAAGAAGATCCGGCAAAAGACGCAAAACTTGCCTTGGAAGAAGCGAAAGCGGCAGATAAAGCGGCGAAAGACGCCTTAGCGAAAGCGAACGAAGACGGCAACATCACCGCGGAAGAAAAAGCGGATTTACAAGCGAAAGCGGATGAAGCAGCGGCGAAAAAAGCGGCAGCGGAAAACGCTATTAAAGCTTTACCGGATGATAATGCGGATAAAGCGGGTTTAACGGAAGAAGTAGGTAAACTGGACGGTATTCAAGTACCGGAGGTCACGCCACAAGAAGATCCGGCAAAAGACGCAAAACTCGCCTTGGAAGAAGCGAAAGCGGCAGATAAAGCGGCGAAGGATGCCTTAGCGAAAGCGAACGAAGACGGTAAAATTACTGAAACAGAAAAAGCGGATTTACAAGCGAAAGCGGATGAAGCAGCGGCGAAAAAAGCGGCAGCGGAAAACGCTATTAAAGCTTTACCGGATGATAATGCGGATAAAGCGGGCTTAACGGAAGAAGTAGGTAAACTGGACGGTATTCAAGTACCGGAGGTCACGCCACAAGAAGATCCGGCAAAAGACGCAAAACTTGCCTTGGAAGAAGCGAAAGCGGCAGATAAAGCGGCGAAGGATGCCTTAGCGAAAGCGAACGAAGACGGTAAAATTACTGAAACAGAAAAAGCGGATTTACAAGCGAAAGCGGATGAAGCAGCGGCGAAAAAAGCGGCAGCGGAAAACGCTATTAAAGCTTTACCGGATGATAATGCGGATAAAGCGGGCTTAACGGAAGAAGTAGGTAAACTGGACGGTATTCAAGTACCGGAGGTCACGCCACAAGAAGATCCGGCAAAAGACGCAAAACTTGCCTTGGAAGAAGCGAAAGCGGCAGATAAAGCGGCGAAAGACGCCTTAGCGAAAGCGAACGAAGACGGCAACATCACCGCGGAAGAAAAAGCGGATTTACAAGCGAAAGCGGATGAAGCAGCGGCGAAAAAAGCGGCAGCGGAAAACGCTATTAAAGCTTTACCGGATGATAATGCGGATAAAGCGGGTTTAACGGAAGAAGTAGGTAAACTGGACGGTATTCAAGTACCGGAGGTCACGCCACAAGAAGATCCGGCAAAAGACGCAAAACTCGCCTTGGAAGAAGCGAAAGCGGCAGATAAAGCGGCGAAGGATGCCTTAGCGAAAGCGAACGAAGACGGTAAAATTACTGAAACAGAAAAAGCGGATTTACAAGCGAAAGCGGATGAAGCAGCGGCGAAAAAAGCGGCAGCGGAAAACGCTATTAAAGCTTTACCGGATGATAATGCGGATAAAGCGGGCTTAACGGAAGAAGTAGGTAAACTGGACGGTATTCAAGTACCGGAGGTCACGCCACAAGAAGATCCGGCAAAAGACGCAAAACTTGCCTTGGAAGAAGCGAAAGCGGCAGATAAAGCGGCGAAAGACGCCTTAGCGAAAGCGAACGAAGACGGCAACATCACCGCGGAAGAAAAAGCGGATTTACAAGCGAAAGCGGATGAAGCAGCGGCGAAAAAAGCGGCAGCGGAAAACGCTATTAAAGCTTTACCGGATGATAATGCGGATAAAGCGGGTTTAACGGAAGAAGTAGGTAAACTGGACGGTATTCAAGTACCGGAGGTCACGCCACAAGAAGATCCGGCAAAAGACGCAAAACTCGCCTTGGAAGAAGCGAAAGCGGCAGATAAAGCGGCGAAGGATGCCTTAGCGAAAGCGAACGAAGACGGTAAAATTACTGAAACAGAAAAAGCGGATTTACAAGCGAAAGCGGATGAAGCAGCGGCGAAAAAAGCGGCAGCGGAAAACGCTATTAAAGCTTTACCGGATGATAATGCGGATAAAGCGGGCTTAACGGAAGAAGTAGGTAAACTGGACGGTATTCAAGTACCGGAGGTCACGCCACAAGAAGATCCGGCAAAAGACGCAAAACTTGCCTTGGAAGAAGCGAAAGCGGCAGATAAAGCGGCGAAGGATGCCTTAGCGAAAGCGAACGAAGACGGTAAAATTACTGAAACAGAAAAAGCGGATTTACAAGCGAAAGCGGATGAAGCAGCGGCGAAAAAAGCGGCAGCGGAAAACGCTATTAAAGCTTTACCGGATGATAATGCGGATAAAGCGGGCTTAACGGAAGAAGTAGGTAAACTGGACGGTATTCAAGTACCGGAGGTCACGCCACAAGAAGATCCGGCAAAAGACGCAAAACTTGCCTTGGAAGAAGCGAAAGCGGCAGATAAAGCGGCGAAAGACGCCTTAGCGAAAGCGAACGAAGACGGCAACATCACCGCGGAAGAAAAAGCGGATTTACAAGCGAAAGCGGATGAAGCAGCGGCGAAAAAAGCGGCAGCGGAAAACGCTATTAAAGCTTTACCGGATGATAATGCGGATAAAGCGGGTTTAACGGAAGAAGTAGGTAAACTGGACGGTATTCAAGTACCGGAGGTCACGCCACAAGAAGATCCGGCAAAAGACGCAAAACTCGCCTTGGAAGAAGCGAAAGCGGCAGATAAAGCGGCGAAGGATGCCTTAGCGAAAGCGAACGAAGACGGTAAAATTACTGAAACAGAAAAAGCGGATTTACAAGCGAAAGCGGATGAAGCAGCGGCGAAAAAAGCGGCAGCGGAAAACGCTATTAAAGCTTTACCGGATGATAATGCGGATAAAGCGGGCTTAACGGAAGAAGTAGGTAAACTGGACGGTATTCAAGTACCGGAGGTCACGCCACAAGAAGATCCGGCAAAAGACGCAAAACTTGCCTTGGAAGAAGCGAAAGCGGCAGATAAAGCGGCGAAAGACGCCTTAGCGAAAGCGAACGAAGACGGCAACATCACCGCGGAAGAAAAAGCGGATTTACAAGCGAAAGCGGATGAAGCAGCGGCGAAAAAAGCGGCAGCGGAAAACGCTATCAAAGCGTTACCGGATGATAATGCGGATAAAGCGGGCTTAACGGAAGAAGTAGGTAAACTGGACGGTATTCAAGTACCGGAAGTCACGCCACCAACAGATAGCAACAACTGGGTAGATACCACTGACTGGGAGGAAGATACTGACACTTCAGATGAACCGGCGGATAAAGACTTGCCGGATGATAAAGATGAAGATGATAGACCGGTTACTGATCCTAATGTGATTATAACCGGACGAACTGTACCGAATAATCCGACTAAGCGTGTAGTGGACAAGATCAAAGAGAAAAATCCATTATCTGCCGATAAAATTGGTGAAAAAGGACAGATCAATACCGGAAATGATGATGATCTTGTCGTTGTAGGTAAAGGAACCAATGCTAATGATATTAGCGGCAAAATGTCAATTACCGGCGGTACGATTAATACCAATGCAGGAAAAGACAAAGTTATTATTACCAATAATGCCATTAGTACGAAAATTAATACCGGAGCAGATGAAGACAAAGTTGATATTTACGGTAACCTTCGTTCTACATCAGCAACCAGTAATTCAGTTATCCAAACAGGAGATGGTAACGATGTGTTAACTGTGCGTGGAAAATTAATGGGTCTGAATAATCAGCTTGATCTTGAAATGGGTGATGATACGGTTATTATTGGTGGCGGCGCACTTTACAATACGGCTGCCGCGAATGATGTAAGTAAGAGAACTAACTGGAACAAGATTGATCTTGGTGAAGGGAATGATAAATTATCAATGGGGGAAAGAGGCGCCGGAAATATCCAATATACGGGGATTCAAGCAGGTACTGGAGATGACACCGTTATTTTGAAACCAAATCGAGGCAAAGGTGATTTATTCTGGGTTCACACGGATCTTGGCGATGGCAATGATAATTTAGTTGTGGAAGCAAGTGATTTACGTATGACCCATATTTATGGTGGTGATGGTAATGACACTATTGATTTAAGTAAGGCACAATTCACCACAACTTATCATACCCATGTTGGAGATAGCTCTATTGATGGTGGTGCCGGTAACGATAAGATTATTTTGGGTGATGTAGGTTATACTACTGATGCTCATTATTATAGAATTACCGGCGGTGCTGGCAATGATGTGATTGAGTTCACAAAAGACTATAGTGCAGTTGAATACAATAATCAAGGCAATGAAACCAATGCCGCGCGTAACCAAACAGATATTCGTGGTGGAGAAGGTTTTGATACTATTGCGATTAGTGGAACCGGCACAACGGTAAATCTACATTCTGGATATTCTGGAGCGGGCACTAGTAAACCGGAGGGTTTAAGAGAATTTGAAGCGGTTGATATGACAGCTACGGGCGCACAGAAAGTGGTTTTAAAAGCATCAGATGTGCTCGCGAATTCGGGTTCTACACCATTGTATATTTCCGGTGATAGCAACGATACTGTGGATACGAAAGGTACCTTTACAAAAGGCACCGAAAAGGTTACTCATACCGCATTAGATGGTAAAGAGCATACTTATACGCTTTATACTTCTACAGAAGGAGCGAAGCTATATATTGATGATACGATCACCAATATTATTTAAGCATTAGTCATTGCTATTTATGATGAAAAAGCGATCCCTATTAGGGATCGCTTTTTTATTGGTGTAATGGACAAAATGGAATGCAATTTTAGAATTATCGAAAAATGCCCCAAATTGCTAGGGAGTTATTTAGGGAGTTAAAAACGGAAACAAAGACAAACAACAAAGAACGAAAACAACAAATAGAAAAGCATTAAATCGTTGTTTTTACGTTGTTTTTTGACAAGAAAGACATTATTTGACAAGCTATCTGGCGGTGAGAGGGGGATTCGAACCCCCGATGCACTTTCGCACATACACGCTTTCCAGGCGTGCTCCTTCAACCACTCGGACATCTCACCGTGCTGAGGTGCGCAAACTATAAAGATTTGCACTAACTTAGTCAAGTTTTTTGAGCTAGAACATAAAAATCTTTTCAAATTTTCGCTAAAATAACCACTCTTTATTCATTTTTTGTCGTTTTTTTATGCACATTAAATCATTCTTTTCTAAAAATGTGTTTTTAGCCGTAAAACCTTTTAGTGCGTTGAAAGATGCATTTCGCGCCGGTTATACGAAAAAATCACTAATGCGGGATATTATCGCAGGTTTAACGGTGGGGGTAATTGCGATACCGCTTTCTATGGCGTTGGCGATTGCCAGTGGCGTTCCTCCACAGCATGGACTTTATACCGCAATCATTGCAGGGATTGTGATTGCAATTACGGGAGGTTCCCGATTCAATATCTCTGGGCCAACCGCCGCTTTTGTGGTGATTTTGTATCCCGTTACCCAGCAATTTGGGTTGAGTGGTTTATTGATGGCGACGTTGCTCTCCGGCGTGATTTTAATTTTAATGGCATTGTTTCGGCTTGGGCGATTAATTGAATACATTCCTTTGCCGGTAACGTTGGGGTTTACTTGCGGAATTGGGATTACTATCGGTACCTTACAAATTAAAGATTTTCTTGGACTCAGTATTGAAAAAATGCCGGCCCACTATCCGGAAAAAATTCACGCAATTTTGACCGCACTTCCAACTGTCAATTGGGCGGATACCGCCGTGGGATTGGTTACTTTATTGGTATTAACACAATGGCGTAAATTTCGGCTTGCAATTCCGGGTCATTTACCTGCGGTGATGATAGGAACTGCTTTGGCTTTATTGTTTCAGTATTTTGGCTTTGAGGTTGCAACCATTGGTTCCGCTTTCCAATATGCTTTACCTGACGGCTCTATAGGACGGGGAATTCCAAATGTATTACCTGATTTTGCATTACCTTGGAATATTCCTAATGCGCAGGGAGAGCTTATTCAATGGGATTTTGAGAGTTTGCAAGCCTTATTGCCGGCTGCTTTTTCAATGGCGGTATTGGGGGCGATTGAATCTTTATTATGTGCAGTCGTGCTTGATAATATGACGGATACCAAACACCATTCCAATAATGAATTGCTTGCACAGGGGTTAGGCAATCTTGTTTCCCCTTTCTTTGGCGGGATTACGGCAACGGCGGCAATTGCGCGTTCTGCTGCGAATGTGAAATCCGGTGCGGTTTCACCGATTGCCAGCGTTGTTCACGCGCTTTTAGTTTTATTTGCGTTACTTTTATTTGCGCAGGCGCTGTCTTATTTACCGCTTCCTTCTATGGCGGCATTGCTTTTAGTGGTAGCGTGGAATATGGCAAGCGTGAATGAAATTATTCACCTTGCACGCCGTTCCGGTAAAAATGAAATAACAGTGTTGTTCACTTGCCTGATTTTAACCGTATTATTTGATATGGTGATTGCTATCAGCGTGGGGGTATTACTGGCAAGTTTATTGTTTATTCGTACGATTGCAGAGATGACAAAAGCCATTGAACATAATGCTCCGGAATATTTGGATAACGTATTGGTTTACCGTATCAGCGGACCATTATTTTTTGCCGCCGCAGATAAATTATTTTCGGATCTTCATGATAAAACCGTGCATACGGATCACGAAATCAAGCATATTGTGTTGCAATGTGATGCGGTGACCGTGTTGGATGCCGGCGGCATTCATGCACTTACGCGATTTGTGCAGCATATGTTGCCACATCAACAGCTTTATCTTTGTAATATGCAGTTCCAACCGCTCAGAATGCTGGTGAAATCAAATACCATACCTGAAATACAAAAGATTAATTTTTCTTCGTATTTATCGGAAACCTTCGATAAAATCAGAAATTTTGTACAATCTCATTCATAAGGAAAAACAAAAGCGTGCTAGAATGATGCGCTTTTTTATTTACATATCAAGGAATTTTTTATGCGTCCGAATAATCGAGAAAATAATCAACCCCGTCAAATAAAAATCACCCGTCATTACACCAAACACGCCGAAGGTTCTGTTTTAGTCGAATTTGGCGATACCAAAGTGCTTTGCACGGCAACGGTGGAAGATTCCGTGCCGCGTTTTTTAAAAGGGCAAAATCAAGGTTGGGTGACAGCAGAATACGGTATGTTGCCGCGCTCGACCCATAGCCGTATGCAGCGTGAAGCGGCAAAAGGGAAACAAGGCGGGCGCACGATGGAAATTCAACGTTTAATTGCCCGCTCGTTACGTGCCATGGTGGATTTAAAAGCGCTTGGTGAGCGTGCAATTACTCTTGATTGTGATGTTATCCAAGCAGATGGCGGCACACGCACGGCATCTATCACAGGGGCGGCTGTTGCATTATGTGATGCGATTAATGGTTTAATCGAAAACGGGACCTTAAAAACGAATCCTATCAAAGGTTTGGTTTCTGCCATCTCTGTTGGCATTGTGGAAGGGAAAGCCGTATGTGATTTGGAATATGTAGAAGATTCTGCGGCACAAACCGATATGAATGTGGTGATGATGGAAGACGGTCGTATGATTGAAGTGCAAGGTACGGCGGAAGGAGAACCATTCAGTCATGAAGAATTACTAACATTACTTGATTTAGCGAAACAGGGCTGCCATCAAATTTTTGCAGCGCAACGTGAGGCATTGGGGATTTAAGGGTTAAAAATGGAACAATATAAACGTGATTTTATTGAATTTGCTTTAAGTCGTAACGTCTTGAAATTTGGTGAATTTACTTTGAAATCAGGACGTAAAAGCCCGTATTTTTTCAATGCAGGGCTATTTAATACCGGTGCGGATTTAGCCCGCTTAGGGGAATTTTATGCAGCCGCAATTCAAGCAAGTGCGGTCGATTTTGACGTTGTTTTTGGCCCTGCTTATAAAGGCATTCCTATTGGAACAACCGTTTCTGTGGCATTATTTAACCGATATCACATTGATAAACCCGTCTGCTTTAACCGCAAAGAAGTAAAAGATCACGGTGAAGGTGGAAATTTAATCGGTAGCCCATTGCAGGGGAAAGTGTTGTTGGTTGATGATGTGATCACCGCCGGCACGGCAATCCGTGAATCAATGGCACTTATCAGTGAAAATAAGGCAGAACTTGCTGCCGTATTAATTGCGTTAAATCGAAAAGAACGCGGTAAAGGTGAGCTTTCAGCTATTCAAGAAGTAGAACGTGATTATCAATGTCAAGTATTATCTATTATTGATCTGGATGATTTAATGCAATTTATTGAACAAGATCAGAGATATAGTCGTCATTTGGCAGAAATGGTTGCTTATCGTGCAGAGTTTGGGGTGTAAAACTTGATAAATGGATCTTTATCACCATTTACGATGATACGTTCTATATTTAGGGTTAAAAATATTCAAAAAAATAACCGCACTTTAAGTAATCAGAGGAAAGAATGAATTTTATTGGAAAAATTTTAGGTGTGTTTATCGGCTGGAAAATGGGCGGTTTCTTCGGCGCCATTGCGGGGCTGATCTTAGGTTCTATTGCAGATAAAAAGCTATATGAACTTGGTGCGGTAAATTCCAGTTTTTTTAAACGTAAAACGACACGCCAAGATTTATTTATGCAGACCACCTTCGCCGTACTTGGGCATTTGAGCAAATCCAAAGGCCGTGTGACGGAAGAAGATATTCAACTTGCCAGCCAATTGATGGCACAAATGAAGTTGGATGATAATGGTCGTAAACTGGCTCAAGAGGCTTTTCGCCGAGGCAAAGAGGCAGATTTTCCTATACGACAAGTGATTCGTGAGTTTCGTATCGGATGCGGACAACGAGCCGATTTATTGCGTATGTTTTTACATGTGCAAGTGCAGGCGGCATTTGCTGATTCTCAGCTTCACGACGCTGAAAAAGAGGTGCTTTATGTGATTGCCGAAGAACTGGGTTTATCACGTATGCAATTCGAGCAAATGCTTGCAATGGAAACCGCGGCTCGGGCTTTTGCACAAGGCGGTTTCTATCGACAATATCAACAAGGCGCGTATCAACAGCACAGTGGTTATGAATATCAACAACGTGGTGGCGCGTATCAGCAATCTTCCGGACCGACTTTAAATGATGCTTATAAAGTATTAGGTGTGAGTGAATCCGATGATCGCAATACGGTGAAACGTGCTTATCGCCGTTTAATGAACGAACATCATCCGGATAAACTTGTGGCAAAAGGTTTGCCACCGGAAATGATGGAAATGGCAAAAGAAAAAGCACAGCAAATCCAAGCGGCTTACGACTTAATTTGTAAAGTAAAAGGCTGGAAATAAACAGTGCGGGTAATTCTTGCTCCAATGCAGGGCGTACTGGATCCTTTCGTACGCCGGCTTCTTACCGAAGTGAACGAGTACGATTTATGCATTACGGAATTTATCCGCGTAGTCGATCAACTTCTTCCTGAAAAAGTGTTTTATCGTTTGTGCCCTGAATTGAAAAATCAGGGGCTTACTCCCTCCGGCACTCCTGTGCGGGTGCAATTGTTGGGACAACATCCTGATTGTTTGGCAGAAAATGCGCTTCGAGCTATTGAACTTGGTTCTCATGGCATTGATTTAAACTGCGGTTGCCCTTCTAAAACGGTAAATGGTAGCAATGGAGGGGCGGCATTGCTCAAACAGCCCGAATTAATTTACCGAGCCACCTATGCCTTGCGCCAAGCAGTACCTAACCCCCAGCCGGTAAGTGTGAAAGTGCGGTTAGGCTGGGACGATATTTCTCAAGCCTTTGAAATTGCCGATGCCGTAGCGCAAGGCGGTGCAACGGAGATCACTGTTCACGGACGTACTAAAACCGATGGTTATCGCTCGGATCGCATTAATTGGGAGAAAATTGGCGAGATTCGTGAACGTTTATCCATTCCGGTGATTGCCAATGGCGAAATTTGGCATTGGCAAGACGGACAAAATTGTCTTGCTCGAACCGGCTGCCAAGATTTAATGGTAGGGCGTGGCGCATTAAACATACCGAATTTAAGCCACGTTTTAAAATCAAATTTACCGAAAATGCCTTGGTCGGGAGTTCGGAAAATTTTACAAAAATATGCCGAAATGGAAAATTTTCACGATTCCGGTTTTTATCATGTTGCGAGAATTAAGCAGTGGCTACGCTATTTAAATAAAGAATATGATGAAGCCAGTACCGTATTTGAAAAGATCAAAACCTGCCAAACAGCAGGAGATTTAAGGGAAAGGTTACATCAAATGGATGAATATAGAAGAGCAAAGTGCGGTTGTTTTTTAGAAGATTTTTATAACCGGCAGTTATCTGAAGTTCTTGAATAACTGTATTTACAGTTGATAACCAACAAGCGGTCGTAAATCTTCAATTTACAACCGGTTGCACTTCTAATTATTCCAATGTTTTTATTACTCGTGCAGGACAGCCACCAATAAGCACGTTATCATCAAAGGATTTGGTTACCACCGCCCCCGATGCGACGACTACGTTATTGCCGAGTGTCACTCCGAGGTTAATGATTGCCCCTGCCCCGATCCAGCAATTATCGCCAATCGTCACCGCTTTGCCAGTTTCTGAGCCTGAAATTCTTGCTTTCGCACTCACAGGATGGGTGGCGGTTAAGATTTGCACATTGGGGACGAGCAAGCAGTTATCGCCGATTCGTACGGGGGCAACATCCAAAATCACACAATTGAAGTTGGTAAAAAAGTTCTCGCCAACGTGAATATTGCAACCGTAATCCACTTGCAAGCCCGTTTCCACATAGACCCAATTGCCCGTGCTACCGAAAGTGATTTCAAAATCTGCGTGCGTTTTTCGATGTCTCGCAAACGGGTTTGGTTGAAGTCGTAGGTCAAATCCCGGGCCTTCACTCGCATTTCGATCAAATCAGGGTGCATTGGGTTATACAGCTCACCAGCAACCATTTTTTCGTATTCTGTCATCATATTTACCCTGCTAATTGTTGCTTAA
The DNA here is from genome assembly GCF_015356115.1 of Rodentibacter haemolyticus. Classification (NCBI taxonomy): domain Bacteria; kingdom Pseudomonadati; phylum Pseudomonadota; class Gammaproteobacteria; order Pasteurellales; family Pasteurellaceae; genus Rodentibacter; species Rodentibacter haemolyticus. The sequence continues at coordinate 1,725,849 of NZ_CP063056.1, forward strand.
TTTCGACAATGCGTGGCAGATTTTCCAACGCATAGCGAATGCCTTTTGGCTTGTGTCCTAATAATGTTGCCAAGGTATCGGTGGTGTGGCTGTTATATTTTGGACTGGTAAGCAATTTTAGCAACTGTTTTAAATGGGCTTCGGTGTGTAATTGGTTATTGTCACGCAAAATGCCGAGATATTTTTCCGCCCATTGGTCTTTATCCAGATAGCGATATTGCACCTCAAAGCCAAAAATGTCGCTGTACATTTGTGCCAAATCCGCCATTGAAACCAGTTCATCGCCCGTTAACGCATAAGATTTACTAATATGAACTTCTACATTATCCATAATATTTGCCACCGCTTCGGCTAAGTCTGGGGCGGAAATGGGTGCCATTTTTTCATCGTTGAACGGCACTTCAAACGCACGTTCTTGCACAATCGTGCCGAGCGAGAACCAGCTAAAAATCGGGTTTTCCACAAACACATTGGCGTGAATATTCACATACGGCAAGTCCGACCACTCCAACGCTCGCTCGCTGACCCAATGCGCACGCTGTTGCGGCGACCAGTCGCTCACGCCACCGCCTAAAAACATGGTGCGAGCGGTCGGTTCTTGCACCATTTCATCGTAGCCCATAAAAGTTTGCTCGTATTCAGACAGGTTAATTAATGCCTTAATGTTACCTTGTCGGCGGCAGGCTTCCATCATAATGATATAGGCATCAGCGTAGTATGGGTTCAGGCTCATACTGAAATAAACAATATCCACGCCTTCCACCGCTTTCGCCACGTCGTGCAAATTCAGCAAATCGCCTTTGAATACTTCCACACCCATTGCTGCAATGTCTTTATCTTTTTTGTTGGTTGGACGCATAAAAGCACGCACATCGTGACCTTTCTCGACCAAATGCTTGATGATTAAATCGCTGACTGAACCTACTGCACCACCTGCACCTGTAATTAAAATTTTGCTCATTTTATGTACTCCTTCAATAGTTACTCATTTAACATTCTGGCAATTACCTGATTACGAATAGTTTTGTAATTGTGCGTTTGTGGTGAGTTTGGGACAATTTCAAAAAATCCGTGCGGTACGCCATTGATGACTTGTAAATCGGTAGGTACTCCCGCTTGTATCAAGCGGTTGGCGTACTCTAAATTCTCGTTCACAAACAAATCTAAACTACCAACCACTATAAAAGTGCGTGGTAAATTTTTTAAGTTTTTTGCTAGGCTGGCTGAATAATACGGTAATTCATTGTTAGGAATATGTTGTCCACCTTGCAATATTTGCCAGCCAATGCGGTTAAATTCAGCCGTCCACATAAATTCTCCTGCATACGCATTAGGGTATAGCGATTGATTTGTGCCTGTGCGGTAATCCAGCATTGGATAAATCAGCACTTGACCTTTGGGAACATATTTACCTAAATCTCGCACCTTTAGCGCTAAACGTGCCGTTAAGCCACCGCCGGCACTTTCGCCCATCAGAATAATATTCTGCTTATCAAAGCCCAATTTATCGGCATTATCAAATAGATAAGTCAATCCGTGATAAGCGTCATCAATATCGGCAGGGTAAGGCGAAACCGTTGCCAAACGATATTCCACACTGACCACCACCGCCCCTGTGCTATTGGCTAATTCAAATAAACTGGCATTTTGCTGCCGTGCATTGCCAATCAAATAACCGCCGCCGTGCATAAAATAAATAACTGGAGAGCTGGCTTTTTTATTTTTAGGTTCAAAGACATATAAATTCACCGCAGGCTGTTCGTACTGTGCTGGTGCGGTTAATTGACTGCTTGGTTTAATAGGATCAGCTTCCGCTTTGGCTAGCAGTTGGGCGTTAAATTGCCCAAAGGCTTGTTTTAAAGCGGTGGGATCATTGCTCAAGGCTTGTAATTGCCCGCTTAAATTTTTACTAAATTCATTGGCTTGAATGGTGGCTTGCTTGTATTCAGGGGCAAGCAAATGTGCTGATTGATAATTTATGGCATTGGCACTTAATGCCATCGCAATAAATAATGTCGCGATAAGATATTTTTTCATTTTAACGACCTTCTTCATTTGCCCAAAATTCTTCAATATATTGATGAAATTCATCAGAAAATTTGCGATCTTTGTAATAATAAATCTTGTCATCGTCATTTAGTTCACGAAGCACTCGGCAAGGATTACCCACCGCAATGCAATTATCAGGAATATCTTTGGTGACTACACTACCTGCACCAATCACCACGTTATTGCCAATTTTTACATTCGGCATCACTACGCTATTTGCACCAATCCACACATTATCGCCAATGGTAATCGGCAGAGAAAACACGCCACGGCGACGGTATTTGGGGTCAACGGGGTGGGTAACGCCAAGCAATGAAACATTCGGAGCGAACATCACATTCTCACCAATGGTAATGGTTGCACCGTCCAAAATGGTACAGTTGTAATTGGCGAAAAAATTTTTACCCAATTTGATATTAATGCCGTAATCACAACGAAATGGCAGTTCTATCCTGAAATCATTGCGTTCGGTTTGGAATAATTGCTGAAATAAAGCAATTTTCTGTTCTTTTTGTGATGGGTGTAAGTGGTTGATTTTATACAGCAATTCCTGTGCCTGCTCGTTGATATCGTTCAGCTCTGGCAGAAATGGATTGTACAATTCGCCAGACAGCATTTTTTGTTTTTCGCTCATAGGTAGGTTTCCTTTACTCTTGTTACTCTAATAATAAAAGTGACAAAATTTTAACTTAAATAATTGCAGCAAGTAAAGCTCTAATGATTAGAGTTTTGCAAAAAAATTTGCTAAAATCCACCGCTCTTTACTGAAATGAGAAAGACGAATGAAAACAAACGACTTTGATAACATTATTTGCCCTGTTGCCGATGTGCTTTCGGTGTTGGGAGACAAATGGGTGGGCTTGCTGTTGCGGGATTTAATGCTAGGCGTGGCTCGTTACAGCGATTTGCAAAAATCCAGCAATATCACCCACGCCACCCTAACCGACCGCTTGAAAAAGCTGGAAAGCAACGGTTTGGTGCAAAAACAGCTTTATCAAACTGCACCCAACCGCTACGAATATCATCTGACTGAGCAGGGCAAAGAAATGGCGTGGCTACTGATTGCTATGGCAAAAATTGGCACAAAATGGAACTTATCAGGCTGGGAAACGGTCCCGCTACGCTTTATTAACAAAGTGACTGGCAACCCTGTGCGATTGACTTTGCTGGACGAAGTCACCCAACAAGAATTGAATTTAGAAGATGTTCAGCCGATTACCAATGAAACGGCTTAGATGAGAGCAAGCGGTCAAAATCTGCAAATTTCTTGCGAATTTCGACCACTTGCTATTTGAGTGTCTTTTACAAAACCATAAAATAATCAAAATACCTTAATGGCATAGGGCTACTTCATTATGCCAAATCACATTGAAATCATCGGGGCAAGCGAAAATAATCTGAAAAACATCAACGTAAATATTCCAAAAGGGAAATTGGTGGTCTTTGCGGGCGTGGAAGGTTCGGGTAAAAGTAGTTTGATTAGGGGCGAATTTGCACAGAAATACCCCGAATCCATCATTATTGACCAAAAACCTATTGGCACATCATCACGCTCAACCCCTGCTACTTATAGCGGTGTGATGGAGATTATTCGCAAAAAATTTAGCGATGCCAACGGCGTGGGCGTGGAATGTTTTTCCGCTAATTCCAAAGGAGCTTGCCCCGTGTGCAACGGACGCGGCGTGATTACGCCTGACGTGGCGTTTGCCGACCCCGTGGAAATCGTCTGCGAAGAATGCGGCGGCAAAAATTCAACCCGACTACCTTGGGCTATATGCGGCTGGGGCAAACCACCAGCACGATGTCGGGCGGCGAAAACCAACGCCTGAAACTTGCCAGCGAACTCTGCAAAAAAGGCAATATCTACATTTTGGACGAACCGTCCACAGGCTTGCATTACCAAGACATCGCCACGCTAACCGCCCTGCTGCAAAAAATGGTGCAACAAGGCAACAGCGTCATCATCATCGAACACCGCCCCGAATTGATTGCACAGGCGGATTGGGTGATTGAAATGGGCGAACAAGGTGGATTGCTGGGGGGAGAAGTGGTTTTTGAAGGGAGACCTAAAGAAATGTTGAAAAGTAACAGAACGATAATGGCGAAATATATTCAGGCTAACTAAATGCCGTCTGAAAATTTCAAAGGTTCGTAAAAACTTCGCAAAATCCAACCGCACTTTGAAATATTAATGCCGTCTGAAATTTCAGTTTCAGACGGCATTTTTTAATATTTAAATCTATTTTTAGATAGACTTCTTAAATCTGATGTTTTTGAATCTAGAAAATTTATCAACTACAATCATTCATATTATACTTGTTGATAAATTTGAATGAATTTATCAATATTATCTATCTTAATATATTCATATTGAGAAATAATTTCTTTATATAATGGAATATCAGCAAAATGATTATTATCTAACAATATAATTTTCTTTTCTAATTGTCGGCATATTTCCAGTTCTTTTTTTGTCCAATATTTTTGAAAGAAATTATTCGTTAGAATGAATATAGCTACTTTACAAAGTTCTAATCCACTACATAATTTTTTTAAAATCAATTCATTATCTCTTAGCTCTTTCTCTTTAATTTCGTTTCTGTCTAGCCAAATGGGAATTTCTTTTGCGCAAAGATAGTTACTTACCTTTATAGCAAGGTCGTTATCATCTGAAGCATAGCTGATAAAAACAGCAGGAATTTGCTTTTTAACTGATTGATATTGTGGCTTATCAGCCTCAAATTTTTTTTGAGAGCATTTTGTTAATTGTTTTTCTATTTGTTCAGGAGATAAACAAGATATATACTTAGCATATTCTTCATTGAATAAAAATGAAGAATTAAACAGTTCGGTAAATATTGGATCTTCAGCAGATACAAACGTTGCAATGTTTCCTGAAATAGATAAATCACCAATAAATACATTATGTAATATGGATTTTAAAGAATGGTTATTTTCCAACCAATTATCAAAGGATTCCTTACTAATAAAATTACTATCCATAGTCACAAAAGTGAAGAATTCAAATCTCCAAGGATTGTTATTAACCCAGATTCCTACATTCGTTATCTCATCAGTAGTAAAGTTATTTAAAATATCCTTGATGAAATTAGCTACAGGTACTCTATTTAAATAATCATTTTCAAAAACATAAGTAAATAAGTTCATTTTTCTCCTAGGAATTATTATGTCTCATCTGCCTACTAAAATCGTATTGGCATGATTCTTTATCTTTAAAAGTTAAATCTATTAATAACTGCAATTTTTCAGCATCTAAATCATCCCATTTAGTTACTGATATTTTTACATTTTTTGCAAGTAAATTATCAATGATACGCTCAGGTAAATATGGATAACGTCTTTCATATTCTGCTCGAGAATCAATGCTTATCCAATTTTCAGTATCTGGATATAATTTCTTTTTCTCATCATATCCATGAGCAGCAGTTATATATTCTGGTTTCGTTGAAGGTAGCTGTATAACTAAAATTCCTGATTTCTTATTGATTTTCCCATCTCGCATGCTGGAATATAATTCCCAATCAATATGCTTACGATTTTTAGTTTCCTTACCTACTAAAAGGATTGTTACCGTAGTATCTTTTAGATATTCATCCCTAATTTTTTCTCTAATTACTTCATCAGCCATACCTTTATCATCTATATCACCAGTATCTACTGAGCCATCGATAAAAATCTGATGTTCTTCATTAAATTTTAGTAGTTCTTCTTTAGCCCATTGATCATTTTCATGATGATAGCTAATAAAAACTTTATGCTTCGTCATCTTTATTCCCCTTAATATTTTTAAGACCTTTCAATATCAAATGTACACATTCATCAATAAATGATGTTTTCATTAATCGTATATAGTCCCCTGACGATAGCCCTGCACGTTTTGCTAAAATTTCAGTATCTAGCATCTCAATTTGCTGTTGGATAGCGGAATAATTTGCCTGAAATTTTAATTGCTTGGCAATCTTTTGCAATTCAACATAGCCGCTATTATGTTGAATTTGCCATTGTTCACTGAATGGCTCTGCTATCTTCTTCTCTAGGATGGATTGGCAGAGAGTACCTACCAAGCCACCTAAACCACCAACAAGATAAATAGGCTTCTCTTGTTCATTAGCCAACAAAAATTCTTCTAGCACACCGGGCATTTTCCCTAGATAGCCTTGTAGTTTTCCCCCTGCAAAAATTCTCGCATCTGATGATTCAATAGATTTTTGTCGCATTTCGGTTAAACAGCGAGACCAAATATATTTATTTTCAGCACAGTTATGGGGGAGAAAGCTATCTGTATCTTTTACTTTATCAATAACATCAGCAGGAATAGTATGTTTTTTTAGCTCGAGCAAGCCAAAATATTTTCCTGCCCACTCTGTGTTTTTTGATTCCGTATATAGTGGCCAAGCCAAATGGTTTTCAACATACAGTTTTTCAACCTGCAACCGATCTCTTAAAACTGTCGCTTCCTCCAAAATAAACTGAGTAAATCCATCATCTCTTAAATCTCCACCATAAATTAATGTATTTTGGCGCGCTAAAAGATGACGTGATACAGACTGAGAAAACCGTTTTAATTCATCTAAATCTAGATGCTGTTGCTCATAACCGTCCGTTTCATAATCAGAAACAGACAATCCGACCCTTAAAGCAGGGAAACTATCTTCTTCCGTTGACCAAAGCGGTGTGGAAATCTTGATTCCGAAATGTTCTGTCCAATCCGTTTCTTCCTTATATAACGGTGGCTCAGGGTAACAAACATGTAATTGTTCAAGCTCTGATTTTTGTTTTGTTTCCAATAAATCTACAAGCTGTTGGATTTCGGGAGGGCGGGCAAACGTTTCTGCGGTCTTATCGATCCAACCTTGTGTTTTGTAATAATTTAATAATTGGTGTGCATGATTAAAGCGAATAGTTTCCAACAAGGCAGCAATTAAAATACGCAAAATATCTTTTTCTTGTAACGGCTCGGCAGAAACGTGCACACAAGGAACATTTGCTGCGGCAGGAAAAACCCTGTCTTCATAATTTTCAAGACTGTTGACGACAACAATAGGGCGACGTTCCTTTTTAGCACAAAGGATTTCTCGCTGACACCAATAGCGTGATGAATAGGTATCGCTAGTAATAGCAACCACTGTTGATTGACGGATATGTTTTTCAATTTCTTCATCAAATCTAAATGCTGGTGAAATTTCATTCGCATCAAAAAAACGCTGCATATTGGAATTATCTAAAAAGCGTTTAATTGCTTCTGCATGCCTTAATCCTGTATCTCCTTTTTTTGCATGGCTTAAGAAAAGTTTTATGGATGAGTTCTTACCCACATCATCAGTATTAATATTATTCAGACCGAAACGGTATAATTCATGCGACAAAGTCAGTATGCCATGATCCTCGTGCAACAATGTAGGCCAATCGAATGCTCGAATGAAATTTAAATTTTTCAGACGGCCTGAGGAAACATGATTTAAGCTGGTATGATCGATAGCAACAGGAACGATATATATCCCTTTTTTATTTGCAAATGAATCAACATATTCTTTCCATTTCTCATTAATCAGCGTTTGGGTACTGAGAAATAAGAAAACAACATTAGACTTCGCAAGATTTTTAGGCGCATTCGCAGGCGGTTCGGAGGGTTGACGAGAGCTGTATAAAAATGTCGGAATATTCAATTCACGGGAAAACGGTCTATCAATATCCCGCGTCAGATAACGACGGAATTTTTGGATAATCGGATTGATTGCTTCGCTATCATTTGGATGCCAAACAAAATGTGCGGCAAGCGGTGGTGTAATTATTTCAGACATTTTTCTGCTCCTTCAATGTTATTAATCAGTCCAGTGAGTCTGATATTCAGGTCTATTATGACCAAAATAATCACGATTGTTGTTATGATTATTTTGTTTGCGAGTTTGAAATGCTTCATCAATCCATTGCTTTAAGTCATATGAACTAAAGGGGCAAGAGTAAATTTTTGCATAACCACTTTGGATGTTGTCATATAAGCGTGGAGGAATAGTACAGGGAGTATATCTACTATGATTTTCGGTATATTCTGCATTACAAAAGAAATCATGACCGTTATAACTTGGCAACAAAATTCCAATCAGCCCTGAACGTGTATTTTGTGATGTACTGGTTAGGCTATAGCCAATTTCCCAGTCAACGTGCTTACGCTTCCAAGTTTCAGCACCGATAAGAACGATAGTAACTGTTGAATCCGAAATATATTTATCACGAATGATTCGTCTGGTTGTTTCAGTTTTATTATTAGGATCTATGTCGCCATCCTGCACCGTCCTTGAAACAAACGTATCTACATTTTCAAATTGTTTTTCAAAGGCTCTAACTTCCTTCTCATCCGCATGGTGGAAACTAAGAAAGACTTTGTGTTTAGGTGTTGAGTACATTGTTAAAGCTCCATAAGTATAAATATGAACTTTTTGTAAATTGGTATTTGCTGACTAAAAAACAAGGTCATCTGAAATCTTTTTAAATACTCTTGATTTTATCTCTTTTCATCCAAAAACCGATCAAAATCACTCTCAAACAATCTATCCTGCACCACCCGATATTATCTCAAAATTGCTCAATGCGTGGGTTTTGGCGATTTCGGCGGTGATTTCTCCTGCGTCTTGCAAAACCGTGCGGTCGGTAAATTCTAAAAAGCGGTTGAGATGCGCTTCCCAATCCGCCATGGTCATCGGGATTTGGCGGGTTGCCATGTCTTCGGCGATGTCCAAATAGGCGGAAACGAGGCGTTGCAGTTGTGCCATTTCGCTTTCGGTCAGGTAGTTTTTGGTGACGGTTACGTCAAATTGCTGGATTTTGCCGTGCGGCGCGTCTTTCCAAGTGGTTAACCCCATATTTTATCGGCATTTGCTCTGTGGTAAACCACTTCGGCAGCAGTTTGCCCGTGAATCGCCCAATGCAGCTTGTTTTGTACGGTGGCGAAAAAGCGTTTGGTGGTAGTGGCGTTGCGGTCGTAGTCAATGGAAGTGGCATAAATATCGGTGATTTTTTGGTAGAACTTGCGTTCCGACAGGCGGATTTCACGGATGCGGGCGAGTTGTTCTTCGAAGTATTTTTTGCCCAAAACCGTACCGTCGTTTTTCAGGCGTTCGTCGTCCATCGCAAAACCTTTGATTATAAAGGATTCGATGATTTGCGTCGCCCATTTGCGAAACTGCACCGCCCGTTCGGAATTGGTTTTGTAGCCGACGGCGATAATGGCGGCAAGGTTGTAGTGATTAGTTTGGTAGTTTTTGCCGTCATCGGCAGTTACTCGAAATTTTCGAGTAACTGATTTTTCATCTAACTCATTGCCTGAAAATATTTTTTGCAAATGATAAGTAACTGTGTGTGATTTTATTCCGTACAACTCCGCCATCATTTTTTGCGACAGCCAGATATTTTCATCGGCATAAACTGCATTGACACTGATGTCGCCCGTCGCAGCGATAAAGGTCAAATATTCTACAGCTGATGAACGTATGATTTCTTGTTGCATAAGATCCCTGAAAAATCGGTTAATTTGCTTGTTATTATAGCATTTTCTTTGTGTTTTTTATTTTTAAATAAATATATTTGAGTTAGTTGAGCAAGGTAATGAATTACAGAAAATTCATAAAGAAAAATTAAAATTTTTGCTTACTCAAATAGCAATTAAAAAAAACAAGCGGTCAAAATCTGCAAATTTCTTGCGAATTTTGACCGCTTGTCTATTTATCTTACACCCTACAACCCTACACATCTCTCGGTTGCCAGTCGCTGCCTTTGAGTGGTGGGAGCCAAGACGGGCCTTGTAATTGCTGTTGCCAGAGTAATTCTGGGTAGCGGTAGTCGGCTTGGCGTTCTGGGTCAATGGTGGTTTGGATTTCGTCTTCTCGTCCTGTTTTGATGAGCGTGGCGAAGTTCGGGTTCATCATTACCGCTTTGCCCACTGCCAAAAATTCCGCCCAGCCTGTACCGAGTGCTTGTGCGAGTTGGTCAGCGGTAAACAGGTTGCCCACGCCAATCAGCGGTAATCTGCCGTTTAGGCGTTCGTGTACCAGTTGCATACGAGTGAGATTGGTGTTCGCCCCACGGCGTGCTTTTTTGTAGAAATCCCACAGTGACATATGCAGATATTGCAACGGTTTTTCCACCAACGCATCAATCAGGTTGAACGTATCCGCCATTGTTAAACCGTTATCGCCCGGTTCTTCCGGCGAGAAACGGTAGCCGATGATGAAATCTGGGCGATTGTGTTGCGTTCTTGCAGCAAACACCGCATCGACCACCGCTAGAGGGAAACGCAGGCGATTTTCTAAGCTACCGCCCCATTGGTCTTGGCGTTGGTTGGTTTTTGCCGAGTAGAATTGTTGTAGCAAATAGTCATTCGCCCCGTGGATTTCCACGCCGTCAAAGCCCGCTTGAATCGCCAATTCGGTCGCTTGTCCGAAGGCTTTGATAATTTGCTCGATTTCGCTTTCCGCCAATGCTTTCGCATTGTTCATTGCCGTAGGAGCAACAGGTTCCGCCGTCTGATTATAATCAGAGGCACGAATACCGCCGTGGTGAATTTGTAAAATCGCTTTCGCCCCTTGAGATTTGATTAAATCTGCAAGCTGAGTCAGGCGTGGCAAGTTGTGCGAGCTAATTGCATAAGGTTGCCCCGGGAACGTTTTGCCTTCAATCGCCACCAACGTCGCCGCCGTGATAAATAGCCCGAACTCGGTCGCTCTGCCGTCAATAAATTGGCGTTCTTGTTCGCCGAAACTGCCATCTTGGTTCGCACCGAAGTGGGTCATCGGCGCAACCGCTAGGCGGTTTTTAATTTCTACGCCGTTGTTGAGCGTAAAAGGTTGAAAAAGGGGTTGATATGCTGCTTTCATCTTGCTTTCCTTCAAATTAATGTTGGTCAAATGGGCGATATTGCACTGGAATCCAGCGGTAGCTGTTGCTGTCTTTTTCCGCTTGTAAATGACCCAAGCCCGGGAATGGTAAATGTGCGCCTGCGATCAACGGTTTTTGAGCGGCAATTTTCGGTAACATTTCTTGACGAGTTTTACGAGCGGCATCGGCATTCGCATCAAACTCAATCGCCACTTCTGGGTGAGCCATTTGCACGGCGTGGTTGTGCATTAAATCGCCCCATACCAATAAGGTTTCACCTTTTGAGCTAAATTCAAACCCGCTATGCCCCGGCGTATGTCCGAAAAGCGGGATAGATTTTACATTCGGGAACACTTCATCGCCAGCGTTGTAGAATTTCACTTTATCCGCTTTTTGGTACGGTGCGACCGCCGAGCGAGCCAGCTGTACAAGCGGTTGAATTTCTTGCGGAAGTTGCGAAATGTCCGCATCTAGCCAAAACGCTTTTTCTTGGTTTGGCAAGTAAATGGTTGCATTTGGGAACGCCATTTTGCCTTCTGCCACCACGCCATTTAGGTGGTCGGCGTGCATATGGGTTGGCAGAATGATGTCGATTTGCTCAGGTTGGTAGCCAGACGCTTTCAGGCTGTCCATCAAACGCCCTTTTTTATCAAGGAAAATCGGGGCTTCCACCTCGCCTTTGCCCGCATCAATCAAAATCAGATTATCGCCTGTGTTCACCAAAAAGCCGATGATCGTACCTTCCAAACCGCCCAAATGGGTGCGTGGGGCAAATTCGTGATCGAGCATTGCATCAAGTTCCACTTTGCTGAACGTGGTGAATTTTTCCATTAGCGACATATCAAGATTACCCAACCCGTCATACAGCGCGGTGACTTCAAAATCACCGACCATTACACGGAAATAGCCCGGCACTTGGGTTTTCTGCATTTTCACCGCATTTTTCGCTGGGGTGTAAGCAGGTTGTGCCATTGTCGGTAAAGCGGTTAAGCCGAGTGTTGCTGCCACAAGTGCGGTCAAAATATTGGTTTTTTTCATCGAAATTCTCCTTGCCTTACAGGGTTCTTTTTGCCATTGCTTCGGCATCATCAATCATAATTTTACCACCGCCAAAGCTCATATTTTCCAACGGTAAGGCGTAAATCAATAACGAAATATCATCTTGCCCGATACCCACTTTTTCCACCGCATATTTGGTCACGAGTTCTACCAACTTGCGTTTTTCCTCCACTGTACGAGACGTGCTAACGTCCACTGTAACAACCATTCGCTTGTCGGTGCGATTCATATTGGGGAAAGTTGGGTGAATGAAAAGTTCATCTTCCTTATGCTCGCTGATAATCACAAAACGGTCATCCATTGGCGTGTTGAGCGATTCGTGCAATGCTAAAACAAAGGCATCCGCCAATGCGGCTTTTTGTTCGCTGTTGAATTTTCCTGCTGGAACGTGTGCGTGAAATACTGGCATCATTTTCTCCTTGTGAGATTAAGTTTTAAACAGTTTAACGAATTGATGTGTACATTTTATCCTTGGTTTTTGTGTGAAAATAGGGGTAAAATGCAAATCATTGTTTATTTATGCACAATAAAAGATGACAAATTTAGACTGGAACGACATTCACTACTTTCTGCAATTAGTGGAAAAACAGACGCTCACGGCAACGGCGAATGCGTTGGAAGTGGAACACAGCACGGTTTCACGCCGTATCGAGCGGTTGGAAAAACAGCTTGGCTTGCATTTGTTCGACCGCATTAACAAACGCTATTTACTGACCGCAGACGGCGAACGGCTTTATGGCGAGGCGAAAAAATTGCAATTCAACATTCAGCAATTTACCCAAGCCGCCCAAGACAGCCGTCAAGCCTTGACGGAAGTGTTGATTTCCGTGCCACCTTTTGTCGCTAACGGCTTGCTTGCCCCTTTGCTTGGCGAGTTTTACCGCCGTTTTCAGCATATTCGGTTGGTGCTGGTCAGCGATGTCAGCCAAAGTAGCCTACATCAACGCCAAGCGGACATCGCCTTGCGAATCGTGCCACCCGAGCAAAATGATTTGGTTGCCCGCCGCTTGTGTGATGTGACTTATCATTGGTACGCCCACCGAGATTATCTCGCCCACACGCCTGAAGCGGACTGGCAGTATCTCGGATTAAGTCTAAACGGCAAAAGAGTGCAATGGGTTCATCAGCAGCTGCAAGGCAAGCCAGTTCGCTTTTCGAGCAACGATTTTCTGCTGGTTCAATCCGCCATCCAGCAACAGCTCGGCATTGGCTTATTGCCGACGGTTTATGCGAAAAATCCTGACTTCACGAGAGTGGAACAAATGGAAGCTTTAACCACACCGCTTTATTTGATTATGCACCAAGACGTCCGCCAATCCACCCGAGTGCGAGAAGTAGCAGATTTCTTGATTGAGGTGTTGGGGAAATAGCATATTTAGAGACAAGCGGTTAAAATCTGCAGAAAATTTGCGAATTTCGATCGCTTACGTTTTTATCTCATTTCTAATACCGCTCTAAATCTTACTTCACCATCTCTCATTCGTTCAAAAGCGGTTTTTGCCTGGCTTAACGGATAGCGTTCAATTTGTGCTTGAATATGGCTTAGTCGGCTGAATTTCAGCGTTTTTTCATTTTCCAGTGGTGTGCCTGTTAATGAACCTATCACGCTCCGTTCGCCGCCCACAAGTTGTCCGATAGATAACGCCAATGGCGTTTTATCAGCCCCAAGTATCACCAATTTTCCTTGTGGGGCAAGGGCTTTGGCGATTTCGGCAACGGTGTCTGCGTGATTTATGGTACTGATGATCGCTTTTGCACCGCCTAAATTTTGTAATTGTTGGACGACATCATCGCCAGTGAAATAATGATCTCCCCCCAATGCTTTTATATGCTCGGCAAGTTCGGGTTTTCTACCGATAGCCACTACTTCAAAGCCCATTTTAGCGGCATATTGCACCGCCAAATGCCCTAATCCGCCCACTCCGACTATCGCCACTAAATCGCCCGCTTCCGCCCCACTCTTTTTTAAGGCATTAAAGGTTGCCAAACCTGCACAAAGTAAGGGGGCAGATTGTACGGCATCTAATTCATTAGGCACGGACACAAGCCCTGTGTGCCTTGCCAACATATATTCGGCATAGCCACCGTCAGCCGTTGCACCGATAATAGCCTGATGAGGGCAAAGGTTAAATGCACCGCTACGACAGGTGTCGCACTCGTTACAATGCCCGCCCAATCGCCCTACGCCAACTCGTTGTCCGACAAACCAGCGTTTCGGCATATTCTCGCCGACCGCTACAATTCGTCCGATAACTTCGTGTCCGACTACTCTTGGCACTTTGGCATTTGCCACATCGCTTTTATCCGCCCCGCAAATACCACAAGCCTCCACTTTAATTAACACCTGTTCGCTCTCTGGGGTTGGGATCGGTAGGCGAACTTCCTTCAATTCGTCGTCAATCGCTTGAAATGCAATATAAGTTTTCATTTTTTCTCTCCCAATAATGCTGTTAAGGCAATATCCACCGCTTCAATCGCCCCTGCAAGATAGCCACCAAAATTCGGCGACCACTCTGTTGCCACACCCCACAGATTATTCTGCCAATCGCCTTGGGTAATGCCATTTTGCCCTGCGAAAGGGTGGTTGATATTCGGATTAGTGTCTATCGCTGTGGCGATTAACGGATCTTTCGCCCAGTCCTTGATAATTTCTTGCTCAGGATTACCCGCTTGCTCGCCGAATAAACGCACTAATTCGGCACGGCAATGGGCTTTTAGCGTGTCATCATCCACATTCGCTCGTGTTTGTGCAGGTACGGCAAAAAAGCCGAATAAAGCAGATTTGCCATTAGGCATTGAAATATCGTGGATTTCGCTCAATGCTCCTACTTGACTAAATGCCGCCCCCGATAAATTCTGCTCACGCCAAAACGGACGATCATAGACCGCAATATACTTGGCGTGCGGTGCCATCCACGTCGGCGTATTTTGCCAACGTTGCCATACTGTTTCAGGCAGAGCTGGGCTAAATTGAATTTGAGCTGCCAAGCGTGGCGGTAATGCAAGCAACACATTTAGAGCGATAAAATGCTCGCCTGATTGTGTATGCACTACACTTTGCTCGCCTTGATGTTCAACTTTGATGACCTTTTGGTTCATTTGTAATTTATCCAAAGAAATTGACCGCTTTAAGGCATCAATCAAGCGGGATATTCCGCCTTCCAGTCGCCAAGATTGGGGCGATGACACAAAGCCACGAATACGCTGAACATTATTCAACGCTCGCTCAATTAACATATCGCCTTGGTCGTATTGGGTAAAGCGGTTAAGATTAAGTTTATCGATCAATGCCACCAGTTTAGGTTGAAAATCCGCCCAAAACCAAGTTGCCCCTAAATCAAAACCGCCTGCTGTTGCCTGCACCCGCCCACCTAATTCGTGATTGGCTTCTAACACAAGAAAATCGTGAATGCCCTGTTCTTGCAAACGATATGCCGCATACAGCCCCGCCAAACCGACCGATGATAATGGTGTGATAGTTTTTCATTGTCTTTCCCCACACTTAAAAAAAGTACAAGCGGTCAGTTTTGCAAAATCTTTTGTAAAACTGACCGCACTTTTATTAGGCGATTAACGTCCAGCCATTACACCGCCGTCCACAGGCAAGATTGTGCCAGTAATCCAGTTTGCGTTATCACTGGCAAAGAACAACATCGCTTCGGCGATATCAGTCGGGGTACCGTTTCTGCCAAGTGGGTGGAAGTTGTTGAAAGTCGGCAAGGTTTCTTTTACTTGCTCATCACTCATAAATGTATTGTAAATAGGCGTTTCCACGACCGCAGGGGCAACGGTGTTAATGCGAATATTGTCTTTGGCAAGCTCAATCGCCAAGTTTTTGGTTAAAGCGTGAACGCCTGCATTCGCCACCGAATACGCCGCAGACGGTGTCGCACTAATCGCTTCTAATGCCCACAGCGAACCTGTTTGCACAATCGCACCGCCACCACGTTTTTTCATGGCTTTGGCGGCTGCCTGTGCCATAAAGAATTTGCCTTTTAAAATGGTATCCAAGAACCAATCATACTCGCTCTCATCCACGTCCAAGAATGGTTTGGGATTAAATACGCCTGCATTGTTAATCAAAATATCCACGCCACCAAATTCACGTTCAGCCGTTGCTACCAAGCCTTTGGCTGTGGCAGGTTTAGCGATGTCGCCGGCAAAAATGCGGACATTTGCACCGCTTGCATCAATCTCGTTTGCCGCAGTTTGTAACTTCGCTTCATTGCGACCGCCAATCACGACTTTTGCTCCTGCTTGCACTAAACGTTTAGCGATTTCCAATCCCATGCCGGAACCGCCGCCTGTTACGATTGCCACTTTATTTGAAAAATTGTACATTTGAACTCCTAAATAATTTCTTAAATTGATTAAACGCAAGACTGTGTTGCGATGGCCGTATTATGCGGATATTGATGGTATGGTACAAACGAGATAAAATTGGATTCTAATAAAGAAAATCTTTATTTTGTTTGGGGGGATTTTATGCTTTTAGATGATTTAGAAATCAGACAAGTTCGTGGTTTGACAGACGAGCAAGTTAATTTAGCAAAGGCTTTTATCAAGGGATCGGTTTATTGTTGGGTAAAAAATAAAGTTGATGAGCCATTTTCCGTGCGAAATTTATTTGGTGGTGTCAATACCGATTGGCGTGATACACCATTGCATGATGTTTGGCATAAACATATTAAAAATGGTAAAAGCTGTGATGAAGCTTATGACTTGGCAAGAAAAGATGTCGGTTGGTTATTAAGAATGGTGTTGCATGAAGATAAATATAGAAAATTTTCTTCACGAAAAGAAGATTTGACGAGCATTTATTTTTGGGAAAATAGAGAAGAATTTGAACAGTGAAAAACATTACTCCCTATCTAAAAGCCCTAAAAGCCTTTGAAACCACTGCTCGCCACCAAAGTTTTAGTTTGGCAAGTGATGAATTATTCGTTACTCCTGCGGCAGTAGGACAGCTTGTTAAAAGTCTAGAAGACGCTTTGGGCGTGCCTTTATTCCATCGTCGAGTGGGTGGAATTAAAGGTGGACAAGTACGGCTTACCCTAACCGATACCGCCAAAAATGCGTTGCCGGATATTCAGGCAGGCTTTGCTCGTTTGGAGCAGGGGTTTACCAAATTAACGCCCACCGATGATAAACAGCTTACCATTACCGTCAGTCCAGCATTGGCGAGTAAATGGCTGTTGCCACGTTTGGAAGATTTTCAACATCAGTACCCTGATATTGATGTACGTTTGCATACGGATAGCCGTCATAGCGATTTTGGTATACTGGGTATTGATGTGGGTATTCGATACGGTATGGGGGATTGGGCTGGTCTGATTGCGACAAAACTCATGGATGAACAGATTTTCCCTGTGTGTTCGCCCGAGTTTGCCAAAAGATTTTCTTTATTTGATATTGAACATTTGCTTGGGGCAACACTTATTCATGACACCACGCTTGATGAAGCACAAGGTTTTATGAGTTGGGCAAAATGGTTTGAATTTGTCGGCTTGCCCACGCCCACCATTTTTTATGGTCTAAAAATCAACAGTTCATCGGCGGTTTTACAATTCGCCATAGACGGACAAGGCGTGGCATTGGCAAGAAGTGTCATGGCCCAACAAGACTTACAAAGTGGGCGATTGATACGCTTATATCCTGAATATGAGTATCCGTCTAAGCTGTGTTATTTTGTGGTTTATCCTAAGCATAAAGCGGATAAAATGGCGGTTATATCTTTTAAAAATTGGGTTTTAGACATGGCAAATTACAGATTTGTAGTTTAATCACAATTAACCCCAAAAGTTGGTAGCCTTTGGGGTATTTTTTTAGATAAAGTCTCTCATCAAATCATCAATCAAAGCTTGCACCGAGCAGATTTCTTTAATGTAGGTAATGCCGTTGCCGACAGAAATGTAGCCGTTTTCCAAATCGCCTTCTAACATACCTTTACGCATACCGACCGTACCTTGCATGAGAGCTGAGGCTTTTACGCCACGTTCAGGATCACGGTTGTCTTCCTCAACCATTTTCTTCACCAGTTTGGTTGGCAATGAGCGATAATAAGAATTGAGTGTTTGTGTGCGGTAAATGAGGAGATCTTCGGCACTACTTTCGACTAAAAGTTGTTTTACATTTCCAGCGGTTGGGCTTTCGTGGGTGACTAAAAATGCTGTGCCGAGGTAAATACCTTCCGCCCCGAGAACGAAAGTTGCTCTCACACCACGAATTTCACTGATTCCTCCTGCTGCCATAACGGGGATTTTTAGTGCATCAGTGATATGGCTAATCACAGAAAACGTTCCCATTGTTTGGCTTGGCACACTACCGCTTTCATCAAAATCGGTTACTACAAGCACATCCGCCCCCAAACCTTCCGCTTCAAGGCTTGAGGCAATCGTTGGGTTGAAAGCACGATAGATAATCTTGATACCGGCTTGTTTGAAAGCAGTAAATAATTCGGGATCTAACGCCACATTGATCAGTACCACCGGCACTTTTTCTTCCAAAATAAGATCACGCATTAACGGAACCATCGCCGGATTTTCAGAAATCATCACAGGTACAGCGAATGGTTTGTCGGTCAAGGTTTTAACCTTGCGGATTTCCGCACGCATACGCTCAACCACTTCTTCGTTTGAGCTTGAATTGGTAGTTTGCCCTGCGTGAGGTCCAAGCATACCTAAACTGCCAGCATTGCGGATTGCTGCGACAAATTCAGCGTTAGTCAGCTCATTGCGCCTTGTACGATAGGGTATTTGATGCCTAAAATTGAGGGAATACGAGAAGTAAAGTTCATATTTTTCTCCTACTTAATTTAAAATCAAAATGAGGTTTTCAGTTGGTCTGAAAAAAATGAAATTATTTTAATGATATGATTTTATTAGTATTTTTACAAACTTAAACTTAAACTTAAACTTAAACTTAAACTTAAGATAAGAGTATATTTTCAAATTTGAAAATATCTTCAAATGACTTAGTTTCAAAAGACACTAGTTTGTTTTCAGCAAATGATTTTCCATAGATAAGGCAGTCGAGACATTTCCATAGCCACAAAAGATTCAATTTGGTGGTAACAGTTACATTTATTGCTTAATCATAAAAACATTAAGATCAATGAAAGTCATTCCAAAAATGAGAAAATAAAATGGATCTAAATGCAGTAAGAATGTTTGTCGGTGTGGTGCAAGCGGGCAGTTTTTCTAAAGCGGCGGAAAAGTTACAAATTCCGATTGTGACCATTAGTCGTAATATTCGAGAGTTAGAAAATCAGCTTAATACGCAGTTATTAGAACGTGCTAAAATGGGTGTAACGCCAACTCTTGCGGGGCAGAAGTTTTATGAACAGAGCTATTTAAGCATTGATATGTTGTTAGGGAGTGCACGCTTCACTCCGATGAGAAGGAATTAAGAGGCAAATTACGCATTGCTACGCCACCGTTTTTTATTCCGGCATGGGGTTATATTGCGGCGTTTCAAAAGCAATATTCGAATGTAGAAGTACATTGCTCGGTAAGCGGTCGCATTAGTGATTTTTTCGCCGACCGATGGCATTGATGTGGCGTTTCGGTTAGGGGATTTGCACACCGATAATGTGATTGCCAAAAAGATAATAGAAGTTGGTTCAGCATTGGTTGCCACGCCTGAATTTATTGCCCAGTTTGACAAGCCAGAAACATTGCCAGATCTCGCTCATTTCCGCTATGCCACTTGGGGGAATAGCTGTTCGGTCGGCTCGCTGAACATTTTTACCGCCCCTATTCCACCTCTGACGATGAGTTTTACCAGCAATGATTTGCAAGTGGTGCTTCATTATGTATTGCAAGGTTTGGCAATTGGTATTTTGCCGCCTTATGCCGTGCAAGAAGCACTCCAAGCGGGCGAATTAGTTGAAATTTTTACAAATCAGCCGAAAAAGCGGCACAATGTTCATTTGATTTACCCGTCGCATAAACATCCTTCTGCTGTGTTAAAAGCTTTTGTGGAGTTTTGTTTGAAGCATTAAAAGTGCGGTCAAATTCCTTAAAATTTTAATGTTCCGCAAAATTAGCCAATGTTATTAAAGGCTAAATATTTGCGGATACTTTCATCTTTGGTGTAGATAAATTCTTGTATCGCCAACACTTCAAGTTTTGCATAGTGTTTTTTAAGCACATCCTCCGCTGAATATAGTACTTCGCCACGTGTGATACGCTGTGCCATACTGGTAAATACACGCTCAGTTAAAAAATCTAACTCAGAATAATGAGATAGTGCGCTATTTTGTGTCAACCAATTAAATAGCGACAGAAATTCTTGTGGGAAAATCGGTTGATATTGAGTAATGTTCGCCAAGATTTCAGCTTCAACCTGTACAAGTACTTGCTTAAACAAGCGGGTAAAATTTTTTGCGATAATATGGACAATCACAATATTCGACACAATCCCTTTAAATCGCCCTAAATCCTTGGCAAGTAACGGATTTAAGAAATTCTCGCGCCGATCTGTTGTGCTATCAATAAAGCGATGTAGCCTCGCACCGTTTTGAATATGACTAGCCTCCGCTAAATCTTCAATATAGTTTTAATTATCCAACAAGTAAATTTTTCACTATTTACGACCGCTTGTATTTAGACTTCCACCCGCTTACCGATGTCTTTGAGGTTGGAAAACTCTTCCAGCAATCTCGGGGCATCGTCAAGGCTCATGGCGAAAGTCCAAAGGTAGGTGATGACAGCATAAATATGTCCGGCTTGTACGCCTTGCGTGGTAGCAAGTTGCACCACGGTCACGCCGAATAAAATCGCAGCTGAGACACCAATCCATAAATACCCCATTGCTTCTCGGTTGGATAAACGAATACGTAATTTTGCTAACAAGTCATAGTGTTTATCAAGCTGATAGGGGTCACTTTTTTCAATCATTTGTACTTCTTTTTCTAAGCGATTATTCAGTTTTAAATAGAGTAAATCGTTCGTTTTGGCGTATTTTGGCAACAAGATCATGAAAAAGAATAAAATAGCGAAAGCTGTCACTCCCGACCAAAATTCAATCAGTAATAACATTAGTGCCGCCCCGATAATCGAAAAACTCGACATGATTAGCGTAGGGAGGTGTTGTTCGAAAAAATCAACGAATTGGCGAGATAACGCCACGCGAGCGGTAATCGCAGAGGTATCTAAACCTTTTTCTCGCTGATTAAGTACCACCGGTACGGCAAGTTCTGCATAAATACGGGCGAAAGCTCGAGTATCTATCGCTCGACGTGTTGCACCAATACCCCAAATAACCAAGACCACTAACGAATAAGTGAGCGACAGCCAAATATCACCTTGCATCATCGCATTAACGGCAAAGCTACCAAACAGCGGGTAGGTTAGAAATAAGATATTCTCAAGCGTTACGAAAAAGAAAGTGATAAATAATCGCCGTTTATTATTTTTTGCAATGGATTTTAAATTATCAAGGGCATTTGTCTGCATATTAAATTCCTAAATTTTGTCATGTTGAAGGCGCAAAAGTATAGAAGAATACTCCTGTACTGACAAACTATTCCGCTAATTCGGTTTGTTCGTGTGCCATTAATTCTTGCCCAACATCATCAAGTAAACTTAAATAGCGTTCATATTGCTTCAATATATCAGCGATGAGTTCATCCTGATCCATATATTGCACATCGTATCCTATGCGCCCATCGAAGAAATAAGAATATGGCTCATAAGTGGTGCTATGTTGAATATGCGGCAAGTTTTCATCATTAATTAATTGTTTTGAAACTTTATGCCCTACGGATTTAATTCCATACATAAAATCACGCATTGATTCTTTTTGGATGATCAATTCAACCGCCGGTTCATCTTGCTCAAATAAAGTATTCACCTGAACGCTTAAGTTATATTTGCCAGTCAGTTCTTGGCGTAGCTCACGCATAGCAGGCAGGGCGGTATGTTTTAAAAAACGGAGAATGTCTTTCTCTTGGGTTTGATTCATCATCTGCTCTAAGCGTTCTTTCCATTTTTCTCCTGTCCAAAAAATACTGGTTGGGTTCACTTTGGTCGCAAAATATTTTTTATCGGCATTTAACCCTTTCCACAAACTGAAACACATGAGCAACATTAAAAGGGCAAAAGGTAATGCCACGATTAAGGTCATCGTTTGAAGATTGGCTAAACCGCCCGATTGCATTAAAACGATTGCAACCACAGACATTAATACGCCCCACATCACCGCTTGCCATCGTGGCGAAGTGATACTTTTATCACGTGAGGCGATGTTATTTAATACATAAATCCCCGAGTCTGCCGAAGTGATAAAAAATAAAGCGATAACAATTAAACTCACCAAACCTGTGATAGTTGGTAAAGGCAGATAATTTAAGAATTTGAAGAGTAAAATTTCAGGTGATGAAATCATTTCACCGAGCGACCCAGATGCGGCTCCGTCATTTAACCAAATCGCCGTATTACCAAATACGGTAAACCAGAGAATACCGAATAAACTAGGAATGATTAGCACGCCAAAAATAAATTCGCGAATTGTTCGCCCTTTGGAAATACGCGCGATGAATAAACCGACAAATGGCGCCCAAGAACACCACCACGCCCAGTAAAGGATCGTCCAGCTGCTGAACCAATCGGTATGTTCTTGTTCATATACATAGGTTTTAAAGCTAAGTTGCACTAAATTGCTGAGATAAGTGCCGATATTGTCGCTAAATGCAGAAAGCAGATAAAGCGTTGGTCCGGTTAATAATACGAAAATAAGCAGCGAGAACGCTAAGCTGAGATTTAATTGGCTTAGCATTTTTACGCCTTTTCCTACCCCTGAAATAGCAGAGAAAATCGCTAGGCTCATTACAGCAACAATAACAATAATTTGTAAGCTGAAGTTATTTTCACTGATCCAACCTATTTGATGTAACCCTGCACCTAATTGAGATGCGCCAAAACCTAATGTGGTAATAATACCGAACAGAGTGGCAAGTAACGCCATAATATCGATAATATCGCCGATTTTGCCATTGATACGATCTTTGAATAATGGGTAGAAACAAGAGCGTAATGCTAAGGGTAATTTATAGCGGAAACCAAAATAGGCTAAGGCTAACGCGATCATTCCATAAACAGCCCAAGCGTGAATTCCCCAGTGAAATAGGGTGTGTAACAGGGCTTCTTGCTGTTTATGTTCCGCAGCACCGGTCGTAATTTCGGAAAGATAATGGGTTAGCGGTTCTGCCACACCGAAAAACATTAATCCCACGCCCATACCGGCGGCAAAAAGCATCGCTAACCAAGAAAGAAAACCAAATTCAGGTTCTTCTTCATCATTACCGAGCTTAATATTTCCTAAGTTACTCACTGATAAAATGAGAAGAAAACTTAAAAATACTGAAAATGCTAAAACGTAAAACCAACTAAAATGCGCAAAAATACCAGCTTTTGCTTGGTTTAAAAGTGATTGCGTTTGTGTCGGTGCAATTAAAATCATCAACATCAATAACAAAACAAAAAATAACGTCAAACCAATCACAAAAGGATTAAATGACGTTCGCTTTTCTATAAATTGAGATAAAGACAAACCCTTTCCCCTTAAAAATTAAGTAGATAAATTTAAAAAATCGATTTAATTCACATTGCCCTCAGGCAAAAAAGTGTGCAGTGGAGCCACTGCGATGACAGCACATAGAAGTGCGATTTTGATGGAAACACTCAGTAGGAATTGAGAGATTGTTTCTGAAAATTGTGAAAACTATATCAAAAAATATGGATTATTTCAAATTAGTAGATATTTAGGATAAAAGTGCGGTTAAAAAACATTGGATTTTTTCGGTATTATGTATCCAATCGCACAAGGAGAATTCTACATCCAATATTTATTTGGGGCGGGTGCGTTGAGCTTTGCGTAACGCACCGTTTAATCTATTGGCGCATCACGGCTTCGCCTAACGCTACCCTACAGTGATTTGTGCTAATGCCGGATTTTTTAACCGCACTTGTTGAAGAAAAACAAATTAACTGATTCTTTCTTCGATAATGCCACCGCCTAAACAGACTTCATCAAGATAAAACACGGCGGATTGACCCGGTGTTACCGCTGCTTGCGGTTCATCAAAGGCTACTCGAATGGTCTCATCATCAATAGGTTCAATGACACAAGGAATATCCGTTTGGCGATAACGGGTTTTGACCGTGCAACGTAATGGCCGGCGAATCGGTTGACGCTCAACCCAGTGGAGTTGTTTCGCAATTAATCCGTTGGAAAATAAACGGGGGTGAGCCTGTCCTTGTGCAACGATTAATTCGTTATTTTCTACATCTTTATCCACCACATACCAAGCTTCATCGCCGGCATTTTTTAAACCGCCAATGCCTAAACCTTTGCGTTGTCCCAATGTGTGATACATTAAGCCATCGTGACGACCGATCACTTCACCCTCTACGGTGCGAATGTTACCCGGTTGTGCCGGTAGATAACGTGCGAGGAAATCTTTAAATTTACGTTCACCGATAAAGCAAATACCGGTGGAGTCCTTTTTCTTTGCCGTGATTAATCCTAACTCTTCCGCAATTGCACGCACGATTGGTTTTTCTATTTCCCCGACAGGGAATAGGCTTTGCCCTACTTGTTTATGGCTCAAGGTGTATAAGAAATAACTTTGATCCTTGTTGGCGTCCAATCCGCGTAATAATTTTGCGTTAGTATCATCACCTGTGCGGCGTACATAATGCCCTGTTGCAATATAGTTTGCGCCAAGATCTTCCGCCGCATATTCTAGAAAGGCTTTGAATTTGATTTCTTTATTGCAAAGAATATCGGGATTTGGTGTACGACCGGCTTTATATTCCGTTAAGAAATGCTCAAACACATTATCCCAATATTCTGCGGCAAAATTGATTTTATGTAATTTTATACCGAGCTTGTCGCATACGGCTTGGGCATCGGCTAAGTCAGCGGCGGCGGTACAATAATCCGTATCGTCATCTTCTTCCCAATTCTTCATAAACAAGCCTTCCACTTGGTAGCCTTGTTGTTGAAGAATAAAAGCGGAAACTGATGAATCTACGCCGCCTGACATTCCGCAAATCACTTTTTTGGTTGCGTTTTCGGCGAGTTGTTCTTTTGAAAGAACTGGAAAATTATTTTCGTAAGTAATTGACTTCATATTTATTAATTTCATTTTTGAGGAAAAGAAATAAGCTCTTCTCTAGAGCATATTTCAAAATCTAAAATTTTAGTCTGAAATCCCTTGAATTCCACAATGATAGAGTGCCCTTGTACACCAATCACTAAGCCTAGCCCAAACTTTTTATGTATTATTTTTTCCCCTATGAGATAGCTATTTGGATTAAATGTATCTGTTTTTAATTGAAGTTTAGGTTTAGCTGCTTTCTTTATTTCAGTATTCACTTGAATATCAATTTTTTCAGAATAATAATCACAATGAGCAGAGCTAAAACATCTTATTCTTCGTAAACAGCAATATTTATTATCAAAATGCTTACAACGTCTTTGATGGCGGCGTAGATCATCTGGGGATTTAGAAAGATAACTTATATGCCAAGGTGAACCAACTAATTTATTAATCTTTCCCATAAATATTTTGCTCCTAATTTCTGACTCTATTATTCTATCTATCTAACTAAGTCTCACCATGAGTAATCAGCCCTCGATTAAAAGCGAGACGTGTTGCAGATTTAGAGCCTAAAAGTTCAGTTTCTCCTTCTTCTTTCAAAATATCCTGCATAAGTTTCCAAGCAAGCTCATGGCAAATTTCAAAGCTTTGGATTATGCCTTTTTTAATGACTTCAATCTCAGTATTACCGTATTGTGTAACTTCATTAGATAAATAGGTTACTGATTTTTGATAATTTTGAAAACGTTGTTTCCAACGAACTTCTTGCAACACAGTCCCCCTTTGAAATATTTTATTAATCTGAATTTATTTTACTTCGTAGAATGGCGAATCCTCATTTTTCTTCGTAAATTTTTGTTCATATTCGGCTTTGGCTTGTTCATCACCTGCATCAAGTTTTGATTGAAGCGTATCACATGGCTTATCACAATCGCAGGCTTTGGCAATACCAAGTGTCGATAGGCCGCCACAGCTACCTTTCAAACTCTGCTTTTTGATAATGAATCCGATAGACATCAATAAAATGATAGCAATGAATGCGAGAAGCGTAAAAAATAAAGTTTGCATAGTGATTATTCCTTTGTTTCCGTTAATTTTTTAAATGCCGATGACATTTTAGTTTCAAAGCCATGATCTGTTTTGATAATTAAGTAAATGGCAAGATCATTTTTTTCGGCTATTTCCAGTGCCTTATCTTCTCCAAGCACAAATAAGCCCGTTGATAGACCGTCTGCTGTCATCGAAGTAGGTGCTAACACGGTGATTGATGCCAAATGATGTTGAATCGGGTAACCTGTTTTCGGATCAATTTCGTGAGCAAAACGTTTTCCGTTTTCTTCAAAATAAATACGATAATCACCTGATGTCGCCATTGCCATATTATTTAAACCAATCACACTTTCGACTGCTCTTTCACCTGTCATAGTCGGTTTTTCAATGGCGATCCGCCATGATTTACCTTCTGCATTTTTGCCTTTAGTCCGAATTTCGCCGCCGATTTCCACCATATAATGCTGTACATTTAATTGTTCAAGTTTATCTGCGACTTGATCAACACCAAAACCTTTCGCAATAGAAGAAAGATCAATATAGACTTGGGGCACAGACTTGCTTAATGTTGGTTTTTCACCGCTGAGATCAAGTGTAATTTTATCAATGCCAACCCAAGCTTGACGTTCTGCCAATTGTTCCGGGGTAGGTTGTCGTTCAGGGCGTTTTTCTGGTCCGAATCCCCATAAGTTCACTATCGGGCCAATTGTTACATCAAGTGATCCTTCAGTTACTTTATTTAAACGAATCGCTTCGGCAAGTACTGTAGCAAGGTCTTGAGAAATTTCGATGGAAGTGTTTACTTGAGTATTTTGATTGAAGCGGCTTAATTCGGAATCTTTGATGTAAGTGGACATTTTCGCGTTCACATCTTTTAAGATAGCTTCAATCTGTTTATGAGTGTTTTGTGGATTTTCATTAACGGATCCGTCGTCAATATACTTGACATGATAAGTTGTTCCCATTGTTTTACCGCTGAGAGAAATCATTTCAGGATCTTTTTTACAGGCTGAAAGGGTAAACATTAAGGCAATAGTAACAAATCCGATTAATATTTTTTTCATTTGTTTTTCCTAATAGACGAATTACAGGCAAACTGACTTTTCAATCAGCTTGCCTGTAATCATTATGATAATGAAACGTACTTGCTCATTCTATAAAACGCTTTAAATTTTGACCGCACTTTATAAAGTGCGGTCAATTTTTATGACGTTTTGATTAACTAAAATCAACCGCCGAAATCATCTAATAAGATGTTTTCATCTTCAACGCCTAAGTCTTTCAGCATCTTAATTACCGCAGCGTTCATTACCGGAGGTCCGCACATATAGTATTCACAGTCTTCAGGTGCTTCGTGATTTTTCAGATAGTTTTCATAAAGCACATTGTGAATAAAGCCTGTGTAGCCATCCCAGTTATCTTCCGGTAACGGGTCAGATAAGGCAACGTGCCAAGTGAAGTTCGGATTCTCGGCTTGAAGCTGATCAAAGTCCTCAACGTAGAACATTTCACGTTTAGAACGTGCGCCATACCAGAACGAAATTTTACGTTTAGAATGTAAACGTTTTAATTGATCAAATATATGGGAACGCATCGGTGCCATACCAGCACCACCACCGATAAAGACCATTTCCGCATCGGTATCTTTCGCGAAGAACTCACCGAACGGACCGGAAATCGTTACTTTATCACCGGCTTTTAATGACCAAATGTAAGACGACATTTGACCCGGAGGTGCATCCGGTTGACGTGGAGGAGGCGTTGCAATACGCACATTAAGCATAATGATGCCTTTCTCTTCCGGATATGAAGCCATTGAATAAGCACGGATAATATGTTCGTCCACTTTCGACACATAGCGCCATAAGTCATATTTATCCCAGTCTTCATGGTATTCTTCTGGAATATCGAAGTCCTTGTAGTTCACTACGTGTGGTTCAGCTTCAATTTGAATATAACCACCGGCACGGAACGGAACTTCTTCGCCTTCAGGAATCGCCAATTTAAGTTCTTTGATAAAAGTGGCTTTATTGTCGTTGGAAATAACGGTACATTCCCATTTTTTTACACCAAAGATTTCTTCCGGAAGTTCTACTTCCATATTGCCTTTCACGTTTACCTGACAAGCTAAACGATAACCTTCCTTAGCTTCGCGTTTATTGATGTGAGAAAGTTCGGTCGGGAGGATTTCGCCACCGCCGCTTTTTACTTTTACTACACATTGACCGCAAGAGCCACCGCCGCCGCAAGCAGAAGACACGAAGATCCCTTTGCTTGCTAATGCGCCTAATAATTTACCGCCGGCAGGTAGGGTGATCGCTTTTTCAGGATCTTCATTGATACCGATGGTAATATCACCTGAATCCACAAGTTTTGATTTCGCAAATAAGATGATTGCGACTAACACCAATACGATAACCGTAAATGCGGCAATACCGAGTGCAAGAATTACTGAATCGCTCATTGATTACACTCCTTATAATTGAATACCGGAGAAGGACATAAAGCCCAACGCCATTAAGCCAACAGAAATAAAGGTAATACCCAATCCTTTTAAGCCTGCCGGAATATCCGCATATTTCATTTTTTCCGTTAAACCGGCAAGAGCTACGATAGCAAGCATCCAACCTAAACCGGAACCGAAACCATAGACGATTGATTCAGGGAAGTTGTAATCACGTTGAACCATGAAAGACACGCCACCAAAAATCGCACAGTTTACTGCGATAAGAGGTAAGAAGATCCCTAATGCGTTGTATAGTGACGGCATAAATTTGTCTAATACCATTTCTAAGATTTGTACTAAACCTGCGATAACACCGATAAAGGTAATGAAGTTTAAGAATGATAAATCCACACCTTCAATTAACGCATTTTCTTTCAATACATTTGCATAAATTAATTGGTTGACGGGAACCGCAATCCCTAAAACGAAAGTAACTGCTATTCCTAAACCGAATGCGGTGGAAACCTTTTTTGATACCGCCAAGAAAGTACACATTCCTAAGAAAAAGGATAGTGCCATATTTTCAATGAAGACGGCCTTTACAAAGAGGCTAATATAATGTTCCATTGATTATTTCTCCTGTTGCTCCGGTTTCCAGGTTCTTAATCCCCAGATCACAAACCCAATGATAAAGAATGCACTTGGTGCAAGTAGGAATAAACCGTTTGCTTGGTACCAACCACCATTTTGAATCGTTTCAAAAATAGTGATGCCGAATAGTTTGCCGGAACCGATAAGTTCACGGAAAAAGGCGACAATAATCAACATTGCGCCATAACCTAAACCGTTACCGATACCGTCCACAAAACTTTCAAGTGGCGGTGATTTCATTGCATAAGCTTCAGCACGACCCATTACGATACAGTTAGTAATAATCAAACCAACGAAAACTGAAAGCTGTTTAGATAAACCATAAGCATAGGCTTTCAAAATTTGGTCAACCACGATTACCAATGAAGCAATAATTGCAAGTTGCACGATAATACGAATGCTGTTTGGAATATAGTTACGGATTAATGAAACAAAGAAGTTTGATAAGCCCGTTACTAAGGTTACGGCAATTGCCATTACAAATGCGGTTTCTAATTTTGTTGTTACTGCCAAGGCAGAACAAATGCCAAGAATTTGTAACGCAATAGGATTGTTTTTCACCACAGGGGCTAACAACAGATCTTTTAAATTTGTTTTTCCAGACATTAGTTT
Source organism: Rodentibacter haemolyticus (assembly GCF_015356115.1). NCBI lineage: Bacteria > Pseudomonadati > Pseudomonadota > Gammaproteobacteria > Pasteurellales > Pasteurellaceae > Rodentibacter > Rodentibacter haemolyticus. Next base: position 1,755,716 of record NZ_CP063056.1, read on the forward strand.
GCTCCTGTTTGAAGTTTTTCAAGATATTTACTAAAGCCGTTAGCACTGAACCAATAGTCAAACGTACCTTGAACACCATTGCCGGTTAAGGTTGCACCGGATAAACCGTCAATACTGTGCTCATCTTTCGGTGCTTGACCTTTCACAATGCGAATTGCCGGTTTATGTTGCTCATCAAATAATTTTTTGCCTTTAAATAAACCTGCCCAGTTCGGATTTTCAATTTCACCGCCTAACCCCGGCGTTTCGCCGTGTTGGTAGTAAGTGATACCGTTAATGGTATTGCCGTCCGGTTGAACAGAAACTAAACCGTACATTACAGACCATAAACCGGTACCGTAAATTGGTAAAATCACTTGTTGAGTTTGACCTTGTTCATTTTTTACAAGATAGACTTCCGCAGTTTTAGCACGAGCACGGATTCGTGCTTTATCTTCATCAGCCGGGATTGCTTGTAAGCTTTCGTCGGCTTGCTGAACATACTCACCGCTGTTTAAATCAACAAAGCGTGGTTCAATAAACTTCGCATAGGTTTCTTTTACATCTGTTTTTTCTTGTAAAAGGCCTGCTACGTTTAAGATATTTTTTTGTTTATCGAGTAATTTTTGTTCTTCTTGCGCTGGTTTTAACATTACCGCAGAACCGGCAACAATAACGGAACAAACTAAACTCAACAGCAACACAACAAGAATTGTGCCGCCTACACTGTCTTTATTAAACTTAGCCATTTGTTCTCGCTCTCCGACGTTTGATATTTGCTTGAACTACGAGGTAGTCAAAAATCGGTGCAAATAGGTTTGCAAATAAAATCGCTAACATCATACCTTCCGGATATGCCGGGTTTACAGTACGAATTAGCACCGCCATTACACCGATTAATGCGCCGTACCACCATTTACCGATGTTAGTAAAAGAAGCGGAAACAGGATCGGTTGCCATAAACACCATACCCAATGCAAAACCACCTAAAACAAGGTGCCAGTGCCAAGGCATTGAGAACATTTGGTTGGTTTCGGAACCGATAAGATTAAATAGGGTTGAAGTTGCAATCATACCGATCATTACACCGGCGATAATACGCCACGCTGCAATACGGGTGAATACGATGATTGCGCCACCGATTAAAATGGCTAATGTAGATACCTCACCCATTGAGCCCGGAATATTACCGATAAACGCATCCATCCAAGTGATAGGTGTGCCGCTTACTGCATGTTGTAAAGCACCTTGACCGCCTTGAGACCATTGTGAAAGTGCGGTAGCACCAGAGAAACCGTCTGCGGCAGTCCATACCAAATCACCGGAAATTTGTGCCGGATAAGCAAAGAACAGGAAAGCGCGACCTGCAAGTGCAGGGTTCATAAAGTTACGACCAACGCCACCAAAGATTTCTTTTGCAACAACAATACCGAAACTGATACCTAAAGCGGCTTGCCACAATGGCAATGTCGGCGGAACGATTAAAGCGAAAAGAATGGTAGAAACGAACATCCCTTCATTTACCTCGTGACCACGTACGACAGAGAATAATAATTCCCAAACCGTACAAACGGTGAACACGACTAAGTAGATCGGTAGGAAGAAAATCGCACCTAATGCCATTTTGCTGCCCCAGCCCGCATTCATACTTAGATCCAAGCCAAAACCGTTTGCGAGCGCATAATGCCAGTCGTTTGCGATTAATTGTTCCAAATTACCTAATTGATTTAACGCAGGAATCGCTTGGTTACCCACATTGTACATCCCATAGAAAATCGCAGGGAATAATGCGAGGAAAACCGTGATCATCATACGTTTTGAGTCTAACGCATCACGAACGTGCGTGTTTTTATGCGTTACCGTACCCGGTGTATAGAGCAAGGTGTAAATCGATTCAAAGATCGGATAAAGCTTGCTGTATTTACCGCCGGGCAAAAACGCGGGTTCCATTTTTTCAAAAAGATTTTTTAAACCCATTTTTAACCTTCCTTCTCAATCTTATCTAACACTTGACGCAAGATTGAACCGTATTCATATTTGCCCGGGCAAACGAATGAACAAAGTGCTAAATCCTCTTCATCCAGCTCTAAACAACCTAATGCTTGAGCGCCATCGGTATCACCTGCGATTAAATCACGTAACAATAAGGTTGGTAAAATATCCAATGGCATTACGCGTTCATAATTGCCGATTGGCACCATCGCACGTTCACCGCCGTTTTCTGAGGTGGTGAAGTTGAATAATTTTTTACCGAAATGACCCAATACGGTACGAGTAATGGAATATTTATTTGGTTGCGGTGTGATCCAACCGAAAAACTCTTTCTCATTACCTTCTGCAATCACAGACACCTGCAATGCGTAACGACCTAAATAGTCGTGCGCACCTTTTGCCGTGTTACCGCAAAGCACGGAACCGGAAATAACTCGATTTTCACCCGCACTTAATTCATCTTTAGTCAATTGAGAAAGATTTGCACCGATTACCGTACGCACTAAACGCGGATTATTTACTTGCGGACCGGCAAGTGAAATGACACGTTCTACGTAAAGTTCACCGCTCGTGAATAATTTACCGATAGCAATGACATCTTGATAATTGATATGCCATACGGTTTTTTGTGCACCGACGGGATCAATAAAGTGAATATGTGTTCCAACAAGGCCTGCCGGGTGTACACCGCCGAAATCGTGAATTTCAAGATTTGATAAATCCACGGTTGGAATATTTGTGTCTCCGGCTTTACATAAACGCAACGGCTTGGCAGGGAATAAACGGCCTAGCACGGTTAAACCGTTAGTAAAATCTTGCCAATGCTCTTTTAATACTACTTCGGGATCGGCAGCTAACGGGTTCGTATCCATCGCATTTACGAAGATAGAAGAAGGTTCGCTTTCAATCGCAGGAATTTTGCTGAACGGACGAGTACGCAATGCAGTCCATAAACCTGATTCTACAAGGTTTTGTTTTACTTGCTCGGAAGAAAGCGTATTGAGTTCATCTGCATTATATTTTGCAAAAGTGATTTTTTCATCACCTTTTACGTCAATTACCACAGACTGTAATACACGTTTTTCGCCACGATTAATTGCTGTGATAGTACCGCTTGCAGGGGATGTGAAAATCACACCCGGATTTTTTTTGTCTTCAAAAAGCACTTGACCTTTCTTAACAGTATCACCTTCGCGCACCTTCATAGAAGGACGCATCCCCACATACTCCTCACCAAGAATCGCAACCTGATTCACAACATTACCGTTGTGGATTACTTGTGCCGGTTTTCCTGCGATAGGAAGATCCAAGCCTTTTTTAATTGTAATCATATTGTTTGCACTACTTTTCAAGGTTAAAAATATGATTGCAAATAAGCAAACTTAAATGCAATCTCGTGTTTGAGCGTGACAGAGAATGTTTTAATCATCAAAACATTAACAACTGACACATAAATAAAAAACTCAAATCGGCTCAATTTTTCAACAAGCAAAATAATAAGCTTGTCAAAAAATTAGAAATATAAAATCTAAAGCGCTTCATTCTAGCGAAAATTGACTTTTCATTCCACTTTAACCCACACTTTTTGTGAAAAAATTGTGAACTTTTTAAGAAAATACACCTAAAGGACTAGAAATCGGAAAGGGCATAAACTTATTGTCCTACGCCCATACAATTGGGTGAAATAGGGAAGGACTCCCCCTGTTTTTCCCATTCTTCCTTTGTGTAAAGATGAAGAGCCAATGCGTGAATGCCATTTTTTAAATCATCGGAAAATAATTGATATAATTTTTGATGGCGCTGTACTTTGCTCACACCGGTGAAAGCATCACTTACAATGACCAATTTAAAATGGGAATCGACCCCTTTGCCCGAACTATGCATATGGCTTTCATTTTCTACGCTAGCAAAGTGCGGTTGAAATTCGGCGTGAATTTTATCTAGCAATTCTTGCTGTTTTGACATCATCAATCTCCAATAAAATTTTGTAGATAAGGCTATACATTGGCCCTCAAGTTTGCAAGAATAGCACAGATTAGAGCTATTAATTGAGGAAATTATGAAACTTACCAACAAAATCAAAACGTTCTTGGCAGGTGTTACGACAGTGCTTTTTCTTGCAGGCTGCCAAGCTCCGTCAAACACCTTAACATTTACGCCTCCGGCACCAACGGCATCAATGAATGTGAACCAAACGGCGGTTGTATATGTCACGGTAAACGATCTGCGCACTCAACCCGATGTTTCCTTTTATGTAAAAAACGGTGACTTGGTTAAGCTCAATGCTTCTCCAAGCGTTACACAATTATTTCAACAAGTGATGCAACAAAACTTGATAAGTAAAGGATTTCGCATTGGACAAACCAACAATTCAAATGCCGGCGTTACCGTTCAAATTCAAGACTTTTTTACTCATGTTGATCAGGGCAATTTACGTTATCACTTAAACGCGAAAATTCAAGTCAATGTACTTGTGCAGGGCTCAGCCGGAAATTACAACAAAGTCTTTAATGCGACCCGTTCGCAATCGGGCGCATTTAATGCCGATAATGATGAAATTCAAAAAGTATTGGGTGAAACCTTCAAAGATATTGTGAACAACATTTATCAAGATCAAGAGATAAGTCAAGCGATTAACCGATACAGTCGCTAATTTCAGCTAATTTCAATAGGGGCGGTGTCGCCCCATTTTATCCCTATAAAAACTTGACGAATGCGCCTTTCAAGCGTAACATTCGCGCGATTTTTAATTAGAAGGACACACACTTTGGACAGTCATAGTCGATACCGAATATCACTTTAGACTCTCGCCGTTTATCAGCGAGAGTTCGCTGGTAAATCATTACCTTTCTTCGGCATCTTTTATTGAACGAACCCCATATAAAAACAGGTAGAAAACCGACCGCACTTTTGTTGTGCGGATTTCGTTCGATTTCTTTTTTGTTCACGGTTGGCTCTTCATAATCCTAAAAGGAGTATGACCAATGATAAACGCATTTGCCATTAATGATGCACGCCTTACACGTCTAGATGAAATGGAAAATCTCAGTTCTGCCATTTGGCTTGATTTATTAGAGCCGACCGGTGAAGAACGTGAAATGTTACAGGAAGGTTTAGGGCAAAGTCTCGCTTCTTTCCTTGAATTAGAAGATATTGAAGCATCAGCACGTTTCTTTGAAGATGAAGACGGTTTACATCTTCACTCATTCTTTTATTGCGAAGATGAACAAAACTTCGCGGATCTTGCCAGTGTGGCGTTTACGGTTCGTGACGGTCGCTTATTTACGCTGCGTGATCGTGAATTACCTGCGTTCCGTTTATATCGTATGCGTTCACGTAGTCAACGTTTGCTAGAATGCAATGCTTACGAGGTATTGTTAGATTTATTTGAAACCAAAATCGAGCAACTTGCCGATGTTATTGAAAATGTGTATGCCGATTTGGAAGAATTAAGCCGCGTTATCTTAAACGGTACACAAGATGAGGCTTTTGATGAGGCGTTAAACACCTTAACGGAACAAGAAGACACCAGCTCGAAAGTGCGTTTATGTTTGATGGATACCCAACGCGCCCTAGGTTTCCTTGTGCGTAAAACCCGTTTGCCTGCGAACCAGTTGGAACAAGCGCGTGAAATCTTACGAGATATTGAATCGTTACAGCCGCACAATGAATCTTTATTCCAAAAAGTAAATTTTCTTATGCAAGCGGCAATGGGTTACATTAATATCGAACAGAATAAAATCATGAAATTCTTCTCAGTGGTTTCCGTTATGTTCCTACCGGCAACACTTGTGGCATCCACTTATGGAATGAACTTCGAATTTATGCCGGAACTGCATTTTAAATACGGTTACCCGATGGCAATCGGTTTAATGATTGCAGCGGCGCTAACCCCATATATTTATTTTAGACGAAAAGGATGGCTATAATGGAATTATCCCAAACCGCATTATTTATCGGTTCTCTGATTAATCTTTATGCACTTGTGCTTGTTTTACGTGCGTGGTTACAATTTGCGCGTGTGGATTATTACAACCCGCTTTCACAATTTGCGGTAAAAGCAACGGAGCCGCTACTCAAACCTATTCGTAAAATCGCACCGGTTATCAAAAATATTGATACCGCCGCATTTTTACTTATTTTTGTGCTTGGCATATTAAAAGCTGCGCTTTATTTCGGCTTAGTCATTGATGTGATGCTGGTTTTAGGCGTACTCAGCATTTTAAAAACTGTCGGTGTGGCCATTTTCTACGTATTATTTGCAGGTGCAATTTCAAGTTGGTTTAACCGTGGCAACAGCCCGATTATCTATGCCCTTTACCAACTTTCAGAGCCTTTGCTTCGCCCTGTGAGAAAGATTTTACCGACAATCGGTGTCATTGATTTTTCACCGATGGTGATTGTTTTCATCTTGTTATTTATCAATAATTTTATGATTGATATGCTGCAAGGACTTTGGCTCATTGCAGGCTAAAGCAAAATATAAAACTTTCTAGCCACGATTTTCGTGGCTTTTGTTTACGGAATAAATCATGTCAGCGATTGAACAAACAACGGACGGCATTCGGCTAAAAATTTTTTTACAGCCTAAAGCCAGTAAAGATCATATTGTAGGACTTTATGATAATGAACTTAAAATTACGATCACTGCGCCGCCGGTAGACGGACAAGCCAACGCTCATTTATTGAAATTTTTAAGTAAAGCTTTCAAAGTACCGAAAAGTAGTATCGTACTTGAAAAAGGGGAACTAAATCGTCATAAACAAATTTGGATTCCTAATCCGAAATTAATCCCGAAAGAAATCGAAAATCTCTTGTAAAACAAACAAAAAAATCACCGCACTTTCGTCTCTCTCCCTGTTAATTTACGCCGTTTTACGGTATCCTATGCCACATTTTATAATGTAAAAGCCCGCCGAAGTGCGGTCAAAATTTAAGGTGATTTTATGCAAGAACAATATCGTCCCGATATCATCGAACCGAAAGTTCAGCAATACTGGGCAGAAAATAAAGTTTTTAAAGCCATCAAAGACGAATCCAAAGAAAAATATTACTGTCTTTCAATGTTTCCGTATCCATCAGGCCGCTTACATATGGGACACGTGCGTAACTACACCATTGGTGATGTGATATCACGCTATCAACGTATGTTAGGCAAAAACGTGTTACAACCTTTCGGTTGGGATGCTTTCGGCCTACCGGCGGAGGGGGCGGCGGTTAAAAATAAAACCGCCCCCGCCAAATGGACATACGAAAACATTGCCTATATGAAGAAACAACTTCAACTTTTAGGTTTTGGTTTTGACTGGGATCGTGAAATCGCTACCTGCAAACCGGAATACTACAAATGGGAACAATGGTTCTTCACCGAGCTGTACAAAAAAGGTTTAGTGTATAAAAAAACCTCAACCGTAAACTGGTGCCCGAATGATGAAACCGTGCTTGCCAACGAGCAAGTACACGAAGGTTGCTGCTGGCGTTGTGATACTCCGGTGGAACAAAAAGAAATTCCGCAATGGTTTATTAAAATCACAGATTATGCAGAACAATTACTAGGCGGTTTAGACAATCTTCCGCAATGGCCGGATATGGTAAAAACCATGCAACGCAATTGGATCGGTCGTTCTGAAGGGGTAGAAATCACTTTTGATGTTGCTGAGATAAATGAAAAATTATCGGTTTATACCACACGTCCGGATACTTTCTATGGCGTAAGCTATTTAGGTATTGCGGCAGCGCATCCTCTAGCCGGTTTTGCGGCAAAAAATAACCCGGAATTAGCGGCATTTATTCAAGAAGCCAAAAATACCAAAGTTGCTGAAGCGGATCTTGCAACGATGGAGAAAAAAGGAATGGCGACAGGCTTGTTTGCCGTTCATCCGCTAACCGGTGAAAAACTACCGATTTGGGTGGCCAACTTTGTGCTAATGCACTATGGAACCGGAGCGGTGATGGCAGTACCGGCGCACGATCAGCGCGATTATGAATTTGCGCAAAAATATTTATTACCGATAAAACAAGTGATTGTCCCACTTGCAGATCAAGAAATTGATTTAAGTAAGCAAGCCTTTACCGAACACGGTAGGTTAATTAATTCCGCTGAATTTGACGGTGCGGATTTTGCTGAGGCATTCAATGGCATTGCCGATAAATTAGAAAAATTAGGTGTGGGTAAACGCCAAGTCAATTACCGCTTGCGTGATTGGGGTGTTTCCCGCCAACGTTATTGGGGAGCGCCAATCCCGATGCTTACGCTTGAAAATGGCGATGTTGTGCCTGCGCCTTTAGACGATTTACCAATCATCTTACCTGAAGATGTCGTAATGGATGGTGTGAAAAGCCCGATTAAGGCGGATCCAAATTGGGCGAAAACCACATTTAACGGTGCGCCTGCATTGAAAGAAACCGATACTTTCGACACCTTTATGGAATCCTCTTGGTATTACGCCCGTTATACCTCACCGAAATTTGCCGAAGCGATGTTAGACAAAGAGGAAGCGAATTATTGGTTACCGGTGGATCAATATATCGGTGGTATCGAGCATGCAACGATGCACCTATTATACTTCCGTTTCTTCCACAAACTTTTGCGTGATGCGGGTTTTGTAACAAGTGATGAACCGGCAACGAAATTACTATGTCAGGGAATGGTACTTGCCGATGCGTTCTATTACACCAGCCCGACCAACGAACGTATTTGGGTTAGTCCGACACAGGTTAGTCTTGAACGTGATGAAAAGGGGCGTATCATCAAAGCAACGGATCAGGAAGGGCGTGAATTGGTTCACACCGGTATGACCAAAATGTCGAAATCAAAAAACAACGGTATTGATCCGCAAGAGATGGTGGAAAAATATGGTGCGGATACCGTTCGCTTGTTTATGATGTTTGCTTCCCCGGCGGAAATGACCCTTGAGTGGCAAGAATCCGGCGTGGAAGGGGCAAAACGTTTCTTAGGACGGGTATGGAATCTGGTCTATCAATATCAACAAAATCCGGCAAAAACAGCCCTAGAAATAACCGCACTTTCAGCGGCTCAAAAATCCCTTCGCCGTGAGGTTCACAAGACTATTGCGAAAGTGAGTGATGATATTGGTCGCCGTCAAACCTTCAATACTGCTATTGCAGCGATTATGGAATTGATGAATAAACTCACTAAAGCCCCGTTGGAAAGCGAACAGGATCGTACCGTAATGGCTGAAGCATTGAGTGCCGTTGTGCGTATGCTTTATCCGATTACACCGCACATCTGTTTTGAATTATGGCAGGCATTAGGTAATGAAAGCCATATCGACACCGCAGAATGGGTGAAAGTCGATGAATCTGCGATGGTGGAAGATGAAAAACTGATTGTTGTGCAAGTAAACGGTAAAGTGCGGGGTAAAGTAACGGTTGCGGCAGATGCTGATGAAGAAACCGTGAAAAGCGTTGCTTTTGCTGATGACAACGTGAAGAAATTTACTGATGGTCAGCAAATAGTGAAAGTGATTTATGTTGCAGGTAAATTGTTAAATGTCGTGGTAAAACCACAATAATCCATAAAATGACCGCACTTATTGTGAGAGAAGGCGTAATCATACATCGCCTTTAGTTCCACAAAGAGATAAAAGTGCGGCTAATTTTAAAGGTATTATGTAATAGTTGAACAAATCATTGTAGAGCGTTAAACATTGTAGAACGTTAAATATTGTAGGGTGTGTTAGGCGAAGCCGTAAGCACCAACAGTTTGAAATAGATTCGTTACGCAAAGCTTAACGCACCCGACAATTCAAGTTATTTCAGCTTTGTACATTTGCAACATAATACCGAATTTTAAAGGAAATTTTTATGCTCAACTCAATCAAAAAATTAGTATTCATTTCCGGTATCGTTTTCCTTTCAGCCTGCGGTTGGCATTTTCAAAATGGAGCATTAATTCCTCAGGAATTACGTACGATTGCCTTTGAAAGTAGCGATCCTTATAGTGAAATGTCGATGACAATGCGTCGTCAGCTGCAAGCGAATGATGTAAAACTTGTCAACGCAACACAGGGTGTACCGGTATTACGTATTAATAAACAAACGACAAGCGATCAAGTCGCTTCTATTTTTAAACGTGGAAGGGAGGCTGAAAAACTCTTGCTTTTAGAAGTGGAAGCCAGCGTACGTTTAACCAATGGGGATACTTATCCAATCAATGCGAAAGTGAACCGCACTTTCTTTGATAACTCACGTGCCGCGCTTGCAAAATCGGCAGAGCGTGATGTAATTTGGAACGACATGCGCGATCAAGCCGCACGCCAACTGATCACAAAAATGGTGGCGTTGCAGCAACAAGTAAAAGGTAAATAATGAATCGCATTTTCCCTGAGCAACTCATTCATCATCTTTCCCAACGGTTAGCCAAGGTTTATTTCTTGGTGGGGCAGGATCCATTGTTGCTCAGTGAAAGTGAGGAAATGATTTATCAGGCGGCTAAGCAGCAGGGATTTGATGAAAAAAACAGTCTACAAATTGATAGCCAAACAGATTGGGCGCAACTTATCGAAAGTTGTCAGTCAATGGGCTTATTTTTCAATAAGCAATTGCTTGTTCTCAATTTGCCGGAAAATTTGACCGCACTTTTGCAAAAAAATCTTCAAGAATTAACAGCTGTATTAAATGAAGATGTGCTACTGGTTCTGACAATGCCAAAGTTGGCTAAAACCACAGAAAAACAGGCTTGGTTTAGCACATTAAATCAGTATGAACCGAATGCATTATTGGTGAACTGCCAAACACCTAGTGTTGAGAGTCTTCCTCGTTGGGTAAAAAATCGAGTCCAAACCATGGGGCTACAAGCCGATGATGAAGCTATCCAACAACTTTGTTATAGCTATGAAAATAATCTGCTCGCCCTAAAACAAGCCTTACAACTGCTGGATTTACTTCACCCTGATCATAAACTTAATTACAATCGTGTGATTGCGGTGGTAGAACAATCCTCCGTTTTTACCCCTTTTCAATGGATTGATGCACTTCTTGTCGGTAAGGTAAATCGCGCTAAACGAATTTTAAACGGTTTGCAGGCAGAGGACGTGCAACCGATCATTTTATTGCGCACATTACAACGCGAGCTTTTTACATTATTGGAACTTACCAAGCCTCAACAACGGATTCACATAACGGATGCTTTGCCGGTTCAACAGATAAAGGCGGAGTTTGATCGCTTGAAAATTTGGCAAAATCGCCGCCCCTTCTTTTTAAGCGCAGTGCAACGCTTAACCTATCAAAAGCTGTACGTGATAATTCAAGAATTAGCAAATATAGAACGCCTCGCTAAACAAGAATTTAGTGATGATGTGTGGCACAGATTAGCGGATTTATCTGTAAAAATTTGTTTATAAATCAGACCGATTCGGCAATTAAACGCTGGATAAGTTTTGCATTTGCCGGTGGAAATAACCCCGCATCTAATGCATTTTGCTCAATCCAAAATCCCTCTTGCCCTTCACGCCCGAAGGGTTCGCCAATCCATTCTTCAACAACATAAAAAAAGAACGAAATAATTTTAGTCGGGTATTCAAACTGAAAGCGTTCATAAAGTTTTGCATTTAGCACCACAATACCGATTTCTTCTTCTAATTCCCGTTTTAAGGCCTGTTCCGGCGTTTCACCAGCATCAACTTTCCCCCCCGGAAATTCAAGAGATTGGGCGAAATCTTGTCCTTCTAAACGCTGGGTTAAATAAATTTGTCCAAATTCATTACGAATAATACCGGCGGCAACTTGTATAATTTTCTTATCCATTTTTAATCCAAATGTAGAGGGATATGATTGTCATTGACAGCTAAAAGTGCGGTCAAAAATAACCGCACTTTCGCTTCATTAATTATATTTGGCACGGTTACCGTGACAATGTTTATATTTCTTGCCGGAACCGCAAGGACAAGGCTCATTACGACCGATATGACGATGAGAATAATCTTCCTCGTTTTGTATCGGCTCACCGTTTTCCCCAATAGGTTGATGAGATTGGCTTTCACGTGTCGCCATCTCTTGACGTGCACGTTCTGCTTCTTCCATTTCTTCCTGAGTGCGTACGCGTACACGGGTTAATGTTGTAATAACATGATGTTTCAAGGAATCCAACATCTCCGTAAACATACGGAAAGATTCTTTTTTATATTCCTGTTTCGGATCTTTTTGTGCATAACCGCGCAAGTGAATGCCTTGACGTAAATAGTCCATTGCCGCCAAATGCTCTTTCCAAAGTTCATCAAGCGTTTGCAACATTACGCCTTTTTCAAAGTTGCGCATCGTTTCTTCTCCGGCGAGGGTTTCTTTTTCTTGATATTCTTCTTCTGCGATTTCGACAATGCGATCACGTAAGTTTTCTTCGTGAAGATTGCTATCCTCTTCTAACCAATGCGCAATCGGTAATTCCATACCGAATTCTTGCATCAAACGTTCTTCAAGCCCTTTTATATCCCATTGTTCTTCTAAGGAATGCGGTGGAATATATTGGTCAATCACGGAATTGAATACATCGTGGCGAATCGCTTTAATGGTGTCGGAAATATCATCGTTATCCAATAAGTGATTGCGTTGCTCGTAAATTGCGTGGCGTTGATCATTTGCCACATCATCATATTCGAGTAGGTTTTTACGCCCATCAAAATGGAATGCTTCTACTTTTGCTTGCGCGGAGGCAATGACTTTTGCCAACATTTTGGATTCCATCGCTTCACCCGGTACGGTAAAGGCCTTGCGCATTAAGTTGAGTTTACCTTCATTCAGGTAAATACGCATTAAACCGTCTTCTAAAGACAAATAGAAACGGGACGAACCCGGATCCCCTTGACGACCCGAACGTCCACGTAATTGGTTGTCAATACGGCGCGATTCGTGACGCTCGGTACCGATAATATGCAGACCGCCCGCTTTCATCACGATTTCGTGGTTTTTCTCCCATTCAGCTTTTAAAGCATCAATTTGTTGCTGGGTAGGATTTTCCAATTTTGCCGCTTGAGCTTTCCAGTTTCCCCCAAGAATAATATCCGTACCACGCCCCGCCATATTGGTTGCGATAGTCACTGCCCCCGGATAACCGGCTTCCGCGACGATTTCCGCTTCTTGTTGGTGGAATTTTGCATTCAATACGTTGTGTTTAATACCTGCCTTATCTAAGGCTTTAGATAATTCTTCGGATTTTTCAACGGAAATCGTACCGACCAGCACCGGTTGCTGACGGGCAACACAATCTTTAATATCTTCAATGATCGCATTAAATTTGTATTCTTCGCTTTCAAACATTAAATCCGTACGATCATCACGAATCATTGGGCGATTGGTTGGAATCACTACGGTTTCTAAACCATAAATTTGTTGAAATTCAAAGGCTTCGGTATCCGCCGTCCCTGTCATTCCCGCCAATTTATCGTATAGACGGAAATAGTTTTGGTAAGAAATTGAGGCGACGGTTTGGTTTTCACTCTTAATATCTACGCCTTCTTTGGCTTCAATGGCTTGATGCAATCCGTCAGACCAACGGCGTCCTGCCATTGTACGGCCGGTGTGTTCATCTACAATAACGATTTCCCCGTCTTTGACGATATAATCCACATCGCGTTCAAACAAAGTGTGGGCGCGTAATGCTGCCATTACATGGTGGAGTAACACGATACGCCCAGGCGAATAGAGGGAATCGCCTTCCGGCATTAACCCTTGTTCTACCAACCAATTTTCAACCTTTTCTTGACCGCGTTCGGTTAAATGTGCTTGCTTGGATTTAAGATCAAGGGTGAAATCCCCTTCACCTTGATATTCTTCCGTATCTTCTTTCTCTTGTTTGATCAAATTCGGGATCAATTTATTCACTGCAAGGTAAAGTCCGGAACTATCTTCCGCCTGACCTGAAATAATCAATGGCGTACGGGCTTCATCAATTAAAATAGAATCCACTTCATCCACTAAGGCATAGCCTAAAGAACGTTGGAAACGTTCTTCTTTCGAATGTGCCAAATTATCACGCAGGTAATCAAATCCGAGTTCGCTGTTTGTCGCGTAAGTAATATCCGCCGCATAAGCTGCACGTTTGGCTTCCGGAGGTAAACCCGGAATATTCACCCCTACGCTCATTCCTAAAAATTCAAATAACGGGCGATTCGTTTCGGCATCTCGGCGGGCGAGGTAATCGTTCACGGTTACCACGTGAACGCCTTTTCCTTCAAGGGCGATTAAATAGCAAGGCAATGTTGCGGTTAAGGTTTTACCTTCACCTGTTCGCATTTCCGCAATGCAACGATTAGTCAGCACCATACCGCCGATAAGTTGCACGTCAAAATGACGCATACCCAAAACACGTTTACTTGCTTCACGAACTGTGGCAAAAGCTTCCGGTAAAATATCTTGTAAGGTTTCACCGGATTTTAGACGAGCGCGAAACTCATCGGTTTTCGCGCGAAGTTGTTCATCGGCTAGGGCTTCAAATTCAGGTTCTAATTTGTTGATTTTTACGACTTGTTTTTTAAGTCTACGCAAAATACGGTCGTTACGGCTACCAAAAATCTTCGTTAAAATGCTCATAATTTCTCTTTTAAAATAATAGGTTAAATCGGGCGGTGCGAGCGAAACGGTTATATTTCACGCACACAAAAATACTATTTTGTGTGAATCTGTTAAATTCACACAAACTACGGAAAGTGGAAATTAAATAAACAAAGGCCCTGCGCGAATAGGGGCTTGAAGATTCAATACATTCGCAATAAAGTGCGGTTGAATTTCAAGATGTTTTTCCTTGGAGTGGGGGATAGCGGATTGTTGGAAACTTTGGCGTTGTATTTCTCGTACGACTTTTGCCGTTTCCAACGCTTGTTGAACGGATACCTGAGATGAGTAATTTTCCGCAGACTGATTTTCTAAGTTTTGTGCATTAGGTAAAGCAAAGATCGCGATCATACTTAAAAGTAGTCGCGACCAAAAATTCGGTTTGCTTTTACCTGAAATCATCATCTCGTTGTTTTGTGTAAAAATTGCGTGTATTGTAGCGAAAATCTAAACTGATGTCATTTATTGGGGCTATTTTATGGAAAACAAGGCGAAGCGTTATCAAAAAGCACTGAATATTGTGGATGTGATGGAACATTCTTCTTTTGCCAAAATGATGAAAGAGGGACTCGCTACTCATGAATTGAATCAAAAATTCAATCGTTCTTTTCCTCCGGAATTTAAAGGTTTATTTCGAGTAGGCCGTGTAAGCGGTAACGTATTATTTATTGAAGTGGCAAATGCCGTTGTACGCCAAGGCATTTTGTTTCACCAAACCGCATTATTAAAGTTGATTCGGGAGGATTACCCACAAGTGGAAAAATTGGATGTGAAAATAAATCCGGAATTTGTAAAAATCACGCTTTAAAAATCGCAATCAACTCCTTCACTTTCACACGCTTTTCCGAATTTTGGCTAATGGAACGCTGAACTTTTACGCGCTTGAATTTTGCCCCTTTATAAATTTCACGTGTGAACTTGGTATCGTGGTTGGAAATTAGTACCGGAACTTGCTTTTCTTTTTGCGCTTTTCTTGCCATTTCCGCTAAAGCACGTTGATGATTCAAACCAAACTCATTGCCCGCATAGCCGGTAAAATTTGTTTCTTGTTGTAGTGGAGCGTAAGGCGGATCGCAATAAATGACGGAATTTCTATCCGCCAAGTCAAATGTTTGTTGAAAATCACCGCATAAAAAGACCGCACTTTGTGCTTTGTGTGCAAAATAACGAAGCTCGTCTTCAGGAAAATAATGGGATTTGTATGCGCCGAAAGGAACGTTAAACTCATTCTTACTGTTGTAACGGCATAATCCGTTAAAGCCGAAACGGTTTAAATAAAGAAAAATGACCGCACGTTCAAAAGGATCTTGTGATTGGTTGAATTGTAGTCTTTTGCTGTAATAATAACCGGGGGTGTTAGCATTTGGGTCAAAGAAAATCGGCTTACAGGCTTGGATATAGCTATCCACATTTTCTTTCACAATATTAAATAAATTAATTAAATCAGGATTAATATCCGCCAGAATATAGCGTTCAAAATTGGAGTTAAGAAAAACAGCCCCTGCGCCGACAAAGGGTTCGATTAAACATTGTTTTTTCTTTGGAAAGGCTTTGTTGATGTCGTCCGTTAAACGAAATTTCCCCCCCGCCCATTTTAAAAACGGACGATGTTTAATTCTGGGCTTAATTTGTTTCTTCGGACGTAACATCTTAATGCGTTTGAGTGCAGCGGCGAATCGCACTTAACACAAGAGTATGATCGGTGTCTGTTGCTACATAGGCTTGACCGAGTGATTTAAGAAGCACTAAACGCAATCTACCGGCGAGAACTTTTTTATCACGCATCATATGTGGTAAATAATCTTCCGGTTGCATTGTATCCGGTGATAGCGTAGGCAGGTTAGCGCGAGCAAGTAATTTTTCTAAACGGGATACTTCCGCTACGGAAATATTACCTAATTCTTCCGAAAGCGCAGCCGCCATCATCATTCCCGTAGAAACCGCTTCGCCGTGTAGCCAGTTTCCATAGCCAAGGTGCGTTTCAATGGCATGACCGAAAGTATGCCCGAGATTTAGTAAAGCACGATCACCTTTTTCTTTTTCATCGCGCGCTACAACATCCGCTTTAATTTGGCAGCAACGTGCAATGCAATGTTGCAAGGCTTCTTGTTTTAATGCAACAAGCTCATCAATATGCTTTTCCAACCATACGAAAAATTCATTATCAAGAATCGCACCATATTTGATCACCTCCGCCAAACCTGCATTGACTTCACGTTTTGGCAATGTATTGAGCGTAAGCGTATCAATCAATACGGCAGAAGGCTGATAAAAGGCACCGATCATATTTTTACCGAGCTCGTGATTGACCGCTGTTTTGCCACCGACGGAGGAATCGACCTGAGAAAGTAATGTCGTCGGAATTTGAATCAAACGCACGCCACGTTGATAACTTGCTGCGGCAAACCCTGCAACATCACCGATGACACCGCCGCCTAAGGCGATAATAGTGGTATCTCTCCCGTGATTTTCCTTTAAAAGTGCGGTAAAAATCAGGTTTAAAGATTCCAATGTTTTGTATTTTTCGCCATCCGGTAGTAAAACGTGATCAACCGAACAACCCCGTTTTTCAAGGGCTTGTGTAACGGTTTCTAAATAAAACTGTGCAATGGTGGGATTTGATACAATCATCACGCGTTCACCCGGTTTCACAGGGTAATTACGTTCATCTTGCAGCAGACCGCTATCGATTAAAATCGGATAACTACGTTCTTGTAATTCCACATTGACACACAGCATTATTGATCCTTAGATTGAGCTATTTAATCCGTTTATATTATCAATTAAATCTACGATTTGGTTTACCATTACTTTGGCATTTTGTTCATCGGTAGGAAGTGTCATATCGGCAATTTCTTCATATAAAGGATTACGAATTTTTGCTAAATCTTCCAATACTTGACGCGGATCATCGACCCCTTGTAAAAGAGGGCGTTTTTTATCACGTTGAGTACGTTGGAATTGCTTATCCACCGTTGTTTCTAAATAAATCACAATACCACGGGCAGATAAATAATTGCGGTTATCTTTCGACATTACCGCCCCACCGCCGGTAGAAAGTACGATACCTTGCAGCTGGGTCAGTTCATTAATGATACGTTCTTCACGTTTGCGAAAACCTTCTTCGCCTTCTAAATCAAAAATCCAACTAATATCCGCACCTGCCCGTTCCTCGATTACAGCATCGGAATCCACAAAATCCATATTCAGTTGTTGTGCTAATTGACGACCGATAGTGCTTTTTCCCGCACCCATAGGCCCCACTAAAAAAATATTACGTTTTTCAGCCATTGTTTTTTTCTAACGATAAATTTACTCAAATTGATCTTTTTAAAAAGTTAAGCAAAACCACGAAGTCCGCCAAAAGATCACCCAAAAAATCCCTGAGATTATCGCAATAAATCGCCCTAGTTTTCAACCTTTGAGGAAGATTTATTTTAGAAATGGCGAAAGTGCGGTCAAAAAACCTTATTTTTTTATCATTGCCTATCAGATTAACAGATTGAGCTTTCTTTCGTGCAAAGGTATAGTTGCCACGTTTTTTGTGGGGAAATGATATGAATGTTATTTTTGATTATTTTTTATCGCTAAATCCGGTTTTCCAAGCATTAATAGCAGGCTTATTTACATGGTTTTGTACAATCTTTGGTTCAGCCTTTGTCTTTTTTTTCAAACAGGTAAACCAAAAATTACTTGATAGTATGATGGGGTTTGCCGCCGGAGTGATGATTGCGGCCTCGGTTTGGTCATTACTTGAACCTTCCTTTGATTTTGCTAAACAAAGTTCAAGCGAATGGTATTGGTTACCGACATTAATTGGCTTCTTAATCGGCGGATTATTTTTACGGACCCTTGACTATTTGGTTCCTCATTTGCATTTAAGCAAACCTATTGAAGAAGCGGAAGGAATGCAGACACGCCATAGACTTTCTAAATCAATGTTGCTTTTCTTAGCGATCACTATTCACAATATTCCCGAAGGATTGGCAATCGGTGTGGCATTCGGTGCAGTCGCTACGCTTGGTGAGGGAGCCGATACGTTACCGCTTACTTTAAGTGCAATCGGTCTTGCGATTGGTATGGGATTGCAAAATGTGCCTGAAGGCTCGGCACTCTCGATGCCCTTGCGGGCTGAGGGGCATAGCAGAATGAAAGCTTTCGCTTATGGTGCTTTTTCGGCGATTGTTGAACCGATTGGCGCAGTTATCGGCGCATTGTTCGTTATTTCTATGACATCAATTTTGCCTTATGCTCTCGCTTTTGCTGCCGGCGCAATGATTTTCGTTGTTGTCGAAGAATTGATTCCGGAGTCACAAAGTAACGGCAATACGGATCTTGCTACATTGAGTTTAATGTTAGGGTTTTCATTAATGATGATTTTGGATGTCGTGTTAGGATAGGTGTGTCGTAAAAAAAAGTGCGGTTAAAATCTCACAAAATCTTCGGTATTATGTATCAGTTGCACAAAGAGAATTTGATATTTGATATTTATCGGGGGTGGGTGCGCTAGCTTTGCGTAACGCACCCTTTCATCCTCGCCTAACAGCACCTACAAAGATTTGTGCAAGTGTTACGTAACAGCGAAAATTTTAACCGCACTTTTCTACTTATTTGATTTCTTCCGCCTTCTCCGCCGTGCCTTTGATGGTGAGGCTGATTTCTGTGGAAATGAGATATTCAAGAATAGCGGAAAGTTCGGCTAAATTGGTAAGATTGCCGTTTCCTTCTTCATCGAAATACCCCTCATCTTTTAAATTGGCAATAAAGGCGGAGAATACGGCTTTATCAAAGAACTCCGGTGCATTAATACCATGTAATACGGAAAGACGTTGAGCCACTAATTGACTTTCTTTTTCCAGCGCGCTACGTGAAATTTTCGGATCTTTTTGTAGGATAGTTACGGTGATGTAGTAACGTTGCAAAATCTCGCGCACGCCGGCAGACCAAAGCTGTAAAATGCGTACTTTTGATCGGTTGATGGAAAGTAAATTGTCGTTTGTATGAATGACTTCTTGGCGGGTAAATTCCGCAATAATTTTGCTGATTTGTGTTTTTAATTCTTCTTGATTGAAATGTAAGAATAATTCGCCTTTTAAGAAAGGATAAATTTTACTTACGGCATCTGACATCAAATCTTTTTGAATGGCTTCGTAATGTAGCACAATGCTTGCAACTAAAGACGGTAATACAAAAGAGTGCTGAATATTATTACGATAGTAAGTCATCAACACGGCGGAAGTTCGTTCAAGACGGACGATTTCGCCGAAATTATCTTTTTCAACCAACACGCCTACGCGATCAAGGCTTAATACATGTTCCAACATTTTATTAGGTGTATCCGACGGGATCACCATATCTTCGGAATACGGTGCTTGTCGTAACATTTGTTGATAGCTGCTTAACTGTTCAAGTAATTGTTCGCGAGAGAGTGCGCGTTGGCGGGAAGAGAGTAATGCTGTTCCTACGAGGTTCATCGAATTTACTGCAGCAGCTTTATTGATATTCACCATCACTTGATTGGAAATGGCATCCACGGCTTGATTAAACCATTGGGGCTTGTCCTCACTCTCTTCTTTCCAATCCGGAAAATTCTGGTTGAGATAGTTTGATAATGTAATCGGTTCACCGAAGTTGACGAACCCTTGACCTAAATTGCGCAATTTTTTAATCACGCGAATGACTAATCCGGCATTTTCTTTTTCTTTCTCCGCACCCCGTAATTCTTTTGCGTAAGTATCTACTTCTAATACGTGTTCATAACCCACATATACCGGTACGACAGAAATCGGGCGACTTTGATTATGTTGGAGCGCCTGTAAAGTCATCGACATCATTCCCGTTTTCGGTGCAAGTAAACGACCGGTGCGTGAACGTCCCCCTTCAATGAAATATTCCACGGAATAACCGCGGTGAAATAATTCCGCTAAATACTCGCGGAAAATCGCAGAATAAAGTCGATTTCCTTTGAAAGTACGGCGGATAAAGAACGCCCCCCAACTGCGGAAAAGACGACCGACCGGCCAGAAATTCAAGTTAATCCCTGCGGCAATGTGCGGCGGTACTAAGCCTTGGTGATAAAGCACGTAAGAAAGCAGTAAATAGTCGATATGACTACGGTGACAAGGCACATAGACAATTTCATGACCTTCAAGTGCCAATTTGCGTACGCGATCGGCATTTTGCACATCAATACCGGAATATAATTTATTCCATAGCCAACGTAAAAAACGATCCGCCGCACGAAGACTTGAGTGGCTCACGTCTGCGGCGATTTCATCCAAAATTTTATAGGCTTCTTTCTCCGCTTTTTCTCGGCTGATATTTTTATTTTTTACTTCATCTACAATGGCAGCTTGAATGGCTCTAGATTGCAATAATTTATTGAACATTGCTTCACGGTTCGGTAATCGTGGACCGGTGGCTGAAATGCGTTGTCTTGCAAAGTGCATTTTCGCCACTCGTGCTAATTTTTGTGCCATTTTTTCATCCGATCCGTGTTCGTTCGCCATATAACGTAATGAAACCGCTTGAGAAAAACGCACGAAGGTATCACGCCCAAACCAAATCGCAGCAAAGGTTTTTTGTACGCCGTTCAGTAAGCGCAAATTCGGTAGTGCCGCTTTATTTTCGTGTCCGGGTGAACGTCCCCAAAGTACGGAAACCGGTACCAATTGTACATCTAAGTCTTCAAAAGTGCGGTGTAATTCTAGATATTTATTAAATACTTGAACGGTTTCGTCTTTTGCCCCTTTTGATTTAAAAAAGCGGCGACCTTCATCTAAATATACGTAACGAGGCAAACTCACGCCCTGTATATCATTTTTTTGAGCCGGATCAGGTAAGCCTACATTCAAACAGTTACGGCGGAAAATGACGAAATCCGTTTGAGAAGTGTAAGGCAATACATAAACAATCGGTTGAGAAAGGTTAAGTTGAAGTTCTTCAGCCGGATTGGCAGGAATGGGATTGTTTTTTACTAAGAACGATAAAGGAAATTCTAACAATTTACGATAGGCATTCACGATATTCGACATAATATAGGTTCTCTTTTGTTATCAAACACTTCCATAATATTATCATATAAGACCGCTTACAACCCTCTAAAATTTCGTATGAGCGACAAATAACGGTTGCAACATAGAGAGTTCTGTATATAATGACAGGGTTTCTGTGTATAACAACAGGGGTGGATATGAGACCATTAACAACCAGACAACAAGAAGTGCTGGATTTACTAAAACGGCACTTAGAAACGACAGGTATGCCGCCGACGCGTGCAGAAATTTCTCGCGAGTTGGGTTTTAAATCGCCGAATGCGGCGGAAGAGCATTTGAAAGCACTGGCACGTAAAGGTGCGATTGAGATTATTGCCGGTGCATCGCGTGGTATTCGCATTCTATTAGATGAAGACAGAATTGAGGAGCAGGAAGGATTGCCATTAATCGGCAGAGTGGCTGCGGGAGAACCTATTCTTGCAGAACAACATATCGAAGGAACCTACCGTGTTGATGCCGATATGTTCAAACCGCAGGCCGATTTTCTGCTTAAAGTTTATGGTCAATCCATGAAGAATATTGGTATTTTAGATGGTGATCTTCTTGCCGTCCATAGCACAAAAGATGTGCGCAATGGACAAATTGTGGTGGCACGTATTGAAGATGAAGTAACGGTGAAACGCTTGGAACGAAAAGGTTCCATCGTTTATCTTCACGCAGAAAATGAAGAATTTCAGCCGATAGTCGTAAATCTTGAAGAACAGCCCCATTTTGAAATTGAAGGTATTGCGGTGGGGATTATTCGTAATAATGCGTGGATGTAAAACCTTAAGCCTCATTAAAAGTGCGGTTAAAATTGACCGCACTTTCTTCCATTTTTCCGGGGTTTCAAGCTAATTTGCCATTCGATCTATTGCTTACTATAATGCCGAGCAATCATTTTTTAGGAATTTAAGGATAGGAAATGCAATTTTCCAAAATGCATGGTTTAGGTAATGATTTCGTGGTGGTGGATGCCATTACACAAAATGTTTATTTCCCCCCGGAAACCATCAAACGCCTTGCAGATCGTCATCGTGGTATTGGTTTTGATCAACTTTTGATTGTCGAACCGCCTTACGATCCCGATTTAGATTTTCACTATCGAATTTTTAATGCAGATGGTAGCGAAGTGGCGCAATGTGGTAACGGTGCGCGTTGTTTCGCCCGTTTTGTTACGCTAAAAGGCTTAACGAATAAACAAGATATTGCTGTTAGCACACAAAAAGGCAAAATGATTTTAACGGTGAAAGAAGATGGAAAAATTCGTGTCAATATGGGCGAACCGATATGGGAACCGGCAAAAATTCCTTTCACTGCGAATAAATTCGAGAAAAACTATATTTTGCGTACTGACATTCAAACGGTTTTATGTGGCGCGGTTTCTATGGGAAATCCGCATTGCGTGCTTCAAGTAGAAGATATTCGCACGGCAAATGTCACACAGTTAGGCGCGCTGTTGGAAAGCCACGAACGTTTCCCCGAACGTGTTAATGCCGGCTTTATGCAAGTCGTAAACCGTAATCATATTAAACTACGTGTTTACGAACGTGGTGCTGGAGAAACCCAAGCCTGCGGTAGTGGAGCTTGCGCAGCCGCAGCCGTAGGTATGATGCAGAGTTTATTAGATCACAAAGTACAAGTTGATCTCCCCGGTGGTAGCTTACTGATTGAATGGGAAGGGGAAGGGCATCCGCTTTATATGACGGGCGAGGCAACGCACGTTTATGATGGAAATATTCATCTTTAAAACACAAAAGTGCGGTTGATTTTAGCGGTGTTGTTACAAATACATAAAATTGAAATAATATAATTGTAGGCGCAGCGTATTTTGTGTAGAAAATTTAT
Source organism: Rodentibacter haemolyticus (assembly GCF_015356115.1). Lineage (NCBI taxonomy): Bacteria > Pseudomonadati > Pseudomonadota > Gammaproteobacteria > Pasteurellales > Pasteurellaceae > Rodentibacter > Rodentibacter haemolyticus. Next base: position 1,779,136 of record NZ_CP063056.1, read on the forward strand.
CCTGTTTGTTTATCATTTAACATTAGCGGACGCCAAGCATAGTGTCTCTACGTCCACTCAAAAATAATATCTGTGCGATTGCTACATTACTGAATTTTATGTAGATATACCGTCCTCGTATTCATAATATAAAAAGAGATGTCTCTTGCTGTGAGGCATCTCTTCGTGTTCTATGGTTTTTATATGAATTTAGAACGGAATATCATCATCAAAGCCGTCCATTGGCGGCTCGGCTTGTGGGGCCGGTTGCTGTTGGGCAGGGCGGGATGATTGATAGTTATTGTTTGAACGCGCTTGGTAAGCTGGTTGCGGAGTACTTTGTCCCATATCCGGTGCGCCGTAGCCACCTGCGTTTTGATTACGTCCGCCTAGCATTTGCATCACATCACCTTGAATTTCTGTGGTGTAGCGATCTTGACCGTTTTGATCCTGCCATTTACGGGTGCGTAAACGCCCTTCAACATAAACTTGTGAGCCTTTGCGTAAGTATTCACCGCAGATTTCAGCTTGGCGGCGATAAAATACAATACGATGCCATTCCGTTATTTCACGACGTTCGCCGGTGTTGCGGTCATTCCAACTTTCACTTGTTGCTACGCTAATGTTTGCCACGGCATCACCATTTGGCATAGTGCGAACTTCCGGGTCATTACCTAAATGACCCACGATGATGACCTTATTTACTCCAGCCATAAAAAAACCTCATTTTCATCATTAAAAAAGTGCGGTTATTTTGCCTGAAATTTTGGAAAAGATCTATAAATTTTAACTGGATATTTGCACAGATGTTTAAATGTGCGATAATGCTCGCAATTTTACAAAAAATTTAAATCAGACAAGTTGTTTTATGGAAAATATCGATATTCGTGGGGCGCGAACTCACAATCTAAAAAACATCAATTTAACCATTCCTCGCGATAAACTTATAGTTATTACCGGTTTATCCGGATCCGGTAAATCTTCCCTTGCTTTTGATACTCTTTATGCGGAAGGACAACGCCGTTACGTAGAATCCCTCTCTGCCTATGCCCGCCAGTTTTTATCCTTAATGGAAAAACCGGATGTCGATTCTATTGAAGGCTTGTCGCCGGCAATTTCTATTGAGCAAAAATCCACCTCGCACAACCCTCGTTCAACAGTGGGAACGATCACAGAGATTTATGATTATTTGCGCTTGTTATTTGCACGGGTAGGGGAGCCGCGCTGTCCGAATCACGATGTCCCTTTAACGGCACAAACCATTAGCCAAATGGTGGATAAAGTGCTGAGTTTACCTGAAGAATCAAAAATGATGCTGCTTGCGCCGGTGGTGAAAAATCGTAAAGGTGAACATATTAAGCTCTTAGAAAATATTGCCGCACAAGGTTATATTCGGGCGCGCATTGACGGTGAAATTTGTGATTTGTCGGATCCGCCGAAACTTGAATTACAGAAAAAACATACGATTGAAGTGGTGGTGGATCGCTTTAAAGTGCGGTCAGATTTAGCAACGCGTTTAGCCGAATCTTTTGAAACGGCGTTGGAGCTTTCCGGGGGGACGGCGGTTGTCGCGGATATGGATAATCCGAAGGCGGAGGAATTTGTCTTTTCGGCGAATTTTGCTTGCCCTCATTGTGGTTATTCCGTACCGGAATTAGAACCGCGTTTGTTCTCTTTCAACAATCCGGCGGGAGCTTGTCCGACTTGTGATGGCTTGGGGGTACAACAGTATTTTGATGAAGAACGGGTGGTTCAAAATCCAAGTATTTCCCTTGCAGGAGGGGCGGTAAAAGGTTGGGATCGCCGTAATTTTTATTATTATCAAATGCTGACTTCGCTAGCCAAACATTATGATTTTGATATAGAAGTTCCTTATGAAACGCTACCGAAGAAAATCCGTCAGATTATTATGCACGGTTCCGGCAAAGAAGAAATAGAGTTTCAGTATATGAATGATCGCGGTGATGTTGTGATTCGTAAGCACGCCTTTGAAGGTATCTTAAATAATATGGCACGCCGTTATAAAGAAACGGAATCTATGTCTGTACGTGAAGAATTGGCAAAAAATATCAGCAACCGTTCTTGTGCAGACTGTGGTGGTTCCCGTTTACGGCCGGAAGCGCGCAACGTGTATATCGGGTCGACAAACCTGCCAATGATTTCGGAAAAGAGTATTGGAGAAACGTTGGAATTTTTCACCGCACTTTCTTTAACCGGGCAAAAAGCACAAATTGCTGAGAAAATTTTGAAAGAAATTCGTGAACGTTTGCAATTCTTAGTCAATGTGGGATTGAATTATCTTTCTCTTTCCCGTTCCGCCGAAACCTTATCGGGGGGCGAAGCACAACGCATTCGTCTTGCCAGCCAAATCGGTGCCGGTTTAGTGGGGGTGATGTATGTATTGGATGAACCCTCTATCGGTTTACATCAACGGGATAATGAACGTTTATTGAATACCTTGCTTCATTTACGTAACCTCGGCAACACGGTGATTGTGGTAGAACATGACGAAGATGCCATTCGAGCGGCTGATCATATTATTGATATCGGTCCGGGAGCGGGCGTGCATGGCGGGCAAGTGATTGCACAAGGTAACGCGCAAGAAATTATGGCGAACCCAAGTTCTATTACGGGAAAATTTTTATCGGGCGAAGAGCAAATTGAAATTCCGCAAAAACGTACCGCACTTGATAAGAAAAAATGGCTGAAACTGAAAGGCGCATCGGGTAATAATTTAAAAAATGTGAATTTAGACATTCCGGTCGGCTTATTTACCTGTATCACAGGGGTATCGGGATCGGGCAAATCGACCTTGATAAACGATACTTTGTTCCCATTGGCGCAAAACGCGTTAAATCGCGCGGATAAAACGGATTATGCGCCTTATAAATCCATTGAAGGTTTGGAACATTTCGATAAAGTGATCGACATTAATCAAAGCCCAATCGGTCGAACGCCACGTTCTAACCCAGCCACTTACACCGGTTTATTCACACCTATTCGTGAATTATTTGCCGGTGTGCCGGAGGCTCGTGCGCGTGGTTACAACCCCGGACGCTTTAGCTTTAACGTGCGAGGCGGGCGTTGTGAGGCTTGTCAGGGGGATGGTGTACTGAAAGTAGAAATGCACTTTTTACCGGATGTGTATGTACCTTGTGATCAATGTAAAGGAAAACGTTATAACCGCGAAACGTTGGAAATTCGCTACAAAGGTAAAACGATTCATCAAGTGTTGGATATGACCGTAGAGGAGGCTCGCGAATTTTTTGATGCTATTCCAATGATTGCTCGTAAGTTGCAAACCTTGATGGACGTAGGATTGTCTTATATTCGATTAGGTCAGTCTTCAACCACCCTTTCCGGTGGTGAAGCGCAACGCGTGAAATTGGCGACAGAACTTTCTAAGCGCGATACCGGCAAAACACTGTATATTTTGGATGAACCGACAACAGGCTTACATTTTGCGGATATTAAACAACTTCTTGAAGTGTTACATCGCCTGCGTAATCAAGGTAATACCATTGTGGTGATCGAACATAACTTGGATGTGATTAAAACCGCAGATTGGATTGTTGATCTCGGTCCTGAAGGGGGAAGTGGCGGCGGACAAATTATTGCCACCGGTACACCGGAAGAAGTGGCTCGGGTCGCCGGGTCGCATACCGCTCGGTTCTTAAAACCGATTTTGGAAAAACGCTAAACAAAACGAGCGCACTTACAAAGTCATATTTATCCCGAAGTATCAATAGCGTTACAACGGGATAAATATATATCAGATATTAAAGAATTTCTTTTGCTGTGGCTACGATGTTATCTACGGTAAAGCCGAACAATTTAAATAATTGCTCAGCCGGTGCGGATTCGCCGAAGCCGTTCATTCCCACGATACGACCGTTAAAGCCCACGTATTTGTACCAGAAATCCGAAATACCGGCTTCGATTGCAATACGTTTTGTCACTGATGACGGCAATACGCTTTCGCGGTAAGCCGCATCTTGTTTATCAAAACGATTCGTACTTGGCATAGAAACCACACGTACATTTTTCCCTTCCGCACTTAACACTTCGGCGGATTTCACGGCAAGTTCAACTTCTGAGCCGGTTGCTATTAAGATTAGATCCGGTGTGCCGACACAATCTTTCAGGATATATGCACCACGTGCTACATTTGCCAATTGCTCGGAAGTGCGGTCCATTTGCGCTAAGTTTTGGCGGGTGAAAATCAAGGCACTTGGCCCCTCTTTACGCTCAACCGCTTGTTGCCATGCAATTGCCGATTCAACTTGATCACAAGGACGCCATGTTTCAAGATTTGGGATCAAACGTAACGAAGCGGTTTGTTCCACCGGTTGGTGGGTCGGACCGTCTTCACCTAAGCCGATTGAATCGTGAGTATATACAAATAATGCACGTTGTTTCATTAACGCCGCCATACGCACCGCATTGTGAGCGTATTCATAGAACATTAAGAAAGTTGCGCCGTAAGGAATAAAACCACCGTGTAATGCGATACCGTTCATTATGGCGGACATACCAAATTCACGTACACCGTAGTTGACGTAGTTACCGTCAACATTTTCGTGTGCGCGAATTGGTTTTGAGCCGCTCCATAACGTTAAGTTAGAACTTGCTAAATCCGCAGAACCGCCTAAAAATTCAGGTAATAGGCGGGCATAAGCTTCAATCGCATTTTGGGAGGCTTTACGGCTTGCAATACTTGCCGGATTAGCTTGTAATTTTTCAATAAAGGCTTTGGATTCAGCCGCCCAAGTCGCCGGTAATTCGCCTGTTACGCGACGTTTAAATTCCGCAGCCAATTCAGGATAGGCTTTTTCGTAGGCAGAAAATTTCTCTTCCCAAGATTTTTCCGCTTCCGCACCTTTTACTTTTGCATCCCATTGTGCATAGTATTCGGCAGGGATTTCAAATGGTGCGTAATCCCAATTCAAGGCTTTACGTGTTAAAGCGATTTCTTCATCACCGAGCGGCGCACCGTGGGAATCGTGTGAGCCTGATTTATTCGGTGAACCAAAACCAATGATTGTTTTGCAAATAATTAAAGTCGGTTTTTCTTTTTCCGCTTGTGCTAATATGGTTGCTGCACGAATTTGTTCCGCATCGTGACCATCGACATTGCGGATCACCTGCCAGCCATAAGCCTCAAAACGTGCTGCGGTATCATCGCTAAACCAGCCGTCAACATGACCGTCAATAGAAATATTATTGTCATCATAGAAAGCGATTAATTTACCTAAACCGAGTGTTCCCGCTAAAGAACAAGCTTCGTGTGAAACGCCTTCCATTAAACAACCGTCACCTAAGAACACATAAGTATAGTGATCTACAATATCATGCCCTTCACGGTTAAATTGACCGGCAAGGGTTTTCTCGGCAATCGCCATACCTACTGCATTAGTGATACCTTGACCTAACGGGCCTGTCGTGGTTTCTACACCCGGCGCATAACCGTATTCCGGGTGGCCCGGTGTTTTAGAATGCAATTGGCGGAATTGTTTTAAATCTTCAATGGATAAATCATAGCCTGTTAGGTGCAATAGGCTGTAAATCAACATAGAGCCGTGTCCGTTAGACAACACGAAACGGTCACGATCCGCCCATTTCGGATTGGTCGGATTATGTTTTAAAAAATCACGCCATAAAACTTCGGCGATATCTGCCATGCCCATAGGCGCTCCCGGGTGACCGGATTTTGCTTTTTGCACGGCATCCATTGATAAAAAACGAATTGCGTTGGCTAATTGTCTACGAGTTGCCATATTGTTCTCCTGTGTGAAAAAATCGCTTCGGCTATTCTACCCTATTTACTGCAAGGCAGAGGTAATTAATTCAATTTTTATGTAATAGTTTTGATCTATCGTAAATTATGTTCTACGGCGTCTTAAATGATAACGTTGGCTGTTTGATTTAATCGGTAAATTGACCGCTCTTTTTGGCTCGTGCGATACACGGTAAGCACGGCGATAATGACTTATAAAATAATGGACGGAACTTGCCAACACGATGCCAAGTAAAAACACAATGATTAACTCTCCGTAAAGTCGGCTGAAAATTTGATTGATTTTACTTTGGGAAGATTGGGCATACTGTGCATCAAAGGTTACACGTAAAAAGCCTTTAATACCGAAATTTGAATAAATCGGCTCAACAATTTGTCGGCGGTTCTTCTCTCTCTCGCCTTCCTCTGCGAGTCCTAAATGCGTTCGCAAATTTTCAGAACCGGTACTTTGTGCTAATAATTTTCCCTGCGCATCATAAATTGAAGCATCGAGGACAAAATGTTCTTGCACCAAATTATCAAGATTTTCCCTTAGTTTTTCAGACTGCGCATTATTCACCAATAAAACGGAAAATAAATTTGTCTGCTGACGTACTAAAATATGGGATAAATTGGAAACCTGACTTATACCGGCAAGTTGTGAGCCTATCTTAAACTGTTGCACCCCGAACAAAATCACACTCAATGCCCCCGAACTAAGAAGGATGATTAGCGCAAGCATAAGCGATTTTGTCAGTTTTTCTTTGGTTAAACGCAAGTTATTTTCCCCAATTAGCCATTAAATCGGCTAGAATAGTTTCAAGTTTTACAATTTACAGGATTTTCTATGCAAATTCAAAACCTTGCAAGCATTACGCAAAAATATTCCTCATTTCCGACCGCACTTTTGCCAAATGAAACAATTCTTTCGACCAAAGATGCTTTCATTCTTTACGGTAAAACTTTAAATCTAACCGCACTTTCCGAATTTCAACAAAAGTGCGGTCAAAATTTCCAATGTTTTGACGTATGGAACGTGGCTCAAAATACCGTGGTATTATTGAAAGGCGAATGGCAAGAAACGTGCCTTTCAAGCGCACACGAACTTGGATTAGACATTGCCCTTCTCGATTTTGATGCAAAATTATCAGAAAAAGGCCTATTGGTAATGGATATGGATTCCACCGCCATTCAAATTGAATGTATTGATGAAATTGCAAAACTTGCCGGCACCGGCGAATCGGTTTCGGCAATCACAGAAAGTGCAATGCGTGGTGAATTAGATTTTGAACAAAGTTTGCGCCGCCGTGTCGCCACATTAAAAGATGCGCCTGAAAGCATTTTACAAACGGTTCGATCCTCATTGCCATTAATGCCGGGCTTGGTTGAAACGATTCAAACCTTGCAACAATATGGTTGGAAGACCGCTATTGCCTCCGGTGGTTTCACCTATTTTGCGGATTATTTAAAAACATTGTTGAAGCTGGATTTTGCCGTTTCAAATCAATTCGATATTGTGGACGGTAAATTGACAGGCTTAGTGAAAGGCGAAGTTGTCGATGCACCATACAAAGCCGATACGCTTCAACGTTTACGTGATGAATACAAAATCAAGCCCCAAAATACGATTGCCATCGGAGACGGCGCAAATGACTTGGCGATGATGAACGTTGCGGGTTTAGGCGTCGCTTTTCACGCCAAACCGAAAGTACAACAGCAAGCTCAAATTGTGGTAAACTTCGCCGACTTGACCGCACTTTTATGTCTTCTAAGTGCAAACGATAAAATTTAACTATTTAATGGGAGAAACATTATGCCGTCTTTTGATATTGTCTCTGAAATTACGATGCATGAAGTACGTAATGCGGTAGAAAATGCAAACCGCGTTTTAAGCACCCGCTATGATTTCAGAGGAGTCGAAGCCATCATCGAACTTAACGAAAAAAATGAAACGGTAAAAGTGACTACCGAATCCGAGTTCCAACTTGAACAATTGATTGAGATCTTAATCGCTGCTTTTGTAAAACGAGGGATTGAACATGCCTCATTGGATATTCCAACGGAAAGCGAACACCACGGTAAACTTTACACGAAAGAAATTAAGCTCAAACAAGGGATTGAAACCGAGACGGCAAAAAAAATCACAAAATTAGTGAAAGATGCCAAAATCAAAGTTCAAACCCAAATTCAAGGCGATCAAGTGCGTGTAACCGGTAAATCACGTGATGATTTACAAACCGTGATTCAATTAGTAAAAAACGCAGAACTCGGACAACCGTTCCAGTTTAATAATTTTAGAGATTAAGCGGACTTTTTCTAATATTTATTTGGGTAGGGTGCGTTGATCTTTGCGTAAAGCTCTATTTCATCATTAAACCCTCTATTGGTGCGTTACGGTTTAGCCTAACGAAAAGTAACGCAAAATGTGAAAAAAGTGCGATCGGAAAAATACAACGTTTTTTGACCGCACTTTGTATTTTCCATCCCCCTGATAATATTGATAACCCCTCCTAATTTTGCTAGAATTCGCCCCGTTTTTTCTGGTATATCAGTGAAAAATGAGTTCGGATGAAGGTAGCTGGAGAGTGGGGAATTGACCCCACGCCGACGATGTAAAATCTTTCAGGCGCGCGTAAGCGCAGGGACTGTTACTGGACGAACCCTTGGAGAGATCCGTTGCACAAATGTGTGAATGGACGCCGAAGGCGCAAAAGAGCGGTCGTTTTTAACGCCGTTTTTCAAACGCTCAGGCAAAAGGACAGGGGCTAAAAGACAATCTGTATTTTTCTTTTCTCACGGATTCTTTTCGTCTCCTTGTCGCGTTTTATTGTTTTTCAGACGACGAGGAATCAAAATGTCATTGACGACAATTTTATCAGCTATTGATAGCTTCATTTGGGGCCCACCGTTATTAATTTTGTTATCCGGTACGGGGCTTTATCTCACTTTGCGTTTAGGATTTATTCAAATTCGTTATTTACCACGTGCACTCGGTTATTTATTTAAAAAAGATCGTGGTGGAAAAGGGGACGTCTCTTCCTTTGCCGCACTTTGCACGGCGTTGGCGGCAACAATTGGTACGGGCAATATCGTTGGTGTGGCAACCGCTGTTCAAGCCGGGGGGCCGGGGGCGATCTTTTGGATGTGGCTCGTTGCATTGCTTGGAATGGCGACCAAATATGCCGAATGTTTGCTTGCGGTGAAATATCGTGTGAGAGATCGCCGTGGGTTTATGTCCGGCGGGCCAATGTACTATATTGAACAGGGGTTAGGCATCAAATGGTTGGCAAAAATGTTCGCCGTATTCGGCGTGTTGGTGGCATTTTTCGGCATCGGCACCTTTCCGCAAGTGAACGCAATTACGCACGCAATGGAAGATACCTTTCATATTCCGGTTGTTGTTACTGCGATTATCGTAACGGTATTGGTTGCGATGATTATTTTGGGCGGTGTAAAACGTATTGCGACAACATCCTCTATTATCGTTCCTTTTATGGCGATTTCTTATGTGCTTGTTTCCGTTATCATTATTTTACTCAACTGGGAAAAGGTACCGGACGCTGTTTGGTTGATTATCCATAGCGCATTTAATCCGCAATCGGCTTTAGGTGGCGCATTAGGTTTTACCGTGATGAAAGCGATTCAATCGGGGGTGGCAAGGGGGATTTTCTCGAATGAATCAGGGTTAGGAAGTGCGCCGATTGCCGCTGCCGCCGCCCAAACCCGAGAACCTGTTCGTCAGGGCTTAATCTCTATGACGGGCACTTTCTTAGACACGATCATTGTATGCACGATGACTGGAATCGTGTTAGTGCTTACCGGTGCATGGAGTAATCCGACACTTGCCGGCGCAACGGTAACGAATGCGGCGTTTTCACAAGGTTTAGGCTCTCCGATAGGGGCGACTATCGTAACGATCGGCTTATTATTTTTTGCATTTACCACCATTTTAGGTTGGTGCTACTACGGTGAACGTTGCTTTGTTTATTTAGTCGGCACACGCGGTATTCGTTTATACCGTTTGGTATTTATTATACTGGTGGGAATCGGCTCGTTCTTAAAACTGGATTTAATCTGGATTCTTGCGGATATTGTGAACGGTTTAATGGCATTCCCGAACTTGATTGCTTTAATCGGATTGCGTAAAGTCGTTATTGAAGAAACAAAAGACTATTTTGCCCGTTTAAAAATTAATCATCACGATCAGGATGAGGTAATTTGATTCCGAATATACTTTATTCATTTGGGGCTGGAAGCAGCCCTTTTTTGTGGAGGCAAAAATGGAAAAAGCCACTGAAATCGGTGGCTTTTATATTAGAAATTGTCACGTAAAGGAATTAAATTTTTAATTCCTGATGATAATTCTTTAATATTGTAAGTTTATATTTAGCATCTAAAATCTTTTTGTATTTAACTTGTGCAATATATGTATCTACATACTTCTTAAATTCTCGGCGAATTTTTTGTCCTGTGCTTTAATGAATAAGAATTCCTCTGTCTTTTTTAATATTACACGGTCATCCTTTAAGTATTTTTCATCAGTGATTAGTCTCGCTTTAGAAAAATCGATTTCTTTAAAACGTCCTTTATTATCCTCATTTTCTATTGTTTTGATTTCTACTCCATCACATTCAGGTAAGTTTGATCTTAAAGGTCGGGCAAAATTTAATCCTTTTACTCTTACCAACAGTACACAGTAAGGCCTAGTAACTTTTTTAAAATTTCAGTTAAATTTGGAGCGATTTCTCTATAAAACTCATCTGATAGGTATCTTAACTCAAAATCCAGTGCAGTTATATTAAGCATTTATTTTCCTTATAGAAAACCCCTTAACCCATAAGAACTACATACCTATTGAGCTATGTGTTTTTTTATTGTGGGCATGCTCTAGCGCCACATCCATGGAGTATGGCTTATAGGTAAGAATGTCAATTATGAAGATGACTTTAGTTTATGCAATTTTGGATTCCACATCTAAGGCTTTATCTTTGCTCAATTCGCCATAATAACAACTTTTCTTAAAAAGAAAATCACCAATGTTCAGAAATTAGAGCTAGATCATATTTTTAAAAATTTACTAAAAAATGACTTGAAAAAGCCCCTCGCTAAGACTATTTTGGTATTAAATCAAACCGAACCGAAAGGTTCTAACAACGCGAAGAGGTAAATGCTATGACATTAAATATTACCAGTAAACAAATGGAAATCACTCCTGCAATTCGTGAGCATGTGGAAAGCCGTTTAGCAAAACTAGAAAAATGGCATACACAGTTGATTAGTCCGCATTTTGTACTGAATAAAGTACCGAATGGTTTTACTGTCGAGGCATCTATCGGCACACCGATTGGCAATCTGCTTGCCAGTGCCACAAGCGATGATATGTACAAAGCCATCAATGAAGTGGAAGAAAAATTAGAACGTCAGCTTAATAAATTACAACACAAAGGCGAAGCCCGCCGAGCTGACGAACGTTTGAAAGATTCTTTTGAATAACTCTTTTATTGAAAGATAAAAGGTGCGTTATGCCTACGGCTAACACACCCTACAAAACGGCTAAATAATATCGGAGAAACGGTTGATCCTTATTGAGTGATCAGCCGTTTTTATTTATCTTTGGTGAGAGGAACGATTTTTCATCGTTGGTCGGAAATTATTGCTACGTGATTTTAAGCGCAACGGTTTTGGCAAACTCAGTAAAGATGCCGGATCATATTGGCTAACAGGAATGGAATGAGCAATATATTCCTCAATAGCAGGCAAATTCATCGCATATTCTTCGCAAGCAAAACTGATTGAAACACCACTCTCACCGGCTCGTCCCGTACGCCCGATGCGGTGAACGTAATCTTCACGATCATCCGGCAAATCATAGTTAAACACGTGGGTAACATCTGAAATATGCAAACCGCGGGCGGCTACATCCGTTGCCACTAAAATATCTAAATTGCCGTCAGTAAATTGTTTTAACAAGGCGAGACGTTTTTTTTGTGCGATATCGCCCGTGAGTAAACCGACACGATGCCCGTCTGCCGCCAAATACCCCCAAATTTCTTCACAACGGTGCTTTGTATTAGCAAACACAATACAGCGTTCAGGCCATTCTTCTTCCATTAGAGTGAGTAAGAGAGCCATTTTGTCTTGATTAGAAGGATAAAATAATTCTTCTTTAATTCGATGTCCGGTTTTTTGCTCCGGTTCGATTTCGATATATTCAGGATTATTCATATCTTCAAAGGCGAGTTCACGCACTTTGTAGGACAAAGTTGCGGAAAAAAGCATAGTTAAGCGTTCTTGTGGAGCAGGGCATTTACGTAGTAAATAACGAATATCACGTATAAACCCAAGATCGAACATACGATCCGCCTCGTCTAACACCACAACTTGAATTTGATCTAAACGAATCACCCCTTGTTTTACATAGTCAATCACCCGCCCGGTCGTGCCGATTAAAATATCTACGCCACGCTCAATCGCTTGTAATTGTTTATCATAACCGTCCCCACCGTAAGCAAGTGCGGTTTTTAACCCGCTTGTTTTTACCATTAGTTCCGCATCATTGCTGATTTGCACCGCAAGTTCACGGGTTGGAGCGAGAATTAAAGCACGTGGTTGTTTGGAATTATGATTTTCGGCTTGATGGCTGAGTAAATGATGAAAAGTTGCCGTTAAGAACGCCATAGTTTTGCCCGTGCCGGTTTGTGCTTGACCGGCAATATCCTTACCTTGTAAGGTGATCGGTAAAGAAAGTGCCTGAATAGGCGTACAATATTCAAAACCCTTGCTTTGTAAGGCTCTCAGAACCTTAGGGTGGAGAGGAAAATCAGCGAAACGTTGCTGACTTAAATAATTTTGTTGCATAAAAAAGACATCTTTTAAAAAATTTTGCCTAGCATAGCACGAACGGAAAAATTCCCCAAAGAATATACAGGATCTTTGAAAGCTCTTAATCAATATTTAAAAATTATTGATTTTTTCGACCTCACTTTGAATGTGAATAAAAAAATAATAGAGGTAGGGTGTCTTAGCCGTAAGGCGTAACGCACCATTACATTGTGCAACCTCTACATAATACCACCATATTTACTCCCAAAACCAACTTCAAACACCCACCTCAAATATTCCATCAGAAGCTGCCAAATTTACATATTCTTGACAAAAATGTTGGGTAGAGACGATGTTCAAAGTCCGTAATTACAGATAGAATGCAAAAGATTTTATCTGAAATATGTATCAGCATAAAATTCGGATAAATGACGAAGCGTTTTATAAATAGTAAACAATTAGGAACAAAAAAACTATGAATAAAATATTCAAGGTAATTTGGAATCACGCTACACAAACTTGGGTGGCGGTATCCGAATTGAACCGAGCGAAGGGGAAAACAAAATCTTCTTCGAATAAACAACCGCAACTATCAACCATCGCACTTTCCGTTATTGCTGCGAGTTCAACGGTGATTGGTGGAGAAGCGTTGGCAGTTGCCTCATCTGGAAATGGGCGTTGGGTTACAGACGGAGGGGATATGGCCGTTTCCAATGATACTAATTATCCTGCGAACGCGACTGGCGGAATGGCTATTGCAATTGGGACAAATTCAAATGCAACTGGGCAAGGTGCCGTCGCTATTGGACACGATGCCACTGCAGTTAAGAATTTTGCAACAGCAATGGGGCAAGGTGCGACAGCAAATGAGAATTACTCTACTGCTTTAGGGGCAAGTGCTAAAGCAACCAGAGAATGGTCTGTTGCATTTGGAGCTAACGCACAATCAACAGGTTCTCAAACTACAGCGATTGGGGTGAATACCATTGCGAATACCACCAATAGTATTGCCCTTGGTATCGGTGCAAAAGCCTATGGGCAAAGAATAGTAAATGGTGACGATCAAGGTAATGCCGTGGCAATCGGACCTAACGCAGAAGCTGGAGGTGGAAATTCTCTTGCTATGGGTGACACTGCAAAAGCACTGGGCAATTGGAGTATTGCCAATGGTGTAATGGCTAACGCTACTCATAACCATGCCCTCGCAATGGGGGGAATGGCTAAGGCTTTAGCAGAAAGAACGACTGCTATTGGGGCATACTCTAATGCAGCGAATGCGCAAGGGACTGCTATTGGGGCATACGCTAATGCAACGGCAAATCAAGCGACTGCCTTAGGTATAAAGGCTAGGGCAAGTGCAGCCAATGCAACGGCATTAGGGCAATTATCTCAAGCAAACTTAGAGAACTCAGTAGCACTCGGCTCATTTGCTACCACCAAAGCAGGCACAGTAGAAAACTCCGCTACGGTAAATGGCGTAACTTATAGTGGCTTTGCTGGCGTATTGGAGGTGAATCAGCTTAATCATGTTGTGTCGGTTGGGGGAAATGCAACAGTCCCATACCGCCAAATCCAAAATGTGGCAGCTGGTAACATTTCACTCTCATCAACCGATGCAATCAACGGTTCACAGCTTTATGCCGTGATGGCAAAATTAAATAATAATGGTACGAGTGCTTATTCCTTTAATGTAGGAAATAATACTTCACAAACAGTAAAAACGATTAGTAGCGGTAATAATGTTCGTTTTATTGATGGTAATTACACTACAGCAAAAGTTGCTTCCACAACAAGTGGTGCAAATGTTACCTTTGATGTGAAAAAAGGCACTTTTGCCCCTGTTACTGCTTCAGGTCAACTAAATGCAACGACAGCACTTGATGGTGTTGCTACGGTGCAGGATGTGAAAAATGCGGTAAACCAAGGTTTTTGGCGTATTGGCAACAGTAGCTCCAGTTCCGGCACTGCTGTGAATAATGTACATTTTGGCGATCGTGTGGATTTTGTCGGCGAAGGTTCGGCAACAGTAACGGTTTCGAAAGGCCCGGGTAATGCACCGGACACAGCTACGATTGTCAAAATTAAAACGCCTACCTATGTGAACGGCACAGGGATCACTTTTTCAACAGATCCAAACACAGGTAATATTACGATTTCCGCTACCGGCGGTTCTTCAAGCGGTGGCACAGCGGAAAACTATTTTCATGTGAATGATAGTACGGCTAACCAAGCGGCAGGCAACCCTGACACCAATAAAGGCACAGTGGATGCCAAAGGTGGGGCAACGGGTAAATATGCGATTACCGGTGGCGTAAATGCGAAAGCAGGCGGTGCAAACAGTATGGCAATAGGCTTTAATGCCAGCGCTTCAGGTGTAAACAGTATAGCAATGGGATTAAACGCTAATGCATCAAGTACCCGTAGTATTGTAATCGGTGAAAATTCATCTTCTAGTCAGAACCAAGGTATTGCGATAGGTTTCGGTGCTCAAGCTTCGAGAGGTGACTTAGGCAATAATGGAATTGCGATTGGTACGAATGCTAATGCCTCTCATCACCAAACCGTTGCTATCGGCTGGGATGCGAAAGCAAGCGATAATGCAGCGGTTGCTATGGGTTGGCAGGCGAATGCCTCTGGCGAAGCCAGTATCGTATTGGGTTCGCAATCCAAAGCCTATAAAAACGACTCTATTTCTCTAGGTCGTAATGCGACAACTAATGCATTACAAAGTATTGCTATTGGTTACAGCACACTGGTCACCGGTGTAGATGCAATCGGTATGGGGAGAGATACTCATGTTACGGGACAAAGTGCGGTCGCAATTGGTAATGGATCAAAATCACATCTACAAGATTCTGTGGCATTAGGTTCTAAATCCGAAACATCAAATGGTACTGCGGTAACATCGGCAACAGTTAATAATATTACCTATAGTGGCTTTAAAGGTGCTTTAACGGCTAACACACTCAACCGTGTTGTTTCCGTAGGAACAGTAGGCAACGAACGCCAAATCCAAAATGTCGCGGCAGGTAAAATTTCGGCAGATTCTACCGATGCCATCAACGGCTCACAGCTCTATATGGTGGCCTCAGGCTTAAAAGATGCAATGCCAACCGTGGCTGCAGGTACCGGCATTACGGTAACACCGGCAACAAATACGAACGGTTCAATCACTTATAATGTTTCAACTGCAATCACTAACTTCACTACAAACTCCAACACAGGAGCATTTAATCAACCGGCAGGCGTTGAAGGTAGCAAATTTGTTAATGCCACAACCCTTTACAACGCATTAAGCAACGCTGGCTGGCGCACCAATGCGGCAGGTAACACGGCAGCCGGAGCAAACCTTACCGAACAAGTGATTAACCCGGGCGAAGCGGTAAACTTTATCGGCGGTGAAGGCGTAACCATTAATCGTACTGTGGCTAATGGCGTTGTGAATTACACCTTTAATGCAACCGCTAACGTGGCAAATACCAGCTTAACTGTTGGCACAGACGGTAAAGTCGCAGCCCCGATTGAGGGAGATAAACTTGTCAATGCAACCACTGTGACCAACGCGATCAATAATGCGTTCCACACGGTGAATACAAGCAGTGATGATACGCAAGTAACGGACAGCCCGAATGGCACTGGTACACAGGTTAAAGCAGGTGATACCCTCACTTACAAAGCGGGTAAAAACCTCAATATCAACCAGAATGGTAAAACCATCACTTATGGTTTATCAGAAAACATCAGCGTAAATAACATCACGGCGAATAACATCACCGTGGGTAACACAACAATCACCAATGGCACGATCAGCGGGTTAAATAACGAACTTGCACCGACCAACAATGTTGCAACCAACAGTAATGATAATAAGGTTTCACAAACCGCACCGACAACCGTAAACGGCACCAATGCAGCAACAGTGAACGATGTATTAAACGCAGGTTGGAACTTACAAGAAAACGGCACGGCAAAAGATTTTGTGGCAGCTTATGATACTGTGAACTTTGTCAATGGTACCGGCACGGAAGTGAAGATTGATACCACTAACGGTAATGTTTCCACTGTGAAAGTGAATGTGAAAGTGGATAACAGCACGATCACAACAGATCCGAATACTGGAGAAGTGAAAGCGAATGTAACCGACCTCACAACGAATCCAAACGGTACAATTAAAGTGGTTGATGGCGGCAATGGTAGCAACTTAGTCAATGCAACCACCGTAACCAATGCGATCAACAATGCGTTCCACACCGTAAACACAACCAACACGGGTGAAGCGGTAACCGCAGCAAACGGTACGACCCAAGTGAAAGCCGGTAGTGAGCTAGAATTTGTGGCGGGTAAAAACTTAGTGGTTAACCAAACCGGTGGCAGAATTGCCTTTGCAACCGCTGAAAACGTCACGTTCAATAATGTGAACACCACGACGTTGACTATCGGTAACGTGTCAGACCCTACTGCACCGACAACCAATATCAGCTCAACGGATAAAGGTTTAGACATTGGCGGCGATAAGATCACTAACGTCAGCACAGCGTTGAATAACACGACTATCCAAACCACATCGGATAGCAACACAGGCGATAACAAAAACAAATTTATCAACTTAACGAATCCGTCAGACCCAAGTGCGGTCGTTACAGTGGGTGATTTGCAAAACTACGGCTGGGTTGTAAGAGCGGACGGCAACGACTACACGGCAGCGGTACGTAACGCCAACACTGTAAACTTTATCGGTAAAAACGGCGTGAACGTAACAGGTGAGGCGAATGCAACAACGGGTATTTACGACATTACCGTAACCGGTAAAGAAGTGAATTACACCGTGAACAACGAAACCGTTACTAACGGCACGAATGGTGAACCTGCAAACCAAAGCACGGTGAACAACGTTAACTACGTAAATGGTACGGGTACGACACCGAATGTGACCCTCAACAATGGTTCATTAAATGTCGGCTTTGATATCAACACCACAAACGGCACGGTGAACCCGAACGGAACGGTTTCAGTCACTAAGGGTGAGGCTTTCTTGAACGCAACGGAAGTGGCGAACTTGGTGAACGACTCCTCGTTCAACATCACTACAGCGAAAGAAGAGACGCAAGTTAAATCCGGCGGACACGATCCGGTTAAAGTGAAAGCGGGTGATACCATCACGTATAAAGCAGGTAAAAACCTTGAGATTAACCAAACCGGTTCAACGCTTATTTACGGTTTATCCTCAGATATCAATGTAACAAGTATTACCGTGGGTAACACAACCATCACCAATGGCACGATTAGCGGTTTAAATAGCAATTTACCGCCGACATATAATAAAGATGTGTACAACACTGAAAATAAAGATGTGACTACATCTCAAACGTTGCCGGAAAACTTAAACGTAACCAATGCAGCGACAGTAGGCGACATTCTAAATTCAGGTTGGAACTTACAAGAAAACGGCACAGCGAAAGACTTCGTGAAACCGTATGATACGGTGAACTTTGTTAACGGCACGGCAACCACAGCAAACATCACAACCGATGATGGCGGTAAAGTGAGCGTGGTGAAATACGACGTGAATGTTGATGATGACACCATCAAAGTGGTTGATGGCAAATTAGTGGCAAATGCTTCTAATATTGTGAAAGGTGATAACACCACAACCAACGTGACCAACGGCACAGTGAGTGTGAAAACCGGTGATGTAACTGCGAACACCACGACAGGTAAAGCTGAATCAAACGTAACTAACGGGACGATTGCAACGGTAACCGATGTGGCGAACACTATTAACAATGTGTTCCACACTGTAAACACAAGCACTAGTGATGAACAAGTGGTTACTGGTGCGAATGCGACCGGTACGAAAGTGAAAGCAGGCGATACGTTAACGTATGCAGCGGGTAAAAACCTCGAAATCAATCAAACCGGTAGCACCATTACTTACGGATTATCAGAAAATATCACTGTGAATAATGTGAACACTACCACCTTAACCGTGGGTAATGTGTCTGATAAGGTTGCACCGAAAGTAGATTTCAATGCAGAAAAAGCAACACCGGCAACGAATAATCCGACACAACCGGATTTTGCTTTGAATATCACGACCAACGGTAAACCGACACAAATTACCGGTGTAGGTTCAACCTTGAATACGAAAACAGTTCCGGATACGGTAAGCGGGGATACAATTAATCCGACAACCAATACACCAAGTAATGTATTGGTGGATTTAAGTAATCCTGAAAAACCTGATTCAGCGGCAACAGTTCGTGATTTACAAAATCTGGGTTGGGTTGTTAAAGCGACAGGCAATAACTACAGTGACACAGTTAAAAATGCAAATGAAGTAAATTTTGTTGGCACAAACGGTGTAACGGTGGAAGGTAAAACTGAGGGTGGTGCTCGTACAATTACCGTAAAAGGTAAAGAAGTCAACTACACGGTAAACAACCAAACCGTCACCAACGGCACGAATGGTGAACCTGCAAACCAAAGCACGGTGAACAACGTTAACTACGTAAATGGTACGGGTACGACACCGAATGTGACCCTCAACAATGGTTCATTAAATGTCGGCTTTGATGTGAACACCACTTCAACCTCAACCAATAACAACGGTACAGCGAAGTTGGATGATCCTGCTCAAGGTTCATCATTTGTGAATGCAAGTACGTTAGTAGATACATTGAACAATGTTTCACATAACATCACAGCATCTAATACTAATGGTGGCAAAGATGGTGTACAAACGGTGGCAGGTTCAAACCAAACTCGTGTGAAAGCGGGCGATACCGTAACTTACTCAGCAGGTAAAAACCTTGTTGTGAATCAAAGTACGGATGGCAATGGTAATCACATTGTGGAATACGGTTTATCCACAGATATTAATGTAACAAGTATTACCGTAGGTAACACAACGATCACCAATGGCACAATCAGTGGTTTAAACGGCAATTTACCGCCGACGTACAATAACGATGTGTACAACACGAAGAATGAGCCGGTTACCAAAGAGCAAACCTTACCAACGAACTTGAACGTAACCAACGCAGCAACAGTAGGTGATATCCTGAATTCAGGTTGGAACTTACAAGAAAACGGCACGGCGAAAGACTTCGTGAAACCGTATGATACGGTGAACTTTGTTAACGGCACGGCAACCACAGCAAACATCACAACCGATGATGACGGCAAAGTGAGCGTGGTGAAATACAACGTGAATGTTGATGACGCCACCATCAAAGTGGTTGATGGCAAATTAGTGGCGAATGCTTCTAATATTGTGAAAGGTGATAACACCACAACCAACGTGACCAACGGCACAGTGACGGTAAAAACCGGTGATGTAACTGCGAACAGCACGACAGGTAAAGCCGAATCGAACGTAACTAACGGTACGATTGCAACGGTAACCGATGTGGCGAACACTATTAACAGCGTGTTCCACACCGTAAATGCAACCAACACGGGTGAAGCGGTAACCGCAGCAAACGGTACGACCCAAGTGAAAGCCGGTAGCGAGCTAGAATTTGTGGCGGGTAAAAACTTAGTGGTTAACCAAACCGGTGGCAGAATTGCCTTTGCAACCGCTGAAAACGTCACATTCAATAATGTGAACGCCACGACGTTGACTATCGGTAACGTGTCTAATGCGACAGCACCGAAAGTGGACTTCAATGCGGAAAATGCGAAACCTGCGACTAACAATAATGCAAGTAATGCACCGGAATTTGCGTTGAATATTACGACCAACGGTAAACCGACACAAATTACCGGTGTAGGTTCGGTATTAAACTTAACCGATGTAACAACGAATCCGGGTGATAAGGATGGTGCAAGACAACCTGATGTGACCAAACAGTTAGTGAATTTAACCAACTTACCGGAAGGTACGTTAAATTCAGCAGCGACAGTACGTGATTTGGTGAATATGGGTTGGGTTGTTAAAGCAACCGGCAATAATTACAGCAACACGGTTAAGAATGCCAACGAAGTGAACTTTGTCGGCGCAGGCGGTGTAACGGTAGAAGGTTCGGATAACGGTGATGTTCGTACGATTACCATTAAAGGTAAAGAAGTCAACTACACAGTGAATAACCAAACTATTCCTAACGCTACGACACCGGTGAACCAAAGCACGGTGAACAACGTTAACTACGTAAATGGTACGGGTACAACACCGAATGTGACCATTAACAACGGCACGTTAAATGTCGGCTTTGATATCAACACCACTTCAACCTCAACCAATGAAAACGGTACGGCGAAGTTGGATGATCCTGCTCAAGGTGCGTCATTTGTGAATGCAAGTACGTTAGTGGATACATTGAATAATGTTTCACATAACATCACTGCGTCTAATGCTAATGGTGGCAAAGATGGTGTACAAACGGTAGCAGGTTCAAACCAAACTCGTGTGAAAGCTGGCGATACCGTAACTTACTCAGCAGGTAAAAACCTTGTTGTGAATCAAAGTACGGATGGCAATGGTAATCACATTGTGGAATACGGTTTATCCTCAGATATCAATGTAACGAGTGTTACTGTGGGTAATACAAGCATTACCAATGGCACGATCAGTGGATTAAACAGTCACTTTAATAACGCAAGTAGTTTGACCGGTGGAACAAATGTTGTTAATTCAACTGCACCGGCTAATATCAGCAACAACTTGACTGAAGGGGCAACGGTTCAAGATGTATTGAATTCCGGCTGGAACTTGCAAGAAAACGGCAAGGCGAAAGACTTTGTCGCAGCCTACGACACCGTGAACTTTAATAATGGCAGCGGTACTGAGGTGAAAATTGACAGTGATGGCACGAAATCTAATATCACTGTTAATGTGAAATATGATGGTTCAACCATTACACTCGATGCTAACGGTAACTTATCGGCGAATTCAACCAACATTGCGAATGCGGCTGCTGGTAATGTTTCAGCTAATGCGACAACAGGTAAAGCCGAGTACAATAATGCGAACGGTAGCAAACCGTTAGCAACTGTTGAAGATGTCGCTAACACCATTAATTCGGTGTACCATACCGTCAATACAAGTAGTAATAATGACCAAGTGGAAAGTAATCCGAATGCCACAGGTACAAAAGTGAAAGCCGGCGATAGCTTGACCTATGTTGCAGGTAAGAACTTGGAGATCAACCAAAACGGTAGCACTATTACTTACGGTTTATCGAAAGATATTACGGTGAGCAATGTGAATACCACAACATTGACAGTGGGTAATGTATCTAACCCGACTGCGCCGAAAGTGGATTTCAATTCGGATAATGCTACGCCTGCAACGAATAATCCGACACAACCGGATTTCGCATTGAACATCACAACGAACGGTAAACCGACACAAATTACCGGCGTAGGTTCAACCTTGAACACAACAACCGTTCCGAATACGGCGAGTGGAGATGTAATTAATCCGACAACCAATACTTCAAGTAATGTGTTAGTGGATTTAAGCAACCCGACAAAACCTGATTCGGCGGCAACAGTCCGTGATCTACAAAATATGGGTTGGATTGTTGAAGCAAGCGGTAACAGTTATGCGGATACCGTGAAGAATGCTAACCGTGTAAACTTCAAGGGTGATAATGCGATCAATGTGACCGGTTCGACAGAAAATGGTGTACGTACTATCACTGTAACAGCGAAAACTGATGGCACTACGATCACGATCGATCCGAATAAAGGTTTGGTTGCGAATACGACAAATATCGTGGCTAACCCGAACGGTACGGTAAGTGTTGATCCGGCAGGAAACGGCGGTAATTTGGTGAACGGCACAACGGTTGTGAATGCGATTAATAGCGCAGGACACAACATTAAAGCTGCGAAAACCAATGACTTAGTGACATCAAATAATGGTACGGCTAAAGTCAATCCGGGTAAAACCGTGACTTACCAGGCAGGTAAAAACCTAGAGGCTAATATTACCGTTAATGCAAATGGCGATAGCACCGTGACTTACGGGTTAAGTAACGATATTTCCGTCAATACCGTTCAAGTCGGCGGTAATACCGGCCCGACTATCACCGGTGATAAGAACGGTAATGTCGTTATCGGTAAAGCGGATGCAAACGGTAACCTTGCTCCAGCCCAGATCAAAAATGTTGCTCCGGGTACAGAGCCTAACGATGCGGTTAACGTAAGCCAATTAAAAGGTGTTGCGAATAATATCAATAATCGCATTAATAAAGTCGATAAGGGCTTACGTGCGGGTATTGCAGGCGCTAATGCTGCAGCAGGCTTACCACAGGTTTATCTACCGGGTAAATCAATGGTTGCCGCATCTGCAGGTCACTTCAAAGGTGAAAATGCCTTAGCGGTAGGTTACTCACGTGCGAGCGATAACGGTAAATTAATCTTGAAACTTCAAGGTAATACCAATAGTCGAGGCGATGTGGGTGGTTCGGTAGGTATCGGTTACCAATGGTAATTTAATACCGGCGAACATTCGCTAAAATAATTAAACCGCAGCATTTAGCTGCGGTTTTTTTATCGGATATTATGTAATGGACAAAATGGTTAATAAAAAGAATTTTAGGCTTTGTAAGGTGGGTAAATCGTTGTAGAGTGGCGTTAGGCGTAGCTGTAACGCACCGTAATGAAATTTATTGATAAAAAGGTGCGTTACGCCTAAGGCTAACGCACCTTACCTCAAAATATTGAATATAAGATTCGCTTTGTGTAGCAGTTGCTACAGCATAGTTTGATAAGCTCTCTTACGAGATTGGGCGTATGCAATACTCCCCTACAATATTTTTTACGGCACAAAATAATGCGGTACGAAATGGCTGTCATTACCTGTTACTGCAGTGAAATCTTCCCGTAGCCCCATACCGCATGCTACATCGCCGATTACCCATGAGCCGATAACCGGATACATTCCGTCAAAATTCGGGAGTTCGAATTTTTGTTGATAAATATAACCGGCGGTATCGTAGAATGCCGAATGTTCACTACCTTTGGCGGCAAATTCTACCCCGTTACTTTTTTCATAATAGAACACATTTGCGCCTTCGCGACCAAGTAATGGTTTTTTCACCCAAATGGCTTTTCTGTCGGTAATATCAAATTTATTGAAATATGCTGGGAGCAAGTTCGGGTGGTTCGGATAACGTTGCCATAATTTTGCCAATAACGCTTTGTTGCTTAATAGCATTTTCCAAGCCGGTTCAATGAAATTTGTTTTAGCGGTAGGAATATACGGAGCAAATTCTGCGCCGCTTAACCATTCTAACGGATAAAGTTTGAACAGCATTTCGATAGGGGCATCGTTTAAGTCGATAAACTCTTGGTTTTCTTTGTTATAGCCGATATCTTCCACGGCAAGTTGGTGAATGTTCCAACCCGCATTGTAAGCGACATCTGCCAGATAATCCACGTTGCCCCAATCTTCACGCCCTGCCTCTTGCATTGCACTAAAATGGAAGTCGGATTTGCCGCTTTGCTGTTTAAGAAAGGTGAAATGTTTGAGTAATTCTTCGTGAATCCAGTTGAATTGATCTCGGTGTCGTAACCCTTCGATTTGTTCTAACCATTGCCATTGCACCACGGCTGCTTCAAGTAAAGAAGTGGGGGTATCGGCATTATATTCAAACATTTTTAAATTTTCACCGTCATAACCGAAATCAAAGCGTCCGTATAAATAAGGGGCTTGTTTACGCCATGAATCTTCAATGAGCTGTTTTTGTAAATCGCTAAAACGATAATAGGAATAATCCCCTTGCTTGATTTCATTTGCAACAAAGTCCAAACACATGGCGTGGAGTTCATTCGTGGTGTCTTCAATGCGATCGATTTCTGCCAAGGTAAATTCATAAGCAACATTGTCCGACCAATAATGAGAACCATCACTTGAAGGTAAGTTGTAATAATCAAACCCTACGTTTAAGAGCTGCTGCGCCATATCGGGGCGGGTGGGGAAACCGGTAACGCGTTTCATTTTAGCCTCCGCTGCTACGGTTTGAATTACTTGGTGCAGTGAAACCGCCACGTGAAACCGGTTTACTATTCACACTGCCAGCTTTGCCTTTTACTAACATCGGTTTGCCTACGGAGCGGTTAGTTTGCGGTTGGATAACTTGCCCTGTCGGGGTGGAAACCGCACGATTGCTCGGATGATAACTTGGGCCTAAAAAGTTGCTGATTGCACGTGCAGCCATATAACCCATCACACCACCGGCAATGGCTGCGCCTAAAGAAGGATCATTGCTTTCCGCATTGGCAGTGGATTCACTATTGGTATTATTTTGTTCTCCGTTCGCTTGACGGTTTTGAGCGTTTTGCCATTCTTGATTGGCAGTAGCGGTGTTTTCTCCATTATTGCGTAAACCTAAACCTGAGAGGGAATTGTTATTTTTAGATGCTGTGGTTTGACGATTTTCGTTAATCGGGGCGGTTTGTGTATTTTCCGTGTTTTTGTCAGCCTCACAGAGTTCGATTTTTTTCCAATCGGCAAGGCAGTCTTCAAGGGAATGATAAACATCACGTTGTACTTCTTCTTCCGAACAGCCGCCAAGTAAGGCAACAATGGAAAGTGTGACAAGAATTTGATTTTGTTTTTTCATAGCTTAAGTAGTTCGGTTAATTGATTGATTTCTAAAGTGGGTAAAAGAGTTGTTTCGGAAAAATCGCTAAGCGTATTTCCCGATAAATTAATCCATACTGCTTGGCAACCGGCTTGAATCGCACCTTGTACATCAGTGATTAAGTTATCGCCGATATGTAAAATTTCTTGCGGTGCAATATTGAAATAACGAGCGCTTTGTCGGAATAAATCCTCGTGCGGTTTTGCTCTGCCGTGTTCGCCACCGCGTAAAATAAGATCAAATTGGGTTAAACCGATACGTGAGGGGTCGACATTTCCATTTGTAATCACGCTAAGTTTATAACCTGTTTTCAATGAATTTAAAACGCTGACCGTTTTTTCCGGTACGATAATTCGGTGTCGCCAATGCAAAAATTCATTCATTGCGAGCGTTAAAGTGCGGTCAATTTCTTCTGCGTTTTTGCCTTTTTGGCGTAGAAATTGGCGTAAGGTTTCTTTTCTCCATTCCGTTACATCTTCGCTTAAACGAGGATTTTGCCGTGCAATTTGATCTTTTAATCCCACCCATTCTTCTTTAAAACTTGGGCATTGCGTGAGATTTTGTACGTATTGAATAAAGCGTGTAACCGCAGTGGTAATCACCTCACGGTTATCGTAAAGCGTATCATCTAAATCAAAGCTGATGACTTTGAAAGGTTGCAGATTGCGATAAAATTTCATTTATTTGATGGTCGGTATGCCTAGCCATTGCTCGGCTTTGTCATTGGTGATTTCTTCACGTGTCCACATACTCATTAAATCCGGTTGTGGATATTTGCTACTGTTATAACCGACTAAACGGGCAAAATCAAATACGGCGTGCGGATAACCGTTAATTAAGAGGAGAGCTAAATAGCCGCTTTCATCCCAACAGATTTCTAATTTGCGTGCTTCGTGATGATTTGAGGTGGAATCCACATTATATACGTGAAGCACATCTACAATCGGTTGTCCGTTTTGGCGCATATCAAGAGCGTAAAAATAGCCGGTTTCACCGTCATCTTCAAACATGACGGCAAGGTGATCATACAAGGTGGAGTGAGTGCCGACTTGTTTCGGTGTGCCGAGAAAGAGTTCGTCTTCAAGGGTTAGGTGAAGCATAGGTTTTCCTAATAAAGTTAATTTTAAGGGCGTATGTGATATGTCCCACAATGCTTACACTATAAATAGTGAAAACGCCCGTTATCATGTATCAGTCGCACAAAGAGAATTTTATATTTGATATTTTGAGGTAGGGTGTGTTGGTCGTAGGCGTAACACACCTTTTTATCAATAAATTTCATTACGGTGCGTTACGGCTTCGCCTAACGCCACCCTACGATGATTTGTGTAAGGGATACATAATACCGAAAATGTCTTAAAAAAATACCGCACTTTCTTTCAAAAGTGCGGTGCGTTTTAATTAGCTGGCGAAGATTAAGCTTGACCTTTAACCGCTTTTAAGCCCGGGAATGCAGCAGGAGTACCTGCGCGTTCTAATGCTTCTTCAATACGGATTAATTGGTTGTATTTTGCGATACGGTCAGAACGGCTCATAGAACCGGTTTTGATTTGACCTGCCGCAGTACCAACCGCTAAGTCTGCGATAGTCGCATCTTCGGTTTCACCTGAACGGTGAGAGATTACTGCGGTATAGCCTGCATCTTTCGCCATTTTGATAGCGGCTAATGTTTCGGTTAAAGAACCGATTTGGTTGAATTTGATTAAGATTGAGTTTGCAATGCCTTTCTCGATACCTTCTTTTAAGATTTTGGTGTTGGTTACGAATAAGTCATCACCGACTAATTGAACACGGTCGCCCAATACTTTAGTTTGATATGCAAAACCTGCCCAGTCAGACTCATCTTGACCGTCTTCG
Source organism: Rodentibacter haemolyticus (assembly GCF_015356115.1). NCBI lineage: Bacteria > Pseudomonadati > Pseudomonadota > Gammaproteobacteria > Pasteurellales > Pasteurellaceae > Rodentibacter > Rodentibacter haemolyticus. Next base: position 1,806,163 of record NZ_CP063056.1, read on the forward strand.
ATAGATACGATCGGATATTGTTTGGTTAATTCTTCTAAGTAGTGAGTAAACTCTTCAGAAGTGAATGAACGACCTTCGCCTTTCATTTCATATTTGCCGGTTTCTTTGTTATAGAACTCGGAAGAAGCGCAGTCCATTGCTAAGGTTACGTCTTTACCTAATTCATAACCTGCTTTTTCAACCGCTTCTTTGATACATGCTAACGCATCTGCATTAGAAGCTAGGTTTGGTGCGAAACCGCCTTCGTCACCCACAGCAGTGCTCATACCTTTTGCTTTTAATACTTTCGCTAAGTTATGGAATACTTCCGCACCGATACGAAGTGCTTCACGTAATGTTTTTGCACCAACCGGTTGAATCATAAACTCTTGAATATCAACATTGTTATCTGCGTGTTCGCCACCGTTGATGATATTCATCATCGGTAATGGCATAGAATATACGCCCGGTGTGCCGTTTAATTCGGCAATGTAAGCGTAAAGTGGCAAGCCTTTAGATGCCGCTGCCGCTTTTGCATTTGCTAAAGAAACCGCTAAGATTGCGTTTGCACCGAAGTTAGATTTGTTTTCCGTGCCGTCTAAATCGATCATAATTCGGTCGATTTCAGCTTGGTTTGATGCTTCTTTACCGACCAACGCTTCAGCAATCGGACCATTTACCGCAGATACCGCTTTTAATACGCCTTTACCTAAGAAACGGGATTTGTCGCCATCGCGTAATTCTAATGCTTCACGGGAACCGGTTGACGCGCCTGATGGAGCCGCTGCAAGACCTACGAAGCCGCCTTCTAAATGTACTTCAGCTTCTACGGTTGGGTTACCACGTGAGTCGATGATTTCACGACCAATCACTTTAACGATTTTTGCCATTTTTGTTTTCCTCTTTAAGTTAATAAAAATGCGTATTAGGCAAGCCTAAAATTGCGTCTTATGATAAAGGTATTTTGCTATTTTGTCTTGCAAAAAATGCGCTTGCTTTGATCTTCGTCTAATTTTTGATTTTTATAAAAAACAAAGTGCGGTCAATATTCACGGTATTCCGTACCAGTTGCACAAATCATTGTAGGTGCGGCTAGGCGAAGCCATAACGCACCCTATACCACCATAATCAAATTCTTTTTGTGCAAGTGTCGCATAAATACCGTGAATTTTGACCGCACTTAATCCTTTCAAATTAAAGCTTTTCTACAAGCCCGATTGCCGCACCGATATAAGTTTCCGGTGTGAGTTGTTGTAAGCGGATTTTTTCTTCTGCCGGAATTTCAAGTTTTTCGATAAATTCACGCATCGCAGATTCGTCCACACGTTTGCCGCGGGTGAGTTCTTTGAGTTTTTCATAAGGTTTTTCGATACCATAGCGGCGCATTACCGTTTGAATCGGCTCGGCAAGGACTTCCCAGTTTTGGTTGAGTTCATCACGTAAGTGCTGTTCATTCACTTCTAATTTACTGATGCCTTTACGTGTTGCCGCATAAGCGATTAAACAATAGCCTACGCCCACGCCGAGGTTACGTAAAACGGTAGAATCCGTTAAATCACGTTGCCAGCGGGAAATCGGTAATTTCTGTGCCAAATGAGTCATTACGGCGTTTGCCAGACCAAGATTTCCTTCAGAATTTTCAAAATCAATCGGGTTCACCTTGTGCGGCATAGTGGAAGAGCCGATTTCACCTGCGATAGTACGTTGTTTGAAATGATTTAAGGCGATATAACCCCAAAGATCACGGTCGAAATCGATAATGATTGTGTTGAAACGCACTACCGCATCAAAATATTCGGCAATGTAATCATGCGGTTCGATTTGCGTGGTGTACGGGTTCCAGTTTAAACCGAGCGAGGTAACAAATTCCTCGCTGAATTTATGCCAATCAAGGTTTGGATAGGCAGATAAATGCGCATTGTAGTTACCCACCGCACCGTTAATTTTTCCGAGGATTTCATTTTGTTGTAATTGTTTGAATTGGCGACGTAAGCGATAAACCACATTGGCCATTTCTTTCCCGATAGTCGTAGGTGAAGCCGGTTGCCCGTGCGTGCGGGAAAGTAACGGAATGGTTTTGTATTCGTTTGCAAGACGATTGATTTCATCAATGAGTTTTTGCCATTCGGGAAGAATAACGGTATCACGTGCGGTTTTTAACATTAACGCATGAGAGAGGTTGTTGATGTCTTCCGAGGTGCAGGCAAAGTGAATAAATTCGGCAACTTTTGCCAGTTCCGGTAAGGCTTCGCTTTTTTCTTTTAAGAAATATTCAACCGCTTTCACATCGTGATTGGTGGTGCGTTCGATTTCTTTGATACGCTCGGCATCTTTTAGGTTAAATTCGCTGACGATGTTATTGAGGTAATCGTTTGCTTCTTTAGATAAAGCTGGAACTTCTGAAATTTCCGTTGTCGCCGCCAATTTTTGTAACCAACGAACTTCAACGGTGACACGGAATTTGAGTAAACCGAATTCGCTGAAAATATCACGAAGTGCGGTCGCTTTGTCTTGATAGCGTCCGTCAATCGGGGAAATCGCAGTAAGTGCGGAAAGTTGCATAAAATACTCCGGTATATAAGGAAGGTTAATTAAATCGTTGAATAAATTTCTTTTGCCGCATTGATTATTTTGTTGCGGAAGAATAGTATTTTCCATTTGCTGCCGCCGACTTGCCGCCATAATACGGCGGAACGGATGCCGGCGAGTAAGCAAGCGCGAACTTTGTCTTGAACCTCTTGCTGTTGCAGATAATCGGTAACGCCTATAATGCGAATTTTGTTGCTTAAAGGACTGATCAGGTCGATGTAAATATTCGCAATAATAGAAATCATATTTGGCGAAAATAAATCGTAATATTCCATTTGTTCCGATAAGCGTTGGATACGCTGTGCCAGTTGATTTTTGGCTTTTGCATTTTTCTGTAGGTGATTTTCTAAGCTGAGCAGACCCGTCCAATAATTCACGATATTGCGGTCATTTACTGAGGTTAATTGCTCAATTAAGGTTTCTAAACCCAATTTAAGATGGCGGGCATCTCCATTAAAAACGTCAAGGGGATCTTTCGGTTGGAGTTGCAGAAGCGATTGAATTGAGGTTTGAAAAGCATCTTTATGAACAATATCGCCTTCCATTGCAAGTTGATTGATAAGGGCGACGGATTGGCAAACACCGGCGAGAGCCAGTGCCATATCGTGATAATTTTTCATAGATAGCGTCAATGTGAGAATTGTGATCAATAAATGGTTAAATTGGCACGCAATATAGCATTTTTACGGCTTGTTTTGAACTCTCTCATTAAAAAAGCCTATATCTTTTGATATGATAGCGACAATTTGCTTTAAAACGAAAAGGATAACTTATGACAAAACCAATTGTTTTTAGTGGTGTGCAACCTTCCGGTGAATTGACCATCGGTAACTATTTAGGTGCGTTGCGTAATTGGGTGAAAATGCAAGATGATTATGAATGTATTTTTTGCGTGGTGGATTTACACGCCATTACGGTTCGCCAAGATCCCGCCGCACTTCGTAAAGCAACGCTTGATGTGGTGGCGCTTTATTTGGCATGTGGTATTGATCCGAACAAAGCGACGATTTTCGTACAATCTCACGTGCCGGAGCATACTCAATTAGGTTGGGTGTTAAATTGTTATACCTATTTCGGCGAAATGAGCCGAATGACTCAGTTTAAAGATAAGTCCGCCCGTTATGCGGAAAATATCAATGTGGGATTATTTGATTATCCGGTGTTAATGGCGGCGGATATTTTGCTTTATCAGGCAAAAAGCGTGCCGGTGGGAGATGATCAGAAACAACATTTAGAAATTACGCGCGATATCGCAAATCGTTTCAATGCCCTCTATGGCGATGTTTTCACTATTCCGGAAATTTTTATCGGAAAAGCCGGCGCACGTATTATGTCATTACAAGATCCGGAAAAGAAAATGTCGAAATCGGATGACAATCGTAATAATGTTGTTACCCTTCTAGAAGATACGAAATCGGTGGCGAAAAAAATCAAACGTGCTGTAACGGATTCCGATGAACCGCCTGTCGTGCGTTATGACGTGAAAAATAAAGCCGGTGTATCGAACTTATTAGATATTCTTTCGGCGGTAACCGACAAATCGGTAGCGGAGCTTGAGCAAGAATTTGAAGGTAAAATGTACGGTCATTTGAAAACGGCTGTGGCGGATGAAGTCTCTAACTTGCTTGCCGGGTTACAAACACGTTTTAACGAATACCGCAATAATGAAGCCTTACTTGATGATGTACTTCGTCAAGGTGCGGCAAAGGCACGCGCGAAGGCGCAAGAGACATTAACAAAAGTGTATGAAGCGGTCGGTTTTGTCGCCGCAAAATAAAGGAGCGAAAAATGGCTATCCAAACTGAGAAACCGATTGAATGTGTCGGTTGTAATACTTTTGATATGAAATCGTTATTTGATAATCGCGATTGTACACAAGAAATCAATTATCTTTACGATACGCAGGAACAGGCACAAACGGCGTTAGACTTTTTTACCCAAAAAGCCCGTGAAGTGGAAAGTGAACCTTGTGATATTCAGGCTGAAATTAGCAAAGCGGAAAACGGCTATTTGTTAAAAGCAGAATTTACATTTTGTTGTCAGGCTGAACTCGTGATTTTTCAAATGAAGACTGCGTAAGCGAATGAAAGTGCGGTTGATTTTCTCATTAAATTTCGACCCCACTTTATTTAGACAATAATATTTTGAGCAACAACCAAACCGCCGCCGCATCGTCCACCAAGCCTAAAGGGCCAAGTATGGCTTCCGGCAGAATATCAAAGGGGCTGCACAGATAAATCAAAATCACGGCGATTTTGATTAATTTGGCTTTATTTATTCGGACAAACATAAGATTACCTTAGAGTTTGTCTGCGTGGTGGATCATAACGAAACGTTCCCAAAGTTGCTCTTCCGTTTCTTGATGCTCAGGATCAGGTTTAATACAGTTTGTGATCGGGCAAACTTTTTGGCAAGTCGGCGTATCATAATGCCCGACACATTCCGTGCAAAGTACGGGATCTATGACATAGATCTCATCGCCGATGGAAATCGCCTCGTTCGGGCATTCCGGCAAACACATATCGCAGTTTGTGCATTTGTTTGTGATGAGTAACGCCATGGAGATCCTTCGAATGTATCAGAAAATAGAAAGCGGCGAATTATAGCCGACAAATGTAAAATTGACAAAAATAAGCGGATTTTATGAAAAAACAGGTTTCGACACTTTCCATTCTCGCCCTTGTTGCATTGAGTATTTGGCAATATTTTGCCGAAGGGCAAAAATCCACCTCTTCTAAGCAAACTACGCAAACAACCTTTTCCCAACCAAGTAAAAGTGCGGTTAAAAATAATGATGTTTTTTCTGATTATGACGTAAGTATGCGCGATGATCCTATCGGACAAAATGCCAGTGCCGCGGTGGATTATTATATGTTGGTACTCTCTTGGTCGCCCGGGTTTTGTGATTCGCAACGTGAAAAATACGCTAATCAGCTCCCCTCATCCGCACAATATCAATGCGGAATTAACCGTGCTTTCGGTTGGGTTGTTCATGGTTTGTGGCCACAAAATGCCAAGGCGCGTTCTGTTGCGGATCATCCGCGTTTTTGTCAAGGTGATTTACCTGCCTTGTCGAAAGCTACGATTGAACCTTATTTAACGATGTCGCCGGGGGCAAAATTATTACAAGGCGAATGGGAAAAACACGGCAGTTGTGCCTTTGATTCTGCCGAACAATATTTTGCCAAAATGCAGGCGTTATTTCGCACGTTGAGCTTACCGAAAGAAAATTTAAGCCGAAGTGAGTTATTTCGCTGGATGAAACAGAATAATCCGCAGCTCAAAAATGCCTATCTTGGTGCAAGTCGTAATGAATTGTTCATCTGTTATAACAAGCAATGGCAAGTGATTGATTGCCAAAGGTAACGAGGATTTCTTTGATCTAAATCGTTACAACCTAGCGAGATCTGGGTATAATACGCAAGGTTTTGATTTTTAACTTTAACTAACTAAAAGAGGATAGATTATGTCAGTAATCAAAATGACCGACCTGGATTTAGCGGGAAAACGTGTGTTTATCCGTGCAGATCTTAATGTGCCGGTAAAAGACGGTAAAGTGACTTCCGATGCGCGTATTCGTGCTACCATTCCTACTTTAAAATTGGCACTTGAGAAAGGTGCTAAAGTGATGGTGACTTCACATTTAGGTCGTCCTACCGAGGGCGAATTTAAACCTGAAGATTCTTTACAGCCCGTTGTTGATTATTTGAATGAACATCTCGATGTTCCTGTGCGTTTAGAGCGTGATTACCTTGGTGGCGTAGAAGTGAAAGAAGGTGAGATCGTTGTTTTAGAAAATGTTCGTGTCAATAAAGGTGAAAAGAAAAATGATCCTGAATTGGGTAAAAAATATGCCGCACTTTGCGATGTCTTTGTGATGGACGCATTCGGTACGGCTCACCGTGCGCAAGCTTCAACTTACGGTGTGGCGGAATTTGCGCCGATTGCTTGTGCCGGCCCGTTACTTGCCGCTGAATTAGACGCATTAGGTAAAGCATTAAAAGAACCGGCTCGTCCGATGGTGGCAATCGTTGGCGGTTCTAAAGTTTCAACCAAATTAGAAGTGTTAAATTCTCTTTCTAAAATCGCTGACCAAATTATCGTGGGCGGCGGTATCGCAAATACTTTCATTGCGGCGGCAGGTCACAATGTGGGTAAATCCTTATACGAAGAAGATTTGATTCCGGTTGCCAAAGAATTAGCGGCAAGCACCGATATTCCTGTTCCGGTTGATGTACGTGTAGGCACCGAGTTTTCTGAAAACGCACCGGCAATTGAAAAACCCGTCACAGAAGTGAAAGATGACGAATCTATCTTCGACATCGGTGATAAATCGGCGGAACAATTAGCGGAAATCATCAAAAACGCAAAAACCGTATTATGGAATGGTCCGGTCGGGGTGTTTGAGTTCCCTAACTTCCGTAAAGGAACGGAAATTATTTCTCACGCCATTGCAAATAGCGAAGCATTCTCTATTGCAGGGGGCGGTGATACGCTAGCGGCAATCGATCTATTCGGTATTGCGGATAAAATTTCTTACATCTCAACCGGTGGCGGTGCGTTCTTAGAATTTGTAGAAGGTAAAGTATTACCGGCGGTAGAAATTCTTGAAAAACGTGCAAACGGCTAATTTCATAGAAATTAAACTCCATATATCTAAAAAATTTTCAATATTTCAAAGGAAACATAAAAATGGCTAAATTATTAGATATCGTAAAACCGGGCGTATTAACCGGTGATGATGTTCAAAAAGTATTCGCTTATGCGAAAGAACACAATTTTGCAATCCCGGCGGTAAACTGCGTGGGTTCTGACTCTGTAAACGCAGTATTGGAAACCGCCGCACGTGTAAAAGCACCGGTTATCATTCAGTTCTCTAACGGTGGTGCATCATTCTACGCAGGTAAAGGCATTAAACCGGCTTCAGGTGCCCGTGCAGACGTTTTAGGCGCAATTGCGGGAGCGAAACACGTTCACGCACTTGCTGAAGAATACGGTGTGCCGGTTATTCTTCACACGGACCACGCGGCAAAAAAATTACTTCCGTGGATTGACGGCTTACTTGATGCAGGTGAAAAACATTTTGCTGAAACCGGTAAGCCGCTGTTCTCTTCTCATATGATTGATTTATCTGAAGAGCCGATGGAAGAAAATATGGCAATCTGTCGTGAATACCTTGCACGTATGAGCAAAATGGGAATGACCCTTGAAATCGAAATCGGTATCACCGGTGGCGAGGAAGACGGTGTAGATAATTCTGATGTAGATGAATCCCGCTTGTACACCCAACCTTCCGATGTATTATACGTTTACGACCAATTGCATCCGGTAAGCCCGCGTTTCACGGTGGCGGCAGCATTCGGTAACGTACACGGCGTTTACAAACCGGGTAATGTAAAATTAAAACCGTCTATCTTAGGTGAATCACAGGCATTCGTTTCTAAAGAGCGTAATCTCCCGGCCAAATCAATTGATTTTGTATTCCACGGCGGCTCAGGTTCTTCTCGTGAAGAAATTCGCGAAGCAATCAGCTATGGTGCAATCAAAATGAATATTGATACGGATACACAATGGGCAGCTTGGAATGGTATCTTAAACTTCTACAAAGCGAACGAAGCGTATCTTCAAGGTCAATTAGGTAATCCTGAAGGCGAAGATGTACCGAACAAAAAATACTACGATCCACGTGTTTGGTTACGCAAAATGGAAGAATCTATGTCTAAACGCTTAGAGCAATCTTTCGAAGACTTAAACTGTGTTGATGTTTTATAATCCACAAAAATAGCATAAAATACGACCGCACTTTTTGGGTGCGGTTTTTTATTTTTCGAGTGATTATCTATGCAAATATCTAAACAAAATCTTCTCCCGTTTCTTGTTAATTTTAGTATCAGTTTTTTCTTTTTGTCCGTTTTGACATTTAAAGGCGGGCACAATGTTGCGCCGTTTTTTCTTATTGTATTGGGGATTGGTTACGGTATTTACGGGTTATTTAAGAAATTTAAATGGAATTTATCAAAAGAAGATAAGTGGTTAATTTTTAGTTATATTTTTTATTTTACCGTTTTTTTGCTTTCATTATTGATGAATGACGGAAGAGGCAGAGAATTAGACAATCCAAGCCGCGCAGTACTGTTAATTCCGGCTTTAATACTTTTATTAAGAATACCGTTAAAACTGTGCGCATTGATTTACATGATTCCGCTAGGTTCTGTCATCGCAGGATTAGTAGCTCTTTACGATAAGTTTATTTTGCATAGTGAAGCTGCCTATTCTCTACGTACACTGTATATCCAAGCCGGCGATATATCGATGTCGTTCGGGTTATTTAGTTTGGTAGTCGGGCTTTATTACTGGCAAAAATCACAACGTAAAATAACCGCACTTTGCATTATTACTTCGCTCTTTGGCATATTGGGGAGTATCCTTTCAACGGCTCGTGGTGGGTGGGTTGCGTTACCTATCATCTTTGTCGTTGTATTGTGGATTTATCGTCATTTACTTTCAAAAGGTTTTTTCTTTGTAGTGACGAGTGTATTCGTTATTGCGATTGTCAGCGTAGTGAATATGCCGAATAGTCGGGTGATGGAGCGCCTGTCTTTCATCCAATATGATATAAAGAACTATGAAAAGAACAATTCGAATACCTCCCTTGGCTTGCGTTTTGATATGTGGAAAAGTGCGATTTCAATGATAAAAGAAAAACCGATTTTGGGCTGGGGGGCAGATGGCGCAACTGAAAAGCGTAAGCAGGATGTTAAGGTAAAAGCGGTAAACGGCAATATCGGACAATTTGATCACGCGCATAACCAATATCTTGATGATTTTTCTAAGAGAGGAATGATTGGATTTATCGCTTTCCTCGGGATTTTACTTGTGCCATTGCGTAAATTTAGCCGGCGATTAAACAGTTCATCTTCAGAGGTAAAGTTGCTCGCAACATTGGGAACGGTGCATATTCTTTCCGTGATGATTTATTGTTTAAGCCAAGGTTTTTTTACACATAATTCGGGCAATCTTTTTTACTTCTTCTTAACCGTTGTGTTTTACGCTATGTTGAAACAAACGGAGAAGCCGCTGACTTTGGAGGGGCGATAATGGAAAAAATCTTAGTGATTCGTAACGACAAACTCGGTGATTTTATGCAAGCCTGGCCGGCGTTTGCAATGTTGAAAGCCTCTAATCCTTCATTAAAATTGACCGCACTTGTGCCGAGTTATACCGCCCCGTTAGCGGAGATCTGCCCTTATTTAGATGATGTTATTATTGATAGCGCAAAAGGCGATAAAGCGGATTTTAATCGCCTTGTAAACGAGGTGAAATCGAAAAATTTTGATGGAATGATCAGTTTTTTCTCAAATACTCACAATGGAAAATTAGCTTGGAAAAGCGGGATTAAATATCGCCTTGCACCTGCAACGAAATGGGTACAATTTCTCTATAACCATCGCCTTACGCAAAGACGTTCCCGTTCGGAAAAATCGGAAGCGGAATATAATCAGGATTTAGTTCGGGCATTTTTGACAAAACAAGCGATGCCGATAGTTGAAGTGAAGCCGCCTTATTTAACCTTTACGGAAAGTGCGGTTGAAAATCAGCGTGTTTTTTTACAAGATGCTTTGAAGATTTCAAGAGAGAAAAAATGGGTTTTCGTACACAGCGGTTCGGGCGGTTCTGCAACAAATCTTTCACTTGAACAATATGCGGAATTAATTAAAGGTTTATTAGCTGAATTTGATTGTCATATCGTGCTAACCGCAGGTCCGGGTGAAAGTGAAAAAGCGAATGAGCTTGCGCAATTAGTGAATGATTCGCGAGTGGTGATTTATGACAAAAATAACGGCTTGGTGGATTTTGCCCGTTCGCTTGCTTGTGCCGATTTATTCATTGCAGGTTCAACCGGACCATTGCATTTAGCCAGCGCATTTAATATTCCAACCATTGGTTTTTATCCGAATAGTCGTTCTTCCCAACCAAGACGCTGGAAGCCGATTAATGAGGCGGATAAGCATCTGGCTTTTTGTCCGCCTGCCGGTAAGGATACACAAATGAATTTAACACTTATCTCAATTCGGCATGCTTTAGGGGAGATTATTCCTTTCGTGAGAAATAGGTGGCAAGCGGGCAATTAAGTTAAGGCAGGCTTGTACAATCCAACCGATTCCGGCGGCAAAAATGACGGTGCCGATTCCCACCGTGCCGCCAAGAAAAAAGCCCAATACACAAACGAACACTTCAATCGCGGTGCGAACAATGCCCACCTTCAAATGAAAGCGTTGACAAATCCCCACCATAAGCCCGTCCCTTGGGCCCGCGCCCAAATGGCAAGTAAGATAAAGTGCAGTGCCTAAGCCGTATAGAAAGAGCCCAAGAAGACCAAATCCAATCCGCGAGAAAAGTGCGGTCGGTTCAGGCAAAATTTTTGTGGTGAGATCTAAAAAAAGGGCAATGATAATGATATTCAGGATTGTCCCTAAACCAAAACGTAGTTTTAACGGTAGCCAAGCAACCATAACAACCGCACTGATAAGAAACGATGACCAACCGATACTCATATCGCTTTGTAATGCGATACCTTGAGACAGCACTGTCCAAGGAGATGAACCGAAATCGGATAATAGGATTAATCCGTCACCGATCCCCAGGATCGCTAAAGCGGATAACAACAGGCTTATCGTTTTCGTTTCAACCGACCATAAGGAATCGGCTGCCCAAGCGGTATGGGGAATTACTCGTGGTTTTTTCATAAATGACCTGTTTTGATGATATATGGCTATCATAAGGATAAATGCGATAAAGCCAAAATATTTTAGTGGCATATTATATTGCATAATTAACGATATAAATTTTAGATAAATGTGATCAATATCACATTATGGAAATTGCCTTGCCTCAAAGGGAACATTACAATGTTTCATCTTATTTTATGAGGGACATTTTATGCTCGCCACGCTTGAAGATATTCTCAACACCGTCAAAGCCGATAATTTGACTTATCATCAAAAATTAATGACTCTAGGTAATATTGCGGAACGCTTATTCGATCCCCGAGAGTTGCTCGGTTATACCGATGAAGAATGGGGATTTTTACAAAATCAGATGATTTGTGATTTATGTGAAGGCTATGCGATTTATCGACCGCGCTATATTTTGCCCGATTACAATGTGTATATTCAAAAAGGCTGTGAATTTTTAGAATTACCGCCGCCGAAAGATCTTGATGAAGCCTTGGACGGTTTATTGATTCTTTATTCTCACGTGCCGTCAATTACGACCTATCCGGTGTATATCGGTCGCCTTGATGTGTTACTTGATCCTTTTATTACGGATGAAGAGAGAGATTACATCAAAATCAAACGTTTTTTAAATCATATCGATAAAACGGTGCCGGATTCATTCTGCCATGCGAATATCGGCCCTTACGACACAAAAGCCGGTCGTTTAATTTTACGTGCGGTTATTGAGTTGGAAGCCCCGACACCGAATATGACAATCCGATATGATAAAACCAAAACGAGCCGTGAATTTGCCGAGCTTGCTGCGAAAGCCTGCTTGTTAGTATCTAAACCTTCTTTTGCCAATGATGCCTACTATATTTCCGATCTTGGTGAAGAATACGGCGTGGCGAGTTGTTACAACGCTTTGCCGGAATGTGGCGGCGCTTATACTTTGACCCGTTTGCGTCTTGGCACGATTGCACGCACCTGCAAAAGTGCGGATGAAATGGTAAATACATTATTACCGCAGGTAGCAAAATGTGCACTCTCGACAATGGATAAACGCCATAAATTTGTGGTGGAAGAAAGTCACTTTTTTGACAGCTCATTTTTAGAAAAAGAAGGTTTTATCAAACGTACTAATTTTACCGGAATGTTCGCTATTGTCGGATTAGCAGATGCAACGAACCACTTATTACAGTGTGAAGGTTTAAATGAAACCTTTGGTAAAAGTAAACGTGGAGATGAAATCGCCAGCGCAATTATGGATAAATTAAAAGAAATCACCGATACCCATGAAGGTTTGTATGCAGAACGCACCGACAATCGTTATTTATTACACGCACAAGTGGGGGCAAGTAATCACGAAGAAGATAAACGTAATACACCGGCACACCGTATTCGTGTCGGGGAAGAGCCGACTTTATTGGCTCATTTAAAACAATCCGCCCCTTTTCATAAATATTTTCCATCCGGCACTGGCGATTTATTCGCTTTTGATCAAACCTATGTGGATCACTGTGATGCCGTTGTCGATATTATTGATGGTGCATTTGCTTTGGGCTATCGTTACATCACCACTTATCTGAAAAATACCGATTTAATTCGCGTAACCGGTTATTTGGTGAAAAAAAGTGAGGTCGAAAAATATCGTAAAGGTGAAGTGGCGCTGCGTGATACGACTTGGTATGGCGCAGGAACGGATGATTGCGCCAATGTATTTGATCGGCAATTGCGTGATGAACAAGATGTGAAGGCTTAAAGGAGATGAATGTAAAAAAAGAGCGGAAAATCAACCGCTCTTTTTTTGTTTTCATAGACTCACAAATTATATATCTTCCGAACTAAATTAGGGTTCGTAAAATTACATTTTCGGCTTTTTGAACATAATTCGGTAGTTGATCAAAATTGAGGTAACGATAAATCTCACGGTGTTGTTCATCAAGGGTTGCAACCGCTTCCAAATATTCTTCAACACTTGGTAAACGCCCTAAAATAGCAGCAACAGAGGCAAGTTCTGCCGAAGCGAGATAGACGTTTGCGCCTTGCCCCAAACGATTCGGGAAGTTTCGCGTTGAGGTTGAAACAACCGATGAATTTGGTCGTACACGTGCTTGGTTACCCATACAGAGCGAGCAGCCCGGCATTTCGGTACGTGCACCGGAGCGTCCGTAAATATTGTAATAACCTTCTTCAGATAAGCGTGCCGCATCCATTTTGGTTGGTGGAGCAAGCCATAAGCGGGTGTTGATTTCTCCGTTTACTCGGCTGAGTAATTTACCGGCAGCACGGAAGTGTCCGATATTGGTCATACAAGAACCGATAAATACTTCATCAATCTTGTTACCCTGTACTTCGGATAATAAGCGTGCGTCATCAGGATCGTTCGGTACACATAAAATCGGTTCTTTGATGTCATCTAAGTTGATTTCAATCACTTCAGCATATTCTGCATCGCTATCCGCTTCTAACATTTCAGGATTTGTTAACCATGCCTGCATGGCTTTTATACGGTTTTCGATGGTTTGCGCGTCGCTGTAGCCGTCTGCAATCATTGTTTTCAGCAAGACGATGTTTGAACGTAAATATTCTTCAATTGAAGCTTGACTTAACTTAATCGTACAAGCCGCAGCCGAACGTTCCGCCGTTGCATCGGAAAGTTCAAAAGCTTGTTCTGCGGTGAGATGTTCGAGACCTTCGATTTCAAGGATTCGACCGGAGAATACATTTTTCTTATTTGCCTTTTCGACAGTGAGCAAACCTTTTTGGATGGCGTAATAAGGGATGGCGTGTACTAAATCGCGTAATGTAATCCCTTTTTGCATAGTGCCGGTAAAGCGAACTAATACGGATTCCGGCATATCAAGCGGCATCATTCCCGTGGCTGCGGCAAAAGCGACTAAACCGGAACCGGCAGGGAATGAAATCCCTATTGGAAAACGGGTATGTGAGTCACCACCCGTTCCTACGGTAAAAGGCATCAGCATACGATTTAACCAAGAGTGAATGACACCGTCGCCGGGGCGTAATGCGATACCGCCACGGCGAGTGATAAATTCCGGCAATGTTTGATGAGTGACGACATCACTCGGTTTCGGATAGGGGGCGGTGTGACAGAAAGATTGCATAACAAGCGGTGCGGAGAATTTTAAGCAAGCGAGATCTTTTAATTCGTCACGGGTCATGGTACCGGTAGTATCTTGCGAACCTACCGAAGTCATTGCCGGTTCGCAATATTGTCCTGCGCGTACACCTTGTACGCCACAGGCTTTACCAACCATTTTTTGTGCAAGGGTATAGCCTTTGCCGGAATCGGGAATCTCGGCGAGTTTGGCGAAAACATCACTTTCCGCCAGTCCTAATTCAGCACGGGCTTTAGCGGTGAGGCTACGACCGATAATAAGCGGAATTCGACCGCCTGCCCGTACTTCATCTAATAATACGTTGGTTTTGTATGAGAACGTGCTGATCACTTCATCGGAATTGTGTTTGCATACTTTGCCGGCATAGGGATAAAAGTCGATAACATCGCCCATATTTAGCTTGGTTACGTCTAATTCAATCGGTAATGCACCGGAATCTTCCGCCGTATTAAAGAAAATCGGTGCGATTTTGCCACCAAAAACAAAACCACCGGTACGCTTGTTCGGAATATAGGGAATATCCGTTCCCATATGCCATAGCACGGAATTTGCTGCAGACTTACGAGAAGAACCCGTACCCACAACATCACCGACATAGACTAACGGAAAACCTTTTGTTTTTAATGCGGCTAATTGTTTTAAAGGCCCGACTACGCCTTCTTGATCCGGTTCAATACCTTCACGTTTCATTTTTAACATTGCATTAGCGTGTAGCGGAATATCGGAACGACACCAAGCATCTTGTGCCGGAGAAAGATCATCGGTATTGGTTTCTCCCGGTACTTTGAATACGGTCAGCGTAATTTTTTCCGCAAGTGTCGGGCGAGAGCTAAACCATTCGGCATCCGCCCAAGATTGAAGGACTTGCTTAGCATAAGGATTGCCTTGTTGTGCTTTCGTTGCAATATCTTTGAAACTGTCGAAAATAAGGAGAGTATGAGAGAGTGCTGTTGCTGCAAGCGGTGCTAATTCGGTATTTTCTAACAACTCAATCAGAGGAGATACATTGTAGCCCCCGCTCATTGTTCCGAGTAATTTTACAGCGTGTTCAGCAGAAATCAGTGGGCTGGTTATGTTACCATTAGCCACGTTTGTGAGAAATTCCGCTTTTACTTTTGCCGCTTCATCTACGCCGGCAGGGATGCGGGTTTCGAATAATTCAAGCAGCTCCTTTTCCTTACCGACGATTGGCGATTGCAGTAAGTCAATTAATTGTATAGTTTGTTGAACATCCAGAGCTTTTGGTACAATCCCTATTGCTGCACGTTCGGCAACGTGTTCATAATACGTTTGAAGAAATTGAGACATAGTTGTCACCCCACAATAAATTAGAATGTATTAAAAAACACCTATAAACATATAGATGACTATATGTGAAGATGCTACTTATTTTTCGGTAGTGAGTCAATTTGTTTTAAGAGAAATAGATTAATGTTTAACCATGATCAAAAATATATCGAATTAAATAAAATTCCCCGTTATTTGCAAATTAAATACGAATTACAAAAATTTTTAGCGGAAAATAACTGGAGCTTTGAGAAAGCAATTCCCAGCGAGCAGGAACTTGCCGGCACTTATGACGTATCTATCGGAACAGTACGTAAAGCGGTGGAAGGCTTAGTGGAAGAAGGTGTATTGATTAAACATCAAGGCAAAGGAACGTTTTTAAAACATCCGGCATTCGTTGAATCATCAATTGTTCGCTTTTATTTACGCAATGCAAAAGAAGGTAAACCGGAAACGCCTGTCGGCGAAGTTAAGTGTGTCAAAAGCGTAAAAGCGAATCCGAAGATTAATCGGTTATTAGGCGTGCCGGATGAACGGGAGCTTATTTATCTTGAACGTATTCGTTCGGTAGATCAGAAAGTAATTGTCAGCGATAAAATTTGGTTGTCTCCGGAAAAATTCAGCGAATTGAAAGGATTGAAGCCCGAACAATTTGAGAATTTGCTCTATCCGTTCTATTTTAAACGATGTGGGCAGTTGGTGGTTTCGGCAAAAGAACAAATGACGATTTTATTAAATCATAGCGATACTTATTTAACGGACGGACAAGAAAAAACCGTCATTAAGGTTTGCCGCGCGGCAAAAGGGTTGGACGGTAGTATTATCGAGTATCGTGAGTCTTATGGTTTAGCGGAAGATTTTTACTATGAAACAATAATCACCTAAATGATATGCCGAGTAAGAGCGGTCGAATTTTACAAAAAAGTGCAAATGTAAATAAACGATAGGCAAAGAGCAATCTTTGCCTTTTTTATGATTTATCTCAAACTTTTGTAAGATCGCTGCTTGCAAGTATGAATACAACTGGTTATATATATGACTAGATGAATTTATACTTATAACGAGGTATTTTTATGAATCCTAAAAAACTTTTGCAATACGTTATTATTTTAGCGTGTCCGATAGCCACCTATCTATTTCCGGCGCCGGAAGGTCTATCATTGATCGGTTGGCATATATTAGGGGTTTATATCGGTACGATTCTTGCTCTCATTCTTAAACCTTTTCCTGCTCCTCCTATACTTCTCGCCGCTGTTGCACTCTCTGCAATGATTATTGGTAATACGCCGGCGGAAACGCTTAACGGAACCAAAATTCTATTAAAGCAATCATCCGTACTTGACGGCTATAAATCCGGTACGACTTGGCTTGTCTTTGCGGCGTTTGCTATGAGTGCGGCATTTGTGCAAACCGGTTTAGGTCGCCGTATTGCGTATAAAATGATTGGTGCGTTCGGTAGCACGACATTGCGTTTAGGTTATGTCAATGCGATGCTGGACTTATTGATTTCTCCGGCTATGCCTTCAACCACGGCTCGTGGCGGCGGTATTATGGCACCAATTATGCAATCTATAGCGGTATCTTTGGGGTCAGAACCGGAAAAATCACCGCGTAAAGCAGGACATTATCTCTTACTTAATACTTATATGGTGGTAAAAACAACCGGTTATATCACGTTAACCGGTATGGCACCGAATGCGGTGGCGTTAGAGTTAATGCGCCCGATTCTACATATTGATATTAACTGGACACAATGGTTTATTGCCGCCTCAATTCCGGGTTTAGTGGCATTAATTCTATTACCTTTCGTTACTTATGTTCTCTACAAGCCCGAACTTAAAAATGTCGATAACAAAGACATTGCTCGTAAAGGTTTGGAAGAAATGGGGCCGATGAGCGGTAAAGAAAAAACGCTTGCCTTGTTATTCGTATCCGCTGTGTTAGGTTGGGTATTCTCAGGCGTACTTAATTTGTCCGAATTTACCGTTGCTATTGCCGCTATGGCGCTCATTGTCTTAACGTCAGTATTAAGTTGGGAAGATGTACTTAGAAATAAAGCGGGTTGGACAACGCTAACGTGGTACGGTGGTTTATTGGGTATTGCGGCGGTACTTAGCCAAGCGAAATTCTTTGAGTGGTTATCGGCAACCATGAGCGGATTAATCTCGGCAGGCGATACGAACCCTATAGTGATCACGATCTTTATTTTAATACTAAGTGTACTCGTTCGTTACTTATTTGCTTCCGGTGCGGCTTATGTTGCATCAATGGTACCGGTGTTTTCAGCCGTTGGTATGGCAGCAGGTGCTGATCCGCTTTTCCTTGCTCTAGGCTTATTATTCTCAAATAGCTACGGCAGTATGATTACTCACTATGGCTCTGCACCTGCGGCGGTTATTTACGGTTTAGGTTATCACGATATTAAATCATTTTGGATCACGGGTGGTGTATGTGCAGTTGTAACGCTATTTATTCATACTACTATCGGTTTTGCGTGGTGGGCAATGCTTCAATCAATAGGTGTCTTTGCAAATTAATGTGGAAAAACGACCGCTTGTTATCGCAAAAGCGGTTGATGTATTTAGGAGGCAAAATGAAAAAAGTTCCTTGTATGATTATTCGCGGCGGTACGTCAAAGGGCGTTTACTTTTTAAAAGAGGATTTGCCGACAGACATTGCCGAACGTGATAAATTTTTAATGACGATTATGGGATCAGGAGATCCGACCCAAATTAACGGTTTAGGCGGTGCAACAAGTGTAACCAGTAAAGTTGCAATTGTCTCTAAATCCGAAAAAGAAGGTATCGATTTAGATTACTTATTCGCACAAGTTGGTATCGGTCAAAAAGTGGTGGATACGGCACCTTCTTGCGGTAATATTTTATCGGGTATTATTTGTTTTGCGAGCGAGAAAGGATTGATTGAATTACAAGATGGCATTACCCGTGTTGTAGTTAACAATATCAATACTAACAGTATTATTGAAGTTTCTGCTGAATCACCGAATAAACGGCTGAAATATACGGGTAATGCAGAAGTATCCGGTGTGCCGGGAACAGGATCACCTGTCAACCTTAATTTTAGCAAGATAGAGGGGGCGAAAACCGGCAAAGTTTTCCCAACCGGAAATAAACAAGATAATATCAACGGCTATAATGTCACCTGTATTGATGTCGCTATGCCGATGGTATTATTTAATGCACAAGATCTCGGTTTAACCGGTAAAGAAACAAAAGCGGAGTTAGATGAAAAGCATACGTTGTTTGAGATTATCGAACCTATTCGCCGTAAAGCGGGTGAAATGATGGGATTGGGCGATGTATCTGAAAAAGTGATTCCAAAGATAGGAATTTTATCTGCTCCGGCAGGCAAGGGAAATATTACTTCCCGTTATTTTGTACCGGATAAATGCCATGCAAGCCACGCGGTAACCGGTTCGATTTGTGTTGCGGCGGCATGTAATATTGAAGGCACGGTAGCGCGCCCGCTTTATAAAAATACAGGTAGTGTCGTTACGATTGAACATCCGTCCGGTTTTATCAGCGTTGATATGCTTTGTGAGAAAGCTAACGGGGATTATAAATTTACCCGAGCAGCACTTGTGCGTACCGCTAAACCGTTAATGATGGGGGAAGTCTATTACGATGAAACAGCGTAATATAGGTATTGTGCCGTAAATTTACAATGCTGAGATAGAGGCGGTGCAAAAGAGCGGTCAATTTCCGCTCTTTTTTAATGTGCCGTTGTAGAAAACAAATTAATAATCAAGACACCGACAATAATTAATCCGATTCCGATTAATCCTGCCGTATCAATTTTCTGTCCAAAAGCGAAGTAGGCAACAACAGCGGTTAAGATAATCCCTACACCGGACCAAATGGCGTAAACCAATCCCACGGGTAAGGTGCGGAAAATAATGGAAAGCAAATAAAAAGCAATTGCGTAGAGTGTTAATGAGCCGATAGTTGGAGTGAGCTTAGTAAAGCCGTCACTCAGTTTTAGTAAATTTGTTGCAGCGATTTCTAAGCAAATTGAAATGGCGAGTAAAATCCAAGGATTCATTTATACCTCGTTAAAGAAAAAGAGGCACAAGTATGCACCTCTTTTCTGGTTATTAAAATCTAATTAGCAATCTTGTTTACCATAAGTCTCTTGACGAAGAATATTGCGAACACCCTCATCAAAATCAGCGAGGACTTGTTCTGCATTTTTCGGATCCGTGCCGCGTGCATCAAGATAGAACTTAATTTTAGGCTCCGTACCGGAAGGACGGCAAATTAAACGGCTACCATTTTCAAGTACGAATACTAAGATGTCGCTTTGGCGATTAGTTTTGGTGTGATCGATAAATTGCGCTACTTTCACACCGGCGATTTCAGTCGGCGGATTGTTGCGAAGTGCGGTCATTAATTTTGCAATTTCTGAAAGCTCATTCACACGAATAGAAATTTGTCCGCTGACATAAGCACCAAATTCTTTGGTAAACTCATCGGCATAATCAGCCAAGGTTTTACCTTGTTTTTTCAAATTCCGTACAAGGTCTAAGAACATAATTGCTGCAGAAATACCGTCTTTATCGCGTACTTTATCCGGATCAACCAGGTAACCGAGCGCTTCTTCAAAACCGAATAAGAGCCCTTGAACTTTACCGATATATTTAAAACCCGTTAGGGTTTCTTCTGATTGAAAACCGTATTTTTTCGCGATTTCGGCCAGTGCCGGGGAAGAAACTAAAGAGCAAGCAAGCACCCCTTGTTTTCCTTGTGCATGGTATTGTTTCGCCAAATGCCAGCCTAAGAAACAGCCTACCACGTTTCCGTGTAATGGTTTCCAGTTACCTTCCGCATCCGGCACGGCAACGGCTAAGCGATCGGCATCCGGATCGTTTGCGATAATAAATTCGGCGTTGTTTTCTTTTGCTACTTTAATAGCTAAATCCAACGCGCCTTTTTCTTCAGGATTCGGGAAATTCACGGTTGGGAAAGTACCGTCCGGCCATACTTGTTCTGCGACAATATGAGGTTGCGGTAAACCGGCTTTTGTCAAGGTTTTGCTTAAGACTTCATAGCCAACGCCGTGCATTGCCGTATAAACATAGTTAATATCGCATTGAGGTTCTTTTGCTAAAGAGGCGGTTTTCGCAATATAAGCATCAACAACTTCATCGTTTAACACAACATAATCGTTGCGGCGTGGTAAATCTTTGATATTGCCGGCAGCCACTTTATCGATTAATGCCGCAATGTCTTGATCTGCCGGAGAAACGATTTGCCCGCCACCGTTTGCTTTACCTAAATAAACTTTATATCCGTTATCTTCCGGTGGGTTGTGGCTTGCGGTAACCATTACCCCGGCAGTGGTGTCAAAATATTGAATCGCATAAGCCAATACCGGAGTTGGCAATTTACGCGGTAATAAATACGCTTTTATGCCGGCACCTGCCATAATCTCAGCGGTGTCACGTGCGAATACATCAGAATTTTTACGTCCATCGTAACCGATTACGATAGAAGGTGTTTTATCATAATTTTTTAAATAATCGGCTAATCCGCCTGCCGCTTGAGAAACAAGCACGCGGTTCATTCCCATCGAACCGGCTTGTAAGCGACCGCGTAATCCGGCGGTACCGAATTGTAAACGACCGTCAAAACGTGCGTGCAATTCAGATTCCGCTTTTTTATCACCACCTTTGGCTGCATTTAAAAGTGCGGTCAATTCTGCGTGAGTTTCTGTATCGGGATCTTGGCTTAACCAATTTTGTGCGAGATCAAAAATATTTGCCATAATTTCACCTTCTTGAGTTTAAATAAATACCTTGGATAGACTAGCGGAAAATAATTAAAGTTCAAAGGGGTATTTATTAAAAACTTGATCTACTTAATATTTTTTCTTTATATCATCGTTTGCATAAAAAAACGGTATTTGATTTTAGCTCGAATACCGTTTAAATCGGGTTTAACATCACAATAATAATGCCGAACCCCATTTTATAATATCAAAGAAGAATTTGTTTTGATTGGTTGCAATGCCGTCTTCAGGTTTCTTCGGCGTGCCGTCTTCGTTTTTTGTTTCATCAACCATACCGTTTTTATATTGACCTTTCACCACATCCAAATCATCACGGGCTTGTGTGCGTAATAGTTGACAGGCTTTATTTTCTAAAGGCGCAATCTCGCCGGATTGAGTACGGAATTTTTTAAATTGATAAGTAGCATAATTCATTGATTTTTCATCTTTTTGGATCATGGCGACATAATCCTCACCAATGATTTTTTCAAGCGGATAGAAAAAGACATATTGAGAATGAATATAGCTGTCTTCTTGCTTAAAATGTTGTTGCTGAATACGGGTAAGATTCGGATAAATACATTGTTCGGCTTGTTTACTGGCTATTGCCCATTGTTTTGCATCTTTATCCGAAAGTTGATAATCCGCACCGGCAAATTCTGCGGGAATAGGAGATTGCGGTGTGCCGAATAAACTGCAAGCACCGAGCAAAAACACCATACTAAAAGTAAGAATATATTTCACCGTTGATTCCTTTTATGTTTTATCAATATCTGTGGCAAACGGGGAAAATTCTAGCAATAACCGCCAAGAAGATAAAGGAGCAATTAAATTTTAGTTTTCCCGATTACAAAAACTTCCGCTATAATGACCGCACTTTTGTCTCAATTTAGAAGGTATTCTCATGCAAAATCCAAAAGATGATGTACTTTATGCGCCGGTTGAGTGGGTTGAACATAGCGAAGGTTATACCGACATTCGTTATCACAAATCTACCGACGGTATCGCAAAAATCACGATTAACCGCCCTGAAGTTCGCAATGCATTCCGCCCGCAAACGGTAAAAGAAATGATCCACGCATTTTCCGATGCGCGTTTTGATGAAAAAATCGGCGTGATTGTGTTAACCGGAGAAGGGGAAAAAGCGTTTTGTTCCGGCGGTGACCAAAAAATTCGCGGCGACTACGGCGGCTATAAAGATGAAAGCGGCGTGCATCACTTAAATGTGTTGGATTTTCAACGTGATATTCGCACCTGTCCAAAACCGGTTGTGGCAATGGTGGCGGGGTATGCCATTGGTGGCGGCCATGTATTGCATATGCTTTGCGATTTAACCATCGCCGCCGAAAATGCGATTTTCGGTCAAACAGGTCCGAAAGTCGGGTCATTTGATGGCGGTTGGGGGGCAAGCTATATGGCGCGTTTGGTCGGTCAGAAAAAGGCGCGCGAAATTTGGTTTTTATGCCGTCAATATAATGCGCAAGAAGCCTTAGATATGGGCTTGGTGAACACGGTTGTGCCTTATGCGGATCTTGAAAAAGAAACCGTGCGTTGGTGTCGTGAAATGTTGCGTAATAGCCCAATCGCTATTCGTTGCTTAAAAGCTGCACTAAATGCGGATTGTGACGGTCAGGCCGGTTTACAAGAATTGGCAGGTAATGCAACGATGCTATTCTATATGACGGAAGAAGGTCAGGAAGGGCGTAATGCATTCAATGAAAAACGCGCACCGGACTTCAGTAAATTTAGACGTAATCCTTAATTTATTACCGTAAAGTGCGGTTAGAATTCTCATTATTAACAGTTGCACAAATATTGTTAAATAACGATGTTGTAGGGTGGGCAAATTTTTGCCCACCATTGAAATTCTCTTTTTAAATCGGTGGGCAAAAATTTGCCCACCCTACTTTTCATTTTGGGCGACTGATAAAAATACCGAAAATTCTCATGGATTTTTAACCGCACTTTTTTGTATGAAAGCAAATATGGAAAAGAGATCTTTCAATCTTTACCGTTACGCCATTCCTGTTGATAGCCAACTGATTTTACGTGATCGATTTTTAAAACGCCGTGAAGGATTAATCGTGCGGGTAAATTGTGATCGTGATGGCTGGGGAGAGATAGCCCCTTTGCCCGGTTTTAGTGAAGAAACACTCGAGCAAGCCGAAACACAAGCGATAGAATGGCTTGAAAAATGGCGTGAAAGAGGTTGTGATGTACCGCAGCTTTCCCTTGAGGATGCTTACCCTTCCGTGGCGTTTGGTATCAGCTGTGCAATGAATGAAATGAAAGGCACTTTAAAAGAAGAGGGCAATTATCAAGCCGCACCGCTATGTTATGGTGATCCTGATAAGCTTTATGCGGAATTAGCCAATCTTCCGGGAGAGAAAGTCGCAAAAATTAAAGTCGGTATGTACGAGGCCAATCGTGACGGATTAATTGCGGATATGTTTTTAGAAGCGATCCCCGATTTGCGATTGCGTTTAGATGCGAATCGGCGTTGGACACTGGAAAAAGCGTTACAATTTGCTGCAAAAGTAAAACCTGCACACCGTTCCCGTATTCAGTTTTTAGAAGAACCTTGTAAAACACCGGTACTCAGTCGTGAATTTGCCGTGCAAACCGGTATTGCTATTGCGTGGGACGAATCAATACGAGAACCCAATTTTCAGCTTCAAAAAGAACCGCACTTATCCGCTATTGTCATAAAACCAACTTTAATCGGCTCGATTGAACGCTGTGTTGCGTTAATTGAACGGGCTAAGGCTTTAGGGTTAACCGCCGTAATAAGTTCAAGTATTGAAAGCAGCCTTGGTTTAACACAACTTGCACGTATGTCGCAGCAATATACACCTAATGTTACGCCGGGGTTAGATACTTTGGATTTAATGGATTATCAAGTGCTTCGCCCATGGCCGGGGTCTGATTTACCGCTTATCGGTTTAAATGCCGAATTTATTACAAAAATTATCTGATTCGACCACCGCTCATCATAAAATCAGTATAATTCCCCTCTTCAAAAAGGAAAAAATATGTCGCAAAAAACCCGAATTTTGCTGTTAAATGGCCCGAATCTGAATATGTTAGGCGCCCGTGAACCGAAACACTACGGTAGTTTGTCTTTGGCTTCGATAGAAGCAAATATCAATGCGTTGGCAGAGAAACACAATGTGGAGCTTGAATGTTTTCAGGCGAACAGTGAAGAAAAATTAATTGATAAAATTCATCAAAGTTTCCAACAGGTTGATTTTATTTTAATCAATCCCGCCGCCTATACTCATACAAGTGTTGCTTTGCGTGATGCATTGTTGGCGGTTTCGATTCCTTTCGTGGAAATTCACTTATCTAATGTTCACAAGCGTGAACCGTTCCGTCATCATTCTTATTTTAGTGATGTGGCGGAGGGCGTGATTTGTGGGCTGGGGGCGCAAGGTTACGAGTTCGCTTTTTTATTCGCCTTGAATTATTTAGCGAAGAAATAATAAAAAATCCTGTATTTTGGGCTAGATTTATAGAATTTTGTCGCATTTTCGCTAAATTTAGGGTAATCTCTGCGGCGCAGAAAACAAGTTTATAACTGACCGCACTTTTGGACATTTTCGGTATTGTGTATCAGTCGCAAAAAGAGAATTTTATATCCAATATTTAATTTGAGTAGGGTGTGTTGAGCTTTGCGTAACGCACCATTTTATCTGTCGGTGCGTTACGGCTTCGCCTAACGACATCCTACGATAATTTGTGCAACTGCTGCATCATATCGGGTATTTTTGGCGGTGAGAAAAGTGCGGTTAAAAATCTCATTATTTTAGGAAGAATATATGGACATTCGTAAAATCAAAAAACTTATCGAATTAGTGGAAGAATCCGGTATTACCGAATTAGAAGTGCAAGAAGAAGAGGGCACGGTGCGTATTAGTCGTGCGGCTCCGGTTGTAGCGCCTGCGGCTGTGCAATATGCCGCACCTGTTGCAGCGCCGGCTCCTATTGTTGCGCCAGCCTCAGCCCCTGCGGTGCAGGCTTCGGTTCCAGCGGCTCCTGAGGCTTCCGATGAGTTATCCGGTCATATTGTTCGTTCGCCGATGGTGGGGACTTTCTATCGTAGCCCAAGCCCGGAAGCAAAAGCTTTCGTTGAAGTCGGACAATCTGTAAAAGTCGGTGATGCGCTTTGTATCGTTGAAGCGATGAAAATGATGAATCGCATTGAGGCAGATAAAGCTGGTGTGGTGAAAGCTATTCTGATTAATGACGGCGAACCGGTGGAATTTGACGAACCGTTAATTGTTATCGAATAATCTTTATCTATTATCCAAAATGGCGGGCTTGTCCGCCATTTTTTAACAAGTGGAATTTCTTATGTTAGAAAAAGTTGTGATTGCCAACCGTGGTGAGATTGCGTTACGTATCTTACGCGCCTGTAAAGAGTTGGGCATTAAAACCGTTGCGGTGCATTCCACTGCAGACCGCGAATTAAAACATGTTTTATTGGCAGATGAAACCGTTTGTATCGGCCCTGCTCCTTCAACAAAAAGTTACTTAAACATTCCCGCAATTATTGCGGCGGCGGAAGTCACCGGGGCGGATGCCATTCACCCGGGGTATGGTTTTTTGTCTGAAAATGCTGATTTTGCAGAGCAGGTGGAACGTTCCGGCTTTATTTTTATCGGTCCGACGGCAGATGTGATTCGTTTGATGGGGGATAAAGTTTCTGCGATTAAAGCGATGAAAAAAGCCGGTGTACCTTGTGTTCCGGGATCTGATGGTCCGGTAGGCAATGATATTGCGAAAAATAAAGAAATTGCAAAACGTATAGGTTATCCGATTATCATCAAAGCATCCGGTGGCGGTGGCGGTCGTGGTATGCGTGTGGTGCGTAACGAAGATGCGCTTGAAGAATCTATCGCAATGACAAAAGCCGAAGCGAAAGCCGCATTTAATAACGATATGGTTTATATGGAAAAATACTTGGAAAATCCGCGCCATGTGGAAATTCAAGTATTGGCGGATACGCATGGCAATGCGGTGTATTTAGCCGAACGTGATTGTTCTATGCAGCGTCGCCACCAAAAAGTGGTGGAAGAAGCGCCGGCTCCGGGCATTTCTGAAGAAGTGCGCCGTGATATCGGCTCACGTTGTGCCAATGCTTGTGTGGAAATCGGTTATCGTGGTGCTGGTACGTTTGAGTTTTTGTATGAAAACGGTGAGTTTTATTTCATTGAAATGAATACCCGTATCCAAGTGGAACATCCGGTAACGGAAATGATCACCGGTGTGGATTTGGTTAAAGAGCAGTTACGCATTGCAGCGGGACTACCGCTTTCTATCAAGCAAGAAGATATTAAAGTGAAAGGTCATGCGATTGAGTGCCGTATTAATGCGGAAGATCCGAAGTCTTTCTTACCTTCACCGGGCAAAGTGAATCACTTACATTCGCCAGGCGGTTTAGGCGTGCGTTGGGATTCTCATATTTATGGCGGTTATACCGTGCCTCCGCACTATGATTCTATGATCGCAAAACTTATCACTTATGGTGATACCCGTGACGTTGCAATTCGCCGTATGCAGAATGCGTTGGCCGAAACGATCATCGATGGCATTAAAACCAATATTCCGTTACATGAATTGATTTTAGAAGATGAGAACTTCCAAAAAGGTGGTACAAATATTCACTACCTTGAGAAGAAATTAGGTTTACATGATTAATTAAAGACGGCTCACATAAAAGCGAGCCGTTTTTTATAGCTGATTTACTTTTTCTTAACCGGACGTTGCCAGCCCTGAATGTGGCGTTGCGGTACACGTGTAATAACCAACTCATCTTTGTCCACATTGCGGGTAATGGTTGAACCGGCACCGATAGTTGCTCCGTCTTCAACAGTAACCGGGGCGACAAGTTGCGTATCCGAGCCTACAAATACATTATCGCCAATGATAGTTTTAAACTTGTTTGCGCCATCATAGTTACAGGTAATGACCCCTGCGCCGATATTACAGTTTGCACCGATTTCACTATCGCCAACATAGGTTAAATGATTCACTTTTGAACCTTTGCCGACAACGGATTTTTTAATTTCAACAAAGTTGCCTACGTGGGTTTCGGCGGCAAGTTCCGTACCGGGGCGTAGGCGAGAGAAAGGACCGATAGCGGCTTTTTCACCAATGACCGCATCTTCCAATACCGAATAAGGTTTCACTTCTACATCATCACCAATCACAACATTTTTCAGCACACAGCCGGCACCGATTTTTACTCGATTACCTAAACGTACATCGCCTTCAATAATGACATTCGTATCAATTTTCACATCTTTACCGTGTTCAAGTGTTCCTCTTAAATCAAAACGCTCAGGATCAAATAACATTACGCCTTCAAGCAATAAACGATCCGCTTGTTTGCGTTGATAGTAACGTTCAAGTGAGGCAAGTTGTAAACGATTGTTTGCCCCTTCCACTTCCATCATATCTGAAGCTTGCACCGCAGTGACTTGGCAGCCCTCTTGATTTGCCAAGGTAACTAAATCCGTTAAATAATATTCGCCTTGGGCATTGTGATTATCTACACGGGCAAGCCATTTTTTTAAGCTGGCTCCGTCTGATACCATTACACCGGTATTCCCTTCTTGAATTTTTAATTGCACTTCATTGGCATCTTTTTGCTCAACAATCGCCACGACATTACCATTTTCACGAATGATGCGCCCATAGCCTGTAGGGTTATCTAAATTAACCGTTAATAATGCAATGCCGTTTTCAGGTTTCGCAGCAATTAATTCTTCCAATGTTTCTTTTGAAATAAGCGGCACATCACCGTAAAGTACGAGGATATTTTCATCATCTTTAAAAAACGGTGCGGCTTGTTGCACGGCGTGGGCTGTTCCCAATTGTTCCGTTTGCAGCACCCAATTTACCTTTTCGTTCGCAAGGCGTTCACGCATCAATTCGCCGCCATGACCATAAATTAAATGTACATTTTCCGCACCCAGTGAATTTGTCGTATCAATGACGTGTTTCACCATAGGTTTACCTGCAATGGTATGCAACACCTTCGGTAAGTCAGAATACATACGTGTGCCTTTTCCTGCCGCCAAAATGACCGCACTTAATGTTTTATTTGTCATAAATGTTCTCTTGAGATCAAAAAATGAGGTTATTTTAACGTAGAACACGAGAGATGATAAGTTGTTTATCTTTTCTAAGAAGACATATAATGAGTCGATTAATTTTAACCGGTTAGAGGCGAGTATGCGCAATAGAGATGAAATCATTCTACAATTAATTAATCAGCAAGGAAGAGTTGGTGTGTTAGAGCTGGCGAAACAGTGTACTGTGTCGGTGGAAACTATTCGACGTGATTTAAATCGTCTTGAAAAGAAAGGATTGCTTTATCGAACACACGGCGGTGCAGTCAGCAAGAAAACCACAGATCTGGGTGCTTTTTTTCAAACACGTCAGCATATTAACGCGGCAGCCAAACGTTATATTGCCAAAAATGCGCTTGAATTACTCTATGAAAATGCGGTTATTGGTTTGGATGCGAGTTCTACAAGTTGGTATTTTGCCCATTTAATGCCTGATATTCCCTGTACGGTAGTGACTAATTCGATGTTTAATATCAATGCCTTAGTGAATAAACCTAATATTAAGACAATTGTTACCGGCGGTGTTTATTCTTCAAAATATGAAGCCTTTTATGGTCCTTTATCCGAATATTTACTCCAACGTTTACACATTAATTTTTCTATATTCTCTTGTTCGGGTATTGATAGCCAAGGAAAAATTTGGGAGTCAAATGAGCTTAATGCTTCTATAAAGCGAAAAATGATGGATGCCTCGGAACAATGCTACCTCTTAGTTGACCATTCCAAATTTGAGAAAAAAAGCCTTATACAATTAGCTGAATTGAGAAAAATTAATACGATTTTTACGGACTCCGATCTGCCCTATGAACTTCAAAACTATTGTGAAAGTGCAGATGTAATGACTGTTTTATAAAAATAAATGACCGAATTGACCGATATGTTTTAAAAGATAGACTAATCGGTCATTAAATTTCATAAAAAATGACTGATTATTGTGATCTTACTCACAAATCCAAAACAAAATCCGTTTTCTCCCTGTCTTCCCCCATCATTTTAATCAAAAATGTTATCAAGTTAAGTTGATAAGCAACCCGCTCAACCGATTTCTTATAAATAATCCCAATGACAAAGGAGGGTTACTATGACATTTGTTTCTCATTCAAATCGCATAAAAATCGGCATTCGACCAACCATTGACGGACGTAGAATGGGCGTTCGGGAGTCCTTGGAAGCGCAAACGATGCGAATGGCACAAGCTGTCGCCACGTTGTTGGAAAGCCATATCCGCCATACCAATGGTGATTTTGTACAGTGTATTATTGCCGACAGCACTATCGGAGGCGTGGCAGAAGCGGCGGCCTGTGCCGAAAAATTCAAACGGGAAAACGTAGGACTGACGATTACGGTTACTCCTTGTTGGTGCTACGGCTCGGAAACCATTGATATGGATCCGCATATGCCGAAAGCCATTTGGGGCTTTAACGGTACCGAACGTCCGGGCGCGGTTTATTTAGCGGCTGCATTAGCCGGTCATTCCCAATTAGGGTTGCCGGCATTTTCCATTTATGGTACGGAAGTGCAGGAAGCGGACGATACTTCAATCCCGAATGACGTGAAAGAAAAATTGTTACGTTTTGCCCGAGCGGGGCTTGCGGTGGCAACCTTGCGTGGTAAATCTTATTTATCTATCGGCTCGGTTTCAATGGGCATTGCCGGTTCTATCGTGAATCAACAATTTTTCCAGGAATATCTTGGTATGCGGAACGAATATGTAGATATGACTGAAATCAAACGCCGCTTGGATCGCCAGATTTACGATCAAGATGAACTGGATTTGGCTTTATCTTGGGTGAAAATCTACTGTCAAGAAGGCATTGATGTCAATAGCCCGGAACACCAACGTTCTGCAGAACAGCGTGCCGAATTATGGGAAACGGTGGTAAAAATGACATTGATTACCCGTGATTTAATGGTGGGTAATCCAAAATTAGCGGCATTAAATTACGGAGAAGAAGCTCTTGGTCATAACGCTATTGCTGCCGGTTTCCAAGGTCAACGTCATTGGACGGATCACCTGCCGAACGGGGATTTTATGGAAGCGGTATTAAATACCACTTACGATTGGAACGGTATTCGTCCGCCTTATATTCTCGCCACTGAAAACGACTCTTTAAACGCCGTTAATATGCTATTTGGTCATCTGCTTACCGGACAGGCACAAATTTTTGCCGATGTTCGTACTTATTGGAGTGAAGATGCGGTTGAGCGGGTCACCGGGTTCCGACCTGAAAGCGGGTTTATTCATTTAATCAATTCCGGTTCAGCAACTTTGGACGGCACGGGGCAACATACCGATGCACAGGGCAATCCGGTGGTGAAACCGGTGTGGGAAGTTACGGAGCAGGACGGCAAACGTTGTTATGAACATACCCGTTGGTGTCCGGCTGTACACGAATATTTCCGTGGCGGCGGTTATTCTTCCCAATATCTCACCAAAGGCGGTATGCCATTTACGATGCACCGTATTAATCTGATCAAAGGCATCGGACCTGTGTTACAAATTGCCGAAGGCTGGTCAATCGATTTACCTGAACACGTCCATGATATCTTGAATAAACGCACTAACGAAACTTGGCCGACCACTTGGTTTGTACCTCGTCTAACGGGCAAAGGGGCGTTTAGCGATGTTTATTCAGTGATGGCGAACTGGGGGGCAAACCACTGTGTTGCGACTTACGGGCATATCGGATCGGATCTGATTACACTTGCCTCAATGTTACGTATCCCGGTTTGTATGCACAATGTGAACGATAGTGCGATTTTCCGCCCAAGTGCGTGGAACGGCTTCGGTCAAGATAAAGAAGGGCAGGATTATCGTGCTTGTGCCAACTTTGGCCCGCTTTACCGATAATCTCAAGTTTAACCAAAAAGTGCGGTTGATTTTGACCGCACTTTAGGAGAATGCTATGTCCGTTGTCTTAATTTTTGATTGCGGTGCAACCAATTTACGCACCATTGCCATAGATCAATACGGCAAAATTGTGGCGGCACATCATTTGCCGAATAAGACCAAACAAGGCTTAGAATCACCCGATTATCATATTTGGGATTTTGAAGAAATTTGGCAAAAATTATTACATTGTACTCAACAAACGCTTTCTCGTTTGAAAGAAATGACTATTCCGTTAAGTGAAGTCATTGGTATCGGCGTTACGACTTTTGGCGTAGATGGGACAATGTTTGATAAACAGGGAAAACAATTGTATCCGGTTATTTCGTGGAAATGTCCTCGCACGCAAATGATAATGCAACGTCTTGAGCATTATCTTGATGTACAAAAACTGTATCAACGTAACGGTGTCGGGCAATATGCGTTTAATACCTTATTCAAATTGTTATGGTTAAAAGAAAATCAGCCGACACTTTATGCCCGAATGGATAAGTTCCTGTTTATTTCATCAATGATTACCTATCGTTTGACCGGCAATCTCACCACCGACCGTACAATGGCGGGAACATCAATGATGACAAATCTTTCTAGCGGTGATTGGGATCAGGAAGTTCTGCAAGTATTAGGTTTAACACCCGACCGTTTTCCCCCAATGTTAAATGCCGGCGAGCAAGTCGGCGTGTTGAATGCGACGTTAACAGAACAACTTGGTTTATCGCCTATACCTGTTATTTCCTGCGGACACGATACGCAATTTGCCGTGTTCGGCTCAGGGGCGGCATTACATCAACCGGTTCTCAGTTCCGGCACTTGGGAAATTTTAATGGCCCGGACTCATATAGCCGAACCGGACATTGCTTTTATACCACAAGGATTAACCACAGAATTTGATGCACAGTCTAATTGTTTCAATCCGGCGGTGCAGTGGGTCGGCTCGGGTGTAATGGAATGGGTCGGCAGAATGTTTTTCTCCGATGTAATGAATAGTGAACGGTATTACGAAACAATGATCCGTGAAGCTGAACAACAAGCGGTTGGTTCCGGTGGTATTTTTGCCGGCGGATGTTTTTCTGAACTTCACAAGGGCACGCTTTACGGCTTATCAATGCACTGTCAACGGGGGCAGATCTATCGAGCAATGTTGGAGTATATGGCATTACGGCTGAAACAAGGCTTAACGGTTTTACAACAGGTCAGCCATTTCCAAGCGGAAAGTGTGATTTGCGTTGGCGGCGGTTCAAAGAACCGTTTGTGGAATCAAATTCGTGCCGATGTACTGAATTTGCCGATAGAGATTGTCGATGTGTCTGAAAGCACGGTGTTAGGCGCGGCAATGTTTGTTTTTACTGCGCTTAGAGTTTATCCGAATGTCGAAACCGCCCAACGGCAAATGCGGGCAAAAACACAACGAATCTATCCGTCGGCTCAATCCGTCGCTTATCAACAATGGTTACAGCAATATCAGGAGCGTCTATGTTAAAAGGTATTCACCCGGTAATTTCCCCCGAACTGTTAAAAATACTTGCCGAAATGGGGCACGGCGATGAGATTGTGTTGGCAGATGCCCATTTCCCGGCACATGCTCTTCATCATAAGGTGATTCGGGCGGATGGTGTCAATGTCGCCACTCTCTTAACCGCAATCAGTCCGTTATTTGAATTTGATACTTATGTGGATGCACCGTTAATAATGATGCAAGCGGTCACAGGTGATACGCTCGATCCGCAAGTTGAACAAAACTATGCCGCCGCCATTAAAAGTGCGGTCGGAAATTGTCCTGTTTTAGCCCGAATCGAACGCTTTGCTTTTTATGAGCGGGCGAAATCCGCTTATGCCGTCGTAATCAGCGGTGAAACCGCTAAATATGGCAATATTATTCTCAAAAAAGGCGTTACACCGATTTCATTATAACCATAAAGGAATTTTATTATGACAAGAATCGAGCTTTCACAAAAAATTATTGATACTTGCTTGGAAATGACCCGTTTAGGGTTAAATCAAGGTACCGCAGGTAATGTCAGTGTACGTTATCAAAACGGTATGTTAATTACCCCGACCGGCACTCCCTACCATTTGCTTACGCCGGAGCAAATTGTGTTTGTCGATAATAACGGACAGCATGAAGAAGGTAAATTGCCTTCCAGTGAATGGCATTTCCACCTTGCGGTTTATCAAGCCCGTCAAGATGCTAATGCTGTAGTACATAACCATGCCATAAATTGTGCGGCAGTTTCGATTTTAGAAAAATCCATTCCGCCGTTTCACTATATGATCGGGGTAGGGGGGGCGGATCACATTCCTTGTGTGCCCTATGCTACGTTCGGTACGCCAAAATTGGCGGAATATGTGCGAGAAGGAATCCGACAATCTAAGGCAATTTTGCTTGCTCACCACGGTATGATTGCCGCTGAAAGCAATTTGGATAAAGCCTTATGGCTTGCACATGAAGTTGAAGTGCTTGCCGAATGGTATATCAAATTGCTTGCTACGGGTTTGGATATTCCGTTGTTGTCCGAGCAAGAAATGTCAGTGGTATTAGGCAAATTTAAATCCTATGGGTTGCGTATTGAAGAGTAGTTTTCGCTTCCCTTTTCTTATTTTCCTTTACATAAGGAGTGATCTATGACTGCAAAAGTATTAGAGAAAAAGTATGTTGTTCCCTTTATTTTAATTACCTCATTATTCGCATTATGGGGATTTGCCAATGATATTACCAATCCGATGGTGGCGGCGTTTCAAACGGTGATGGAAATGCCGGCGGCTGAAGCAGCCCTTATTCAATTTGCGTTCTACGGTGGTTACGGCACAATGGCCATTCCCGCGGCGTTGTTTATCGGACGTTATAGCTACAAAGCCGGTATTTTGTTGGGCTTAGGGCTTTATGCTATCGGTGCGTTATTGTTTTATCCGGCTGCGATTTATGAAGAGTTTATCTTCTTCTTACTTTCCATTTATATCCTTACCTTTGGTTTGGCATTTTTGGAAACCACAGCAAATCCTTATATCCTTTCAATGGGGGATCCGAAAACGGCAACCCGCCGACTTAATTTCGCTCAATCTTTTAACCCATTAGGTTCAATTAGCGGGATGTTTATTGCCTCACAATTTGTCTTGACCGCCTTGGAATCGGATAAGCGTAATGCGGATGGTAGTTTAATTTTTAATACCCTATCTGCGGCGGAAAAAGCGGTCATCAAAACTCATGACTTAGAAGTTATCCGTAACCCTTATGTTATTCTCGGTTTGGTGGTTATCGGTATTTTTATTGTTATCGCTCTTTTTAAAATGCCGACCACCAAAATCGAAGAAGAGGCAAAAATTCCGTTTTCCACCGCAGTTAAACGTTTAGCGGCAAACGCCAAATATCGCGAAGGGGTGATTGCGCAAGTCTTTTATGTCGGTGTTCAAATTATGGTGTGGACGTTTATCATTCAGTATGCGGAACGTTTAGGGTTTACCAAAGCCGAAGCGCAGCACTACAACATCATTGCAATGGGGATTTTTATTATCAGTCGATTTATCAGTACCGCACTAATGAAATATCTAAAAGCGGAATTTATTTTAACCTTATTTGCAATCGGAGGTTTCTTCAGCATAGTAGGGGTTATCTTTATTGATGGCGTTGCAGGGTTATACTGCTTAGTGCTTACTTCAGCCTTTATGTCGTTGATGTTCCCGACGATTTACGGTATCGCGCTCAACGACCTAAAAGAAGAATCCACACTCGGTGCGGCAGGATTAGTGATGGCGATTGTCGGCGGCGCATTAATGCCACCGTTACAAGGAATGCTTATCGACCAAGGAACAATAATGGGAATGCCGGCAGTGAATGTTTCCTTTATCTTACCTCTCCTTTGTTTCGTAATGATTGCCATCTACGGTTTCAGAACTTGGAAAATACATAAATAAACTTGAATTTGACCGCACTTTAATCTGCACCCCAAAAGTCGGATAACCGAACCGACAAATTAAGGTGCGGATTTTTATGGGTAAACATTACTCAACGGCATTTAAATTAAACTACGTTAAATTTAATAGTTATTTTATTGATTCAAATCAATACATTCATCCACAAAAAATCCCTTATCTTGTTATCATCCCAATACTCAATTAGAGGTATCAATATATTTTGCTAGAGTAGTG
The DNA here is from genome assembly GCF_015356115.1 of Rodentibacter haemolyticus. Taxonomy (NCBI): domain Bacteria; kingdom Pseudomonadati; phylum Pseudomonadota; class Gammaproteobacteria; order Pasteurellales; family Pasteurellaceae; genus Rodentibacter; species Rodentibacter haemolyticus. The sequence continues at coordinate 1,841,834 of NZ_CP063056.1, forward strand.
AGAAGTGATTATGGCTAAATTAAAAAGTTTTTCGGTTTTAACCGCACTTATTTTTGTGGGGGTGGGGGCAGTAGTGCTTTTGGGGGTGCAACAAGTAATGAAGGCGACAAATTCCACTGAATTTTGTTTGAGTTGTCATTCTATGGAACAGCCTAAAGCGGAATGGGAAGCCAGTTCACATTTTTCCAATGCTAAAGGCATTCGGGCAGAATGTGCTGATTGTCATGTTCCGCAAGACGGCTTGCATTATGTTAAGGCTAAATTTATTGCTTTGAAAGATTTGTGGTACACCATCACAGATAAATTGCCGAACCAAGATGTTTATGAAAAATATCGATCAGAGATGGCGCAACGGGTTTGGAAAGAGATGAAGGAGACTGATTCAGCCACTTGCAAATCTTGCCACAGTGCAGATGCCATGGAATTGAGTGAACAATCCGAAGCAGCACGGAAAATGCATAAATTGGCACAAGAAACGAATCAAACCTGTATTGATTGCCATAAGGGATTAGTGCATTTTATGCCGGAAATGGAAGTCGATAATGCAGCCGCTGCGGATGAGTTAACGAAACATGGCGGCGAATTTTCTAATCATGATAAGACACTTTACGCATTAGCGATGAAATCGGTTCAATCGGTACAAGGTGGTGAGGTGCGTTTAATGCCTTATGCCGAATTAACCGATTGGAAAGAAACGAATGGAAAATTGACCGCACTTTTGAAAGGTTGGCAACAAGTCGGCGCTGAAAGTGTGATGTATATGGATTTAGGTAAACGAATTACGGTGGCATTACTTAGTGATGAGGTAAAAGATAAAGCACAGGTTGTGAAAACGGTGCACGATTCGGTCACTGATTCCGAATGGAATGCGATCACAATGGAAATCATTGCGCCAAAAGAAGCGGTAACAGCCAATATTTCCGCATTGAATCATTTTGGTAATAATTTAAATCAAACCCATTGTAGCGGTTGTCATGCGGTAATTGATGCGGATCACTATACGGCTAATCAATGGATCGGCATCGTAAATTCGATGAAAGATCGTACATCAATGAGTGCTGATGATGTACGTACTTTAACGATTTTCTTACAACGTAATGGGAAAGATATGGTCGGTTCATCTCACTAATATTTTTTAATCATAAGACACCGAGCTTATATGCCTAAGTCGAAAGATATGGTAGTAAGCCAGAATAGGCTCCGCTTATTCCATGGATACGCAAGAAATTGTTTATCCACTCGTATTTAGAAAGGGTCTTTATTTTAACTTTAAACCTGGAGTCTATTATGAAAAAAGACAAAATCAATACGAAGCGTAAAGACTTTTTGAAAAATTCCTCACTAGGCGCTGCCGGAATTTCATTAAGTGGAGCGATTGACGGTGGTGTTATTGGTGCGTTAGCTTCCGCCTCTGCAGTCGCAGCCGAATCTACAACGGTTGTTACCGCCGCACATTGGGGACCGCTCGGTGTTGTCGTTGAAAACGGTAAAGTGGTTAAATCCGGCCCTGCCATTGTTCCTGCATTAGAAAATGAATTGCAATCTGTGGTGGCTGATCAACTTTATAGTGAAACCCGCATTAAATATCCTATGGTGCGTAAAGGTTATTTAGAAAATCCCGGAAAGAGTGATACCACCCTGCGTGGGCATGATGAATGGGTGCGGGTTTCTTGGGAGCAGGCACTGGATTTGGTGGATAAAGAGTTTAAACGGGTTCGAGCCGAAGGGGGCTTCGAAAATATATTCGGAGGCTCTTACGGTTGGAAAAGTTCGGGTTCTTTACACTCAAGCCGTACGCTGTTGCACCGCTATTTAAATGCGACAGGAGGATTCGTAGGACACAAAGGCGACTATTCTACCGGTGCTGCTCAGGTCATAATACCGCATGTTCTCGGTACGATTGAGGTTTATGAACAACAAACCAGTTGGGAAACGATTTTAGAAACGTCGGAATTAGTTGTGTTGTGGTCAGCTAATCCGATTACAACGATGCGTATCGCTTGGACGGCAACCGATCAAAAGGGGTTGGAATATTTCAAAAAATTAAAAGAATCCGGTAAACGGATTATTTGTATTGATCCGGTTAAAAGCGAAAGCTGCGAATATCTTGGTGCGGAGTGGATTCCTATTCATACGGCGACTGATGTAGCATTAATGTTAGGCATTGCACATACTTTAGTTGCTGCTGACAAACATGATAAAGAATTCCTGAAAAAATACACGACCGGTTATGATAAGTTTGAACGTTATTTATTAGGAAAAGAAGACGGTCAAGTTAAAGATGCACAATGGGCAGCCGAAATTTGTGGCGTACCTGCGGAAGTTATTGGTCAATTAGCCAATGATTTTTCATCGAAACGAACGATGTTAATGGCGGGTTGGGGAATGCAGCGTCAACGCCATGGCGAACAAACTCATTGGATGTTGGTTACTCTGGCGTCTATGTTAGGTCAAATAGGTTTGCCAGGCGGTGGTTTCGGATTAAGTTATCATTATTCTAACGGCGGCGTACCGACAACAACCGGAGGGGTAATCGGTGCTATGTCTGCGACATTGGATAACGATACGTCAAATACAGGGCAATCTTGGTTATCAAAATCGGCTAAACTCAGTTTCCCGCTTGCCCGTATCTCAGATGTGTTATTAAATCCGGGTAAAACGATTGAATTTAACGGTACGGAAATTACCTACCCGGATATTAAGTTAATTTATTGGGCCGGAGGTAATCCGTTTGTACACCATCAAGATACCAATACGTTAGTAAAAGCATGGCAAAAACCGGAAACCATAATTGTTAATGAAGTTAACTGGACACCGACTGCCCGTATGGCGGATATCGTATTACCAATCACGACAAGTTATGAACGTAATGATTTAACAATGACGGGAGATTATTCAATGATGCATATTCTCCCGATGAAAAAGGTTGTGGAACCGCAATTTGAAGCTCGAAGTGATTACGATGTGTTCGCAGAATTGGCAAAACGAGCCGGGGTGGAAGACCTATTTACCGAAGGTAAAACAGAAATGGATTGGCTGAAATATTTTTACCAATCAGCATTTAATGCAGCCCGTAAAAACCGAGTGTTAATGCCAAAATTTGAGAAATTCTGGGAAGAGAATAAACCTATTACTTTTACCGCAAATGAAAAAGCGAAGAAATGGGTACGTTACGGAGAATTTCGTGAAGATCCGTTATTGAACCCATTGGGTACGCCATCCGGTAAAATTGAAATTTATTCTGAGGTCGTTGCTAAAATGCAGTATGACGATTGTAAAGGTCATCCGACTTGGATGGTGCCGGAAGAATTTGCCGGCAATGTAACGGCTGAAGCACCGCTTGCGTTAGTTACTCCGCATCCTTATTATCGTTTACATAGTCAATTAGCTAATACGTCACTACGTGAAAAATATGCGGTAAGCGATCGTGAACCTGTATTAATTAATACGGCAGATGCTAAGGTTCGTGGCATTGTGAACGGCGATGTGGTACGTGTTTTCAACCGACGCGGTCAAGTTTTGGCGGGGGCTGTAGTGACGGACGGAATCATCAAAGGCACAGTGGCATTATATGAAGGTGCTTGGTATGACCCGCACGAATTGGCTACGGCAGAAAAACCATTGTGCAAAAACGGTTGCCCTAACGTTTTAACCCGTGATGAAGGCACATCTAAATTAGCACAAGGAAACTCACCGAATACCGCTATTGTTCAGGTTGAGAAATTTGTAGGTGAAGTCCCTGCCGTAACAGTGTTTAAAGAACCTAAATATATGCAGATGTAATTTTAGGCGATTAGGCAATATAGATGTCGCCCAAAATGACGTATAGATTATAGGGCTGATTCCGGTATCGTAGCGGGCTCAGCCTTTGTAATTTCATTCAAAAATAATTAATAAATCCAATTTTTAGAGACAGATCAACTTAGCTTTCCATTGAGTTACCTTAACAAATCAGGTAAACTACCGTCCCGTCTATTGATAGCTAATCCTCTTTGATTTCTGACCGCACTTTCGGTGGAATATATAAGCAAAGTGATTAGCTATAATCATTTCTATCCCAACAAAGATTAGGTTCTCTATGGCTACAAATTATATTTTCGTTACCGGTGGTGTGGTTTCATCGTTAGGTAAAGGCATTGCAGCGGCCTCATTAGCGGCAATTTTAGAAGCGCGTGGTTTAAACGTGACCATTATGAAACTTGACCCTTACATTAATGTGGATCCGGGGACAATGAGCCCTACACAGCATGGTGAAGTCTTTGTTACTCAAGACGGCGCTGAAACAGACTTGGATCTCGGGCATTATGAACGTTTCATTCGTACCAAAATGACAAAACGTAATAATTTCACCACCGGTAAAATCTATTCTGAAGTATTACGTAAAGAACGCCGTGGTGATTACTTAGGGGCAACCATTCAGGTTATTCCGCATATTACCAATGAAATCAAAGATCGTGTTATTGCCGGGGCGCAAGGTCATGATGTCGTGATTGTAGAAGTGGGGGGCACTGTCGGGGATATTGAATCTTTACCCTTCCTCGAAGCCTTACGTCAGCTGGCGGTACAAGTGGGGCGTGAACACACCTTATTTATGCATTTAACCTTAGTTCCTTACATTCCTACAGCCGGTGAAGTGAAAACGAAACCGACGCAGCATTCCGTGAAGGAATTGCTTTCTATCGGGATTCAACCGGATGTATTGATCTGCCGTTCTGACCGAATGATTCCGCCGAATGAACGTGCGAAAATTGCACTATTTTGTAATGTGCCGGAGCGTGCGGTTATTTCATTAAAGGATGTCAATTCGATTTATCAAATTCCGGCATTATTAAAATCTCAAGGTTTAGATGATTTCGTATGTGAGCGTTTTCGTTTGAATTGTCCGGAAGCGGATCTTTCCGAATGGGAACAAGTGCTTTATAAACAAGCGAATCCGGTCGGGGAAGTCACCATCGGTATGGTCGGGAAATATATCGAATTGCCGGATGCCTACAAATCCGTGAATGAAGCATTAAAACACGCAGGCTTAACCAATCGCCTAACCGTGAATATCAAATACATTGATTCGCAAGATGTAGAAACCAAAGGCGTAGAAGTATTAAAGGGGATAGACGGTATTCTTGTACCGGGTGGTTTTGGTTATCGCGGTGTGGAAGGCAAAATTATGACTGCACAGTATGCGCGTGAAAATCACATTCCCTACCTAGGCATTTGTTTAGGAATGCAAATTGCATTGATTGAATATGCACGTAACGTTGCGGGACTAGCCAAGGCAAACTCCTCCGAATTTGACCGCACTTGCGAACAACCGGTGGTAGCGTTAATCACCGAATGGCAGGATGCGGAAGGAAATACAGAGGTTAGAACCGATAACTCGGATCTTGGCGGAACGATGCGTTTGGGAGCACAACAATGCCATTTAATCGAAGGCAGCCGTGCGCGTGAATTATATGGTTCGGAAATTATTGAAGAACGTCATCGCCACCGCTACGAAGTGAATAACACCTTGCTTCCTCAAATTGAAAAGGCAGGCTTGAAAGTGACAGGTTTATCTGCGGATAAAAAATTGGTGGAGATCATCGAAGTGCCGAATCATCCTTGGTTTGTGGCTTGTCAATTCCATCCGGAATTTACTTCCACGCCACGTGACGGTCATCCGTTATTTGCCGGGTTTGTAAAAGCGGCTTATGAAAATCATAAAAAGTCAGCGTAAACTTGTTTGATTCATTAATCACTTAGTGTGCCGAATCTCTAAAATTTTAATACCCTAGATAAAAATCAGGGGGGAACTGTATCCCCCCCTAATCTGATAATCCGAAGTAATTAATTAGCCGATAGCATATCGTTTTACCTACCGAAATGGATTTGATCATTTAATCTGTCCGGTATTCTATCCGTTATATTTTTAGCCTTACGATCTCACTAAGTCTTTTTTCTTGATTGTTTATTAATGGGAAACGGACGTTGTTTTTTTCAAACAATAATATCCAACAAGGGCTGAAACCGTAGAGCCAAGCAAGATCCCCAAGCGTGAAAGCGCATTCACACTTTCGCCTGCGTTTGCCTCAAAGGCGAGACTTGCCAAAAACATCGACATGGTAAAACCGATACCGCATAAAATTGCGACTGCAAAAATTTGTTTAAAGTTAATTCCCTCCGGGAGTTTCGCAATGCCGAGTTTTACCGAAAGATAGCTAAAGCCGAATACACCGATCGGTTTACCGATAATCAAACCTAAGGCGATGGCGAGGAGTAACGGTGAAGATAGCATTGATAAATCAATCCCTTCAAAGCTCACTCCTGCATTGGCAAAAGCAAATAGCGGCAGAATGAGGAATGAAGTCCAAGGCACAAGCAGATGTTCAAAGTCTTCTAATGGCCTTTCGCCTTTTTCACCTTTTAACGGAATGCAGAAACCGATAATCACTCCTGCAAGTGTGGCGTGTACACCGGATTTTAATACGGATGCCCATAAAATGACGCCTGCTACCATATAGGCGCAAAGCGCGGTAACTTTAAAGCGATTTAATGTGATGAGTAAGGCGATGGCAATCCCAGCAAAGATAAGCGCTTGAATACTCAATCCGTGAGAGAAAAATAAGGCAATGACGACAATTGCGCCTAAATCATCAATAATCGCTAGGGCGAGTAAAAAGATTTTTAATGGCAAGGGGACTTGTTTACTCAGAAGCGCCATAATGCCGAGTGCGAAAGCAATATCCGTTGCCATTGGGATTGCCCAGCCGTTGGCAAAGGCTGGTTCTTGGTGCGTGATAAACACATAAACTAAAGCCGGGATCACCATGCCGCCTATTGCTGAAAGGGCAGGGAAAACGGCTTGTTGATAACTGGAAAGAGAGCCTGCTAACAGCTCGCGTTTTACTTCCAATCCTACTAAAACGAAAAATACCGCCATAAAGCCGTCATTGATCCAATGAATCAGTGTTTTATCAATAGAGAAACTACCGATTTTAATGCTCACCGGTAAATTCAAGAAATCGTTGTAAGCGCCATTTAAAGGCGAATTGGCAAAAAACATTGCGATTAATGCAGAACAAAGCAATAAAATGCCTCCTGCGGATTCAAGTTTAAAAAATCGTTGTATAAGTGGTAACACTAAAATCTCTCCAAAAAAGTTAAAAATAAATTTACAAAAAATTAACGAACTTCAGATATTACCACAGTTTTTCGCTTATACGGAAAAGCGAGACAAAAAAGTGCGGTCATTTTTCACATATTTTCGGCATTATGTAGCAGTTGCACAAACCATTGTAGGGGGCGTTAGGCGAAGCTGCAACTCACCGACAGATGAAATGGTATATTACTCCTACGGCTAACGAACCCTACTCCCGATAAAGATTGGAAATAAAATTCTCTTTGTGCAACTGCTACATAATAATGCATATTTTTATGGTGAGACCGATAATGTGATTTTGTTCACATTTTTTCATGTTGAGATTAGGGTTATATTCGTCTTTATAGTAAACTTACCCCCCTTTTTTATTTATTGAGAAGATGTATGTTTGGTCGTAAAGATATTATTATTTTAGGGATGATGATTTTCGCACTCTTTTTAGGGGCTGGAAATATTATTTTCCCACCGATGGAAGGATTTTCCGCCGGTCATCATTGGGCGAGTGCCTCCTTAGGGTTTGTTTTAACCGGTGTATTAATGCCATTTATCACTTTAGTTGTGGTGGCAGTGCTTGGGCGTGGTGAAGAACTTATGCGCGATTTACCGAAATGGGCGGAAGTTATCTTTTTAACCACCTTATATTTGGTGATCGGTTCCTTGTTTGCTATGCCGAGGGTGACGAATGTAGCCTATGAGATGGCTTGGTTACCCTTAAACATTATGGAAGATAGCAGTAGCACACACTTTATCTTTTCTCTTATTTTTAATCTTATCGGTATGCTATTTATGCTGCGCCCGAATACGATTATCTCTACCGTAGGCAAATTTATGACACCGGCCCTCCTCGTGTTATTAGTTGTGGTGGCCGTGAATGTGTTGATTTCTCCTCTTTCGGAAATTGTTGAACCGAGCAACGCCTACGTAACAAATTCCGCGATTACGGCAGGTTTGATCAGCGGTTATCAAACGATGGACGTACTCGCGGCGATTGCATTCGGCGGTATTGTCGCGCGTGCATTGGCTGTGAAGAATGTATCCTCTACGCAAAAAGTAATGAAATACACGATTTCAGCCGGTTTAATTTCCGTGCTTTTGCTCGCCCTATTGTATTTCTCGTTATTTTATTTAGGGGCAACAGGGGCAAAAGTTGCAGAAGGGGCAACGAACGGCGGACAAATTTTTTCTCGCTATGTAAATGCCTTATTTGGAATAGGTGGCACCTGGATTATGTCTGGCATCATTATTTTGGCAAATCTCACGACCCTTGTAGGGGTAAGCAGTGCATGTGCGGATTATTTCTCTAAATTCCATATTCGTTTGTCTTATCCGTTTTGGGTGGTAGTTTTTACCATTTTAACCACCACAATCGCACAAACAGGTTTAACGGAATTATTGCGTATTACTATTCCGGCATTGTTATTAATTTACCCTGTCGCGATTATGTTGGTATTCTTACAAATTATCCGTAGTAAATTGCCGAATATTCAATTCAGCTATTATTCTACTTTGCTTGTTACTCTCTGTTTCAGCGCCTGTGATAGTTTGAAGAATATGAATTTATTACCTCAATCAATTGAAAATCTGTTGGGGCATTTACCGCTTTATTCGGCAGGGATGGCGTGGTTGATCCCATCATTTGTCGTGCTTGTCTTATCTTTCCTTTTCGGAAGAAAATCAATGTAATTTTACCTTTCACGATAAAAAATACCGAGCCCAAAATGCTCGGTATTTTTACAAAGTGCGGTCATATTTTAAGAGGTTTTACGGTATTATGTAGCACCTGCTCAAAACATTGTAAGGTGCGTTAGGCGAAGCCGTAACGCACCAATAGAGGGTTTTATGATGAAATGGTGCGTTATGCAAAGCTTAACGCCCCTACTCACGATAAAGATTGGAGATAAAATTCTCTTTGTGCGACTGATACATAATACCGAGGTTTTAGAAATTTAAACGCTGGCGAACAATTTCAAATAAACACACACCGGTTGCCACGGAGACATTTAATGAAGAAACCGATCCCGCCATAGGGATACTGATGAGTTGATCGCAATGCTCACGCGTTAAACGGCGCACACCTTCCCCTTCCGCCCCCATAACCAGCGCAATTGCACCATTAAGCTTGGTATGATAAATGGTATCTGCGGCTTCACCCGCCGTACCAACTACCCAAATATTATGATTTTGTTGTAGCTCACGAAGCGTGCGGGAAAGGTTTGTTACCCGAATAAGCGGAACGGTTTCTGCTGCGCCACAGGCTACTTTACGGGCGATAGAAGTGAGTTGTGCCGATTTATCTTTCGGAACGATAACCGCATCTACACCCGCAGCATCTGCGGTGCGCAGACAAGCACCAAGATTATGAGGATCAGTTACGCCATCAAGCACCAACAAAAGCGGATTTTGTTTATTGTTGAGAATGGCATCAAGATCATTTTCATTGAGTTCTTTTGCCGCCTGCACGCGAGCGATCACCCCCTGATGCACTTCACCGTTTGCTTTTTTATCTAAGGTTTGGCGATTTACAAACTGCACGCTGATACCCATAGTGTATAGCTCGTTTAATAAAGGTTGTAGGCGTTTATCTTCGCGCCCTTTTAGTACAAAGACCTCAATTAAACGTTCGGGGGTATGGGTTAAAATGCTGTTGACGGCGTGAATACCGTAAATTTGTTCTGACATAAATTTTCTTTCTCTCAATTTTGTAGGTGGTGGAAGCGGACATTTTCGCATTGATTGGATTGTCTGTGCGAAATGGTGATAATTCCTTCAACCTTCCTAAATAACTATTTCTTTGATTTTCTTGATTTGCTAGAAACTTCTTTCTTTTTTACCGCACTTTTTCGCTTTTTTCCGATTTTTGACGGTAATTCTTTAAATATTTTCTTGGCTTTTTCTTTGGTGGTTTTTCCTGCTCGGCGTGCTTTTCGTTCGCTGCTTAGCAAAGAGAAATCCATCATTTTTTGTTCTAAATGGACGGCTTCTACACGAATACGCACTTTATCGCCCAAGCGATATTGCATACCGCTGTTTTCACCGATCAAACGTTGTTTTGTGGCATCGAACTGATAATAATCATTTTCTAGCGTAGAAATATGCACTAAACCATCAATGAACAGTTCGTTCAAACGCACAAACAAACCAAAACCGGTAACGGATGAAATTACGCCGTTAAACTCGTTGCCTATGTGATCCAACATATATTCGCATTTCAGCCAGTCAGCCGTTTCACGCGTGGCATCATCGGCTCGGCGCTCGGTCATTGAACAATGATCGCCCAATAAATCCATTTCATCAAAGGAATAACGATAGCCGCCCGTTTCGGTGGTTTTGCGTTTTGTGCCTTGTTTTTTGGCAAGTAAATATTTAATACCACGATGAAGTGTTAAATCTGGATAACGGCGAATCGGCGAAGTGAAATGTGCATACTCTTCTAAGGCTAAACCGAAATGCCCGATATTGTCGGCATGATACACGGCTTGGCTAAGAGAGCGAAGTAGCATCGTTTGAATTAATTCGTGATCAGGGCGTTCTTTCACCTTCTCCAACAGGGCGGCGTAATCCTTGGTGATCGGTTTTAAACCGCCTTCTAACGTTAAACCGAACTCATTTAAAAATGTGCGGAATGAAGTGAGCTTTTCTTCACTTGGCGTGGCGTGAATACGATACAATGCCGGTTCATTGTTTTTTTGCATAAAATTTGCAGACGCAATATTGGCTAAAATCATACATTCTTCAATGATTTTATGAGCATCATTCCGAATCACTGGTTCAATTCGTTCAATACGTCCCATTGCATTGAAAATAAATTTGCTTTCAACGGTTTCAAAATCTATTGCACCACGCTGTTGACGGGCGGAAAGCAAGGCTTGATATAAATCATAAAGCGCTTCCAAATGCGGAACAAGCGGGGCATAACGTTCACGTAATTCGGTATCTCCCTCCAGCATTTTTGCCACCTTGGTATAGGTTAAACGAGCGTGAGAGTTCATGACCGCTTCATAAAAACGATAGTCGGTAAGTTTGCCCTTAGCGGAAATTTGCATTTCGCACACCATACATAGGCGATCTACTTGCGGATTAAGCGAACATAAGCCGTTGGATAAGATTTCCGGCAGCATGGGAACGACACGGTTTGGGAAATAGACGGAATTACCTCGTTTGTGCGCTTCAGCATCTAGGGCGGTGTGCAATCGTACATAGTAGCTCACATCTGCAATGGCAACCCAAAGTTTCCAGCTTTTACCCTGTTTTTCGCAATATACGGCATCATCAAAATCCCGAGCGTCTTCTCCGTCAATGGTAACGAGCGGTAGATTGCGTAAATCAATACGTCCTTTTTTCGCTTCTTCAGGCACTTCTTCCGTAAATTTTTTAACGTATTTTTCGACCGCACTTGGAAATTTATGGGGAATATCGTGATTGCGTAAAGCGATTTCCACTTCCATTCCTTTCGCCATATTATCACCCAAAATTTCCGTGATAATCCCCACCGGTTGGCTGAAATTGGAGGAACGTTCTTGCAATTCCACCACAACCACCTGCCCCATACGTGCGCCGTTGCGGTGTTCGTTCGGTACCAAAATATCACGCCCGATGCGGCTATCATCCGGCACCACATAACCGAAACCGTTTTCTAAGAAAAAACGCCCCACAATTTGTTTTTTTCGGTTCTCTAACACGCGAACAATACGGACCTCACGCCGACCTCGGCGATCTAAACCCGCTCTTTGGACTAAAACGAAATCACCGTGCATAACCCGTTGCATTTGGTGGTTGGGAATAAATAAATCCTCTTTTTGCCCCTCCACCTGCAAAAATCCGTAACCTTCACGATGACCGATCACCGTGCCTTTTATGAGATCTAATTTCTCCGGTAGGGCGTAACGTTTACGCTTTGTGAATACGAGTTGCCCGTCATTTTCCATCGCCCGCAAACGGCGGCGCATCGCTTCAATTTGCTCTTCATTATGAATAGAAAGTGCGGTCAAAATTTCTTCCCGATTCATCGGCGCATTATTTTCGCGAATGATATTTAAAATAAACTCACGACTTGGAATGGGATTGCCGTATTTTTTCAATTCCCGCTGATAATGGGGATCTTGATGAGGTAAGGTATTGGCTTTTTTTGTCATTATTTGGCGTTGTTTTGAAAATTTGAGAGAGTTTGGCACTAAGGAAGAAAGAATGCAAGGGAATAGGGTAAATTTGTGGGGCGGAGATAGACTTTACCGACCCACAAACCGGTGAGCTTATCCGCGGTAAAAGCGGTGGGGTTTTAGCGGTTCATCGTCTGATTAATAAACCTGAACGCCACGCCGCGTTGAAGTCTGCTATGGCGAACGACAACTACTTATCGCTCGGTTGTATCAATATGCCGACGGCGTTTTACGATGCGAACTTGCCAGAAAATTTGGCGGGCAAAAACAAAATCGTGAACAAAATTCGCCAAAAGTGACCGCACTTTCGGATAACGAAGTCGCACAAACCAACCCGAATATTGACGTGGATAAGCTCAAAGCGAGCCTGAAAAAGTCGTTGGGTAAACTCGCGGATAGCGTTCATTTAGTCAGAAGAAACAAAATCGTATTCAATGAAAAAACTTTCCATTATTATCCTTGAAAGAATGTGAATTTCGGTTTACCTTTGGGATATTAAAAAACAGCTTAAAACCCTGTGAAATTTAGGGCTAATCTAGGTTAGACCTTTTAATTTAAATGAGTTAAATGGAATGTACACATCTAATTTTTTAAATCTTATCTTAAATGTTGACAGTTATAAGGCGTCTCATTGGTTACAATACCCGCCTAATACGGAATATGTCTCTTATTATGTTGAGGCGCGTAGCGGAAAGCTTGATGTTGTTTTTTTTGGTTTACAAGCCTTTATCAAAGAATATTTATTAACTCCTGTTACCCAACGGGATATTGAAGAGGCGGAAATTGTGTTAAACCTGCACGGGTTGCCGTTTAACCGTCTTGGTTGGCAGCGTTTAATTGAGAAATATCAAGGGTTTTTACCATTAAAAATAGAAGCTGTTCCGGAAGGGACGGTGTTACCGGTAGGTAATGTGGTTTGCCAGATTGTTAATACCGATCCTGAGTTCTTCTGGCTGACAGGATATCTGGAAACCGCATTATTACGTGCAATTTGGTATCCTTCCACGGTGGCGAGTATTTCTTATTTCTGTAAACAGAAGATTAAACAGGCACTTGAAAAATCTGCCGATAATTTAGATAACTTATTATTTAAATTACATGATTTCGGCGCAAGAGGGGCTTCTAGTCTAGAAACCGTTGCTTTAGGCGGTTTGGCTCATTTGGTTAATTTTATGGGAACGGATAGTGTTTCTGCATTAGTTGCCGCCCGCCGTTGGTATAATGCGGAGCAAATGCCTGCTTTTTCGATTCCCGCCGCAGAACATAGCACGATAACCTCATGGGGCAAAGAAAGAGAAATTGATGCCTATGAAAATATGTTAAATCAATTCGCCGGTAAAGATAAAATTTATGCGGTTGTTTCTGATAGTTATGATCTTTGGTATGCACTGGAGCACATTTGGGGAGAACAGCTTAAAGATAAAGTAAAGGGACTCGGGGGAACTTTAGTTATCCGCCCGGATAGCGGCGATCCTGCCGAAGTAATATGCCGAGCATTAGAGATTTTAGCGCGTAAATTCGGTTCAACCTTGAATAGCAAAGGTTATCGGGTGTTGCCTGATTATATACGGCTTATTCAAGGAGACGGGATTAATAGTAATTCAATCGTGCCGATTCTAGAATCAATAATGGCTCACGGATTTAGCGTTGATAACGTGAATTTTGGAATGGGTGGGGGATTATTGCAACAAGTAAACCGAGATACGATGAGCTGGGCGATGAAAGCAAGTGCGGTGAATATCGCAGGTCAATGGCAAGACGTGTATAAAGACCCGATCACCGGTCAGGCAAAGCGTTCTAAAAAAGGTTTGCTCGCCTTGGTTAAACAACAACATCAATGGCAAACGATCCCTCTGCAGGCGTTAAATGGTCAAAAAAATCAATTGCGTACTGTGTTTGTTAATGGACAGTTATTAATTGATGATACTTTAGAAACGATTCGTATGAGAACGGAAAGTTGTTAATATCAGCTTGATTACATCTTTGAACGATTCGCAGTGCAACAAAAACACATCAACGTATTGAAAAGCCAAGAAGGCTCGGAAAACACAACGGAATAAACCGAAAACACTTTCCTTGTTTTTGAAAGAATGTGAATTTCGGTTTAATTTTTGGAAACAAAAAATAGCTTAAAACCTTGCAAAATGCAGTGAAATTTAGGATTAATCTACTTTAACCCTTCCCTTAAGGTTGAATAAAATTCAATTCCCCCTGATTTTCTAAAAACGCCGGTTGAATTTCCACATAATCTTTCGCTTTCAACATATTGCCTGTTTGTTGAATATAATCTTTAAAGTGGGGAGTGTTGCGGTGATTTTCATAAGCCGCATCGTTGGCATAAATCTCAAAGAAAAACCATTTATTGGGATTTTCTTCCGTTGTCGCCGCATACATTGCAATAACGCCTTCTTCCCGTTTTAAAGATTGCGCCATTTCCGCCGCAACAATGGCTTTAAATTTCGCATTATCTTCCGGTTTGACTTCCACCGTAACAAGATTTGTCCGCGTTTCGACTTTTTGCTGTACCTTTTTATCCCCTAGAAATTGTGCATTGAGCACAATACGTTTTTTGTGATCTGTTAAAATTTCAGGAGATGCTTGTAAAAATGCCTTGTATTGCGGTGAATTACGGTGTGCTTCATAGGCGGTTTGATCGGCATAGATTTCCACCATATATGCCATATTCGGATTTGCTTTTTGCTTTACCGAATACATTGCCAGCGTGCCTTTCTCGATTTGTATTGAGGTCGTTATATTGTGTTCGGCAACGGCATCATATTTTTCGGTCGCCCCTTCTTTTATGCCGAGTTCAAATAGATTGATGATTGGATTTGCGTTTACTGTTATTGCCATCGTTAGTCCTAAAAGTGCGGTCAAAAAATTTTTAGATTTTGAACGTTGACTTTGCCAATGGTGCCATAAGGTATAACAATCGCTCAAAGCGATTTTGTATAATTTTTTCATTGTTTTTTTCTTAAGTAAGAGGAAATCATCATGTGTGTAGCAAGCACACAAAGCTAAAAATAATATTATGTGTAACTCTAAAACGTAGAGATTAGGTTTATTATATATTAAGATTATGGTGGCTTTTGTCGGTTATTATCAATTACTCAAAAACATTGAGATTAACTTCTATTTAAAGAAGAGCAGTAAAAGCGTCAAAAAATAACCGCACTTTTGTTTTTAGTGAAATATAAAGGTGCGGTTGGTTTAGTTAGGCTTTGCGACTACTCAGCACTGAGTAATGCCGGTACTTTCAGTAAAATTAATTCGTTATCATCCTGACGATTAGGTTCGCGGCTGGATGAAAACGGAAAGTTATTATCATTACCGACAATAATGTGCTCATTATCCACAATATCTACGTTTTCAATAGTAAAAAATGGAAATGTGAATACTTCTCCGGTTAATGGTTTTAGACTGATTTTATTTGGATCGGCAATTTTGAGTAAATCAATGTAAGCAATTTTTTTTACTGCCTTACCAACGTTGTTATCAGAAAACGCTATCTTATAAACACGTTTAAATTTTGCCGGATCGGAAAAACAATGTGTTGTGTCTTCAAGATTTCTGCAGGCTTTATCAAGCGTTCCTTCTCCATTATCTCGTTCAATAATTAAACCGTTTTCAGCATCAATCATATTAAAATCACCGATAGCGTTATGTTCATTTTCTAAAGGATAAAACCAATAACGTCCCGTCCATTTTTGTTTATCAACATCAAACTCTAAAATACGTAATGAAACTTTACCATCTTTGGTTTCCCAACTTTGTTTATTTTCATCCCATAAAGGACCTTCTAATAATGGGTAAAGATATTTATTGTCAGGTGAGGCCGCCATTCCTTCATAACCTTTCGAACGTTTTAAATTAACATTTTTATAATGTTCGTTTGGTTTACTCGGTGAGACAATTTGGCTGTGATCGGGAGATTGAATTTTTATTCCGTCCACTTCACTTTCAAACACGGATAATATTTTTCCATCTAAATTTGCTTTAATTAGGTAAGGACCAAATTCATCACCAATCCAAATATTATCACCGATGATTTGAAAGCTTTCCGTATCGAAATCCGCCCCGGTTAAATATCTTTCCTTAGTATCTTCATGAGTGATACGAAACGGTACTTTTTTATCCGGATCGGATAAAAAGACAGTTTTAATTGGTTTAAATTGCCCTTGTGACCAGTCAACTTTGTATTGGTTTAAGTAAAGCATTGAATCGGCTGAATTTGCTTTACTGCCAAATCCATTATCTGTAAGGAGCCATACCGTATCTTTTCCGATGACTTTGATTCCGGAGTGTCCTTGTCGGGGTTGATTTTGAATTGGTAAAAAATGACCGGTTTCACGATCTTTCGATTTTCCTTGCACTGATTGTAATTTTTCTATCCGTTTAAATGTTGTATATTTTCCAGCCGTTTTTAAATCATTTGGTGCATTATTCGGCACCGAAACAACGGCATTTGCAGGTAATACAGCATGTGCAGATAGTTCAGCCGGTACTTCAAAGGCGGCTTGAACAACGCTTGTCATACCTAAGGTTAAACTCAATATAGTTAAAAGCTGTTTGTTTTTCATACATTTTTTCCTCTTTCATTTAATTTTATAAAGAGAATATATGGTAAATATGACGATAGTATGACAGTGAAATAAGTTCCTTTGAGTATGAATTAGGCGGAATATCAAGTAAGCTCGACCATGATTGAAACTATTCCTTATTATACTTTTATCGCTTCAGTAATATCCGCTGCGATCATTTTTGGGGCAAACTCACGAATATCATAGTCGGCGAGATCGGGATAGTAGCAATCCTCTTCCAAGATTTTTTGTAGTTCTTCGCGGTTTTCGGTTTCGGCAAAAATCACGCCGGCGTGTGCTTCGGTGTCGATGTAAGGACCGAGTATTAAAAATTTGCCGTTTTGAAAGTATTTTTTAAACCATTCCGCATGGATTGGAAAAAGTGCGTTTTGTTTTTCTTCGGAAAGAGTAGGTTTGACGGTGATATTGATAATGTACATTGTTTTTCCTTATTTAATGCTATTTAAAAGGTAAAAAGACTAATTATTCTGCAGCGGCTTTTTCAATTGCTGTAATTAAACGTGCAGCATGATCTTGTGCTATGGTTTTTTGTTCGGCGATTTTTGCTTCATTACGTCCTACATAGCTTATGCCGCAAGTAATGACAGGATCTTGATAATCTAATCCACATAAGGTTGCGAAGGTTTCAAATTGGGGTAAATAATCTTCCACCCTGTGTTTGAAAAAACCGTCTTTTTGATAGACTTCGGCTGGGGCACCCGTGGTGGTGGAAATAATTAATTTTTTACCACCGATTTTCGCTGTCGAGCCGTGCGCAAAGCCATGCACGAATACTTTATCTATCCACAATTTCATTAATCCCGGTACGGAATACCAAGAGAAAGGGAATTGGAATACGATAATATCCGCGGCTAAGATTGCCGTTTTTTCCGCTTCTATATCAAATTGATAGTTTGGATAAAGACTATCTAAGCGGTGAATTTTGGCATTGGGTAAGGCTTTTTCGATGGTTTGTAAAATTTCGCTGTTAGCGACTGAAGTATTTAAATCCGGGTGGCCTGATACAATAAGTACGTTTTTCATTTTGTTTTCCTTTTTGTTCATATCTCATTTGATGTTGCGTATTATACGTAAAATAATTATGATGATTAGACAGATAAAGATAAAATTACTATTAGGTAAAAACTAATAATGCAACAGGATAATTCTTACTACGGGCAGCTTAATGTCTTTCAAACAATTGCTAAAGAAGGCAGTATTTCTGCGGCAGCGCGTAAATTACAAATTGCCGTGCCGTCCGCTAGTCAATCATTAAAATTGCTTGAACAAAAAATCGGCGTACCGCTTTTTCACCGTACCACACGCAATATTCAACTTACCGATGCGGGGCGACAGCTGCTTGAACGTACCAAAGAGGCAATGATGACGCTTAATCAAGCGTTAGATGAAATTCAACATTTTAATGCTGAGCCAAGAGGTATAGTTCGGATAACGATGTCCCGTTTTGCCTATCAACTAGTTATTCGTCCGTATTTGGCGGAATTTTGCGAACGTTACCCAAAAATTCAGTTGGAAATTTCACTGAATGATGCTTTGGTAAATTTATTAGAGGAAGGAGTTGATCTCGGTATTCGTTTCGGTAATCGGATAGATGAGGGAATGATTGCTCGAAAATTATTACCTGCTTTCAAAGAGGGTTTGTATGTGAGTAAGGCTTATGCGGCAAAACGGGGAAAACCGAAAACGCCGCAAGATCTGAGCGAACATCAACTCATCGGCTACCGTTTTATTTCTTCTAACCGTATTGAACCGTTGGTTCTTAATATTAACGGGTTGGAAACCGCCTTAAATATCGACACGCGATTGTTGTGCAATGATCCGGAAATTATTGCTGATGCGACTCGTCAAGATTTAGGTATCGGGCGTATTTTTGAACCTAATATGCAAACTTTTGCCGACAAAGAAGAATTTGTTCCAATCCTGCAAGCCCATTGGCGAGAATATCCGCCGCTTTATTTGTACTATTTACAACAGGCTCAAAAAGTACGAAAGGTTCAGACAGTGATTGAATTTTTGTTGGAAAAGAACGGGATATAAAAATATCGGTATTATGCGGTTGCACAAAGAAAATTTTATATTCAATATTTTGAGGTAGGGTGTGTGTTAGCCGTAGGCGTAGCACGCCTTTTTGTCAATAAATTTCATTACGGTGCGTTACGGCTTCGCCTAACGTTATCCCACAATGATTTGCGCAAGTGCTACATAATACCGAAAAATACGGTGAAAATTATACACAATCGCTTTGAACGATGGTTATGCCTTACGGCATCGTTGGCAAAGCCAAGGTTCAAAATCTAAAGATTTTGTGACCGCACTTTTTGATTAAAAATCCACATCAGCGTGAAATGTGATGGGGTCGCCGGTTATCGGGTGTGTAATGCGAAGTATCTCGGCGTGTAAACAAAGGCGGGGCGACATCCTTTTCGCTTGAGGATGTGCATAAAATTTATCGCCTAAAATAGGGTGTCCCAGTGCCAGCATATGCAAGCGAAGTTGGTGAGAACGTCCGGTGATCGGTGTGAGTTTTACGCGCGTGCTGTTATTAGGTAAACGTTCTAAAACATTGAATTTTGTGACCGCTCTTTTGCCGGATACAAAGTCTAAACGCTGGCGGGGGCGGTTTTCCCAGTCGCAAATCATCGGTAAATCGATTTCGCCGCTGTTTTGTGCCAAATGACCCCACACAAGGGCCTGATAATATTTTTGCGGTTCGCGTTCACGGAATTGGCGTTTAAGCTCTTTATCGGCGGCTTTACTCAAGGCAAATAAAATAATCCCGCTGGTTGCCATATCAAGGCGGTGTGCCGGTTCGCAGAAACCGAATTTTTCTTTTACTCGGCTCATCACGCTGTCGTAATATTGAGGTTGATTACCCGGCACGGAAAGTAAGCCGCTCGGTTTATTTACCGCACAAATATAGTTATCCTGATAAATAAGATCCAGATAAGGATCCTGTGGGGGATTATATTCAATCAGTGCCATAATTATTCCTTATTGGTGATAATGACGCGTAGGCTATCCAATCGCCATGTGGCTTTGGCAAGTTCCTGCAAGGATTGCAGGCGTTGCGCTTCCAAAATATCAATTTCGCTTTGACGAATGTTTTTATTAACGGCTTGTAAGGCTTGTAGCCGGTTGAGCTCGGCAGTCAATGCGTAATCGGCAGAACGTTTTGCTTCGGAAATTGCGGTTTGTGCGAGAGATTGCACTTTCTCTTCTCCCATCACCAGTAATTGTTCCAAGGTTGGACGGGCCATTTTGATCATTTTATTTGCCACATCTTTGCCGAGCGGTTTGAGTTTATTTTGTAAGGTTTCAAAAGCGACCTGTTCGGCAATATTGTTGCCTTTGCTATCAAGTAATAGGCGAATCGGGGTTGGCGGTAAGAAACGATTTAGCTGTAATCCTTTCGGTGATTGGGTTTCTATTACATAAACCGCTTCTAATAACAAAGTACCAGCCGGTAATTGCTTGTTGATGAGTAATGCCATTGCCGCTTTGCCGATATCGCCTGAAGCAATAAGATCAATGCCTTGACGGATCATCGGGTGATCCCAAGTTAAAAATTCTAATTCCTCACGTGCAAGGGCGAGATTGCGATCAAAGGTTACCGTAACCCCCTCTTCCTTCAGCCCCGGAAAATCCGGTACAAGCATTGTGCCGGTAGGTGTGATAACGAGGCTATTTTCACCGAGATCATCTTGTTCTACACCGATAATGTCGAATAAATCCAGCGTAAAATTCACTAATTCGACTTCGTTATCTTGTGCCGCAATTTCTTGCGCTAATTGTTGCGCCTGTTCGCCACCGTTGGAATTGAGTTCCAACAACCGATCACGTCCTTGTTCCAGTTCTCGTTTTAATTTTTCCCGTGCTTTTTTCGTTTCGGTAATGAGTTTATCCATATCCGAAAGTGCGGTTGAATTTGACCGCACTTTTTGTAGCGGTTCGGAAAAATGTTCAAACAGCGTCATACCCATTGGACAGGTTTGTTCAAAGGCATTCAAGCCTTCGTGATACCACCGCGCCAGCGCATAATCGGCAGAGTTTTCCATACAAGGAACGTAAATTTGTACGTCACGGGCTTGACCGATACGATCCAAACGCCCGATACATTGTTCTAATAAATCAGGGTTGTGCGGTAAATCAAATAGTACCAACGTATTGGCGAATTGAAAATTACGCCCCTCCGAACCGATACCGGAACTCAATAACACCTGCGCCCCTTGCGCCATATCGGCAAAGTAGGCGGCGGCACGATCACGTTCGATAATAGACATTTTTTCATGGAATACTGCCGCACGAATCGCTTCTTTTTCACGCAGAAGTTGTTCTAAGCGGATTGCCGTTTGTGCGCTTTGGCAAATGACGAAAATTTTTTCATCGCGTTGCATTTTAAGGAAATTCAAAAGCCATTGCATTTTATCATCTTGAACTTGGCTTTCGCTTTCCGCGGTGAGCGTAATTTGATGATAAATACGATGTGGAAAACCTTTTACCCCTTGACGGGTATTGCGGAACAGTATGCGACCGGTACCGTGACGATCGATAAGGCTTTGAATGAGTTCCTGACGGGCAGATTGCTGCTCTTCGTCATTATGGGAATCAATGGCGCGGAACAGCGGCTCTACATCTTGTTCATTTAACAAATCGGAAATATGGTTTTTTTCAACCGCACTTAGCGATTTATCCGCCAGCAATGATTGCACCGCATTTGCGACAGGTTGATAATTTTTTTGCTCTTTTTGGAATACGGCATAATCGAAGAAACGTTCGGGATCGAGCAATCGCAAGCGGGCGAAGTGGCTTTCTTGCCCCAATTGTTCAGGAGTCGCGGTGAGTAATAATACGGAAGGAATAGCCTGTGCGAGTTGTTCTACCAATAAATAAGTGTGACTCGGTGCATCTTCGTGCCAAACAAGATGATGGGCTTCATCGACAATTAAACAATCAAAACCGGCGGCGAGGGCTTGTTCGGCACGTTTTGGGGAATTGACCAACCAATCTAACGCACAAATTATCAAGGATTCCGAAGCAAAGGGGTTTTCTCCCGTGGTAACGAAATCGGCACAACGCTCTTCATCAAATAATGAAAAATGTAAGTTAAAGCGGCGTAGCATTTCAACTAACCATTGATGTTGCAAGTTTTCCGGTACGAGAATAAGGGCGCGTTGCACTTTTTCGGCGAACAATTGATTTTGTAGAATCATTCCGGCTTCAATGGTTTTTCCTAATCCCACTTCATCGGCAAGTAGCACGCGGGGATTCACACGCTTACCTACTTCGGCGGCAATATGCAATTGATGAGGAATTAAACCCGCGCGAATACCGCGTAACCCACGGAGTGGTGATTGAAATTGTGCTTGTTGATGTCTCAGCGTGCGATAACGTAATGCAAAATGATGGCTGCGATCCAATTGTGCGGAAAAAAGACGATCTTTTGCCGAGCTGAAAGAGACGAGAGGGGAAATATCGCTTTCTTGCACAACTACCTGCTCGCCTTGCGGATTTTCTACCAAGTAACAATTTAGATTTCTTAGGGACTGAATATCAATGATTTTCCCTTGCCAACCAGCTTTATGTGTTAGCGTTTCGCCTTTGTTAAATTGAATGCGGGTAAGTGGCGC
Source organism: Rodentibacter haemolyticus (assembly GCF_015356115.1). Classification (NCBI taxonomy): domain Bacteria; kingdom Pseudomonadati; phylum Pseudomonadota; class Gammaproteobacteria; order Pasteurellales; family Pasteurellaceae; genus Rodentibacter; species Rodentibacter haemolyticus. The sequence continues at coordinate 1,864,353 of NZ_CP063056.1, forward strand.
TTGCGCTATCGAATAAATACGGCTTTCATCCGCCGCAGGGAAGTGGAGACTCACCGTGCGGGCATCAAAAGCGGTAACTACACCTAATCCAAGATTATTTTCACTTTCACTTAACCAACGCTGACCAAGGGCAAAAGGCATCATATTGTTTTTCCATTTATTAAAATTAGGGCGGCTATTTTAGTCCGATTGAAAGGGAAAGCAATGAAAAAACGTGATCTACTTCATAATTACGGGATTCTTGTGAATCAGTCCTTTACTTTAAAAAAGTGCGGTGTAAAAATGACACAAATTTTTACATTATTATGTAGTAGTTGCACAAAGAAAATTTTATTTTCAACATTTATTGGGTAGGGTGGGCAACTTGTTGCCCACCGTTTTAACCACGACATTTTCGGTGGGCAACAAGTTGCCCACCCTACGATGATTTGTGAAATTAATACATAATCCGAATTTTTATCTCACGGAGTAAATTATGGATTGGTCTGAACGTTTTAAACGCGAATTTCTGTCTGGCTGGAAACCTTTTGAGATCATTTGGCTTGCCGTGTTTATCATTGCGCAAATTTGGGTATATACACAAACACCGGATTCTTGGTTGGCGATGATTTCCGGTATTTCCGGCATTTTGTGCGTAGTGTTTGTGAGTAAAGGAAAAATCAGTAACTATTTCTTCGGCTTAATTTTTGCTTATACCTACTTTTACGTTGCTTGGGGAGCAAATTTCTTAGGCGAAATGAATACCGTGCTTTATGTGTATTTGCCGGCGCAGTTTATCGGTTATTTTATGTGGAAAAATAATATGCAAAATGATAATGGCGGCGAAAGTGTAATGGCAAAGACCTTAACGCTAAAAGGCTGGGGGATTTTACTGGTGACGATAACCGTCGGCACATTGCTATTCGTACAAGCCTTGCAAGCCGCAGGTGGAAGTTCAACAGGGTTGGACGGCTTAACTACCGTGATAACGGTGACTGCACAATTGTTGATGATATTGCGTTATCGTGAACAATGGTTACTATGGATCGCATTAAACATTCTTTCCATAGCACTTTGGGCTGAAACACCGGCAATGTATTTAATGTATTCCGCCTATTTGCTGAACTCTATTTATGGTTATTACAACTGGACGAAGTTGTCAAAATAGGCTAAAAACTAACCGCACCTTGGGGCAAGAAAGGCGAACTTTTGAGTTCGCCTACTAAAAGGCTAATTAGAGAAAACAAGAATGGAATACTTTATCTACTCTATTTTGTCGATTGTATACGGAATCGTATTTGCCAATAGCAATTAATTTTACCTCATTCCAGCTAAATTCATCGAGAATACTTTGGGCGTAACAGTCACAACCTTTGCTTTTTTTAGAATAAGGTATCTTAATGTGAAAATACTGTTCAAATCCTGGCACAATAACATTCATACAAGTTTTTTTAAGTATTTCTTTTGAATTCTTAGGTGTTAATGCACTTAAGATCTTTCCTTGTTGTTCAATAGTCATGCTGTTTGCATTGATAGATATTATACAAAACAAATAAAAGATGAATTTTTTCATATTATCCAAATGCAAACATAAGACTTCTAATAAGACCTATTGGAAAAAAAGTATAATCAATTAATGCTAGGAAGAAATTTCCATGTTGGAAATCTTTGTATGCTGCATATAATGGAGCAATAGTCCATACAACTACTAAAGGTACGCCTAGAATTGTTGTTGTAGTTTCGTTACTCATTTTATTTTTCCTTATGTGAAGTTTAATGATTACTTTTTTACATGTTATACTTCAGGAGGCTGTTTTTACATAAACCTTTGATGTGTATTTATCTCCTTTTAATCAATATTTATCAACTTCAGAGAGATTTGCTATGAAAGTTCAAGATACTATTCGTACTATGCGAGAAATGAATCAACTAACTCAGGAAGAATTAGCAGAAAAACTAAATATTTCAGTAAATGCTTATTCAAAAATCGAGAGAGGTATTACTAAATTGAGTTTAGATAAGTTAGAGCGTATTGCTCAAATTTTTAATATCAATGTGTCCGAACTTTATTCTGCAAAAGAAAAAGGGTTGTTTTATCTCTTTAGTGATAATAATAACTACTATAATGGTTCAGAAGTGGTAGTTGAGGAAAATGAAAAATTGAAAGTTGAGTTAAAGTATAAAAATGAGATTATTGACAATTTACGTAGTGAAAATCTTCTTCTGAAACAAATGGTAGAAATGCTCAAAGAAAAATCATAAAACATAAGTTATTAAAAAGTGAGGGGTTAGTTTGCCCCCTTTTAGTTAAAATTTTAGATAAAAATCTTTAGTTAATTCGATAAACTCTGCTGTATAGCGGTTGTTTTCATCGTAAATGATGAGTTGATCCTGCTCGAAAAGGCAAGGCTGCTTGGCAAAGGTGATAAGAATACGTTGCGGTGGTTTGCCGATTTTAGTGATGATTTCCGTTTTTTTTATGCAATAAAGTGCGGTCGATTTTTCAAGTTTTTTTGCTGCCTCATAAGGCAATACAAAACTAATTTTGCCTTGTTCCGATAACTGAGATTCCGCACAATGAAGCCATTCCGAATGACTTTGTTGCGTGTAACGCGCCAGTTCCCGTTCTTCATTTTTACAGGCGAAACCTTGTTCAAAATAAGGGGGATTTGCCACGATGAGATCAAAAGTTTCTTGAGTTGTTCGCAAAAAATGCAAGACATCGTCTTGAATCAATTTAATGCGTGCTTGCCAAGGTGAACAATCAATATTTTCTTGCGCTTGTTGTGCGGCAAGCGTATCCAATTCCACGGCATAAATGTGGCAATCGGGCGTGCTGCGTTGCGCTAACATTAATGCCAATAATCCTGTTCCACAGCCCATATCTAAGATTTTTTTGCACTTGGATACACCTGCCCAAGCGCCGAGCAAAATGCCGTCTGTGCCGACTTTCATTGCACATTGTTGTTGATTGATATGAAATTGTTTAAAGGTGAAACCGTTCATAAATCATAAAATATTTCGTAAATTGACCGCACTTTAGGTGGGCTTTCGGGTATAATCCGCGTCAATTTTAACAAAGAATCATATAATAATGAATTTATCCCGATTTGAACAATTCGATCTTTCCCCCGAACTTCTCAAAGCCCTAGATAAAAAAGGTTATTCCCGCCCGACAGCGATCCAACTTGAAGCTATTCCGGCTGCGATGGAAGAGCGTGATGTGCTGGGCTCTGCACCAACCGGCACGGGGAAAACCGCTGCGTTTTTATTGCCGGCATTACAACATTTGTTGGATACTCCCCGCCGTAAACCCGGGCCACCGCGTATTTTGGTGCTGACACCAACGCGTGAATTGGCAATGCAAGTGGCGGAACAGGCGGAAGAATTAGCGCAATTTACGCATTTGAAAATTGCAACGATTACCGGTGGTGTGGCGTATCAGAATCACGGTGAAGTGTTCAATACCAATCAAGATCTTGTGGTAGCAACGCCGGGACGGTTGTTGCAATATATTCAAGAGGAAAATTTTGATTGTCGTTCGGTGGAAATTTTGATCTTTGACGAAGCGGACAGAATGTTACAAATGGGCTTTGGACAAGATGCGGAAAAAATTGCGGCGGAAACCCGTTGGCGCAAACAAACCTTGCTTTTCTCTGCCACCCTTGAAGGAGAATTATTGATCGATTTTACGGAACGCTTGTTGAATGATCCGGTAAAAGTGGTGGCTGAACCAAGCCGCCGTGAACGTAAAAAAATCAATCAATGGTATTACCACGCAGATAGTAAAGAACACAAAATCAAATTGCTTGCCCGTTTTATCGAGACGGAAGAAATAAGCCGAGGGATTGTCTTTGTTCGCCGTCGTGAAGAGGCTCGAGAGTTGTCCGAAACGTTGCGTAAACGCGGGATTCGTTCCACTTATTTGGAAGGTGAAATGGCGCAAACTCAGCGCAATAACGCCATTGATAAACTTAAATCAGGCGTTGTAGCGGTGTTGGTGGCAACGGATGTGGCAGCACGGGGCATTGATATTGATGATGTTACCCACGTGATGAATTTTGACCTTCCATACAGTGCTGATACTTATTTGCACCGTATCGGACGCACGGCACGTGCCGGCAAAAAAGGCACGGCAGTCTCTTTTGTGGAAGCGCACGATTATAAATTACTCGGCAAAATTAAACGTTATACGGAAGAAATTTTAAAATCCCGTATTTTAGAGGGATTAGAACCTCGCACTAAGCCACCCAAAGACGGTGAAGTAAAATCCGTCAGCAAAAAACAAAAAGCGCGAATTAAAGAAAAACGGGAAGAAAGGAAAAAAACCGATATGAAGAAAAAGGTAAAATTACGTCATAAAGAGACAAAAAATATCGGAAAACGCCGTAAGCCGAGTTCTGGGCAGGGAAGTTAGAAACTGGGCGATTTATAAGGGTAGGGAGCGTTAGGCGAAGCAGTAAGATTTATCAATCGATTTCATTACGGTGCGCTGCGGTTTCACCTAACCGCTCCCTATAATGATTTGTGCAACTGCCACATAATAATGGATATTTTGAATATATTGACCGCACTTTTTTACTTAATTTTAAGCGATAAAAAAACCGCACCTTTAAAGTGCGGTTTTTTTCAAGCTGTTTTAATTACGCTAACTTTTTGATTTGTGCAGCTAATTTAGATTTGTGGTTGGCTGCTTTGTTGGCGTGGATTAAGCCTTTAGATGCCATACGGTCAACAACTTTTTGCATTTCAACGAATGCTGCTTCGGCTGCTGCTTTTTCACCTGCCGCTACTTGAGCATAGACTTTTTTGATGTAAGTACGCATCATAGAGCGTTGGCTTGCGTTGTGTTGGCGACGTTTTTCAGATTGGATCGCGCGTTTTTTTGCTGACTTGATATTAGCCAAGGTCAAACTCCTAAAATTTCTGTTGATTGATAGACAAAATAAAGGGCGTCAATATGCCGATTTTTTATACTTTTGTCAATGAAATATTTGTGTTGATTTCGGTGAGACACAACCGAAAGTAAGCATCGTTATTTTCACAAGCGCTTTCAATAGGGGCTCACACAAACGATGTGGGGCGGATTTTATCAGTTTTTTTTGGCGGAATATAGCGTAAAAACAAAATTTCTATACAATTAGACAAAATTTTTCAGCTAAGAGAACAGTATTTTGAGTAAACGACTTTTGAAATCGGGTGTGATTGTCAGCAGTATGACTTTATTATCACGCATATTAGGTTTAGTACGTGATGTGGTTATCGCTCATCTTATCGGTGCCGGGGCGGCGGCAGATGTCTTTTTATTTGCCAATCGTATCCCCAATTTTCTACGCCGTTTATTTGCCGAAGGGGCGTTTTCTCAAGCCTTTGTTCCCGTATTGGCGGAATATCGCAAATCAGGTGATCTTGATAAAACCCGTGAATTTATCGGCAAGGTCTCGGGAACATTGGGCGGTTTGGTGAGTATTGTAACCCTTCTTGCGATGGTGGGCTCTCCCCTCGTTGCCGCTTTATTCGGAATGGGGTGGTTTACCGATTGGTTAAATGATGGTCCTGATGCCCATAAGTTTGAACAAGCCTCATTATTGCTCAAAATCACTTTTCCTTATTTATGGTTTGTTACCTTTGTGGCGTTGTCCGGTGCGGTGTTGAATACGCTCGGTAAATTCGGCGTGATGTCTTTCTCTCCCGTGCTGTTAAATATTGCGATGATTGCGACCGCACTTTTTCTTGCGCCGCAAATGGATAACCCCGATCTTGCCCTTGCAATCGGTATTTTCATTGGCGGTTTATTGCAATTTTTGTTTCAAATTCCCTTTATGAAAAAAGCCGGGCTGTTAGTGAAACCCAAATGGGCTTGGCACGATGAAGGCGTAGTGAAAATTCGTAAGTTAATGATTCCTGCATTATTCGGCGTATCGGTGAGTCAAATTAATTTATTGCTGGATACGGTGATTGCCAGTTTCCTTATGACAGGTTCTATCAGCTGGCTTTACTATTCTGATCGCCTACTTGAATTTCCTCTCGGTTTATTTGGCATCGCCATTTCAACGGTAATTTTACCGACGCTTGCCCGTCATCACGTTAATCGTGAAGATGATTCAGCACAAAGTGCGGTCGATTTTCGTAACACGATGGATTGGGGAGTACGTATGATTTTATTACTCGGAGTCCCCGCCGCCGTCGGCATTGCGGTGTTAGCGCAACCTATGCTGCTTACCCTGTTTATGCGCGGCAGTTTCACCCTAAATGATGTGCATTCGGCTTCTTATTCTTTATGGGCGTTTAATGCGGGTTTACTGAGTTTTATGCTGATTAAAATTCTCGCAAACGGTTATTACGCACGCCAAGATACGAAAACACCGGTGAAAATCGGTATTATCGCGATGGTGAGCAATATGGGATTTAATTTGTTAGCGATTCCGTTTAGTTATGTCGGGTTAGCGATTGCTTCTGCAATGTCGGCGACGCTCAACGCCTATTTGCTTTATCGGGGTTTAGTGAAGACGGAGGTGTACCGTTTCTCACGTAAAAGTGCGGTCTTTTTTGTGAAAGTTTTATTTGCCGCACTCGCTATGGGCGCTGTCGTATGGTATTACGTCCCGGCTATTAATGAGTGGGCTATAATGAGTTTTATGATGCGTGTGTATTGGTTGGGCTGGCTGATTGCCTTGGCTGTGATTGTTTATTCGATAACATTGATTTTATTAGGGATTCGCAAGCACCATTTGCTGACAAGAAACTAACTTACCGCTATAATGCCGAAATTCTGTTATTTTCGTGGATAAGGACATGCAATTAATTCGCGGGCTAGGTAATGTAAGTCGTGTTTCTCAAGGTTGTGCGCTAACAATCGGCAACTTTGATGGCGTGCATTTAGGGCATCAAGCCGTGTTGCGACATCTTCGCCAAAAAGCCGATGAGTTACATTTGCCGATGGTGGTATTGTTATTTGAACCGCAGCCCCGCGAATATTTTATGATTGAAAATGCACCGGCGCGTTTAATGCGTTTGCGTGATAAACTCCACTATCTGCAACAAGCGAAAGTTGATTTTGTCGTCGTTCAAAAATTTGACCGCACTTTTGCCGAACAGCCGCCGGCGCAATTTATTGAAGACGGACTGGTAAAACGGCTAAATGTAAAATTTTTAAGTATTGGTGATGATTTCAGATTCGGTTTGAATCGCCAAGGCAGCTTTACTATGTTGCAGGAAGCAGGCAAACGGTTTGGTTTTACGGTGGAAGATAATCACAGTTTCTGTTTTAATGCACAACGCATTAGTAGTACGGCGATTCGTGAAGCCCTTGCCGCCGATAATTTACTTTTGGCAGAACGTTTGCTCGGTAAACCTTATCGAATTTTCGGGCGGGTGATTCACGGCAATAAATTAGGGAGAACCATCGGTTTCCCCACGGCAAATATTCGTTTACACCGCCAAGTGAACCCGGTTAAGGGCGTGTATGCCGTTAAAGTGTGGTTAAAATCCGGCGAGTTTTTCAATGGTGTGGCAAATATCGGCAAACGCCCGACAATCAATGGGACGATTCAATTACTGGAAGTGTACTTATTTGATTTTTCACGAGATATTTACGGCGAACATATTGAAGTTGAGTTCTGCCATAAAATTAGAAATGAAATAAAATTTCCGTCTTTTGATGATTTAAAAGCGCAAATTGAATGTGATGTAGAAATAGCGAAAGCGTTTTTTAGTAAGAATTTAAAAATGTAAAAATTGGGAAATAAAATGACAGCTGATTACAAAAACACCCTTAACCTACCGGAAACAGGTTTTCCGATGCGTGGCGATTTAGCGAAACGCGAGCCTGTGATGCTAAAAAATTGGTATGAGAAAAATCTTTACCAAAAAATTCGTCAGGCTTCCAAAGGCAAAAAATCCTTTATTTTGCATGATGGTCCTCCGTATGCGAACGGCAGTATTCATATCGGTCATGCTGTCAATAAGATTCTGAAAGATATTATCATTAAATCCAAAACCGCATTAGGTTTTGATTCACCTTATATTCCGGGCTGGGATTGCCACGGCTTGCCGATTGAATTAAAAGTAGAAGGTTTGGTGGGAAAACCGAATGAGAAAGTTTCGGCGGCGGAGTTTCGTCAAAAATGTCGAGAATATGCAGCGGAGCAAGTGGAAGGACAAAAGAAAGATTTTATCCGTTTAGGTGTATTGGGTGATTGGGATAATCCGTATTTAAC